>SEEM01000001.1 GCA_004144595.1 Hyphomicrobiales bacterium
GCCGGCAGGAGTTCGCTTTCGCCGGAGGCGATCAGGACCTCTTCTTCCGTACCGATGATGAGATCGCAGCCGGGCAGGACCGTCTTCATCCGCTCGGAGACGGCCTGCGAGGCGATATAGCGATTGTCGCCGGCATCATGGCCGGCGAGACCCCAGAGGTTCGGGCGGTAGTCGATGTCGAGCACGACCTTGCCGCCGTTGCCGCGCATCAGCTTCATCGCCTTGCGCTGGGCGGCTTCGGGCTTGGCCTGAGCGAAATGCGTGCCGGTGACGACGACGGCGCGAGCCCTGGCGATGAAGGCGGGGTCGATATCGCCTTCCTCCAGCGCCATGTCGGCGCAGTTCTCGCGGTAGAACAGCAGCGGGAAGGATTTGTCGCTCTCGACCGAGAGGATGGCGAGCGCGGTCAGGCGCTCGGGGTCGGTCTTGAGCCCGTCTAGATTCACCCCCTCGCGCGCGAGCTGCTCGTGCAGGAAGCGGCCGAACTGCTCGTTGCCGACGCGGGTGAGCAGGGCCGAGCGCAGGCCGAGCCGGGCGGTGCCGATCGCGATATTGGCCGGGCAGCCGCCGACCGACTTGGCGAAGGAGGTGACATCCTCCAGCCGCGAGCCGATCTGTTGGCCGTAGAGATCGACCGAGGCGCGCCCGATGGTGATGACGTCGAGCGCGTGGCCCGATCCGCCGAGCGGTCCCGTCATATCTCTCTCCCGGCTGCGATGGTCATCGGAGCCGAAGGGCCCCTGTTGCCGGAATGAAATAATAATTCCAATGTTTCGTCAATGCGGAATGTCTGTTCCTAAAGTTTTAGGTGCCCCCACCACGCCGGCCTTTACCGCGCCCCGTCCGGCGTGCCTCGCCGACGCCGACGGCGAGCGCCATCGAGAGCGCCATGGTCGAGGCCAACGTGCGGAATCCGCCGAAATCGGCCTCGGCGACTTCGAACCAGAGCTTGGCGATGCTGGCGAGTGGGGAGAAGGCGCTGTCGGTGATGGCGACAAGCGGCACGCCGCGCTCGGCGAGGCCGCGGGCATCCTCGATGGTGGCGGGCGCATAGGGCGAGAAGCTGATGACGAGGACGGCGTCCTTGGGCGTAGCGAAGGAGATCATCTCGGGATCGAGCCCGGCCGCGGATTCAATCATCTGGTTGCGGACCTCGAGCTTGCCGAGCGCATAGGCCAGATAGCTCGCAACCGGGTAGGAGCGGCGCCGGGCGAGGATATAGATCGTCTCGGCGCGGGCGAGCACATCGATCGCGCGGTCGAGCGTCGCTTCGTCGAGGGTGCGGCTCATCACGTCGAGCGATTTGCGCGAGGCGGTCAGGAAGCCGTCGAGGATGCGGTGATTGCCCGCGGCAGTGCCGTCGCCGACGCGCAGCGTATTGAGGCGCTCCTCGTAGCTGGAATTGCGCTCGCGCAGCCGCGCGCGGAAGACGCCCTGCAGGCTGGTGAACCCGTCGAAGCCGAGATGCTGGGCAAAGCGGATCAGGGTGGAAGGCTGGACGCCGGCCGAGACCGCGATGCTGGCGGCCGTGCCGAAGGCGATCTCGTCGGGATTGTCGAGCGCATAGGCCGCGATCTGGGCGATGCGCTTGGGCAGGCTCTCGCGCTGGGCGAGGATCGATGCGCGCAATTCGTCGAAGTCGCGCGGCAGCTCCGCAACGGCGGTTTCGCTCATTATGGGTTCCAGTTGCCGTCCCTGTTGTCGACAGTTCTGGCAGCGAAGCGGAAATGGAGCAAGCGTTCCAGGGAAGGAATGGACGGTCGATGGGCGCGATGCAACCTCTCCGTCATGCTCGCCCTTGTGGCGAGCATCCACGTCTTAAATACCGCATGGCATGAAGGAAGACGTGGATGGTCGGGACAAGCCCGACCATGACGGCATGGTATCGATTCCTGGAGCTTCGCCCGAGAATGACGCGGTGACTCAGACCAGCGGCGCTGTCGTGCAGCTCTGGCCGCCATCGACCGGCAGGCAGACGCCGGTGATGAACTTCGCTTCGTCGGAGGCGAGGAAGACGGCCGCGTTGGCGATGTCCCAGGCGGTGCCCATCCTGCCCATCGGCACCTGTGCATCGCGGGCGGCGACCATTTCCTCGACCGAGGCGTATTGCGAGGAGATCTGCTTGTAGATCAGCGGCGTGTCGATCAGCCCGGGCATGATGCAGTTCGCCCGGATGCCCTGCCTGGCATATTGCATCGCGAGTGCGACCGTCGCCTGGTTCACCGCTGCCTTGGTGGCGTAATAGGCAAAGTACGGGTAGCCGGTCCAGCGGATGGCGGCGAGCGAAGAGATGTTGACGATGGCGCCGCCGCCACCCTTCAGCATCTCCGGGATCACGGCCTTGGCGCAGCGATAGACCGAGCCGAGATTGAGCTGGAGCGAGGCGTTGAACTGCTCCTCCGACAATTCCACGGGGCCGCCCATATGGGTGACGCCGACATTGTTGTGGAGGATGTCGAGCCGGCCGAAATGCGTCACGGTCGCGGCGACGCAGGCCTCGACCGAGGCGAGGTTCGTCACGTCGGCTGCGAGCGCCAGCGCCTTGCCGCCTTCGCCGGCGATGATCGCGGCGGTCTCTTCCGCCGCGGCCAGGTTCAGGTCGATGCAGGCGACGCAGGCACCTTCGCGGGCATAGGCGACGGCGGCGGCCTTGCCATTGCCCCAGCCGGGACCGGAGGAGCCGGCGCCGAAGACGATGGCGATCTTGCCCTTCAGCCGGTCGGCCATGGTGGTCGGTCTTTCGATATCAAAAACAAGTGTGGGTCACCCCGGGCCTGCGCTTGGCCTGCCCGGGGTGACCCGCGTGAGCGCGTTGGCAGAGATCAGCTCAGCGAGCTGCCGACCGCCTTCTCCAGGATCGCCCAGGCCTCGTCGCCGTACTTCTTCTTCCACTCGGCGTAGAAGCCGGCCTTGCGCAGCGCCTCGCGGAAGGCGTCGGCCTTGGTCTCGTTGATGGTCATGCCCTTGGAGGCGAGCTCGCCCTGCAGGCCGGCATTGAGCTTGGCGACGTCGTCACGCTCGAGCAACGCGGCGGCGTTGATGTTCTTGGCGACGATGGCGCGCAGGTCTTCCGGGAGACGCTCCCAGGCGCGGCGGTTGGCCAGGAACCAGAAGCCGTCCCACATGTGATTGGTCAGCGAGAGGTACTTCTGCACTTCGAAGAGCTTGGCCGTCGAAATGATCGCGAGCGGGTTCTCCTGGCCGTCGACCACCTTGGTCTGCAGCGCGGTGTAGACCTCGGCGAAGTTGATCGAGGCCGGGGCCGACTGGAAGGCGGTGAACATCGAGGTCCAGAGCGGCGAGACCGGCACGCGGATCTTGAAGCCCTTGAGATCGTCGGGCGTGCTGACCGGGCCCTTGGACGAGGTGATCTGGCGGAAGCCGTTGTCCCAGATCTTGTCCATGACGACGAGGTTGGCCTTGTTGATCTGGCCGCGGACGTAAGTGCCGAGCTCGCCGTCCATCGCCTTCCAGACGGCGTCGTAGTTCGGGAAGGCGAAGCCGATGCCCGAAAGCGAGGCATTGGCGACGAGCGTCGACAGGATCAGCGGCGAGAGCGTGAAGAACTCGACGCCGCCGGAGCGGACCTGGCTCAGCATGTCGGTGTCGGAGCCGAGCTGGTTGTTCGGGAAGATCTGGATGTCGACCCGGCCGTTGGTCTCCTGCTTGATCTTGGCCACCGCCTCGTTGGCGCGTGCATTCATCGGGTGCGCGACGGGCAGGTTGTTGGCGTATTTATAGGTGAACTCGGCAGCCTGCGCATTGGCGCGGCCGATATGGAAGGTGCCGATGGCGGAAGCGGCGGCTGTCGCCTGGAGCAGGGTGCGGCGCGAGATGGTCATGGGCGTTTCTCCTCGGGGATTGTCTGGTTTCTTGTTGTGAGCTTCACAGCACCCAGGTCGAGAGACCGGGCACCAGGGCGATGACGATGAGGCCGACGATCAGGGCGATGAGATAGGGCCAGATCGCGCCCATCGCCTCGTCGGGCGAGACGTTGCCGATCTTGCAGGCGATATAGAAGCCGATGCCGATCGGCGGCGCCATCAGGCCGATATTCATCGCGGTGACCACGACCATCGAGTAATGCACGTCGTTGATGCCGAGATTCTTGGCGATCGGGAACATCAGCGGCGCCATCAGCACGATCGCCGGCAGACCTTCCAGCACGCAGCCGAGGATCATGAAGACGACGATGGTGACCGCCATGAAGGTGAGCCAGCCTCCGGGCAGGTTTGCCATGAAGGTGGCGAGGTCGCGGGCGAAGCCGGTCTGGGTCAGTGCCCAGGCCATGGCGAGCGCCGTGCCGAGAATGACCAGGATCGCGCCGGAGAGCGCCGCCGTCTCCACCAGCATCTGGTAGAACTTGCGCGGGCTGATGCCGCCGTAGAGCACGATGCCGATGACAAGGGCATAGAGCACGGCGATGGTCGAGACCTCGGTCGCGGTGGCGACACCGCCGCCGACCGCGGCGCGGATGATGAAGGGCAGGATGAGGGCGGGCGCCGCGACGAGCGCGACCTTGCCGATCACCGCGAACGGCGCGCGGCGCACGCCCTTCATGTCCTCCGCCGCGGCCTTCCAGCGGGCGAGGCCGGCAAGCGCGACGAGGAGCACGCCGGCGATGACGAAGCCCGCATTGAACAGGCCCGCGATCGAGACGCCGGCGACGGAGCCGAGCACGATCAGCACGATCGAGGGCGGCACGGTATCGGCCATGGCGGCGCCGGTCGAAAGCAGCGCGATCAGGTCCTTGGGCTTGTAGCCGCGCCGCTTCATCTCCGGGAAAAGCGCGGGCGCGACCGTCGCCATGTCCGAGACCTTGGAGCCCGAGATGCCCGAGACGAGATAGAGCGAACCGAGCAGAACATAGGACATGCCGGCGCGGACATGGCCGAGCAGGGAGGCCAGGAAATCGACGATCGCCTTGCCCATGCCGGTGGCATCGAGGATGCAGCCGAGCAGCACGAAGATCGGCACCGAGAGCAGGATGAGGCTCGACATGCCCTCGTCCATGCGCCCGATCATCACGATCATCGGGACATTGGTCGAGAAGGCGAGGAAGGCGAGCGTGCCAAGCCCGAAGCAGAAGGCGATCGGAACGCCCGCGACAAGGCAGGCGGCGACGACGCAAACCAGGAAGATCAGGATGTTGTAGTAGCCGAGGGTCTTCAGCGTCGGCCCGAGCAGCCAGAAGGCGAGGGCGAGCGCGCCGATAATCAGGACCGAAGTCGTGATGTCGGCCAGGCGACCGGTCTTGAAGGTATAGCGGATCGTCAGCAGCAGCATCAGCACGATGCCGACCGCGATGCCTGAGACTCGCCAGCTGACAGGGATATTGAGGGCGGCCGAGGTGACGTAGCTTTCTTCCACCGCGTAATCGATGGCCGGATAGACCATCGCAGCGAGGAACGCGGCAACGGCGGTGAGCGCCAGCGTCTCGACGAATGCGCGCAGGCGCGGCGGCATCATGCCGACGAAGAGCGTCAGCCGCAGATGCTCGTTGCGATCGACCGCGATCGCGGCACCGAGCATGGCGAGCCAGATGAAGGAGATCGAGGCGACCTCGTCGACCCAGACGAAGGGCAGCGAGAAGACATAACGCGAGATCACGCCCAGCAGCAGCACGCCGATGATGAAGGCGACCAGCGCGGCGGCGACCATCTCGACCGGCCGCATGATGGCGGAGCCGGGACGCGCGTCGGCGTTCTCGCTCAGGTTCTCGGGAATATGCAGGGTATCGGCGACATCGCTCATGCGGCGGCCCTAGATGCCGGTCGCAATCCGCCCGCTATGCAGGATGCCCTGAGGGCCATCGTTCCGTTCCTCCCTTCGCGCCGATCTTGTGATGTCGTCGGCGTCGATTACGGTCCACACTGTGAATAGCCAGGCAGCGGGACGGGCCGCAGATTACACGAGGGAAGCGGCATTGCAATCCGCAAAGCGCCCATCTAGGGTTGGGAGATAAGAATAAGGTCCATAATATGGATCGCCTGGAGGAGCGCTTGCCGCAGAATTCCTTGGCCGAGGCCGGGTTGTCCGGCTCGCAGAGCGTCGACCGCGCTCTGGGGCTGCTTTCGCTGATCGGGCGGCAGCCGGCCGAAGGCCTGTCGCTCAGCGAGATCGTCTCAGACAGCGGGCTCAACAAGCCGACCACCCGGCGCCTGCTGCTGGCTTTGATGCGGGCGGGCCTGGTCGAGCAGGAGCCGCAGACGCGGCATTATTGCCTGGGCGAAGAGGCCTTTGTGCTCGGCGTGCTGGCGGCGCGGCGCCACGGCTTGCTCGAGATCGCGGTGGATGGCCTGCGGCGGCTTTCTGCGGAGACGCAGGACACGAGCTTCCTCACCGTTCGGCGCGAGAACTACGCGATCTGCCTGCATCGGGAGGAGGGTACCTATCCGGTGCGGACCCATGCTTTGCAGGCCGGCGACCAGCATCCGCTGGGTGTCGGCGCCGGCTCGCTCGCCTTGCTGGCGGCGCTGCCTGACGACGATGTGGACCGGGTCATCGCCGCCAACGAGGCGGTTTTGCTGGCGCGCTATTCCGGCTTCGCGCCCGATGCCTTGCGGGTCGATATCGCCGGGACGCGCGAGCGCGGCTTTTCGCTCAATCCGGGCCGGCTCGTCGCCAGTTCATGGGGCATCGGCCGGGCTTTCCGCTATCCGGACGGGCGGGTCGCGGGGGCTCTTTCGATCGCCGCGATCGACAGCCGGATGGCGCCGGCCCGGCAGGCGGAACTCGCCGTCCTGCTGGTGCGGGAGGCCGAGCGGCTGGAAGCGCTGCTCAAGCAGATGTTCGTATCCAAGCGGGCCCCGCGGCCTACCATGGCCGCCGCACCGCGATCCATCGAGACAGGGAGAGCCGCACGATGAGCTCTGCAAAAGCAGCCCCGAGCGGGCGCGTCGTGCCGATGACGCGGCGCGTGATGAACCTCGCCCATATCGCGACGCAGAACGCGCGGCGCTTGGCCCGGCATCCCGCCTTCATCTGGGGCGAGAAGGTGTTGGACTGGGCCGAGATCGATGCGCAGGCCTCGGCATTGGCGGCGGGCCTGCGGGCGCGCGGCATCGGCAAGGGCGACCGCCTGCTCGTCCATTCCAAGAACTGCGACGCGATGTTCGTTTCGATGTTCGCGACCTTCCGTCTCGGCGCCGTCTGGGTGCCGACGAATTTCCGCCTGCTGCCGGACGAGGTCGCCTATCTCGCCACGGCGTCCGGGGCGAAGGGCTTCCTCTGCCATGGCGACTTCCCGGAGCATGCGGCGGCGGTCGCGGCTGCCAATCCGGCGCCGGAGTTCATCTGGCGGATCGGGCAGGGCGCGTTCGGCGAGGACGAGGTCGGTGCGGTGATCGCGCGCCATCGCGGCGAGAGGGTCGAGAACGCCGCGGTCGAACATGACGATCCCTGCTGGTTCTTCTTCACCTCCGGCACGACCGGGCGCTCCAAGGCGGCGGTTCTGACCCATGGCCAGATGGGCTTCGTCATCACCAACCATCTCTGCGACCTCGTGCCGGGCTCGACCGAGGCCGACGCCTCGCTGGTGGTGGCGCCGCTTTCGCATGGCGCGGGAGTGCACCAGTTGGTGATCTCGGCGCGCGGCGCGCCGTCGATCCTGTTGCCGACCGAGCGCTTCGACATCGACGAGGCCTATCGGCTCATCGCGAAGCACAAGATCAGCAACATCTTCACCGTTCCGACGATCCTGAAGATGCTGGTGGAGCACCCCGCCGTGGACCAGCACGATCATTCCAGCCTGCGCTACATCATCTATGCGGGCGCGCCGATGTATCGCGAGGACCAGAAAGCGGCGCTGAACAAGCTCGGCAAGGTGATCGTGCAGTATTTCGGGCTGGGCGAGGTGACCGGCAATATCACCGTGCTGCCTCCGGCCCTGCACGAAGCCGAAGACGGGCCGAATGCCCGCGTCGGCACTTGCGGTTTCGAGCGCACGGGCATGCAGGTGCAGATCCAGGACGAAGATGGCAAGGAAGTCGAGGCGGGCGTTCAGGGCGAGATCTGCGTGATCGGGCCGGCCGTCTTCGCCGGCTATTACGACAACCCCGAAGCCAATGCGAAGTCGTTCCGCAACGGCTGGTTCCGCACCGGCGATCTCGGCCATATGGACGAGCAGGGCTTCGTCTACATCACTGGCCGGGCCTCGGACATGTACATCTCCGGCGGCTCCAACATCTATCCGCGCGAGATCGAGGAGAAGATCCTGACGCATCCCGCGATTGCGGAAGTCGCGGTTCTCGGCGTGCCTGATCCGGTCTGGGGCGAGATCGGCATCGCGGTCTGCGTCAACCGGCCGGGCCAGCATGCGACGGAAGCCGAAATCGCGGATTTCCTGTCGCCCAAGATCGCCCGCTACAAGATGCCGAAGCGCTTCCTGTTCTGGGATGCCCTGCCGAAATCCGGCTATGGCAAGGTGCCGAAGCGCCTGGTCAAGGACGAGCTGGAGAAGCGCGGCGAACTCGACTTCCTGAAGGGAAAGGCGTTGTGAGGCGCATCCAGCAACCCGGCACCGGCACGCCCGAGCGGGTCCAGTGGGTGGAATGCGGCGGGCGGGCCTTCTCGCTGACGCTGCCGGCCGGCGTGCCATTGCTGGAGGCGGTGCGGAGTGGCTTTGCGGCCGAAGGGTTCGTCTCGGGCGTGGTGAAGCTCGACGGGCTGAAGCTCTCGCCCTTCGCCTATGTGATGCCGGCGCTGTCGAAAACGCCGGAGCATGCGGCGTTCTACAGCGAGACCTTCCGGCCGGACGGCGGAGCGCGGATCGAGGTCGGCGCGATGACATTCGGCCAGCGCGACGGTGCGTCGTTCTTCCATGGCCATGCGATTTGGGTCGAGGGCGACGGCAAGCGCAGCGGCGGCCATATCCTGCCAGACGAGACGACGGTCGCCGAGACGATCACGCTGCAGGCAGTTGGGCTCGATGGTGCAGCTTTTACCGCCGAGACGGATAGCGAGACGCATTTCAAGCTGTTCGGGCCGGTGGCGGCGGCGTCGGGCGGCGCTGGAGAAGGGCGCTTCTTCGCGTTGCGCGTGAAGCCGAATGTCGATTTCTGCAGCGCGCTGGAAGCGTTCTGTGTCGAGCGCGGCATCCGCGAGGCGGTGATCCATGGCGGCGTCGGCTCGACCATCGGGGCGCGGTTCACGGATGGCGTGGTGGTCGAGAATTTCGCTACGGAGGTTGCGATCACCGAGGGGCGGATCGCGAAGGTGGAGAGCGGCTTCGAGGCGGCGATCGACGTGGCGCTGGTCGATTACAGCGGTGCGCTGGCGAGCGGGCGGCTGATCCGCGGCGACAACCCGGTGCTGATGACTTTCGAGCTGGTCCTGGAGGCGCTGTAACCACCTCGTCATTCTCGGGCGAAGCGCAGCGCAGACCCGAGAATCTCTTGCCGAACAAGGTGCCGGAGTCTCTTCCGGCCTGAGATGCTCGGGTCAAGCCCGAGCATGACAGTGGTGCTAGCCGCCGCGCTGCCTCGCGATCTCCCGATTCCGCAGATCCTTGCGCATGATCTTGCCCGTCGCGGTCAGCGGCAATTCCGTCACGAACTCGACCTCGCGCGGATACTGGTAGGCCGCGAGCCGGTCGCGGACGAAGGCCTGGATCTCCGTTGCCAGCTCCTCTGTCGGCGTCACGCCGGGCTTCGGCAGGACGAAGGCCTTGACGATCTCGGTGCGGACGGGGTCGGGCACGCCGACGACCGCGACCATCAGCACGGACGGGTGGCGGATGATGCAGTCCTCGATATCGCCCGGACCGATGCGGTATGAGCCGGAGGAGATGATGTCGTCGTCACGGCCCTGGAACCAGAAATAGCCTTCCTCGTCGCGTACGCCACTGTCGCCGGTGACGAGCCAGTCGCCGATGAATTTCGCCGCCGTAGCCTCGGGCTGGTTCCAGTATTCCAGCATCATTACGGGATCGGGCCGTGCCACCGCGATCAGCCCAGGCTCGCCATCCGGCAGTTCGCGGCCCTCGGGCGAGATCACCGCGACGCGGTGGCCGGGCACGGCGCGGCCCATCGAGCCCGGCTTCACAGGATAGAGGCTCGCGCAGTTGGCGACGAGCAGGTTCGCCTCGGTCTGGCCGTAGAACTCGTTGACCGGGAAGCCGAAGGTCTCGCGGCTCCAGTCGAGCATATCGGCGCCGAGCGTCTCGCCGCCGGTGCCGATCGAGCGCATTGCATAGCCGAAGCGCTGGGGATTGCCGACCTGCCGCATCAGTTTCAGCGCGGTCGGCGGCAGGAAGGCGTTGCGGACCTTGTGCCTGTTCATCAGCGCGAAGGCGGCCTCGGGATCGAATTTGCGGGCGCGGGATGCCAGCACGGGCACGCCGCAATAGAGGCTCGGCAGCAGCACATCCAGCAGCCCGCCGATCCAGGCCCAGTCGGCTGGGGTCCAGAACAGGTCGCCGGGCTGCGGGAAGAATTCCTGCGGCATCTGCACGCCGGGCAGATGGCCGAGCAGCACGCGATGGGCATGCAGCGCACCCTTCGGTTTTCCGGTCGTGCCGGAGGTGTAGATGATCACGGCCGGGTCGTCGGCGCGCGTGTCGGCGGCGGTGAAGCGGTCGGAGGCCTTCGCCATTTCCGCTTCGAAATCGAGATGGCCGGCGCCGCCGACGACGAAGATCTTGTGCAGGTTCGGCAGGGTGTCGCGGATCGCCTCGACCTTGCCGATGTTCTCCACGTCGGTGACGAGCACGCTGGCGCCGCTATGACTGAGGCGGTGCTCCAGTGCTTCGGGGCCGAACAGAATGAAGAGCGGCAGCGCGATGGCGCCCAGCTTGTAGGCGCCGAGATGGGCGATCGCGGTCTGGGGCGATTGCGGCAGCAGGATGCCGACACGCTCGCCGGGACCGATGCCATGAGCGTGAAGCAGATTGGCGAAGCGATTCGAGGCGCGGGCGAGATCGTCGAAGGACATTGTCGCGAGTTGTCCGTTGTCCTCTTCGAAGATCAGCGCCGGCTTTCCGGAGCCGTCGGCATGGGCGTCCGAGCAGGCCGTGCCGATATTGAAGCGCTCGGGGATGCGCCAGGTGAAGGCATCCAGCGTGTCGCGATAGGTCGCGCGGCGTTCGAGCATGGTCGGCTCCGGTCTTCGCATGCGTTTGCGCCGATCCTGCCCAGCCGGCCTGTGGGCTGACAAGCCCGAGCGGAGCAGCTTACGGTCTGCGCAAAATTGCGGGTTGAGAGGAAACGCCGTGACAAAGCCGATCTGGGTCGAAGCCGCGATCAACGGCCCCTGGGGCAAGGAGCGCCAGCCCGGCATCCCCATCAGCATCCCCGATATCGTCGCGGACGGCATCGCCGCCGTCGAGGCCGGGGCTGCGATCGTGCATCTGCATGTCTATGACATGGCGACGGGGCGCCAGCGCGACGACTGGGAGCTCTATGCGCAGGCGATCGAAGGCATCCGGGCGAAGGTCGATGCCATCGTCTATCCGACCATTCCGATTCTCGGCTCGGGCTATGCCGGCGACATGATCGGATCGGGCCGCTACACCCATCTGGAAGAGCTGGCGAAGCGCGGCCTCGCCGAATGGGGCGTGCTCGACCCGGGCTCGTGCAACTGGACGACCTTCGCCGGTATCCCCGAGGGCGAGCCTGGGTTCATCTACCAGAACCCCGGCGAGCATATCCGGGAGGGGATGGACGTGGCCGCGCGCCACAAGGTCCATCCGAGCTATGCGATCTACGAGCCCGGCTTCACGCGGCTCGGGGCGGCGCTGGCCAAGGCCTATCCGGGCATGCCGATGCCGATCTACCGGCTGATGTTCTCGGATGCTTTCGCCTGGGGCTTTCCGCCGCGCGAATGGGCACTGGAGGCGCATTTGCAGCTGCTCGCCGAGGATGCGCCGGAGGCGCCGGTGATGATCGCAGGCCTCGGGGTCGATCTCAGTGACCTGATCGGCCCGGCCGTGGCGCGGGGCGTCCATGTCCGTGGCGGGCTGGAGGATGCGCCCTTCGGCTGCGAGAAGACGAATCGTGAATTGATCGCGGACACGGTCCGGCTGGTCGAGGCCGCGGGCGGAAGACCCGCGAGCGTGGCCGAGGTGCGGGACTGGCTGTCGGGACAGGCCAAGGGAGAGGCATAGTGAGCTTGCGCGACAAACTGCTCGAACGGTTCCTGCGCTATGTCGCGATCGAGAGCCAGAGCGACATGAAGGCGACGAGCCTGCCGAGCACGCCGGGCCAGCAGGTGCTGGCGGCGCTGCTCGCTGAGGAGCTGCGCGCGCTCGGCCTCGAAAACGTGGTCATCGACGACCATGCCACCGTGACGGCGCTGAAGCGGGGCACCAAGCCGGGCGTGCCGCGGATCGGCTTCATCGCCCATGTCGATACGGTCGATGTCGGCTTGTCTCCGGTGGTCAAGGCGCAGGTGCTGCGCTTCACAGGGGAGGACCTCTGCCTCAATCCTGAGAAGGACATCTGGCTGCGTGTCGCCGAGCATCCGGAGATTGCTCCCTACAAGGGCCATGAGATCGTCTTCAGCGACGGCACCAGCGTGCTCGGCGCCGACAACAAGGCTGCGGTCGCGATCGTGATGACGCTTCTGGCCGAATTGCGTCCCGAGGACGAGCATGGCGATATCCTCGTCGCCTTCGTGCCGGACGAGGAGATCGGCCTGCGTGGCGCCAAGGCGCTCGATCTCGCCCGGTTCGACTGCGATTTCGCCTATACGATCGACAGCTGCGAGGTCGGCGAGGTCGTCTGGGAGAATTTCAATGCCGCCATGGCCGAGATCGTCTTCACCGGTGTCACCGCCCACCCGATGTCGGCGAAGGGCGTGCTGGTGAACCCGATCACGATGGCGCAGGATTTCATGGCCGCCTTCGACCGGGCGCAGACGCCGGAGAACACGGCCGGTCGCGAGGGCTATATCTGGTTCGTCGAACTCGTCGCCAACGCGGCGGAGGCGGTGCTCAGGGCCAATATCCGCGATTTCGACAAAGCGTCCTTCGAAGCCCGCAAGCGCCGGATCGGTGAGGTCGCGGCGGAGATCGCCAAGCGCTATCCGACGGGACGGGTGACGTCGGAGGTCAGCGACGTCTACGGCAATATCGCCGACAGCCTCGGCGAGGATCGGCGTTCCGTCGATCTGCTGATGGCGGCGCTGTCCGAATTGCAGATCGCGCCGAAGCTGATCCCGATGCGGGGCGGCACGGACGGGGCGGCACTGTCGGCGAGAGGGCTGCCGACGCCGAATTTCTTCACCGGCGCGCATAATTTCCATTCGCGCTTCGAGTTCCTGCCGCTGCCGGCCTTCGAGACCTCCTATGAAGTGGCGCGGCGGGTCTGCCTGCTGGCGGGGCAGGGCGGAATCTAGAGGCTGCCGTTTTCGCAAGGAACCACGCCGTCATTCCGGGGCATTGCGGAGCAATGAGCCCGGAACCCAGAACCGATGCGTCCGCTGAAGAAGCGTGAGAGCTGATCCGCTGAAGATGAACGGCATCGGTTCTGGGTTCCGGGCTCGGCCCTACGGGCCGCCCCGGAATGCCGGCGCGGTCCCTGCCCAAACCAAGGCAATTTGAGCGGCTTGTCGCATTGGTGTTGGGCGCGCGGGTGCCTACATGAGGTGTGCTGGAACAGCGAAAGCACCCTACGCATGTCCGAACGCGACGCCGAAGCCAACCGATTCTCCGCCCGCGCGGCGCGCTATGCCCGCGTCGGCGCCAATGTCGGCGGGGTCGCGGCCCGGATCGCGGGCGCCCGGCTCTTCGGCGTCGAGGGGCGCGACGCCACCAATGCCGAGGCGCTGGCGAAGGCTCTGGGCGGCCTGAAGGGCCCGATCATGAAGGTGGCGCAGCTCGTCGCCACCATCCCCGACGTCGTGCCGCCGGAATACGCCGCCGAACTCCAGAAGCTGCAATCGCAGGCGCCGCCGATGGGCGCGGCCTTCGTCAAGCGCCGGATGATGGCCGAACTCGGTGCCAACTGGCGCGAGCGCTTCGGCGAATTCGACCTGAAGCCGGCGGCAGCGGCCTCTTTGGGGCAGGTGCATCGGGCGACGACGCTGGAGGGCGCCGCGCTCGCCTGCAAGCTGCAATATCCCGACATGGAATCGGCGGTGGAGGCCGATATCGCGCAGCTCCAGGTGTTGTTCGCGCTGCACCGGCGCATGGGCGCGGTGATCGATACGACCGAGATCGCCAAGGAAATCGGCGCCCGCGTCCGCGAGGAGCTCGACTACCGGCGCGAGGCGAAGCATGTCGCGCTCTACCAGGCGATCCTTTCGGATACGCCGGAAGTGCGCGTGCCGGCGCTGGAGCCGGCATTGTCGACCGGCCGGCTGCTGACGATGCACTGGCTGGAAGGCAGCCCGATCCTCTCGCACAAGCAGGATGGGCAGGCCGTGCGCGACCGGATCTCGACCGCGATGTTTAAGGCATGGTGGCGCCCGTTCAGCCATCACGGCGTCATCCATGGCGATCCGCATCTCGGGAACTACACGGTGTTCTCGGAATGCGGCGAGCCTGATGGCATCAACCTGCTCGACTATGGCTGCATCCGCATCTTCCCGCAGAGCTTCGTCGGCGGCGTGGTCGATCTCTACAAGGGCCTGCGCGACGGCGAGGATGCACGCGTCGTCCACGCCTACGAGACCTGGGGGTTCAAGGGGCTGACCAAGGAGCTCGTCGACACCCTCAACATCTGGGCGCGCTTCATTTACGGGCCGCTGCTCGAGGATCGGGTCAGGCGCATCGCCGACGGCGTCAGCCCGGCCGAATACGGACGCAAGCAGGCCTTCCAGGTGCATCAGGCGCTGAAGGCACGGGGGCCTGTGACGGTGCCGCGCGAGTTCGTGTTCATGGACCGCGCCGCGATCGGGCTCGGCGGCGTCTTCCTGCATCTCGACGCCGAATTGAACTTCCACCGGCTGTTTGAGGCGGAGATCGACGGGTTTTCGGTGGAGCGGGTCGCGCAGCGGCAGGGCGCGGCGCTGGCCGCGGCAGGTTTGAAGCCCTGACGTCACGGCTCAGTCGCCGCTACCCCCACAATCGCCGCCACTGTCGTCGCTGAAGCCGCCGCTGCCGCTATCTCCGGCGCTGGAGCGGCGACGCCATGAGGCGATCTCCCCGTCGTCGCGCTCCGTCTGTTCGCGGGCCTGCGCGAACCAGCGCTTCGCCTTCTCGCGCAGGGCGGGGTCGAGATTCAGGATAACGGTCTTCGCGGCTGGCTTGGTCGGATCGTCCACCGGCATCTCCTTTCGCAATATCGAAGATAGATGAACTCGCCGGGGCATGCTCGTGCTGGCGCCGGATTGCGTCAACAGCCTCAAAAAATGAGCCGGAAAGAAGAGGTCATCTCTATTTAAATCGATTGAATTTTTCTGATCCCCTCGCTAGAGACTGACGATGCTGCGCTGCGGCGCCATACTCCACGGTTGCAGCGCGCTGCCGCGTTGCCCGTGCGTCTCGGGTGCGCTACAGGCTTAGAGAGACTGTGTCTTTTTCAGGATCGAGACCATGGCCGACCACGCCCATCACGCCGACACCCCCGCGATGGACTATCCCGAGCATGAGCGGACCTATACCGGCTTCATTCATTTCGCCGAAGTCGGCACCGTCGCATGCCTGGCCATCGTCGCGGCCCTCGCCGTCGGCGGCACCAAGCATGCCTGGGGCACGGCCCTGATCGGCACCCTGCTCGCGGTTCTCGGCACCGGCGTCGGCATTGCCGCCCCATCGATCGGCTGGCGCGCGCCCCTCGTCTCGTTGGTGCTGATGCTGCTCGCGCTGCTCCTGCTCTGACCGTCTCCCCATAACGCCGGAAAGGCATAGTCCCGCCATGCGCATTGCTGTCCCAGCCGAAACGCAAGGGGCGGAAACCCGCGTCGCAGCGACGCCGGAGACCGTCCGCAAGTTCAAGGGCCTCGGTGCCGAGGTCGTGGTCGAGGCCGGGGCGGGCAAAGCCTCCGGCATCCTCGACGCGGAATATGAGGCAGCAGGCGCGACGATCGCCAAGACGGCGGCGGAAGCGCTGGCCGGTGCGAATATCGTGCTGAAGGTGCGCCGCCCGGGCGAGATGGAGATCGCCGGCCTGCCGGCCGGTGCGCTCGTCGTCGCGACGATGGACCCTTATGGCAACGAAGCGCAGGTCGCCGCGCTGGCCAAGGCCAATGTCTCGGCCTTCGCCATGGAATTCATGCCGCGCATCACCCGCGCGCAGGTGATGGACGTGCTGTCCTCGCAGGCCAATCTCGCCGGCTATCGCGCGGTGATCGACGGCGCCGCCGAATATGGCCGGGCGCTGCCGATGATGATGACGGCGGCGGGCACCGTGCCGGCCGCGCGTATCTTCATCATGGGCGTCGGCGTCGCGGGCCTGCAGGCGATCGCGACCGCACGCCGCATGGGCGCCATCGTGACCGCGACGGACGTGCGGCCCGCCACCAAGGAACAGGTCGAATCGCTCGGCGCCAAATTCCTCGCCGTCGAGGACGAGGAGTTCAAGCAGGCGCAGACCGCCGGCGGCTACGCCAAGGAGATGTCCGGGGAATACCAGGCGAAGCAGGCGGAGCTGACCGCCAGCCACATCGCCAAGCAGGACATCGTCGTCACCACCGCGCTGATCCCCGGCCGGCCGGCGCCGAAGCTGATCTCGGCTGCCATGGTCGAGAGCATGAAGCCCGGTTCCGTGATCGTGGACCTCGCGGTCGAGCGCGGCGGCAATTGCGAACTGGCCAAACCCGGCGAAGTCGTGATCACCGACAACGGCGTCAAGATCGTCGGCCATCTCAACGTTCCCGGCCGCCTGCCCGCGACCTCCTCGGCGCTCTACGCCAAGAACCTCTTCGCCTTCGTCGAGACGCTGATCGACAAGGCCGAGAAGAAGCTCGCGGTGAACTGGGACGACGAGCTGGTCAAGGCGACCGCCCTGACGAAGGACGGCGCCGTCATCCATCCGAATTTCGCGCCGAAGGCCTGAGCGTAAGGAATTCCGACCATGGCAACTCCCTCCACCGACCAGGCTCTCGAACAGGCCCGCAATGCGGCCGTGCTCGCCAGACAGGCAGCCGAGCTCGCCGAGCGCTATGCCGACCAGGCCGCGGCCGCGGCCAGCATCGCGACCGGCGGCGTCGACCCGACGGTCTACCGCCTCGCGATCTTCGTCCTCGCCGTCTTCGTCGGCTATTATGTCGTCTGGTCGGTGACGCCGGCGCTGCATACGCCGCTGATGTCGGTTACGAACGCGATCTCCTCCGTCATTGTCGTCGGCGCCTTGCTGGCTGTCGGCGTCGAGACGCTGCCCACGCTCGGTGACGGGCCGATCTGGGCCAAGGTCTTCGGCTTCCTCGCGCTGATCCTCGCTTCGGTGAATATCTTCGGCGGCTTCCTCGTCACCGAGCGTATGCTCGCGATGTACAAGAAGAAGGGCTGATCGCCATGGCCGCGAACCTCTCAGCCCTGCTCTACGTCGTCTCCGGCGTCCTCTTCATCATGGCCCTGCGGGGCCTGTCGCACCCGACCACGTCGCGGCAGGGCAACCGCTACGGCATGATCGGCATGGCGATCGCCATCGTCACGACCGTGGTGTTCTTCCCGCCGTCGGGCTTCTCCGGCTGGCTGCTGGTGATCCTCGGCATCGCCATCGGCGGCGGCATCGGCGCCTTCATGGCCAAGCGCGTGCAGATGACTCAGATGCCGCAGCTCGTCGCCTTCTTCCACTCGCTGGTCGGCCTTGCCGCGGTGCTGGTGGCGGCGGCGGCGCTCTATGCGCCCGAGGCGTTCGGCATCGGCCATACCGGCTCGATCAAGGGCGCGAGCCTCTTCGAGATGGCGCTCGGCGTCGCCATCGGCGCGGTCACCTTCACCGGCTCGATCATCGCCTTCCTCAAGCTCGACGGGCGCATGAGCGGCAAGCCGATCATGCTGCCGCAGCGCCATGGCATCAATATCGGGCTCGGCATCGCGCTCGTGGTGCTGCTCGCGGTCTTCATCAAGAGCGAAAGCCACACCGTCTTCTGGCTGATCGTCGCGGTCTCGCTGGTGCTCGGCGTGTTGCTGATCATCCCGATCGGCGGCGCCGACATGCCGGTCGTCGTCTCGATGCTGAACTCCTATTCCGGCTGGGCCGCCGCCGGCATCGGCTTCACGCTCGGCAACATGGCGCTGATCATCACCGGCGCGCTGGTCGGCTCGTCGGGCGCGATCCTGTCCTACATCATGTGCAAGGCGATGAACCGGAGCTTCATCTCGGTCATCCTCGGCGGTTTCGGCGGCGAGGATGCCGCCGCTGGTGCCGGCGGTGCGGTCGAGGCACGCCCGGTCAAGCAGGGCTCGCCGGACGATGCCGCCTACATCATGAAGAACGCCGCCAAGGTCATCATCGTGCCAGGCTACGGCATGGCGGTGGCGCAGGCGCAGCACACGCTGCGCGAGATGGCCGACCTGCTCAAGAAGGAAGGCGTCGAGGTCAAATACGCCATCCATCCGGTGGCGGGCCGCATGCCCGGTCATATGAACGTGCTGCTGGCCGAGGCCAACGTGCCCTATGACGAGGTCTTCGAGCTCGAGGATATCAACTCGGAATTCGGCCAGGCCGACGTCGCCTTCGTCATCGGCGCCAACGACGTCACGAACCCGGCTGCCAAGACCGACAAGACCTCGCCGATCTACGGCATGCCGATCCTCGATGTCGAGAAGGCCAAGACCGTGCTGTTCATCAAGCGCGGTATGGCGGCCGGCTATGCCGGCGTCGAGAACGAGCTGTTCTTCCGGCCCAACACCATGATGCTGTTCGGTGACGCCAAGAAGGTCACCGACGAGATCGTCAAGGCGATGGCGCACTAGCGGCGCTCAGCCGGGCGGCTTGCTGGCCGCCCGGGCCCGCGCTTGCCATGGGCGGATCGCCGGCCTCAGGCCGGCAGGATCAGGCAGCCGAAGCGCCAGCCGTTCGACCAGCGGACCTCGGCCCGCACCTCACCGCGATCGGGCAGTTCGACGCTGACGATCGAGCCGACGAGAACGGTCTCCTCGGCCTCGGCCATGAAGCCTGAATCCGAGATGTTGCCCAGCTTGGCGAAAAGCTCGCGCCCGGCATGGTCGACAACGGTGATGTCGGCCGTGCAGTCCCAGCGTGCCGGGCGGTCGACATGCTTGTGCTCCGTCGCTGCCATCATCGGTTCAACCCCCCTTGCCATTGTGCGGCCAAGATTGGCGCAAGAGCTTTCGGGCGGCTTAAAGCCGGTGGGAGAGTTGTCCGGACATGATGTTTCACGTCCGGAAAGTTGTTCGACCGGCGTTTCAGTGTGAACTCAGGGCGAAACGGCGGGCATGTACCGGATTTTCAAGCTTCTCGTCCTGAGCTGCCTCCTCGCCTATCTCGGCGTGCTGGCGACGCTCTATGTCCGGCAGCGCGAGATGATGTATCCGCGGGATCCGGCGCGAGCCGAGATCGCCGGAGCCGCGTTGGCTGCCGCGGAGGAGGTGAGCGTCGCCACGGCCGATGGCGAAAGGCTCGTTGCCTGGGTGGTACCGCCGCGCGCAGGCAAGCCGGTCGTGCTGTATTTCCACGGCAATGCCGGCAATCTCGGGCGCGCCGGGCGGATCGAACGCTTTCGGGGCCTGACGCAGGACGGCACAGGGCTCTTCGCCATCAACTATCGCGGCTATGGCGGCTCGACGGGGATGCCGAGCGAGGAGGGGCTGCTGCAGGATGCGCGGGCGGCCTATGGCGCCGCCGCGGCGCGTTTCGGCGCCGGCAGGCTGGCCGGATACGGTGAGTCGCTCGGCACCGGCGTGGTGCTGAAGCTGGCCGCCGAGGTGCCGCTGCAGGCGGTGGTGCTGGAAGCGCCCTATCGCTCCACGTTGTCCGTGGCGCAGGGCCTCTATCCCTATCTGCCGCTCAGCCTGGTGATGAAGGACCAGTTCCGCTCCGACGCGGTCATCGGCCGGGTCCGGGCGCCGCTGCTGTTCCTGCACGGCGAACGCGACCAGGTGATCCCCTTCGCGCAGGGGCTGCAGCTCTATGAGCTTGCGAATGCACCCAAGCGCTTCCTGCGCTTTCCGGCAGGGCGGCATTCGGACCTGCCGCGCTACGGATCGATCGGTGAGATCAGGCGCTTCCTCTCAGATGCCGTCGCTGGCGGCATCACGGGAGCGGAGACCCGGACGATCGGGGAGGGCGCGCGTCCCTGACGGCGCGCCTGTCCTCGGTCAGCTCCGGAAGAAGCCGCCGCCACCGCCGCCGACGCGGGAGGAGCCTGCACGGGCCTGGGCATTGTTGCCGTCGATGGCGAGCGCGCGCTGGTAGGCTTCGGAGGCCTCCGCCTTCTTGCCGAGCTTCTCGAAGGCGAAGCCGCGGCCGGCCCAGGCATCGGGATTGCGATTATCGACATTGAGCGCGGCGGTGAAGTCTTCCTGCGCGGCGTCGTACTTGCCGAGGACGTTCAGGCTCTGGCCGCGGGCGATATAGGGCGGGGCCGTGTAGGGGTTGCGGTCGATCACCGAGTCGAAATCGGTGACGGCATGCTGGTGCTGGCCTTCCTTCTGATAGACGAGGCCGCGGGCATGGAAGGCTTCCGCCGATTCGGGATTGAGCCGGATCGCGGTGTTGAGATCGGCCAGCGCCTGCTGGCTGTTGCCCTGCTGGCGCAGCAGGTTGGCGCGCGCGATATAGGCCGGCGCGTAGTTCGGGCTGGCGGTGGTCGCGCGGTTGAAATCGGCGAGCGCCGAATCGGCGCGGCCGCTCTGCCGCAGGGCGAGGCCGCGATTCGTGTAGGCGGAGGCCAGGTTCGGATCGAGCTGCACCGCCTTGGTGAAATCTCCGATCGCATCCGAGAAGCGGCCGACGCGGGCATAGGCCGCGCCGCGGGTATTATAGGCGCCCGGATCGTTCGGATTGCGGGAGATGACGTCGCTCAGGGAGCCGATATTGACGCTGGCATCGGCGGTGTCGCGCGTGTCGAGCTCGGCGACGGCGGGCTGGGAGCCGAGATTGGAGACGGTGTCGCAACCCGTCAGGGCCAGCGCGATGCCGGCTGCTGCCAACCAGTTAATGCTTCGGGTCATGCTCTGCCTCATCGGTTCCGTGCCTCGCCTGCCGCGATGCCCCCCGAACCCCGGAGATGGCCGGCTTTCAGATCGCCATGCGTCCTATCGGACGCAAACCCGCGATCCAAGTCTTTGTTTCAGTATCGGATTTTTCCGAAAAGTGCATTCCACTTTTCGGTCCGATGCCGGGCGCCGCAGCGTGATCGCGCTCCCAACCGACAGCGCCTCACGGGAGAAGACGCCCGAAACCCGCCAAAACTTGGTTAACGTCGTTCAAATAAAAAAGCGCCCGGAGCGGACTCCAGGCGCGAAACGCGTTCGCCCGTCCCGGCGACCCTCGGGGCCGCCGAAGGATATCAGGGGCGCTTGGGCTTCACCGGCGCCGGCAGCAGGCCTTCGCGCTGGAGCTTCTTGCGATGGAGCTTGCGGGCGCGGCGGACAGCCTCGGCCGATTCGCGTGCGCGCTTCTCGGAGGGCTTCTCGTAATGACCACGAAGCTTCATCTCACGGAAGATGCCCTCGCGCTGCATCTTCTTCTTGAGGGCGCGGAGCGCCTGATCGACATTGTTGTCGCGAACGAGAACCTGCACGTGAAACGTCCGTCCTTAACGGGTTGATCCAACACTAGAAGCCTGCGGCAAGGCAATGCCCCCCGCGAAGATGGGTGCCGATAACAGAATTCATTTCCGCTGTCCACGCCGCAATCCCTTGAAAATGCGGCCCTGCCTGCAGTTCCCGAATCGGCGCGGAAATGGTCGTCAGAGGGTCTCGTCCGTGACGCGGGTGACATGGCCCATCTTGCGGCCCGGACGGGCGTCGCGCTTGCCGTAGAGATGCAGATGCGCGCCGGGCTCGGCGAGCAATTCGCGCCAGCGCAGCGCGCCCGCGCCGATCAGGTTCTCCATCTCGACGCGGCCGCGCCGTGTGGTGGCGCCGAGCGGGAAGCCGCAGACGGCGCGGACATGCTGGTGGAACTGAGAGGTCTGTGCGCCCTCGCTGGTCCAGTGCCCGGAATTATGAACGCGGGGGGCGATCTCGTTGACGACGACGCGCTCGGCCTGATCGCCCTCGGCCTCGAGCACGAACAGCTCCACGGCGAAGACGCCGACATAGCCGAGCGCCGCGCCGATGCGGCGTGCGGCGTCGATCGCCTGCAACGACGCATCTTCCGAGAGATTCGCCGGGATGCGGGTATAGGCGAGGATGTGGTCGCGGTGCTCGTTTTCGCAGACGTCGAAAGCGGCGAAGGAGCCGTCCAGCCCACGCGCCGCGATGACCGAGACCTCGCGCACGAACGAGACGAAGCCTTCGAGGATCGCGGGGAAGCGGCCGATCGCAGCATGAGCCTCGGCGAGGTCGCTGCCCGGCGCGATCTTGACCTGGCCCTTGCCGTCATAGCCGAAACGGCGGGTCTTCAGGACCGACGGACGGCCGAGTTCGGCAGCGGCCGCTTCCAGATCGGCCAGCGTGTCGACGGCCCGGAACGGCGCGACCGCGAGGCCGAGCTCGGAAACGAAGCGCTTTTCGCTCAGACGGTCCTGCGTCACCGCCAGCGCGCGAGCGCCGGGATGGAGCGGCACGCGTGCGCCCAGAAAGGCTGCGGTTGCGGCCGGGACGTTCTCGAATTCGTAGGTCACGACATCGACGGCATCGGCGAAGCGGGCAAGCGCTTCCTGGTCTTCGTATTCGGCGACGGTGTGGCGTGCGGCGACGTCGAAGGCCGGGCTGTCGGCATCGGGCGCGAAGACATGGCAGCGGATGCCGAGATCGGCGGCGGCGAGCGCCATCATCCGGGCGAGCTGGCCGCCGCCGAGGATGCCGAGCATGGCGCCGGGCGCGAGGCCGGTCGGAACGGGCGGGTTCATGCGTCGTCCCGGCTGGGGCGCTCGGCGATGCCGGCACTCTGGCGGGCGCGATAGGCGTCGAGCCGTTCGGCCAGACCTGCATCCGAAAGGGCCAGCACGGCAGCGGCGAGAAGGGCGGCGTTGACCGCGCCCGCGCGGCCGATAGCGAGCGTGCCGACGGGAATGCCGGCCGGCATCTGCACGATCGAGAGCAGGCTGTCCTGCCCCGACAGCGCCTTGGATTCGACGGGGACGCCGAAGACCGGGAGAGGCGTCAGCGAGGCCGTCATGCCCGGCAGATGCGCCGCGCCGCCGGCGCCTGCGATGACAACCTTGAAGCCCTCGGCCCTGGCGCCCTTGGCGAAGTCGAAGAGCCGCTCCGGCGTGCGATGGGCCGAGACGATGCGGGCGTCATAAGGGATCGCGAGAGCGTCGAGCGCTTCGGCCGCATGACGCATCGTCGCCCAGTCGGACTGGCTGCCCATGATGATGGCGACGGGGGGGCTGCTGGCTGCCATGGAATGCGCTCGGGCTCGGCTCCGGAAGCGCGCGATCTAGACCGGTCGACGCCGTGGAAGCAAGGGCGAATCGGCTTGTCACGGCCGGAAAACCGCCATCTCAGGCGATGATGTCCGGCGTCAGCGCGTCTTCGATCTGGGAGATGCGGTCTTTCAGATAGAGCTTGCGCTTCTTCAGACGCTGGACCTGGATCTGATTGATCGAGCCCACCCGCTCCAGCGCGTCGATGGCGCTGTCGAGATCGCGGTGCTCCTCGCGCAGCCGCGCCAGTTCCGAGGTGAAGGTCTCGACCTCTTCGGGGCTGAGCTCGAATCCCATGGGCATCTCATCATCGCCTTGATCGGGGGCGACTATGCGCGTGCCGCCCCGCGTCCTGCAAGTGCAGGCGGGTCGGCGCAGACATAGAGAAGCCATCTATTCACGGCTTTCCGGAAACGGAGCGGTCACGATCACAGAATCTCATGAATGCCGTATGACGGCACGGGGAAGACGTGAAGCCGGCTCTATGCCAGATTGGGACGTCAACCGCTCATCAGGAGGATCCAGATGTCGTTGCAGACCCGTCTTGCGGAACTTGAGCGCAAGCATCGCCAGCTTGAAGACGCCATCGCCCAGGCTGTGGCAAGTCCGTCTTCGAGTGACCTCGGCCTCGCCGAGCTGAAGCGGAAAAAGTTGCAACTGAAGGATGAGATCGAACGCGTACGGATGACCATGCCGGAGCGAACCTTGCACTGAGCCCTGCAGGCTGGCACGGCCTGCAGACACGAGCGAAGATGCGGATGAACCGGCCCGAAAGGGCCGGTTTTTCGTTGGCGCGGGCCGAGGCGAGCGCCGTCGACGGATTGACACAAATCAGTGGGAACATCCGGCGCGATGACCGGTTGACGTTGGCGCGCACCGCGCGGGGGAGGCTATCATGGGCATCATCTGGACAATTATCATCGGCTTCGTCGCCGGCGTCATCGCCAAGTTCATTATGCCGGGTTCGAACGAGCCCGCCGGTTTCATCTTGACGACGATCCTCGGCATTATCGGCGCCTTCGTGGCGACCTATCTTGGCCAGTCGCTCGGCTGGTACGGGCCGGGCCAGGGCGCCGGGCTGATCGGCGCGGTCGTCGGTGCCGTTGTCGTGCTCGCCGTCTGGGGCATGATCAGCAGCCGCAACCGCGCGATCTGATCGTCCGCCTTACATCGGCCTGAAACCGCGCTGCGATTTGAGGCCGATGTTTTCTCCCACATGGAGTAATTGCCGTGAGTGACGACAACAGCAGCGGTTTCCCGTCCCTGACCGCCCTTCTGGGCCTCCTCGCGGTCGCCGGATACCAGAATCGCGACAAGATTTCCGAGTGGCTCGGTGGGCGTGGGGAGCCGGAACAGGTGCCGCAGCAGCAGCCTGGCCAGGCGGGCGCCGCGCCGCAGACGGATGGCGGCGGGCTTCTTGGGAGCCTCGGCGGGTTGCTCGGGGCCGGCGGCGTCGGTGGCATGTTGAATGGCGGGCTCGGCGAGCTTGCCGACCGCTTCAGGCAGGCGGGACATGGGGAGAAGGTCGATTCCTGGGTGCAGCAGGGACCGAACCAGAATGTCGCGCCGAACGATCTCGAACAGGCGCTCGGCCCGCAGGTGATCGACGCGATCGCGACCAAAACCGGTCTGTCGCGGGACGAACTGCTCGACCGGCTGTCGCAGGTTCTGCCCGAGGCCGTCGACCGCTTCACGCCGAGCGGACGGCTCGATCGCGCCGGGGCTTGAAGCGCTCCCGTCATTCTCGGGTGAAGCGCAAGCTTCAACCCGAGAATCTCAGGACCGGAACACACTGGTTTCCGAGATGCTCGGCTCAAGTCAGAGCATGACGCGCGGGTTCAGAGCGACCGCGCCATTTCGCGCAGGCGGAATTTCTGTATCTTGCCGGTCGAGGTCTTCGGAACCTCGGCGAAGACGATGGTGCGTGGGCATTTGAAGGCGGCGAGGTGCTCACGGCACCAGGCCACGATCTCGGCCTCCGTCGCGGTCTTGCCCGGTTTCAGTTCGATGAAGGCGCAGGGTGTCTCGCCCCATTTATCGTCGGGGCGGGCGACCACCGCCGCCGCCTGGACGGCCGGGTGCTTGTAGAGCGCGTCCTCGACCTCGATCGAGGAGATGTTCTCGCCGCCGGAGATGATGATGTCCTTCGAGCGGTCCTTGAGCTGGATATAGCCGTCCGGATAGCGCACGCCGAGATCGCCGGTATGGAACCAGCCCCCGGCGAAGGCGGCCTCCGTCGATTTCGGGTTGCCGAGATAGCCCTTCATCACGACATTGCCGCGCATCATCACCTCGCCGAGCGTCTGCCCGTCGCGTGGAACGGGCTGCATCGTCTCGGGGTCGAGCACGTCGAGCCCTTCGAGCGCCGGATAGCGCACGCCCTGGCGGGCCTTCTTGGCCGCCTGATCGGCCGGTGAAAGCGTATTCCAGTCGTCGTTCCACTCATTGACGACGGAGGGGCCGTAGCACTCGGTCAGACCATAGAGATGCGTCACCTCGAAACCGGCTTGTTTCATGCCCGCGAGAACGGCCTCGGGCGGCGGGGCGGCAGCGGTGAAGAAGGACACCGTCTGCGGAAAGTCGCGGCGCTCCTCGTCCGAGGCATTGAGCAAGGCCGACATCACGATCGGCGCCCCGCAGAGATGGGTCACGCCATGGTCTGCCAGCGCGTCGTACATCGCCTTGGCGCGGACTTGGCGCAGGCAGACATGGGTGCCGGCGACGATCGAGATCGTCCAGGGGAAGCACCAGCCGTTGCAGTGGAACATCGGCAGCGTCCAGAGATAGACCGGATGGCGGCCGAGATTGCCGGTGATGACGTTCGAGGTGGCCAGCAGGTTGGCGCCGCGATGGTGATAGACCACGCCCTTGGGGTCGCCGGTGGTGCCGGAGGTGTAGTTCAGGGCGATGGCGTCCCATTCGTCAGCGGGCATCAACCAATCGAAATCCGGATCGCCTCCGGCGACGAAATCCTCGTATTCGATCTCGCCGAGCCGTTCGCCCGGGCCGTCATAGACGGGATCGTCATAATCGATGACGATCGGCTTCGCCTTGCAGAGCGTCAGCGCTTCCTTGATCGTCCTCGAGAACTCGCGGTCGGTGATCAGGACCTTCGCGCCGCCATGGTCGAGCGAGAACGCGATGATCGCCGCGTCGAGCCGCGTGTTCAGCGTGTTGAGGACGGCGCCGGCCATCGGCACCCCGTAATGGCATTCGAGCATTGCCGGCGTGTTCGGCAGCATCGCTGCGACCGTGTCGTTCTTGCCGATGCCGTGCTTCGCCAGCGCCGAGGCGAGGCGGCGGGAGCGGGCATAGAACTCGGCATAGGAGCGGCGCAGAGACCCGTGGACGACCGCGGTATGGCTCGGAAAGACCGAGGCCGCGCGCTCCAGGAAGGCGAGCGGCGTCAGCGGCTGATAGTTCGCCGGGTTTCGGTCGAGATCGGTGTCATAGGCCGAACGGGTCATCAGGAGCCTTCCTCGCAAGCGCCGGCAGCCTTAGCGGCTGGCGCGTTCCCGTGTAATCCATCCCTTTTTCCGATGCGGCGCAATCGCGCGGATGGAGGCTCAGCCGAGAAGATGCAGGCCGCGCAGACCGTCATAGACGAGCTTGGCGCCGACCAGCAGCAGGAGCCAGTAGACGATGCCGTAGAAGCGTTCGGGTGGGACGCGCCGGACCAGCCAGACCCCCGCAAAAGTCGCAGCGACGGCGAAGGGCAGAAGCGCCGCGGAGGCCAGGAGGTTCTGGCCGTTGAGCTGGCCCAGCGCGAGATAGGGGACGAGCTTCACCAGGTTCATCGCGGCGAAGAAGACCGCGCCGGTGCCAACGAAGACGGCGGGCTTCAGCTTCTGCGGCATGACATAGATCTGGAAGGGCGGCCCGCCGGCATGGGCGACCATGCTGGTGAAGCCGCAAAGGAACCCCCAGAGGCTCCCGGCGCTCCAGTTCGGCCGCGTGGCGACCGCTGGCTTCCTGCCGTCGCTCAGCATGCGACGCAGGGCGAAACCGACCGAGATCAGCCCAACCGCGAGCACGATGGCGGCGTCCGAGACCTTCGCCGCCAGGAGATAGCCGACGAGGATGCCGAGCAGGGCGCCGGGCGCCAGCGTCGCCAGATTGCGGCGATCGAAATCGTGCCGGTAGGACCAGACCGAGACGACATCCTGCGCGATCAGGAGCGGCAGCATGATCGCGGCCGCCGTCACCGGCGAGACGACCAGCGCCATCAAGGGCAGGGAGAGCAGGCCGATGCCGGAAAAGCCGCCCTTGGCCAGCCCGGTCAGGACGACCGCCGGCACCATGGCGGCGAAGAAGAGCAGGTCGAAGGGCATGTGGTACTGCGTCGCAGGGCCGGGATATGCAGGTCGGGATCGGCGAAAGTCTTAAGGCGGCGCGCTTGCGCTGGGCGCGGGGAAGAGCGCAGGGTTCGCGCAAAATCAGCCCCGCCGTCGCCGGCTCGCCAAGGGGCTTTAGGCTGAAACCCGGCGCAGAGGAA
Source organism: Hyphomicrobiales bacterium (assembly GCA_004144595.1). GTDB lineage: Bacteria > Pseudomonadota > Alphaproteobacteria > Rhizobiales > Beijerinckiaceae > Allobosea. Next base: position 27,884 of record SEEM01000001.1, read on the forward strand.
CGCTTGCGATGAATGGCCCCCATGCGGCACGCGCCCGCCCGGCGCAAGGCTATGCCGAAACCTATGCCCGCTGGAGGGCCGACCCGGACGGCTATTGGCTGGAGGTCGCGCAGGGCATCGACTGGATCAAGCCGCCCGTGAAAGCCTTCGATCCGGCGGCCGGCATCTATGGCCGCTGGTTCCCGGACGCGACCTGTAACACCTGCTTCAACGCGCTCGACCGGCACGTGCGCGACGGGCGCGGCAACCAGATGGCGTTGATCCATGACAGCCCGGTCACAGGAACCAAGGCGAGCTATACCTATGCTGAGATGCTGGAGGAGGTCGCGACGCTCGCCGCCGTCCTGCAGGATCTCGGCGTCGGCAAGGGCGACCGCGTCCTGATCTATATGCCGATGGTGCCGGAGGCGGCCTTCGCGATGCTGGCCTGCGCCCGGATCGGCGCGGTGCATTCGGTGGTGTTCGGCGGCTTCGCGGCGAAGGAACTGGCCACACGCATCGACGATGCCGAGCCCAAGGTGATCCTGACCGCGACCTGCGGCATCGAGCCCACAAGGGTGGTCGAATATAAGCCTTTGCTCGATGGCGCGATCGAAATGGCCCGGCACAAGCCGCAGACCTGTGTGGTGCTGCAAAGGCCCCAAGTCGATGCCTCGATGCATGTGACCCGCGACAGGAACTGGCGCACGCTGGTGGCCGCCGCGAAGGCCATGGGGCGCAAGGCGGATTGCGTCGAGGTCGCCGCGACGGACCCGCTCTATATCCTCTATACCTCCGGCACCACCGGCCGGCCCAAGGGCGTGGTGCGCGACAATGGCGGGCACATGGTCGTGCTCAAGGCGACGATGGACCAGCTCTTCGATGTCGGGCCGGGCGAGGTGATGTTCTGCGCCTCCGATGTCGGCTGGGTCGTCGGGCACGGCTACATCGTCTACGCGCCCTTGATCCAGGGCGCGACCAGCGTGCTCTACGAGGGCAAGCCGGTCGGCACGCCCGATCCCGGCGCCTTCTGGCGCGTGATCGCCGAGCACGGGGTCAAGGTGCTGTTCACGGCCCCGACCGCCTTCCGCGCCATCCGCAAGGAGGACCCTGAGGGCAAGCATCTCGCCGGGCATGATCTGTCGCGCTTCGGGGCGCTGTTCCTCGCCGGCGAGCGGGCCGATCCCGAGACGCTGAAATGGGCCGAGGCGATGCTCAAGGTGCCGGTGATCGACCACTGGTGGCAGACCGAAAGCGGCTCGCCGATCGTCGGCAATCCGATGGGGCTTGGCCTGCTGCCGGTGAAGCACGGCTCGCCGACGGTGCCGCTGCCGGGCTGGGACGTGCAGTGCCTCGACGAGGGCGGCCGGCCAGTCGAGGCCTGCAAGATGGGCGCGATCGTGCTGAAGCTGCCTTTGCCGCCCGGCGCGCTGCCGACGCTATGGAATGACGATACGCGCTTCAGGGAGGCGTATCTCGCGACTTATCCCGGCTACTACAACACCTCGGATGCCGGCTTCATCGACGCGGACGGCTATGTCTTCATCATGGGCCGCACCGACGACATCATCAATGTCGCCGGACACCGGCTTTCGACCGGCGGCATGGAGGAGGTGCTGGCGGCGCATCCGGCCGTGGCGGAATGCGCGGTCGTCGGCATCCGCGACGCGCTCAAGGGCGAGCAGCCCTGCGGCTTCGTCGTGCTCAAAGCCGGCGCGACGGTGTCGCCCGAGCAGGTCGAGAAGGAACTGGTCGCGCTGGTGCGCGAGCGGATCGGGCCGGTCGCGGCTTTCAAGCTGGCGCTGACGGTCGCGCGCCTGCCGAAGACGCGCTCGGGCAAGATCCTGCGGGCGACGATGAAGAAGATCGCCGATGGCGAGGACTACGCTGTGCCGGCGACGATCGAGGATGTCGCGGTGCTCGGCGAGATCGGAACGGCGCTGAAGGGCAGGGGGATCGGGTAGTTCCCGTCCATGCCGTCATTCTCGGGCGAAGCGAAGCTTCGGCCCGAGAAACGCGAAGCGAGTGGGCGCTGGTTTCCGAGATGCTCGGGTCAAGCCCGAGCATGACGGCTAACGAGAGCCTCAGCCCTCGTCGTCCTCGTCTTCGGCCGGGCGCTTGAGCTGCTTCAGCTTGGCGAAAACCGAATCGACGTCGATCGTGGCCTCTTCCTCGCGCTTCGGCCGGCTCATGTCGGCGAAGGGCTGGGTCTCGCTGCGGGTCGGCTCAGGCGCGGTCGCCTCTTCCACCGTGAGCAGTGTCGAGCCGGTCTCGGCCAGCGCTGCCGGACGGTCCTTGGAAGCGCGGCCGACTTCGAAATCGAGATCGATCTGCGAGCACAGGCCGAGGCTGACCGGGTCGATCGGGCTGAGCTGCTGGGCGTTCCAGTGCGTGCGGTCGCGGATCTGGGCGATGGTCGACTTGGTCGTGCCGATCAGGCGGATGACCTGCGCATCCTTGAGCTCGGGATGGTTGCGCAGCAGCCAGAGGATGGCGTTCGGCCGATCCTGGCGCTTGGACACGGGGGTGTAGCGCGGGCCCTTGGTGCGCTTGATCTCCGGCACCTTCACCTTGCGCTCGGCGAGCTTGAGGTGATGGTTCGGGTTCTTGGCGGCGCGCTCCAGCTCCTCGCGGGTGAGCTGGCCGGAGGTGATCGGGTCCAGGCCCTTGATGCCGGCGGCGACTTCGCCGTCCGCGATGCCGCGCACCTCGAGCGGGTGCAGCTTGCAGAACTCTGCGATCTGCTCGAACGTCAGCGAGGTGTTCTCGACCAGCCAGACCGCAGTGGCCTTGGGCATCAGCGGGGTTTGTGACACGGGACGGTCTCCTGTTCGCCTTCGCGCCGCCGCTCGGACGAGGCTCTTAAAGGCAGGGTCGCGACAATAGCTCTCATGCGCCGACCGGCCTCCCCGGCCGGCCATCCAAATCATCGACGATGAGCAGGATGGCGCGCCTTATAGGCGAGGGCGGGGCAAGTGTCCATGAAAAGCGATGCTCACACTGTCAGCACGATCTTGCCGATATGGGTGCTCGATTCCATCAGTCTATGGGCCTCGGCCGCCTGTGCCAGCGGGAAGGTCGCGTGGATCAGCGGCTTGCAGCTTCCGGACTCCAGCAGCGGCCAGACCTTGGCGTGCAGTTCGGCGGCGATGGCGGCTTTCTCGGGGACGGTGCGCGGGCGCAGGGTCGAGCCGGTATGGGTCAGGCGCTTCAGCATCAGGCGGCTGAAATTGACCGTGGCCTTCGGCCCGCCGAGGAAGGCGATCTGGACGATGCGGCCCTGGTCGGCGGCCAGTTCGTAATTGCGGTCGATATAGTCGCCGCCGACCATGTCGAGGATCAGGTCGGTGCCGCGCCCGCCTGTCGCGGCCTTCGCCACGGCAACGAAATCCTCGGTGCGGTAGTTGATGGCATGGTCGGCGCCGAGCCCAAGGCAGGCGCTGCACTTGTCGTCGGAACCCGCCGTCGCCAGCACGGTCGCGCCGAAGGCCTTGGCGAGCTGGATCGCCGTGGTGCCGATGCCGGACGAGCCGCCATGGACGAGGAAGCTCTCGCCGGCCTGGAGGCGCCCGCGCTGGAAGACATTGGTCCAGACCGTGAAGAAGGTTTCGGGGATCGCCCCGGCTTCGGTCAGCGTCAGGCCATTGGGGGCGGGCAGGGCGTTGCTCTCGTCGACCACGGCGTATTCCGCATAGCCGCCGCCGGCGACGAGCGCGCAGACGGTCGCGCCGATGGCAAAGCGGCTGGCGCCTTCGCCTTGTGCGACCACCGTGCCGGCGAATTCGAGGCCGGGAATGTCGGAGGCTCCGGGCGGAGGGTTGTAACCGCCCTGGCGCTGCAGGATGTCCGGTCGATTGACGCCGGCGGCAGCGATCGCGACGAGGATCTGGCCTGGGCCGGGCTTGGGGACCGGCCGCGTTTCAGGCCTGAGGACTTCGGGGCCGCCGGGAGCCGCCATGCCGATCGCCGTCATCGTCTCGGGAAGGGTGGTCATGGGTGCGTGTCCTCGATTTTTCCGTCGCAGCGTGACTGCTATCTAAACTGAGTGCTCCCGTGGAGCATTGCTACCGGCGAAAAACCGGTTCCCACTTTTTCGCGCAATGCTTTAGCGTGCCGCGCGCAGTTTGAGCAGATGCGAGGTCGCCATGTCGATATTCCCGGAGGACGACCGTCCCAAGCCGAAGGGCGTGCACGAGATCGGGCAGGACCTGTCGACGCTGTCCCTGACCGAGATCGACGAGCGCATCGCCGCGCTCAAGGCTGAGATCGAGCGCCTGGTCGAGACGCGATCGCGCAAGGATGCCTCGCGCTCGGCGGCGGACGCGTTCTTCCGCAAGCCCGCCTGAAAAAGCGTCAAAAAGAAACGCCCGTTTACCGGGCGTTAATGATTCCAAAGTATGAATCGCATCATCCAGTTTGTCTGGATGTCGAGTGGCTCCTGCCCACTCTGTTTGACGCCTCCCTGTTGACCTTCGAGCCGCCTTTGGCGGCTCTTTTTTTTGTCTGGGCGTTCCCCGCATCGGACCGAGAAGTGGAGGCCACTTTTCGGAGCAATCCGATGCGTCACCCACCAGGCAGATCATCGCTATCGCGTCCGATCGGACGCGCGATCGTCTGGCGCCTGACGGGTCCGACACGCTCCTGTGGAGCCGCCTGCCTTGTTGTCGCCACAGGGGTTTAGCCCCGTTAAGGTTAACGGCACCTTACCGGCGCCGGAAACCATGATCGGCGCTATCCTTGCGACATCGGCGACCATATCCGTGACGCGTTCCAGAGGCGCACGGGTTTGTGCCGATGGGAGACACCAATGAACGACGCCCAGTTGCTCGATCCGCAGACGGAAGAGGGCGCGATTTCCTTCGCACGGGGCTTCGTGCGCTCCGACGCCTTCATGCTGCTGTTTCGCGAGGGCATGGGGCTGGTCGAACAGACGGCGAGCTATCTCGACGGCGACGGGCGCAAGGACTCCGCCGCCCTGCCGCGAGAGGCCTCGCTGACCTATGCCACCGAAAGCATGCGCCTGACGACGCGGTTGATGCAGATCGCCTCCTGGCTCCTGGTGCAGCGGGCGGTGGCGGAAGGCGAACTCACCGCCGAGCAGGCGCGCACCGAGCACAACAAGGTCAAGGCCGGCGATCCGATGCCGCCGCCGGCGGAGCATATCGTCGCGCAATTGCCGGAGCGGCTGCGCGACCTGATGGCGCATTCCTTCCGGCTGCAGGAGCGCATCCGCCATCTGGAGGGCCAGATGTCGGGCGCAGCGCCCGTCCGGGAGCGCGTAAATCCCGTCTTGAACCAGCTCGCCAGCCTGGAAGCGCGGCTGGGCTTCGGGCGCTGAACAACGTCTTCGAAGGGCTGACGTCATTCTCGGGCGGAGCGAAGCGCAGACCCGAGAATTTCAGGCCGAATGGGGCGCCTTTCCTTCCTGAGATGCTCGGGTCAGGCCCGAGCATGACGGAGCGGAAAGAAAAACAAAAAAACCCGGCCGCGAGGCCGGGTTTTTTGTTCGAGATCAATGACGGCGGCGCCGGAGCGCCGCAGCATCACTTCTTGCCGATGGCGCCGATGCCGCTGAAGCGCGAGTTGAAGCGCGAAACGCGGCCGCCACGGTCCAGCATATGCTGGGTGCCGCCGGTCCAGGCCGGGTGGGTCGTGGGGTCGATGTCAAGGTTCAGCGTGTCGCCTTCCTTGCCATAGGTCGAACGGGTGGCATATTCGGTGCCATCGGTCATGACGACCTTGATGGCGTGATAATCGGGGTGGATGCCGGCCTTGGCCATGACGAAATCCTCGGAGCTGCAAAAACGGGCACATCGACCAGCAGGCGAGCCTGCCCGGCCCGTCGAAAGAATTCGGATGAGCCTGTCGTGAATTTGCGTGCACATATCGCAGCCGGCGCCTCAGCGCAAGCACAACACGTTCCCGAGGGCTCCCCTGCGGCGTTGCGTCGTTTGCCAATCCGGCCATGATCGGCTTCACGGAGGCGAGTTTGAGACTGGTCGAAAGAGCGCGCGCGGTGCGTGCGCGAGATGCAGGAGTCCCGGTGCGTGGCCGAAGCTGACAAGAACGACAAGAAAGCCCGGCCTGATTTCCGCTCGCTCGCGACTTTCTGGCCCTATGCGCGGGCGCAGAAGCGCAGGATCGCGCTCGCGCTCATTGCCCTGATCGTCGCATCGCTGGCGACGCTGGCGCTGCCAGTGGCAGTGCGCCGCGTCATCGATGTCGGTTTCGCCGGCGGCGAGCGCCAGCTCGCCGACAGCTATTTCATCCTGCTGATCGGCGTGGTCGGCGTGCTCGCGCTGGCGAGCTCGGCGCGCTTCTATCTCGTCATGACGGTGGGCGAGCGCATCGTCGCGTCGCTCCGCGCCGATGTCTTCCGTCACCTGACCCGGCTGGAGCCGGCCTTCTTCGATTCGAGCCGGGCGGGCGATCTCGTATCGCGGCTCACGGCCGACACCACCCAGATCAAGTCGACCTTCGCCTCGACCGCCTCGATCGCGCTGCGTAACGCTATCATGGCGCTGGGCGCGCTGGCGATGATGGTGGCGACGAGCCCGCGGCTCTCCGCGATCGTCATCGGCGTCATCCCGCTGATCGTCGTCCCGCTGGTCCTGTCCGGTCGTTCCGTGCGGCGCCGCTCGCGGGCGGCGCAGGACCGGCTCGCCGATGCCTCCGCCTTCGCGGCCGAGGCCGTCGGCGCCATCCGCACGATGCAGTCCTTCGGCGCGGCCGGCCAGACTTCGGCGCGCTTCGAGGGCGCGTCCGACGACGCCTATTCGGCCTCGCGTGAAGCCACGGCCTCGCGGGCGCTGCTCTCGGGCGTCGCGATCTTCCTGGTCAGCGCCAGCGTGGTCTGCGTGCTCTGGGTCGGGGCGACCGAGGTGTTCGACGGGCGGATGACAGGCGGGCGGCTCTCGCAGTTCATCCTCTATGCGGTCCTGGCGGCGAGCTCGCTCGGCCAGCTCTCCGAGGTCTATGGCGACATCAGCGCCGCTGCCGGCGCCTCCAGCCGCCTTGGCGAGATCCTCGTACTGAAGCCGGCCATCGCCGCCCCGCCCCATCCCAAGCCGATGCCGGCACCCTCGCTCGGCGAGTTCGCCTTCGAGAACGTTTCCTTCAGCTATCCCGGGCGCGTGAGCCCCGCACTGTCGGATTTGAGCTTCACCGTCAGGCCAGGCGAGCGGATCGCGCTGGTCGGCCCCTCAGGCGCCGGCAAGAGCACGGTGCTGCAACTCGCGCTGCGCTTCTACGACCCGCAGCACGGGCGCGTCGTCGTCGACGGCGTGGCTGGGCCCGAGGCCGATCCGGAGACCTGGCGCGAGCGCTTCGCGCTGGTGCCGCAGGAGCCGACGGTGTTCGGCGTCTCGGTACGCGACAATATCGCCTATGGCCGCCCTGGCGCTTCGCAGGAGGAGGTCGAGGCCGCGGCAAGGCTCGCGGCGGCGGACGAGTTCATTCGCGCCCTGCCGGAGGGCTACGCGACGGTTGTCGGCGAGCGCGGCGTGACGCTGTCCGGCGGGCAGCGCCAGCGCCTCGCCATCGCGCGGGCGATCCTGAAGGACGCGCCGATCCTGCTGCTCGACGAGGCGACCTCGGCACTCGATTCCGAAAGCGAGCGGGCGGTGCAGGACGCGCTCGACCGGCTGATGCAGGGCCGCACCACGCTGGTGGTGGCGCATCGGCTGGCGACCATCCTCTCGGCCGACCGCATCCTCGTCATGGAGGACGGGCGCATCGTCGAGGAGGGCAGCCATGCCGAGCTCAAGGCGCGGGGCGGGCTCTATGCGCGGCTGGCGGCGCTGCAATTCGGGCTGGAGGCGGCGTAGGGCGCCACACGTCATGTACGGGTGGAGCGAAGCGCAGACCCGATAATCTCAAGCAGAATAAGGCTCCGGCCCCCATCGGTCACGAGATGCTCGGGTCAGGCCCGAGAATGACGACCTGAGCGGCCCCCTCAGCGCTCCGTGATCTTGAATTCGATACGGCGGTTGCGGCGGTGGGCCTCGTCGGTATTGGCGACGTCGAGCGGCTGGTATTCGCCGAAGCCGGTCGCGGCGACGCGATCGGTCGGAAGGCCCCTCGAGATCAGGTATTCCACCACCGCGATGGCGCGGGCCGAGGAGAGATACCAGTTCGAGGGGAACTGGGCCGACCTGATCGGCCGGTTGTCGGTATGGCCGTCGACGCGCAGAATCCAGGGCAGATCCGGCGGCATCTCGTTGCCGAGATCGAGCAGGATGGTGGCGAGCTTGTCGAGCTCGCCCTTGCCCTCGGGCTTCAGCACGGCCTGGCCGGCATCGAAGAAGACCTCCGACTGGAACACGAAGCGGTCGCCGACGACGCGGATGTCCGGCCGTGTGCCGAGGACCTGACGCAGGCGCCCGAAGAAGTCCGAGCGATAGCGCGCGAGTTCCTGCACGCGCTGGGCCAGGGCGACGTTGAGCCGTGAGCCGAGCTCGGAGATGCGGGCCTGCGAATCCTTGTCCTTGGCCTCGGAGGCGGCGAGCGCCTCTTCAAGGGCCGCAAGCTGGCGGCGCATCGCCTGGATCTGCTGGTTGACGAGATCGACCGTCGCCTGGGCGCGGGCCGAAAGCTGCTTCTCGGCATCCAGCGCCTTTTGCGATTCGGCGAGCTGGGCCCCGGCGTTGCTTCCAGCTTGCGTTTCGATCAGGCCTTGCAGGCGGGCGCGGTCGCCCTGTGCCTGCGCCAGCGACGACTGCATGAGCTGCAAGCTTTCCTGCGCCTGCCGGTTGGAGGAGCGCTCGAGCGCGAGCAGGTCCGTCAGTTCCGAGATTTGCCTGTTGAGGCGTTCCAGCGCCGTGTCCTTGCCGGTGAGCTCCTGCGACAGGAAGAACTGGCCGAGCACGAAGACGGTGAGCAGAAAGACGATCCCGATCAGCATCGTCGACAGCGCGTCGACGAAGCCGGGCCAGAAATTCGGTTCCTCGCGGCGATGGGCGCGGGAGAGTGCCATCCGTCAGCGTCCTGACTTTATATCGTGTCGCATTTTCTTCACGCGAACCGGTCTCCACTTCGCTCGAAAACACTCCGCTGCGCCGCCGGCATCATGGCTCGGTGATCTGGTCGGCGGTAAGGCGATCGATCAGGCGCTTCAGGTCCTTCTCCCGCGAGGCCTGCGCCTCGACCCAGTCGCGGATCATCTGCTGCTCGGAGCGCATGTGCTGGACGAGGCCCTGGATGCCTTCGGCCAGATTGGAGAGGGCCTGCGTCGCCGCGCGGTTGTTGGAGGCGCCGTCGGCCATGGCGGCACTGAGCTGCTCGAAGCGGTCCGCCAGGGGATTGCCGACTGCCAGCATGGCGGCGGGTGCCTCGACCGTGCCGGTGCGGCTGCCAAGCCAGCTCTCGACCTCGTTGCGGAAGCGGCGCTGGGCCTGCCCGACCTGAAGATCGAGGAAGCCCAGGATCAGCGAGCCGGCGATGCCGAAAAGCGAGGACGAGAAGGACAGGCCCATGCCGGCCAGCGGGGCGGAGAGGCCGGCCTTCAATTCATCGAAGAGCACGCCGGCCTCGGCGCCGGTGCGCAGCGACTTGATGACGCCGCCGACCGAGCCGACCGTATCGAGCAGGCCCCAGAAGGTGCCGAGCAGGCCGAGGAAGACCAGCAGGCCGCCGAGATAGCGCAACACCTCGCGGCCGTCGTCGAGCCGGACGGCGATCGATTCGAGCACCGAGGCGGCCTGGGCCGGGGCGAGGGTGCCATGCGCCAGCGCCGGCAAGACGGGGCCCAGCGGCGCGATGACCTGGCCGCGGCGGATATCGGCGGACGCAGGCGCCACGGCGAGGCTCGTCGCCGCGCGCGCCTCGCTGTGGAGGCGCCAGAGTTCGCGCAGGGCGATCAGGCAGCCGACGAGCAGCGCGCCCAGGATGAGGCCGTTCAGCCCCGGATTGGTCATGAAGGCCGTGACCAGCCCGGCCTGCAGGATGAAGCCGAGGAAGCCGATCAGGGCGAGGAACAGGACCGCGCGGACGATGTAACGGAGCGGTCTGGAGAAGCGAACCTGCGTCCGCCCGGTTGCGGCCGTTGCCGGCTCGGCCGCGTAATCCTCAGTCGCCATGCGTCGTGTTCCGTTCGCCTCGGAGTGCGGGAGGACTGTCGCCTCCCACGCCGCCGGGATCAAGCACGAAAGAGCAACAGTTTGGTGGTGCTAAGGTTTCAGGCAGCCGCGGTCTTGAGAGCCTGGCTGAGCGCGCGCTCGCCGGCCTCGTTGCCGCAGATGATGTCCTTGGCACTCGTCATCGGCTTGCCGTCGAGCGTGCCGAAGGTGCCGCCGGCCTCGCGGATCAGCACCGCGCCGGCCGCGAAATCCCAGGTGTTGAGGCCCCGTTCCCAGTAGGCATCCATGCGGCCGGCGGCGACATAGGCGATGTCGAGCGCGGCCGAGCCCATGCGGCGGACATTGGCGAAGCGCGGCATCACGGCCGCAAGCTCGCGCAGGAACTGGCCGTGGCCGCCCTTGCCGATATGCGGGATGCCGGTGCCGATCAGCATTTCGGTGGGCTCGTTGCGGCCGGAGACGCGCAGGCGGCGGTTGTTGACGAAGGCGCCCTTGCCCTTCTCGGCCATGAACATCTCATCCTTGGCCGCGTCGTAGATCACCCCGGCGATGAACTGGTTGTCGCGCTCGAGCGCGACCGAGATGTTCCAGTGCGGGATGCCGCGCAGGAAGTTGTGGGTGCCGTCGAGCGGGTCGATATGCCAGCGGTTGCTCTCGTCGGTGCCGTGGACGACCCCGCTCTCCTCCATGACGAAGCCGTAGCCGGGGCGGGCCTTCTCCAGTGACTCGCGCAGGATCTCCTCGGCCTTATGATCGGCCTTCGAGACGAAGTCGCCGGGGCCCTTGGCGAGGACCTGCAGGTTTTCGACCTCGCCGAAATCGCGCTTCAGCGAGCGGGACGCCTTCATCACGGCGTCGGTCATCACGGTCATCAAGGGGGAGCGGATCATCGGAAACCTCTTGCGCGCCGGTGAGGCGCGATGAGCCAGCGGCGCAAATCTCGCGCCCGGCAAAAATTTAGCGAGCCGTCACTTGCGCGGGTCTTAGGGCGCCGTCAAGACGGCGCTGCTGATCCGACCGGCGGCCATGCGGGCGGCGCGGGCCTGCTGCTCGGGATTGAGCCGCTCGAACAGGTCGTCGAGCGCGTCGTCCTTGAGGCCTTGCGACCGGGCCGCGAGATGCCAGGCCGCCGCCTCGATCGTGTCCGGCGCGATGCCGAGCCCGAACTGGTAGAGCTTGGCGAGACGGTTCTGGGCGATCGGATTGCCCTGCCAGGCAGCGCGCAGGAACAGGCTGGCCGCGGCGGCCTCGTCCTTCTCCACGCCCGTGCCGTTGAACAGCATGATGGCGTATTCGAGCTCGCCGGGGAGGTTGCCCGCCGCGGCCGCCTGCTTCATCCAGCGGGCCGCGACCTCTTCGCTGGCCGGCATGCCGCGTCCCTGCTTGGCCAGCACGCCGAGCGCGTACAGGGCGTCTCCGACCCGGGCCTTCGCCGCGATTTGGAGGCAGGCGACGGCGCGCTTGTCATCCTCCTGCCGGTTGGCCGCGAGCAGGGCGATGGCGAGATTATAGTTGGCGGCCGGATGTCCGGCAGCGGCGGCTTTCTCCAGCAAGGCGCCGGCCCTGGCCGGATCGCGCTTGCCGCTCTTCTCGTCGAGAAGCTGCGTCGCCAGCGCAAAGGCGGCGTTGATATCGCCGCGCGCTTCGGCGCGCTCGTACCATTCGGTCGCGACCTTCTGGTCCGGCACGACGCCGAGGCCCTGACGATAGAGTTCGCCGAGGAGGGTCATGGCGGCGGCATCGGAGCTGTCGGCCTCGATGCGCTTGAGCGCCTCGGCCAACGCACGGCGGTAATGGCCGGCCTGATAGGCGCCATAGGCGGCGTCCGGCGTCGGCGCCGCCTCGGCCGGGCCTGCGAGGAGGATACCGGCGAGCAGGGCGAGCCCGGCAAGCCGCTTCATCGCGCGGTCTTCCGCGCGGCGCAGTTCGCGATCGCGCTGTTGGCCTGCTCGACCAGGGCGCGGATGTCCTGGCCCTCGTCGAAAGCCCAGGCGCCGAGCGCGACGAATTCCGCGCCGGTCTCGGCCAGCGCCGGGACGGATTCGGCATCGGGGGCATAGGCGACGCAGGGCGTCTCGAAAATCTCGGCCCACCAGCCGGCGCGCTCGACCACCGCGGCCAGCGGCGGCATCGAGCCGTCCAGGCGGGGCTCGCCGAACATCACGTAATCGACGCTGGCCTCGCCGGCATCCATCGCGTCGTGGCGGGCGCGCAAGCCACCGATGCCGATGATGCGCTCGCTCTTCAGGCTGGAGCGCGCCTCGGCGACCGCGGCCGGTCCGCCAGTGAGATGGACGCCGTCGGCGCCGCCGCGCGCGGCCACGAGCGCGGTGTCCTCGACGACCAGCGCGACGTTGTTGGCCTGGACCGGTCCGGCGAGGCGCTTGACGCGCTCGATCCGGCTGCGGTCGTCGCCGGGCGTCAGGCGCAGCAGCACGGCTGCGACATCGCCGCCGGCCATGGCCTGCATCAGGCGAAAGGCCATGGCCTCCGCGTCCGCGACGGGAGGAGTGACGAGCATCAGGCGAGTGGAGAAGGATTGTGTGGTCATGATTTGCTGCGCAAACGGCCCGCAGCGAAGTCCAATGTCAAGACCGCAAGTCCGGCAACTAGGCTCCAGAAGGCCGAACCGATGCCGAAAAGCGAAAGGCTGGAGGCGGCGATCGCGAAGGTGACGACAGCGGCGAAGCGCTCCTTGTCCGAGGACATGGCCTGCCCGAGCGCGCCGGTGAGCGAGCCGATCAGCCCCAGCCCCGCCACGGCGACGATCAGCGCCTTGGGCAGGGCCAGCAACAGCGCGATCAACAGCCCGGTGCAGGCGGCGACGACGAAATAGAACAGGCCGTAGAGCACGCCGGCCTTCCAGCGCTGGGCCGGATCGGAATGGGTGTCGGCGCCGGTGCAGATGGAGGCCGATATCGCAGCCATGTTGGTCATGTGCGCGCCGAAAGGCGCGGTCAGGAGAGAGCTCAGGCCCGTCACGAACAGCGAAGGCGCGGTCGGAGGATTATAACCGGCGGCGCGCAGCACGGCGAAGCCCGGCAGGTTCTGGGCGGCCATGGTGACGAGGTAGAGCGGGATGCCGATTCCGAGCATGGCGGGAATATCGAAGCGCGGCGTGACGAATTCGAGGCCGCTCAGCGTCATTGCGCCGGCAGGCCAAGAGCTGAGGCCGCCGAGAAAACTGATCGCGATGCCGGCGACGAGTGCGGCGATGACGCCCAGGAAGGGATTGAGCAGCCGCGCGACGAGGAAGACGGCAAGCAGCGGCAGCACGAGTCCAGGCGAGAGCCGCATCTCGTCGAAGACCGCGACGACGAAGCGGAAGATGACGCCGGCGAGCATCGCGGCAGCGACCGGCATCGGGATGCGCTCGATCAGCCTGCCGAGCGGGCGGAAGGCTGCGGTCAGCATGATCAGCAAGGCCGCGCCCAGGAAGGCGCCGACGGCGGATGCCATGTCGAAGCCGGTCACGGCCGCGATCAGCGCCGCTCCCGGCGTCGACCAGGCGCAGATCATCGGCATGCGATAGCGCCAGGACAGGAACAGGCTGGAAGCGCCGGTCGCGAGGCAGAGCGCGGCGATCCAGGAGATGGTCTGGCCGTGCGTGGCGCCGAGCGCCTGCGCGGCTTGCAGGATGACGGCGACGGAGGCGGCGAAGCCGACGAAGACCGCGACCAGGGCAGAGAAGACGATCGACATGGTGCGGGAAGCCGGCTGGAACAGAAGCAAGTTTGCGTTGAACCAGAAATCGCGAGAGGCGGAAAGGGCCGATGGCGGAGCGGCGGGCCAGCCCCAGGCGTTTGCCTGCGCCCGAGATCGGTCCTCGCAGGGAAAATCTGTCATGCGGCTGTCAATGGCTGGGTCTAGCTGCGCATTATTCCAGATCCAAGCGACCGAGGCCGGCCATGCGCGACGATGACTACGAATCCACCTTCGGCGCCAGCATGCTGGAGCATGAGGATGCCGAGCCGCGGAACCCGACCGAGAACCCGACCATGGGCGAGATGATCTCGCAGCGCTTCTCGCGGCGCGGGCTGCTCAAGGGCGCGCTCGCCGTCTCGGCGATCTCGGCGACGGTCGGCACGCTGGCGCTGGAGACGGCCTTGGAAGCGAAGGCGCAAGGCGCGACATCCGCCTTCTCCTTCAAGGAAGTCGACGTCGGCGTCGATGCCGATCACCATGTCGCCGATGGCTACGAGGCGCAGGTGCTGCTGCGCTGGGGCGACCCGCTGACGGCGGATGCGCCGGCCTTCGATCCGGCGAAGCAGAGCGCGGAGGCCCAGAGCAAGCAGTTCGGCTACAACAACGACTTCGTCGGCTATGTGCCGATGACCGGTGCCGCCGATCCGTCCGCCCACGGGCTGCTCTTCGTCAATCACGAATACACCAACCCGCATTTGATGTTCCCGGGCGTCGTCGAGATGAAGGACGGCAAGGCGGTGCTGAAGAACGCGACGCCGGAGCGTTTCGCGATCGAGGCGATGGCGCATGGCGCGACGGTGGCGGAAATCCGCAAGACCGGCAGCCAATGGGCGCTGGTCAAGGATTCCAAATACAACCGCCGCATCACCGTGGCGACCGAGATGCAACTCTCCGGCCCCGTCGCCGGCCATGAGCGCGTGCAGACAAAGGCCGATGCCAGCGGCCGCAAGGTGCTGGGCACGCTCAACAACTGCTCGGGTGCGCTGACGCCCTGGGGAACCTTCGTCTCGGGCGAGGAGAATTTCCACGGCTACTTCTCCGGCAAGCTGCCGGAGGGCCATCGGGAGGAGGCGAACTACAAGCGCCTCGCCGTGCCGTCCTCGCCTTATGCCTGGGGGCGCTTCGAGGAGCGCTTCGATCTGGCCAGGGAGCCGAACGAGGCCAACCGTTTCGGCTGGGTGGTCGAGGTCGATCCGTTCGACCCGAATTCGGTGCCGAAGAAGCGCACCGCGCTCGGCCGCTTCAAGCACGAGGGCGCCGACATGATCGTTGCCAAGGATGGGCGCGTGGTCGCCTATCTCGGGGACGACGAGCGCTTCGACTATGTCTACAAATTCGTGACGGCCGGCCGGTTCGACCCGAACAACCGCGCCGCCAATCTCGATCTGCTCGATTCCGGGACGCTGTACGTCGCCAAGTTCGCAGCCGACGGCACGCATGAATGGCTGCCATTGGTCTTCGGCCAGGGCCCGCTGACGGCTGCGAACGGCTTCCAGAGCCAGGCCGACGTGCTGATCGAGGCGCGCCGCGCCGGCGACCTGCTCGGCGCGACCAAGATGGACCGGCCGGAGGACATCACGCCGAACCCGGTGACGGGGCGCGTCTATGTGATGCTGACCAACAATACGAGCCGTAAGGACGGTGAGGTCGACGCCGCCAATCCGCGTGCCAAGAACGCCTTCGGCCACATCATCGAGATCGCCGAGGCCGATGGCGACCACACGGCGACCAAGGGGCGCTGGGAGATCCTGCTGACATGCGGCGACCCGTCGGTCGCGGCGGTCGGCGCGAGCTTCTCGACCGATACGACCAGGAACGGCTGGTTCGGAATGCCCGACAATGCCGTGGTCGATTCGGCCGGGCGGCTCTGGGTCTCGACCGACGGTAACGGCATCGACGTGACCGGGCGCACGGACGGGCTCTGGGCCGTCGATACCGAAGGCGGCGCGCGCCGGACCTCGAAATTGTTCTACCGCGTGCCGCATGGCGCGGAGCTCTGCGGCCCCTGCTTCACGCCGGACGACACCACGGCCTTCGTCGCCGTGCAGCATCCCGGCGACGACGGGCCGGACTGGCCGGAGTTCGGCCGCCGCTCCTACTACGAAGACCTCTCGACCCGCTGGCCGGACTTCAAGCCGGACATGCCGGTGCGGCCTTCGGTTGTGGCGATCACTCGGAAGGGTGGGGGCAAGATCGGGGTGTGAGGCGCGTTGCCGTCAGGCCGGGCCTAACCCGGCCTCATCCTGAAAGCAAAACGCCCGGTCGATGCGACCGGGCGTTTCTGTTTCGAAAGCCTGCTCAATTGCAGTGAAGGTCAGGCCGCCTTCCTGGCGCCGAAGGTCGGGTCGAGCTCGCCCTTGGCGTAGCGCTTGGCCATGTCGGCCAGCGTGATGACGCGCTTGATCTTCGAGGCCTGGCCGGCGGTGTTGAACTCCTCAAGGCGCTGCTTGCAGAGCTTGGTCATCGCTTCCATGGCGGGCTTCAGATACTTGCGCGGGTCGAACTCGCCGGGGTTCTCGGAGAGAATCTTGCGGATCTGGCCGGTCATCGCCATGCGGTTGTCGGTGTCGATGTTGATCTTGCGCACGCCGTGCTTGATGCCGCGCTGGATCTCCTCGACCGGCACGCCCCAGGTCTGGGGCATCTTGCCGCCATACTGATTGATGACGTCCTGAAGGTCCTGCGGAACGCTGGACGAGCCATGCATGACGAGATGCGTGTTCGGCAGCAGCTTGTGGATTTCCTCGATGACATGCATCGCGAGGATCGCGCCGTCGGGCTTGCGGGTGAACTTGTAGGCGCCGTGCGAGGTGCCCATGGCGATGGCGAGCGCATCGACCTTGGTCTCGGCGACGAACTTCACCGCTTCGTCCGGATTGGTCAGGAGCTGGTCGTGGCTGAGCTTGCCCTCGAAGCCGTGGCCGTCCTCCTTCTCGCCTTCGCCGCTTTCCAGCGAGCCGAGCACGCCGAGCTCGCCCTCGACCGAGATGCCGCCGAGATGGGACATGTCGGTGACGGTCTTGGTCACGCCGACATTGTAATCCCAGTCGCCCGGGGTCTTGCCGTCGGCCTTGAGCGAGCCGTCCATCATCACCGAGGTGAAGCCGGCCTGGATCGCGGTCATGCAAGTCGCGGGCTCGTTGCCGTGGTCGAGATGCACGCAGACCGGGATATGCGGATAGATCTCGGTGACCGCGTCCATCATGTGCTTGAGCATGATGTCGTTGGCGTAGCTGCGGGCGCCGCGCGAGGCCTGGATGATCACCGGCGCGTCGGTGGCATCGGCCGCCGCCATGATCGCCAGCGCCTGCTCCATGTTGTTGATGTTGAAGGCGGGCACGCCGTAGTCATTCTCGGCGGCATGATCGAGCAACTGGCGAAGCGTGATGCGGGCCACGATGGCACTCCCCTTTGGTTCATCGGTCTGAGGTGGATTTAGTGCGGAAGCGCTGGTCGCGCAAAGCGAAACCGGCGAAAACCTTAAAATGCGCGCGGCCGCCCCGTCGCGGAGCGGCCGGTGCAAAAACGGCTCAGACGGCTAGACGTTCCGGAGCGCCTCGACGCCCGGCAGGGGCTTGCCTTCCATCCATTCGAGGAAGGCGCCGCCCGCCGTCGACACATACGAGAGCTCGTCGATGACGCCGGCATGGTTCATGGCCGAGACGGTGTCACCGCCGCCGGCGACGGCGACGAGTTCGCCCGCCTTGACGCGTCTGGCCGCAGCCTTTGCGACGGCGACGGTCGCGGTGTCGAAGGGCGGCAGCTCGAAGGCGCCGAAGGGGCCGTTCCAGACCAGCGTCTTCACCTTCTCCAGCCGCAGTATGACATCGGCTGCGCTGAGCGGGCCGGCATCGAGGATCATCTCGTCGGGCTCGACTTCGCCAACCGGCACGACGCGATGGCCGGGATGAGCCTTGAATTCGCGCGCGACCAGCGCATCGACGGGGAGCAGGATTTCGCAGCCGGCGGCCTTGGCCTTTTCCTCGATCTCGCGGGCGGTGCCGACGAGGTCATGCTCGCAGAGCGACTTGCCGACGTTGACGCCGCGCGCGGCGAGGAAGGTGTTGGCCATGCCGCCGCCGATGACGAGCACGTCGACCTTCTTCACGAGATTGCCGAGCAGTTCGAGCTTGGTCGAGACCTTGGCGCCGCCGACGATCGCCATCACCGGCCGGGCGGGATTGTCGAGGCCGGCGGAGAGGGCTTCCAGCTCCGCCTGCATGGTGCGCCCGGCGAAGGCAGGCAGGACATGGGCGAGGCCTTCGGTCGAGGCATGCGCCCGGTGCGCGGCCGAGAAGGCGTCGTTGACATAGAGATCGCCGTTCGCGGCGAGTGCCCTCACGAATTCGGGGTCGTTCTTCTCGTCGCCGGCGTGGAAGCGGGTGTTCTCCAGCAGCAGGACATCGCCGTTCGTCGCGGCGGTGAGCGCCTTGGCGACATCGTCGCCGATGCAATCGTCGACGAAGGTGACGGGGCGGCCGAGCGCCTGCGTCAGTGCCGGCACGACCTGCCGCAGGCTGTTCTTGTCGTCGCGGCCCTTCGGGCGGCCGAAATGCGCGAGCAGCACGACCTTGCCGCCCTTGTCGGCGATCTCGCGGATCGTCGGCAGGATGCGGTCGATGCGGGTGGTGTCGCTGACCTTGCCGCCGTCCATGGGAACGTTGAGGTCGACGCGGACAAGCACGCGCTTTCCGGCGAGATCGGCGTCGTCGAGGGTACGGAAGGCGGTCATCGGGCTCTCTATCGGATGCGTTCGAACAGGCTGGGATAATCGACGACGAAGCCGTCCTCGTCGACCGGCAATTCGGCCTCGAAGCTGCCATCGGCCGCCTGGTAGCGGAACAGGCGCGGGGCGAGGCAAGTATAGGTCTGCCGGTCGATGGTCGGCACGAAATCATCGAAGGGAATGTAGAGCATCGCGAAGGTGCGGCTCTGGCCGATCTCCCAGCGCTCCCGCCGGATCGGCAGGGAGTTGGTGAAGGGCGAGCCTTGCAGGTCGATATCGATGCAGTCGTCGAAGGCGGCAAGCCGCGTGCCGGCAGCGTCGTGCCAGTGGCCGGCGCGGCGCTCCATCGCGAGGCGGCGGCCATCGGTCGTCGCGACGGCGAAGCCGGTGACGGTGAAATCCGCCGTACAGTCGATACGGTAGGACACGCCATAGGGCGGCTCGCCGCGCGCGCCGATGACGACGCCCTCGGCGCGGATGCCGGCCTGCGTCGTGGCGAGGGTCAGATGCTCCAGTCCGACGCCCTCGACCGGCCGCCAGCGCAGGCTGCGCGGCACGGCCAGCAGGGCGACGTCCCGAAAGCTCATCGGGCGAGCAGGCCTCCGAACAGGCCGGGCACGCCGAATTTCAGCACGAGGATGGTGAGGATCACGGTCAGCACGGCCGTGAGGATCGCGGTCATGAACAGCGTGCCGGCGCGCGGCGTCGCATCGACGCGGTTGCGGAGCGCATTGATCTCGCCGCGGACCGCCGCGAAATCCATCGTGCCGGCGGCGGCATCGACCTTATGGGCGCTGCGCTCAAGCGAGGCTTCCGCGCGGGTCAGCACGGCCTCGTAGCGGGCGAACTTCTCCTCGATGCGCGCCGCCTTTTCCTCGATGCGGGAGAGCTGGTCGAGCTTGCGAGCGTCGGTGACGGGCGCCGCGGTCTCTGCGGGCGCCGTCGCCACGAGCGTCGGGCCAAGGGCGGGGGGCGGCGACGCGACGGGCTCTGTATTCGCCGGGGTCACGACGGTCGGCTCGATCTTGGCCATGGGTGCTCCGTAGCTGGGAGATGTCGGGCGAGGCCGGGCCTGGACGGCGCGGCCTCGCATTCCTGTGTCATGCCCTCAGAGAAGGGCACAAACATGATGGATCAGAGCAGCGCGCCCATGGCGACGGCGGTGTCGCTCATGCGGTTCGAGAAGCCCCACTCGTTGTCGTACCAGGACAGCACGCGCACGAACTTGTCGTCCATGACCTTGGTCTGGTCGAGGGCGAAGGTCGAGGACGCCGGATCGTGGTTGAAGTCGATCGAGACGTTCGGCTGGTCGGTGACGGCGAGGATGCCCTTGAGCGGGCCGCGCTTCGACGCCTTGATGATGGCTTCGTTGACCTTCTCGACCGTGGTCTTGCGCTTCGAGATGAACTTGAAGTCCACGACCGAGACGTTCGGGGTGGGAACGCGGATCGAGGTGCCGTCGAGACGACCCTTCAGATCGGGAATGACGAGGCCGATCGCCTTGGCGGCGCCGGTCGAGGTCGGGATCATCGAAAGCGCGGCGGCGCGGCCGCGATAGAGATCCTTGTGCATCGTATCCAGCGTCGGCTGGTCGCCGGTATAGGCGTGGATCGTGGTCATGAAGCCCTTGTCGATGCCCACGGTGTCGTGGAGCACGCGCACGACCGGCGCGAGGCAGTTTGTCGTGCAGGAGGCGTTCGAGACGACGACGTGGTCCTTGGTCAGCTCATGGTGGTTGACGCCGAAGACGACGGTCAGGTCGGCGCCGTCGCACGGGGCCGAGACCAGCACGCGCTTGGCACCGGCTGCGAGATGGCCGGCAGCCTTGTCGCGGGTGGTGAAGATGCCGGTGCATTCGAAGGCGATGTCGACGCCGAGCGCCTTGTGCGGCAGGTCCTTGGGATCGCGGATCGCGGTGACCTTGATCGGGCCGCGGCCGACGTCGATCGTGTCGCCGGAGACGGTCACCGTGCCGGGGAAACGGCCATGGACGGAGTCGAAGCGGAAGAGATGGGCGTTGGTCTCGACCGGGCCGAGATCGTTGATCGCCACGACCTCGATGTCCTTGCGCTTCGACTCGATGATCGCGCGCAGAACGTTGCGCCCGATGCGGCCGAAACCGTTGATCGCCACCTTGACCGTCATGTCTTCCTCTCCTTCGCCGAGCGTCCGGCGCAAGCCGTCGCTATCCACGCGGGCAATTCGGCCAAAGCATGGCCGAACGCAAGATATGTTTCGGGAAAATCAGCCCTGCCTGCGGCCAACCGGCCCTCAGGCGTTGTGCTTCTTCATCGCGGCGTCGGCGATGGCCTCCGCCGTGATGCCGAAATGCTTGTAGACCTCCTTGTAGGGGCCGCTGGCACCGAAGGAGTGCATGCCGATGAAGCTGCCGTCATGGCCGATCACGGCATCCCAGCCGAAGCGCACACCGGCCTCGACCGCGATCTTGATCGGAGCGGAGCCTATGATGGCGGCCTGCGTGGCCTCATCCTGCTCCAGCAGGAGCTCCAGCGACGGCACCGAGACGACCCGCGCCTTCACGCCCTTGTCGGCCAGGAGCTTGCGCGCGGCCACCGCCAGCTCGACCTCGGAGCCGGAGGCGAAAAGCGAGACCTGGGCCTTGCCGCCCTCGGCCGCGAGCAGCTCGTAGGCGCCGGTGGCCGAGCGGTTCTTGGCGGTGGCGTCGGTGCGCAGCTGCGGCAGGTTCTGGCGCGAGAGGGCGAGCACGGTCGGCCCGTCGGTGCGCTCCAGCGCGGCCTGCCAGGCCTCGGCGGTCTCGATCGTGTCGGCCGGACGGAAGACTCGCATGTTCGGCATGGCGCGGAGCGAGGCGATCTGCTCGACCGGCTGGTGGGTCGGGCCGTCCTCGCCGAGGCCGATCGAGTCATGGGTCATGACGTAGACGACCGGCAGGCCCATCAGCGCGGCGAGCCGCATCGAGGGGCGGGCATAGTCGGCGAAGACCAGGAAGGTGCCGCCGCCGGTGCGGAAGCCGCCATGCAGCGTGATGCCGTTCATCGCGGCGGCCATGCCGTGCTCGCGGATGCCGTAGCGGACATAGCGGCCCTTCGGGGTCTTCGGGGAGAAGTCCTCGGCGGCTTTTGTCCGGGTGTTGTTCGAGGGCGTCAGGTCGGCCGAGCCCATCACCAGCTCCGGCATGATCGGCGTGATGACTTCGAGCGCCAGCTCCGAGGCCTTGCGGGTGGCGACCGCCTGCGGGGCGGCGATCAGGGCCTTCTTGTGGGCGAGGATCGCCTTGTCGAGCTTGGCCGGGACGGTATGCCCCAGGCGGCGGTCGAACTCGCCGCGCTTGCGCTCGGAGAGGGTGGCGAAGCGCTCGTTCCAGTCCTTGTGCGCGTCGGAGCCGGCGGCGCCGGCAGCACGCCAGGCCTTGAGCACGTCGGCCGCGACCTCGAAGGCGCCGCCGGTGATGCCGAGCGCCTTCTTGGCGGCGGCGAGTTCCTCGGCGCCGAGCGGCTCGCCATGGGCCTTGGAGGTGCCGGCCTTCTTCGGTGCGCCGAAGCCGATCACGGTCTTGCATGCGATCATGGTCGGCTTGTTGGACTTCTGGGCGCGGCGGATCGCGGCCTCGATCGCTTCGGGATCATGGCCGTCGACACGCTCGGAGCGCCAGCCGCAGGCCTTGAAGCGCGCGACCTGGTCGACATTGTCGGTGATGGTCAGCGGGCCGTCGATCGAGATGCCGTTATCGTCCCAGAGCACGATCAGCTTGTTCAGCTTCTGGTGCCCGGCCAGCGCGATCGCCTCTTGGCTGATGCCTTCCATCAGGTCGCCGTCGGAGGCCAGGACATAGGTATGGTGGTCGACGACCTTCCTGCCGAACTCGGCGGCGAGCATGCGCTCGGCCATTGCCATGCCGACGGCGGTGGCGAGGCCCTGGCCGAGCGGGCCGGTGGTGGTCTCGATGCCGGCGGTCATGAAGTTCTCGGGATGGCCAGGGGTCTTGGAATCCAGCTGGCGGAATTTCTCGAGGTCGGCCAGCTCCATGCCGGGCACGCCGGTGAGGTAAAGCAGGGCGTAGAGCAGCATCGAGCCGTGACCGGCCGAGAGCACGAAGCGATCGCGGTCCGGCCAGCGCGGGTCGGCGGCGTCATACTTCATCACGCGGGTAAACAGGACGGCAGCGACGTCGGCCGCGCCCATCGGCAGGCCGGGATGGCCGGACTTGGCCTTCTCGACCCCGTCCATCGCCAGGCCGCGGATGGCGTTGGCGAGCTTGTCGTGCTGGGCGCGGTCGATGCTGGTCATGATGATCTCACGGGCTTTTAAGTCTGGCGGGCTTCGAGGCCGATCCGAACCTGCGGGAAAGGCAGGAATGGGACCGGAGGGCAATCGATGGCGGCAGGCTTTGAAAAGGACCGGTGGATTAGGCCCTGCGCTCGGCACGAGTCAATTCGCGGAAGGCCGGTTTCAAGGTCGCAGCAGCCGGTTGCCGCAGGTTTCTCGCAGGGTTTCGCCGGAGCGGCCTCAGCCGGAGCTCTGGATCGAGACGATTCCTGTTTTCCGGCGTTCTGATGTAAATTGCGGCACGAATCGTGTGAGCCGGCTTCGGTCTGAAAGGAGAGCGACGGTGGCGAGCCTGATGCTGGACAATGCTTTGGCGCGTCTCGATACGGCGCTGGGGCAGCTGGAAGCAGCGGCGCGGCGACGGGTCGAGGCCGAGCGTGGAAACGGCAATCTCGAAACCGAACTCGCCCTGATGCAGGACGACCGGGCGCGGCTGGCGGCCGAGCTCGACGGCGCGATGGCGCGCCTCGGCCAGGTCGAGACCGCGGCGGCCGATGTCGACCAGAGGCTGGAGCGGGCGATGAACGTCGTCGGCGCAGTGATCGCGCGGGTCGAGGCGCAGCAGCCGCCCGAACCCGAGGCGCCAGCTCTTTGATGTCGCATCGGCTTTGTCCGAAAACCGCATTCCACTTTTCGGCCGATGCGCGGCCAAAGCTAAAGCGGAACTGGAGACCGAATGCCGCAAGTCAACGTCATGATCTCCGGGAAGGCCTACCGCATGGCCTGCGGGGAGGGCGAGGAGGGGCATCTCGAAGGGCTCGCCCGGTTCTATGACGATAAGATCGGCGAGATGCGGCAGGCCTTCGGCGAGATCGGCGACATGCGATTGCATGTCATGGCGGCGCTGATGGTGGCTGACGAGGTCCATGAACTGAAGCAGCGGCTGGCGAAGCTCGAAGCCGATCTTGCGGCGACGCAGGGCAATGCCGGTGTCGCCGATCAGCGTCTCGGCGAGGTCGAGGACCGGGCGGCGGAAGCGCTCGTCGCGGCGGCCGAGCGGATCGAGGGCGTGGCGCGGAGCCTGATCCCGACCGCGGTGGGTTGAGAACGCGGGGAACCCCTCTCCTGTAAGGAGAGGGGCAGGGGTGAGGTGTAGGCCGCTGAACCAGCTTATTCATCGCTCACCGCAGCGGCCGTCGGGCTGACGCCTCAATTTCCAACGGCCTACCCCTCACCCTACCCTCTCCCTATGAGAGAGGGTTCCCGCGCTATCCTCGCTTCTCTGGAAAAAGCAAAAGGCCCCGGATGTCTCCATCCGGGGCCTTCCTGTTTGTCTCTACGCCGGTATCAGACGCCGGGAGCGCCGCCGGCACCGTCCAGCACCGTGACCGAGCGGCGGTTCTGGGACCAGCAGGAAATGTCGTTGCAGACCGCGACCGGGCGCTCCTTGCCGTAGGAGATCGTGCGCATGCGGTTGGCGGCGATGCCGCGCGAGGCGAGGTAGTCGCGCACGGTCTGGCCGCGGCGGGCGCCGAGGGAATAGTTGTACTCGCGCGTGCCGCGCTCGTCGGCATGGCCTTCGACGGTGAAGCTGTAGCGCGGATAGCGCTGCAGCCAGCCAGCCTGCTTGTCGAGGGTCGCGGTCGCGGTCGAGGTCAGGTCGGTCGAGTCGGTCTCGAAGAAGACGCGGTCGCCGACATTGACGACGAAGTCCTGGGCGCTGCCGGGGGTCGCGGCGCCGCCGGCACCGAAGCCCGAGCCGTTGGCATCGGCGGTCTGGTCCTTGGCACAGGCGCCGAGCGCGAGCGTGGCGACGATGGCTGCGGCGAAACGGACGGCACGGCCGCCGGGAACGAGAGTTGTCAACATGGCTGGACTCCGGGCAATCGAATGACGTGGCGGGGCACTTCGAGGAAGGCTTCGCAGTGCCTCATCAATGAAGTGTCAACCTAAACGAGACCTTGCCAAATCAGGGCGAAGTGGCGGCATTGCGGCTTATGGTTAACCAATTATGGCGAAAGGCTCATAGACCGGCGGCTGTGGCGCGCATGACACATGCGCGGGCGGCAAACGAGCGATGCTTGCAAATCAGCGTGGCAATTGGAGTGTTTGTTTCGCGCTCGAACCGGTATCTTTTCATCATTGGCGGCTCGATCCTTGCTTCGGTTCCGCCTTTCCTGCCGACCGGAGATCGCCATGGCTCATTCCCTCAACTCCGGCGCTGCGAGCGCGGCGCCCGTCCGCGGCCCGAACCAGCCCGATCTCGATTCCGAGGCGATCTGGGAAGCGCGCCGCGACCTCGCCGCGACCTTCCGGATGGCGGCGCGCTATGGGTTCGAGGAGGGCATCTGCAACCATTTCTCGGCGTTGGTGCCGGGTTATGACGACCTGTTCATCGTCAATCCCTATGGCTGGGCCTTCCGCGAGCTGACGGCCTCGAAGCTGCTGATCTGCGATTTCCACGGCAATGTCGTGTCCGGCGAGGGGCAGCCGGAGGCGACGGCCTTCTACATCCACGCCCGCATCCACAAGAATGTCCCCCGCGCCAAGGTCGCCTTCCACACGCATATGCCTTATGCGACCGCGCTCTCGATGACCGAGGGCGACCCGCTGATCTTTGCCGGCCAGACGGCGCTGAAGTTCTACGGCCGCACCGTGGTCGACCGCGACTACAACGGGCTGGCGCTGGACGAGCGCGAGGGCGACCGCATCGCGGCCGCGGTCGGCGACGCCGATATCGTCTTCATGAAGCATCACGGCGTGATGGTGCTCGGGCCCAATATCGCCGAGGCCTGGGACGATCTCTACTATCTGGAGCGGGCCTGCGAGGTGCAGGCGCTGGCGCTCGCGACCGGGCGCGAGGTCAAGCCGGTGCAGCCTGAGATCGCGGAGGCGGCCTACCGCCAGATGCGCGAGGGCGATCCGGAATCGGCGCGGCTGCACCTGGCTTCGATCCGCCGGCAGCTCGATACCGAGGAGCCGGTCTATCGCGATTGAGCCGGTCGGATCGCAAGTCAAAAGCCGCCCGGGATCGCCGGGCGGCTTCGCATAAAAGGCGGATGACTGCTGCGTTGCGCCTCAGCGCTGGGCACTGAGCAGGGGCGACCAGGTCGGGTCGGAGGCGAAGGCCGGGGTCGGCACCGGCACTTCGACGCGGCCAGTGATGTCGACCATGTAGAGCTTGCCGCCGGATTGGCCGCCGGGATCGCGGAAGAACATGATGTACTGGCCGTTCGGCGCCCAGTTCGGCGCTTCGTTGTGGAAGCCCTCGGTCAGGATGCGCTCGCCCGAGCCGTCGGGCCGCATCACGCCGATGGCGAAGCCGCCGCCGCCCTGGCGGGTGAAGGCGATGAGGTCGCCGCGCGGCGACCAGGACGGCTGCGAGTAGCGGCCCTGGCCGAAGGAGATGCGCTGGCCCTCGCCGCCGCCTGCCGGCATCACATAAAGCTGCTGCTGGCCGCCGCGGTCGCTCTCGAAGACGATGCGCGAGCCGTCGGGCGCATAGGAGGGCGAGGTGTCGATCGCCGCCGTCGAGGTCAGGCGCTGCGTCGTGCGCGAGCCGATATCGATGGCGTAGAGATTGGCATTGCCGCCCTGCTGAAGAGAGAGCACGACGCGCTGGCCGTTCGGCGCGAAGCGCGGGCTCGAGCTCATGTCGGGGAAATTTCCGACGATCTGGCGCTGGCCGGTCTCGATGTTGAGCACCTGCACGCGCGGCTGCTCACCCTGACGCTGCGACATGAAAGCCACGTCCTGCGAGACCGGCGAATAGCGCGGCGTCACCACCGAAACGTCGCCATTGGTGAGGTAGCGCACATTGGCGCCATCCTGATCCATGATGCCGAGGCGCTTGCGGCGGGTTTCCTTCGGCCCGGATTCGTCGACGAAGACGACGCGGGTGTCGAAGAAGCCGCCGAGCCCGGTGATCTTCGAGAAGATCGCGTCCGAGATGATGTGGCCGACGCGGCGGTTGTTGCTCGGGTCTGTGAAATATTGCTGGCCGTCGGTCTGGGTGCCGGTCGCGACGTCCCAGAGCCTAAACTCGGCGCGGATGCGGCCGGCATCGCGCGAGACCCGGCCCGTGACGAGAGCCTGCACGCCGGCCGCCTGCCAGGCCTGGAACTGCGGCGCGGCATCGAAGGGCGGGTTCTTCTCGGGGTGGCGGGCCTTGTCGACCGGGGTGAAGTAGCCGCAGCGCTTCAGGTTGTTGGCGATGACGCCGGAGACGAGAACGCCGCCTTCGCCGCCGAAATCGGCGATGGCGATCGGCATCGGCTGAAACGCGCCGCCCGTCAGGTTGATGACGAGCTCGGCCTTCGCCGCGGTGGGCAGCAGCAGGGCCGCGCCGGCGGTGGCGAGGAGGCGGCGGCGCGTCGGCGCAGCCGCGAGAAGGGGGAGGGTTCTGTTGTCGATCATCGGGGTCACATGACGTCCCTGGCGTCGAAGTTGACGACGACATCGCGCCAGTCGTCGTAATAGGAGGCGAATTGAGCCGGGATGCGCAAGGGTGCGCAGCGGCGGGTGGCGGTCAGCGCCGAATCTGCGGCGACGCGGAAGAGCGGGTCCGCGGACGAATTGATCACGCCGGGCTGCCCGATAAGCGAGCCATCGGTGTTGAGCTTCATCCGCACGGACGGCACGACATTGCCGCTGCCATGGGCATTGGCGAGCGCGATCGGGACGTTCCAGCACTTCAGGAGCTGGTCCTGGATGATGCCGATGAGCTGGGCTCTCAGTGAGGGGCTGAGCTTCTGCGAGGCGCCGCGCTCGGTGCCGAGCGAGGCCGTGCGGTTGACCTGCGGCGCCGAGGAGCCCGAGGACTGCGCCTTCTCCTTGGACTGGAGCAGCTTGGCGATGTCGGTGGCGTTGAAGTTCTTGGCGATTTCCGCCTCCTTCTTCGCCTTGGCCTCTGCTTCCTGCTTGGCCTTCGCCTCGGCGGCGATCTTGGCCTTCTGCTCGGCCTCGGTCTTCGCCCTGGCGGCGGCTTCCGCCTTTTCCTTCGCGGCCTTGTCGGCTTCCGCCTTGGCGAGCGCTTCGGCCTTGGCCTTGGCATCGGCGGCGCGCCTGGCGGCCTGGGCATCGGCTTCCGCCTTGGCCTTGGCGGCGGCCTTCGCCTCCTCCTCAGCCTTCTTCGCCTTGGAGGCGAGCTCGGCCTCCTCTGCGAGCTTGGCCTGTTCCTCGCGCTTCTGCTCGGCCTCGCGCGCGGCGGCGGCCTCGCTCTTCTGCGGCGGCTGCTTGGCGGGCTCGGGCGGCTTCGTCTCGGGCTTGGGCGGCTCGACCGGGCGGGCCGGCGGCGGCGGCGTGATCGCGTTGTTCTCGGCCGTCTTCAATTCCGGCGGGCGCGAGGGCGGGGCCGGCGTATCGCTCTTGGCCTCGCCCGCTTCCTTGCGCTCGACCGTCTCGGACTGGCGCTCGGCGCGCGGGGTCGGCTGGGCCTGCACCTTCTCGGCGCTGCGCTCGCCGCGCGTCACCTGATTGAGCGCACTGGGGTCGATCACCTCGACGGCAATCGCCTCCTCGTTCTCCGGCAGCGGCGCAGGCGACGAGAACGCCAGCAGCCCCGCGACGAGAAACGTCACGTGGCCGAGCGCCGACACCAGCATGCCAGGTTCGGAGGTCGAAAGCTTCACGCTCTGAACACCCTTACTCTCACTATCGTCAGCGGCTCGACGGCTCGGTGACGAGCGCGACCCGCTTGAAGCCGGCGGCGGTGATG
This sequence comes from Hyphomicrobiales bacterium, assembly GCA_004144595.1. Classification (GTDB taxonomy): domain Bacteria; phylum Pseudomonadota; class Alphaproteobacteria; order Rhizobiales; family Beijerinckiaceae; genus Allobosea. The sequence continues at coordinate 56,334 of SEEM01000001.1, forward strand.
GTCGACATCACCGAGGCGACGCGGCCGTAATCGACCTGCTTGTCGCCGCGAACATAGACGCGCTCGTCGAAGCCCTGCTTCGCCAAGCCCTGGAGCTTGGCCACAAGATCGGGCTCCAGCGTCGGCTCGTCCTGCAGGAAGATCTGGCCCTTGCTGTCGATGGCGATGGTCAAGGGCTTTTGGTCGACGTTGATCGGCTTGGCGCCGGTCTGCGGCAGGTCGAGCGGGACGCCGGTCGCGATCAGCGGCGCGGCGACCATGAAGATGATGAGCAACACCAGCATGACGTCGATGAACGGCGTCATGTTGATCTCGGCGATGGCGCCGTGGCGGCGTCCGCGCCGGCCCCGGCGGCCGGCGCCCTTTGCGCCTGAAGCGGCTGACATACCCATCGATCAGCCCCTCACGCCGCCATGCGTTCGTCGATCTGCCGCGACAGGATCGCGGAGAACTCGTCGGCAAAGGATTCGAGCCGGCTCTGGGCCTTGGCGACCTCGGCCTGGAGCTTGTTGTAGGCCATCAGCGCGGGAATGGCGGCGAAGAGACCGATCGCCGTGGCGAAGAGCGCCTCAGCGATGCCGGGCGCGACGACGGCGAGCGAGGAATTCTTGGAGACGGCGATGGCGGTGAAAGACGTCATGATGCCCCAGACCGTGCCGAACAGGCCGATGAAGGGCGCGGCCGACGCGATGGTCGAGAGCACAAGCAGCTTCGATTCGAGCCGCTCGGTCTCGCGCTGGATCGTGACATCGAGCACCTTGTCGATGCGCTGCGACAGGCTGGCGACCGAGCGCCCGCCGTTCTCAAAGGAGCGCTTCCACTCCCGCATCGCGGCAACGAAGACGGCCGCCATGTCGTTGACCGGCTTGCCCGCGAGGTCACGATACAGCTCCTCGAGCGAGCGGCCGGACCAGAACACCTCCTCGAAGGCATCCATGTCCTTGCGCGTCCGGCGATAGAGCAGGGTCTTGTCGACGATGATCGACCAGCACCAGACCGAGGCGCCGATCAGGCCCATCATCACGAGCTTTACGACGATATGTGCGTGCCAGAACAGCGTCCAGAACGACATGTCGATCTGCGGCGCGGCCTGCGCGACGTCGGCGGGGTTCATCCTGTCATCCTTCTCACCCAGGCGGTACGGCCGATGCCGAACTTGAGGCTTCAGCCCGGTCCAAGCCCCGCCGCTTGCGTCGCGGGAGACCCACGCCGCCGCCCGATCCGCGATCCGGGGAAATGCCGTATCCCTCCAATCGCGCGTGAATCCGGCGAAAGATGGGCCGAAACAGGGTTTCCCACGGAACGCCTGCTCCAGACCCAGTTAAGCATCCGGCAAGGTTAATGTCGGGTTTACGTGGGAGATGAAGCGCTGCGGGAGGCGCGATGGGCGGCGGCTCCCGCCCCCGGATGCGTCCCGTGACCTGCGACGGCTGCGTGCGACGGTTGAAAGCCGTGCTGAGCATACCGTCTCCCAGGTCGGAAGAGGCCGTGCCGTTATGGAGTGAGGGTCAAAGCGGTTCCTGGGGAGGCAGGCGCGGCGCCGGGGTCGTTGCAGGCCAAGGCGGAACAGGAGCCGGATGTCCGGCTGATCCCGTTGCGACAGCCCTGTCGAAATCGGATGCAACTCAAAAATAAAAATCGCTTTTAGGGCGCCGTCAATTCGACCAAATAAGTCGTCGGCGAGCTTCAAAAATAATAGATCATTGACAAATCGCTTATTTCGGGTAGGTTCTGTTTTGTCGATAGAGCTTGGACGGTCGTTGTTATTTTCGCGTTTTGGCGCGGCTCTGATGAATTCCTCCTTTCTAAATCGTTCTGAACCCGCCGAGCATTCTTTCGGCGGGCGACAGGTCTTGCCAAAAAGGAGGGTTTCTCATGACCACCGGCACTGTGAAATGGTTCAATTCCACGAAGGGCTTCGGCTTCATCCAGCCCGATGATGGCAGCCAGGATGTGTTCGTACACATCTCCGCCGTCGAGCGCGCCGGAATGCGCGATCTGCAGGAAGGCCAGAAGCTCGGCTTCGAGGTCGCCCGCGACAACCGCTCCGGCAAGATGGCGGCGGAGCAGCTTCAGGCTGCGTGATTTGACAGATACGGATGGTGACCACGGATGTACTGGCATCGCCCATAACAGTCATACGGAGAAGGCCAAGCTAACCGCTTGGCCTTTTTCATTTGCTCCGACCAGGGGCAGCATAATGGAGATGAGCATGACCCAGCATTCAAGTCAGCGCATTACGGCCGACAACAATTTCCTGAAGATCCAGACCCGATCGCTCGCCCTCGACCGCATCCTGAGCGAATCCGAGATCGTCGCTCAACAGCGCGACGCGAACACCGCCAGGCTGCGCGAGCAGCGTATGGCGAAGGAGAGCGCCGATCGGGAGGCCGCTTTGGCTGCGCCCGCTCCGAAGAAGACGCGACGCGCCTCGTCAAACTCTGCGACCTAGCTCGGCGGCACATTGCGCGGTTGCGCTCGGCTGGTGCGCGCCGAACGCGGCCCGATCCCGGATCGATGAAGCGGGGCGACGCAGCCGGCCTTACGAAAACGGTCGACCGTCGCTCGCGCGAGAATTCGGCTGCTTGACGGCCGGAGCATATGAAAACCCGCCTCGACGGATCGAGGCGGGCTGGTTGATCTCCCGCTGACCGGGCCTATTCGTGCCGCTATCAGGCGGCGTCGGGCTGTGCCGGGTTGTTGGCCGGCGGGTTGTTGCGGCGCTCGGTCATGAACTGATCGAACTCGGCCTTGTCGCGGGCCATGCGCAGGCGGCCCAGGAAGTCCTGAAACTCGCGCTGCTCGTCCTCGAGGCGACGAATCGTTTCCGTACGGTATTCGTCGAAGGCGCGGTTGCCGCTGGACGGGGCGCCACGGCCCCAGCCTCCGAAGCCGCCGCCAAAGCCGCCTTCGCGGCCGGTCATGCGCTCGCGCAACCGATCCATCTTGCCCTGCAGGCGGCTCATCCGGTGCTCGTACCGGTCTCCGGCAAATCCACAACCCATGCGTCCACTCCAGAAAATAAAGGCCAGGGTCGCCAGACCCAGCGGCCAGAACAGGATGAAGCCGAGGACCGCGAAGGCGATCCAGGCACCCTTTCCGTATTGGTCCAGTTTCTCGACGATCGGCATTGCTCCCTCACCATCCATGAACGTGAATGTAAATCACATTTACATAGATGCTATCGACCCTGCCGCTTGTCAAGAACCGGCGGAGGGAAAACGATCCGAGGCTCGCGAACCGTCGGGAGCATCCTTCGAGACGCAAGCTTTGCTTGCACCTCATGATAAGGGCTGAAGCGGCTTTCAGTCGGGTTTGGAAGCGCCGTTGCGGCCGATGCCGAGGCCCTGGAGATAGATCAGCATGCCGGCTTCCAGGAGCTCGGCGGCCGACATCGGCAGGGGGCGACGGCCGCCGTCAGCCCGGCCGAACAGCGCGGCCACGCCATGCGACATCGCCCAGACATGCAGGGCCATCATCAGCGCCGGCGGGCGCTTGCCGGGCGGGAGCTGCGCGATCAGAGCCTCGGAGGCCTGGCGCAGGCCGGCGAAGGCGCGATCGGCTGCTGCGCGCAGTTCCGGGCTGGCATCGAGCGGCACGCCGGCTTCGAACATCGCCGAATAATAGGCCGGCTCGTCGTGGGCGAAGGCGAGATAGGCGCGCCCCAGCCGATGAAAGGCGGCCTCAGGATCGGGCCGGCCCTGGTCCCAGGCGCGTGACAAAGCCGTCTCAAAAGCCTGGAAGCCGCGTGCGGCGACATCGGCCAGGAGTTCGTCGCGGTCGCGGAAATGGCGATAGGGCGCTGCCGGGCTGACACCGGCCATGCGGGCGGCCTCGGCGAAGGTGAAGCCGTTCGGCCCCTTTTCTCCGATCAGCCCGAGCGCCGCCTTCACCAGCTCCTCCTTGAGGTTGCCGTGGTGATAGCCGCGGGGTGTCTCGGGGCGGTCGCGCTTCCAGCTCATGTAAGGAGCGCTAACATGCGGGCATGGGCTGCGTCGACTGTTGCGGGCTGTATCACGCGTCGAGCATCAGCCGCTTGCGCAGGCCGTCGGGAATGCGCCGCGCCCGGCCACCGCCGACGCAGGCGACCATGACCTGGGCGGTGATCAACACCTCGTCGCCACGCAGCACGCGTTGTTCGAGGTCCATGGTGGCACCGCGGGCGGCGATCGAGCGGGTCTCGACCGTCAGCAGGTCGTCCATCACGGCGGGGCGCAGGAAATCGATGGTCATCCTGCGCACGGCGAAGCCGAGCGCTGTCTCGCCATCGAAAAGCTCGCGCTGCTCGACGCCGAGCGCGCGGATCAGTTCGGTGCGGCCACGCTCCATGAAGCGCAGATAGGAGGCGTGGTAGACGACGCCCGAGAAATCGGTGTCCTCGTAATACACGCGGACTTCGATGCGATGGACCTTGCTCATGGCGCTCCGAGGCGATTTCGAATGGCTGACGCTGCCAATAGACCAGGAGGTGCGCCTTCGGAAAGGCGGAACTGCTTTGCCGGCAGGGCGTTGCCCATTGCGTAATCACAGCAATGGAGAACCTGTCATGGCGCAATCCAGCAAGGCGACCGCACGGCTGCTCGACAAGGCCGAGGCCGATCTCGTCGCCCGCAGCCAACGCGGCGCGATCGGGGCTCTCGCGGATGACGAGCTGCGCGATCTCGCCGCCAAGCTGCGCGATCGGCGCGACAAGGCGCGTGACGGCGCGAGGCGCCAGAAGCGCGAGATGCGCGGAAAGACCGAGCCGAAGGGCGCCAAGCCGGCCACTGACAACAGCGGCACCAAGGGGAAGGCCGACGCCCTGACCGCGGCGCTCAAGCGGATCGGCGCCGAGCGCACGCGCCGGGATGAAAAGGCGAAGCGGCCGAGCCAGCGCAGCCTGGCGCGCAAGGCATTGGCCCTCAAGCAGCGGCAGAATGCAGTCGAACGGCCAGGGAGCCAAACCGCAGGCAAGGGGATGCGCCCTGTCGAGAATCCCAAGGGAGCAAAGTCGGGTGCGCTGAACGACGCCGGCGCCCGCCCCGCCATGATGCGCGCGAAGATGGCCCGCCGCAGCGGCTAAGCCTTCGGCAGGCCTCACCCATTGTGCTCAAGCCCTGCAGGTGCTCAGCGCTTGCAGGGCTTGTTCATGAAGGAGCCGCAGTCATAGGGCTTCGACAGTTCGTCGCGGACAGAATAGGCCTTGCCTTCGACTCTGTTGACGATGTCGTCGATGCGCCAACCGCCAGCTTCCTCGACCATGCGGAAGCGCACCGTGACCGGCTGCTTGAAGCTCCGGAAGGCGGCGCTCACCAGCGCGCGGCCGTTCGCGGGCTTCTCGACTACGGTGACCTTGAGGTTCTTCACCTCGCCGTCCTGGCCGTTGATGAAGGGGTCGGCGCCGATATGCCCGATCTCGCCAGCCTCGTCCTGATAGAGATCGTCGCGCGCGAAGAGGGCGGCGAGGCCCTTGCTCATCAGCTTGTCGCGATGCGGCGGGCGCCAGGGCGGTTCGCCCGAGGCGGCCAGCGTCTTGATAGTGGCCGCATAGGCATCCTTCACCGGGCCGTCCGGCGTGTTGTCGGCGGCTAATGCGGTGCCGGCTGCCAGCAGGCCGAGAGCGAGTGCCGCCGAGGAGGCGAAGCGAAGGACGGGCATGCGCGGGCTCCAAAAGCGACCGATCCGATGCGATCAAGCCTCAAGGACACAATCTCCGCGTCCTTCATATGCGGGAGCAGGGGCCTGCGCTATTCTCCGTCCTCGTCGCCGCCGAACAATCCGAACTGCGCCGTCTCGCGCGAAGGCTCGGGCATACCGAGATGGCGGAAGGCGTGGGGCGTGAGCAGGCGCCCGCGCGGGGTGCGCTGGATGAAGCCCTGCTGCAGCAGAAAGGGCTCGATGATTTCCTCGATCGCGTCGCGGGGCTCGGAGAGCGAGGCGGCGATAGTCTCGATCCCGACCGGGCCGCCGCCGAAATTGATCGCGACGGTGGTGAGATAACGTCGGTCCATCTGGTCGAGGCCGATGGCGTCGACGTCGAGCAGCGAGAGTGCCTTGTCGGCGACCTTGCGGGTGACGATCGGGTCGCCGTCGACGATGGCGAAGTCGCGCACGCGGCGGAGCAGGCGCCCGGCGATGCGCGGCGTCCCGCGGGAGCGTTTGGCGATCTCGTTGGCGCCGTCGTCGGACATCGGCACGCCGAGCACGCGGGCACCGCGGGCGACGATGCCCTGCAGTTCCTCGACCGTGTAGAACTGCAGGCGGATCGGGATGCCGAAGCGGTCGCGCAGCGGCGTGGTCAACAGGCCGGCGCGGGTGGTGGCGCCGACGAGCGTGAACTTGGGCAGGTCGATCTTCACCGAGCGTGCGGCCGGGCCTTCGCCGATGATCAGGTCGAGCTGGTAGTCCTCCATCGCGGGATAGAGGATTTCCTCGACCGCCGGGTTGAGGCGGTGGATTTCGTCGATAAAGAGAACGTCCCGCTCTTCGAGATTGGTGAGCTGGGCGGCGAGGTCGCCGGCCTTCGCGATGACCGGGCCGGAGGTCGAGCGGAAATTGACGCCGAGCTCGCGCGACACGATCTGCGCCAGCGTCGTCTTGCCCAGGCCGGGCGGGCCGACGAAGAGGACATGGTCGAGCGCGTCGCCACGGCTCTTGGCAGCGTTGATGAAAACCTGGAGATTGGCCCGCGCCGCCGCCTGGCCAGTGAAATCGGACAGCGACAGCGGACGCAGCGAGGTTTCGCTGTCGTCGTCGCGGCGTTCGGCCGTCATCAGGCCGGAGCGTTTGGGTTCGCTCACAGCACGATCTCCAGCTCGATGGCGTCGTGGATCGGAATGTCCTTGTACCCCGTCTTGATGATATCCGGCTCGACCGAGCGATAGGCGTCGATCGCCTCGAGATAAAGCCCCGAGAGGCGGAAGCCGTAGCGCTGGTAGAAGGTCATGCCCGGCATGTTGTCGTTGGTCAGCATCGCCTTCAGCCTTTTGGCGCCGGCCTTGCGGGCTCCGAACACGACGGCGTCGAGCATCCGGGTGGCGATGCCTTCGCCCGGCTTCAGCGAGTGGAGCGCGCAGAGATAGGCGCTGTCGCCCCTGATCGTCCAACTTGCCAGCGCGGCGGTCTTGCCCGCGTTGTCGAACAGGCCGAGCGCGTCGATCTCCGCGACGTCGTAGACGTGCAGATCGATCATCATGCGCTGCGAGCCCCAACTCGCCAGCATGATGCGGCAGAGTTCGGTCTTGTCGGTGACGACGCGCAATTGAAGCTCGTCGGGCGCTTCGCTCACTTGGCCAGTTCCTTCAGGCCCAGCTTGATGAGCTGGGCCGTGCCGGCACCATCGCCGGCGGCCCTGGCGGCAGCCGCCACGGCGGCGACCGCCTGGGCCTGAGGATAGCCGAGATTGGCGAGGGCGGACACGGCATCGGCGATCGGCTGCGGCAGCTTTCGATCCTCCAGCGCGCCCGCGAGCTGGGCGACGCCCGGATCGATATGGCCGAAGGCCGGGGCCTTGTCCTTGAGCTCGGCGCAGAGGCGCTGGGCGAGCTTGGGGCCGACGCCGGGGGCGCGCGCGATCGCCGCCTTGTCGTTGGTGGCGATGGCGGTGGCGAGCCCACCGGGATCGAGCGTCGAAAGGATCGCGAGCGCGACCTTGGCGCCGACGCCCTGCACGACCTGCATCAGGCGGAACCAGTCGCGCTCATTGTCGGACATGAAGCCATAGAGGCGGATCGCATCCTCGCGGACATGGGTCTCGATCGAAAGCGCGGCGGCCTCGCCGGGCTGGGGCAGGCGCTGCAGCGTGCGCGCCGAGCACTGCACGACATAGCCGACGCCCTGCACGTCGATGATGACGTGATCCTCGCCATAGGAATCGATCAGGCCCTTGAGCTTGCCGATCATCGTCTCGTTCCCCCGGCCGTTGTCATCAACCCGCCACGCGCATCTGCGCGACCAGCGCCTTGATGCCGCGATGCTGGGCATGACAGATCGCGACGGCGAGCGCGTCCGCCGCGTCGGCCGAGGAGGTCTCGGCCTTCGGCAACAGTACGCGGATCATCGCCTGGACCTGCTTCTTGTCGGCATGGCCGACGCCGACCACGGTCTTCTTGACGAGGTTGGCGGCATATTCCGCCACATCGAGCCCGGCGAGCGCCGGCACGACCAGTGCGATGCCGCGGGCCTGGCCGAGCTTCAGCGCCGATTGCGGGTCGCGGTTGATGAAGGTCTCCTCGACCGCGGCCTCGTGCGGGCGATGCGCGGCTAGGACCTTGTTCAGCCCTTCATGCAATTGCCGCAGGCGCTGGCCGAGCGGCAGGGCGCCGTCGCTCTCGATGCAGCCGCAGGCGACGAAGGAGAGCTTGCTGCCTTCCGAAATCACGATGCCCCAGCCGGTTTTGCGGAGGCCGGGGTCGATGCCGAGGATGCGAATCGGGGGTGCCATGACGTTGCCAAACTAGCGGATGTTTCGGATTTGTCCCGCGCCGAGACGGGCGATGGAACGGGGCGGGATGAATTCCCCTGATCGATGACATCAAAAAGGAAAGTTGTTCTTGCAGATGGCTCGCGGGCATTGTTCGCCGCATCGTTCTTCTGCAGCCGGCTCCATGTCCTCTATCCTGTCTTCCTTCATGCCGGGCGTCAGCGCCGACGGCATCGCCGTCCTGCTGGCCGCGACCCTGCTCGGCGGGCTCGTGCGCGGCTTTACCGGCTTCGGCTTCGCCATGGTGTTCATGCCGCTGGCCTCGGTCGTGCTGGGGCCGGTCGCGGCGCTTGGCCTGATCTGGTTCATCGATCTGCCCTTCGCCCTGCCGATCGCGGCGCGCAGCGCCAAGCAGGCCGAATGGCGCGAAATCCTGCCGCTGCTGCTGACCGCGACGCTGGCGCTCCCGGCCGGCATCTGGCTGCTGATCTGGCTCGACCGCGAGACGATGCGCTGGGTGCTGGCCACGCTCGTGCTGATCGCGGTCGCGCTGATGGCCTCGGGCTGGCGCTATCACGGGCGGCCGACGGTCCCGCTATCGCTCGGGGTCGGCGCGCTGTCGGGGCTGTTCAACGGCATGGCCTCGATCGGCGGCATGCCGCTGGCCGTGTTCTGGCTCGGTGCGCAGCGCAACGACCGGCACAAGACGCGGGCCAATCTGCAGACCTTCTTCGGCGTCTCGACGCTGATCAGCGGTGCAGTTCTGTGGTGGAAGGGAATTCTGACCGGCGACGCCCTGATGATGGCGGTGCCGCTCTTCGCGATCTATGGCGTCGGCCTGTGGGCCGGGACGCATGGCTTCCGGCTGGCCTCGGAAGATACGTTCCGGCGCGGGGCCTATCTGGTGATCTTCCTCAGCGCGCTGATCAGCCTGCCGCTGTGGGACCTGGTGATCGGGCGGTAGGAAAAGCACCGCCGTCATGCTCGCCCTTGTGGCGAGCATCCAGGTCTTGAACACGAGCTCCGACGAGCGAAGGCGTGGATGGCCGGGACAAGCCGACCATGACGTTGGAATGCGTCGGGCTCGGCTCAGGCGCTGAGCTTCGCCATGATGTCGTCGGCGATCTCGAAATTGGCGAAGACGTTCTGGACGTCGTCGTCGTTGTCGAGGGCTTCCATCAGCCGCATCATCGAGGCTGCCTTCTCCTCGTCGAGCGGGGCGGTCGTCGACGGGCGCCAGACGGGCTTGGCAGAGGCGGGTGCGCCGAGCGCGGCTTCAAGCGCCTTGGAGACCTCGTTCAGGGCGTCGAAGGCGCAAAGGATGGTGTGGCCGTTCTCGTCCGAGATCACGTCGTCGGCGCCGGCCTCGATCGCAGCTTCCATCAGCTTGTCGGCGTCGCCGGCCTCCGGCGGATAGGTGATCTCGCCGACGCGGTTGAACATGAAGGAGACGGAGTTGCTCTCGCCGAGCGCGCCGCCCGACTTGGTGAAGTAGGAGCGCACGGCGGAAGCGGTGCGGTTGCGGTTGTCGGTCAGCGCCTCGACGATGACGGCGGCCCCGCCCGGCCCGTAGCCCTCGTAGCGGACCTCGTCATAGTTGTCGCCCTCACCGCCGGCTGCCTTGTTGATGGCGCGCTGGATGTTGTCCTTGGGCATGTTCTCGGCGCGCGCCGCGATCACCGCCATGCGCAGGCGCGGGTTCATCGCGGGGTCGGGCATGCCCATCTTGGCGGCGACAGTGATTTCTCGGCCCAGTTTCGAGAACAGCTTGGCGCGCACCGCATCCTGCTTGCCCTTGCGGTGCATGATGTTCTTGAACTGTGAATGGCCGGCCATGGGAGCTCGTTACCTTCGAGTGTTGCGGCGGAAAAGCACTGGAAGCCGGCGTTATAGGCGCCGGCTCCTGCTCCGTGCAAGACGGAAGCGGGCAGGCGTTCGTCAGGAAATCCAGGCTGTGGGCAGGGCTTCGCTGAGATGCGGGCCGACGCGTACGGCCCAGACCGCTTTCGCGAGGCCGGTGGCATCGTCGATATCGACCGCGACGCCGGCGAGCGTGCCTTCGCCCGTCGCCGGCTCCAGCCGCGCGCCTGGCACCTTCTGCAGAAAGCGGCGGACCGGTTCGTCCTTCTGCATGCCGAGCACGGAATCGTAGTCGCCGCACATGCCGGCATCGGACTGGTAGGCGGTGCCGCCGGGCAGGATGCGCGTGTCTGAAGTCGGCGCATGGGTATGGGTGCCGACGACGAGGCTCGCGCGGCCGTCGAGGAAGCAGGCCATGGCCTGTTTCTCGCTGGTCGCTTCCGCATGCACATCGACGAGAACGGCATCGGCGACCTCGCCCAGCGGGCAGGCGGAGAGCTCGCGCTCGACCGCCGCGAAGGGGTCGTCGAGCGGGTCCATGAAAAGCCGGCCCATGACGTTGACGACGAGGACGCGGGCGCCGTTGCGCGCCTCGATCACGGTGGCGCCGCGGCCGGGCGTGCCGGGCGGATAGTTCGCCGGGCGGATCAGGCGGTCCTGCCGTGTGATGAAGACGAGCGCCTCGCGCTGGTCCCAGGAATGGTTGCCAAGGGTCACAACATCGGCGCCGGCCGCGAGGATCTCGTCGCAGATCGCCTCGGTGATGCCGAAGCCGCCGGCGGAATTCTCGCCGTTGATGACGACGCAGTCGAGCTTCCAGGCCTCGCGCAAGGCCGGCAGCCGCTCCTGAACCGCAATCCGGCCGGGGCGGCCGACGATGTCACCGAGGAAGAGAAGACGCATGAACCCGACTCGAAAACCATGAAGGCTTTCTCCCTCGCGCGAAGCTGCGCGGGAATCAACCGCAGCGAAGGACTTCCCGCTCGGTCACGATCCAGTCGAGGCGCCGGTCATGCGGCTCGTCCGGCACCGCGTCGATCTCCTGCGCGGCGTAGCCGATGCCGATGCTGAGCGTCTCGCCGAGCTCTGAGAGCGCCCGGTCGTAATAGCCCTTGCCGTAGCCGATGCGGTAGCCGCGCCGGTCGAAGGCGGCGAGCGGCACGAGCAGGACCGCCGGCTTCAGCTCCGGCTGGTCCGGGGCAGGGACGAGCGTGCCGAAGCCGCCGGGCACGATCGGCTCGTAAGGCGCCCAGCGCCGGAAGATCATGCGCTTCTCGACGATCGCAGGCAGGCAGAGCGGCAATCGGCGCTCGTGCAGGGCCTCGAGGATCGGGCGGGGATCGGCTTCCGAGCGCATCGGCCAATAGGCCGAAACCGGGCCGGTGCTTCCCTTCCAGACGGAGAGGGCAAGGGTATGGGCGGCGATCTCGGCATCCCATTCCAGGCGGTTGTCGAGATCGAGTGCGTCGCGGCGGGACAGCGCCTCCGCGCGCAAAAGCGCCTTGCGCGAGAAGGGCGGAGCGTGCGTGCCGGGCGTCATCGTCATGAAGGTTGCGGAGCCACCTCGGCCGTGGAGTTTTGAATCCCGGGACACCTACAGAGTAGGTGGGCGCCGTGTGTCCGGTTCCAAGGATCCGGACAGGGACAGCTCCCTAGGGAGTCGTATGGGCCCGGGGAATGCTGTCTCGCACGCACCAGGCAGCCCCGCTCCGCTTATTTAGGGAAGCCGCCGGCAAAGCGCCAGTGCTTCTTTATGCGTTTGCCGGAGCGCTGCACCTTGGCGCACCCTCGAAACGGGCCGGCCGTGAAGACGTTCACATTTTGGCCGCGGTGAGCTGATGGTATAGAGAGAGCGCGCGACATGTATGGAAACCGGTTTCAGCGATGCTTCGTTCTCTTCTAGCCCGCCATCTTTCCCGCCCGGGACTGGCCGCCTTGGCGCTTTCAGCCGCGCTCGTCGGCGGCACCGCGCCGGCTGCGGCGCAGGACGCGGCCGATCTGCTGGTCCGCACCACGCGGCTGGAGAACCAGCTGCGCCAGATGTCCGGCCAGATCGAGCAGCTCCAGTTCGAGAACCGGCGGCTTTCCGAGCAGCTCCGCAAGTTTCAGGAGGATGTCGATTTCCGCCTGAACGAAAAGGGTGGTGGTGGGCGTCCGAATACGGCGGCACCGGGCCCGACAGGTGCCCCGCCCGCTGGGGGATCGCCGCAGCGGCAGCGCCGCAGCGATGCCTTCGACCCGACCACGCAGCAGGGTGCGGCCGGTGCTCCGCAGCCGCTCGGCGGCGGCGGCGCGATCGCCGGCATCATCGAGGACGAGTATGCCGGTGGCCCGGCGACGGGGCAGCCGCTCGACTTGCAGGGCGTCGGGCGGCCCGTGCCCCAAGGCGGGATGCCGCAGGACAGGCCGCGCGGCGCAAGCGTCGCCGCTGCCAGCGGCCCGCAGACGGCGAAAGAGGCCTATGACCTCGCCTTCGCTTCCCTCCAGCGCAAGGAATACGAGCAGGCCGAGATGGGCTTCCGCCAGTTCCTGCAGAGCTATCCGCGCGACCGGCAGGCCGTCGATGCGACCTTCTGGCTCGGCGAGAGCTATCTGCAGCGCCAGCGCTATCGCGAGGCGGCCGAGCAGTTCCTGAAGATTTCGCAAGGGTCGCCGAAGGCCAGCAAGGCCCCGGATAGCCTGCTCAAGCTCGGCATGTCCCTCAATGGGCTCGGCGCCAAGGAACAGGCCTGCGCGACCTATGCCAAGGTCGGTATCGACTATCCGGCCGCCTCCAATTCGGTGCGCCAGGGCGTCGCCCGCGAACGCCGTCGTTCCGGCTGCGCTTGAGCGCGGCGCCCATCGCAACGCATTCCGCGCCGGTCTCGCTCGTCGAGGCCGGCGCCGCTTTTGAGGGGCTGTCGCACGAGGCGACCCTGCTTGTCGCCGTCTCCGGCGGGCCGGATTCAGTCGCATTGCTGGCGCTCCTCGCCACCTGGGCGCAGGCGCCGGGACGGCCGTCTCTCCAGGCCGCGACGGTCGACCATGGGTTGCGGCCGGAATCGGCGGCCGAAGTTGCCGCTGTCGCGTCGCTCTGTGCGACGCTCGGTGTCGGCCATGCGAGCCTGTGCTGGGAAGGGTCGAAGCCGGCAAGCGGTGTGCAGGCCGGGGCGCGGCGCGCCCGCTATGCCTTGCTCGCGAACGAGGCGAGGCGGATTGGCGGGGCGGTGCTGGTGACGGCCCATACGCTCGACGACCAGGCCGAGACCATGCTGATGCGGCTGGCCCATGGCTCCGGGCCGTCCGGACTTGCAGGCATGCGGGTGCGGAGCGAGGTCAACGGCGTACCGCTCGTCCGGCCTCTGCTTGGCATCCCCAAGGCCCGGCTGATTGCGACCGCTGAGGCGCGCGGGCTCCCTTTCGTGCATGATCCCAGCAATGGCGATCCCCGCTTCGAGCGCGTGCGCTGGCGCGAGGTGATGCCTGTTCTCGCGGAGCAGGGGCTGACGGCGGAGCGGTTCGGCCGGCTGGCGGAGCGGGTGGCGCGACTGGACGGGGCTGTCGCGCAGCGGGCGCGCGACGTGCTGGCGAGCGTGATTTTGTCGGATGAGGCCGGGGAGGGCGGCTTTCGCCTGCGCTTTTCCGGGTTGACCTCGGAGCCCGAGGAGATCGTGCTGCGTGTCCTGGCCCTGGCGCTCGATACGGTCGCGCCGGGCGGCGACGGCCACGGCCGGCTTGAGCGGCTGGAGGCTTGCGCCGCGGCCCTGACGGAGGCTGCGCGTGCGGGTCTGGCGTTGCGGAGAACCCTCTCGGGCTGCGTTCTGTCGCTGGGCCGCGACGGCGTACTGGCGCTTCATCTGGAGCCGCCGCGCAGACGCGGCGTTCACCCTTCGGCGTTATAGTGCCGCGACGTCATCGCTTTCCCTTGGCAAGGGCGTGTGCGACACCTAAATTGGTAGTCGGGAAACTCTAGGCCTCACCCGTTTCTTCCGGGAGGCCCGATCGGACTGGGAATGAATCCGAATTTTCGCAATTTCGCCCTCTGGGTGGTCATCTTCCTGCTGGTTCTGGCGCTGGTGACCCTGTTCCAGAGTCCGAGCCAGCGCGCCAGCACCAATGAAATCCCCTATAGCCAGTTGATCAACGAGGCCGAGGCAGGACGCGTGTCCAACGTCGTCGTCGCCGGCCAGGAGATTTCCGGCTCGTTCTCGGACGGTCGCAGCTTCGTGACCTATGCGCCCTATGGCGACCCGAACCTGCTGAAGACCATGGCGCAAAAGGGCGTGCAGGTCTCGGCCAAGGCGCCCTCGGAGGGAACGCCCTGGTTCATGGCGCTGCTGGTCAATTCGCTGCCTTTCGTCATCTTCATCGGCCTGTGGATCTTCATGTCCCGCCAGATGCAGAACGGCGCCGGCCGCGCGATGGGTTTCGGCAAGTCGAAGGCCAAGCTGCTGACCGAGGCGCATGGCCGCGTCACCTTCGAGGATGTCGCGGGCATCGACGAGGCCAAGGAAGACCTGCAGGAGATCGTCGAGTTCCTGCGCGACCCGCAGAAGTTCCAGCGGCTGGGCGGGCGCATCCCGCGCGGCGTGCTGCTCGTCGGCCCTCCCGGTACGGGTAAGACGCTGACGGCGCGCGCCGTCGCCGGCGAAGCCAATGTGCCGTTCTTCACGATCTCGGGCTCGGACTTCGTCGAGATGTTCGTCGGCGTCGGCGCCAGCCGCGTCCGCGACATGTTCGAGCAGGCCAAGAAGAACGCGCCCTGCATCATCTTCATCGATGAGATCGACGCTGTCGGTCGTCATCGCGGCGCCGGTCTCGGCGGTGGCAATGACGAGCGCGAGCAGACCCTGAACCAGCTCCTTGTGGAGATGGACGGCTTCGAGCCGAACGAGGGCGTGATCATCATCGCCGCGACCAACCGTCCCGACGTGCTCGATCCGGCGCTGCTGCGTCCGGGCCGCTTCGACCGCCAGATCGTTGTGCCTAATCCGGACGTCGCCGGCCGCGAGAAGATCCTGAAGGTCCATGTCCGCAAGGTGCCGATGGCGCCGGATGTCGACCTCAAAATCCTCGCCCGCGGCACGCCCGGCTTCTCGGGCGCGGACCTGATGAACCTCGTCAACGAGGCGGCGCTGCTGGCGGCCCGCCGCGGCAAGCGCATGGTCACCCATGCCGAGTTCGAGGATGCCAAGGACAAGGTCATGATGGGCGCCGAGCGCAAGTCGATGGCCATGTCGGAGGAAGAGAAGAAGCTGACCGCCTATCACGAGGCCGGTCATGCCATCGTCGGCCTCTATGTCCCCGCAGGCATCCCCGTGCACAAGGCGACGATCATCCCGCGTGGCCGGGCGCTCGGCATGGTCAAGTTCCTGCCGGAGGGCGATCGCTACTCGATGAAGTTCAAGGAGTTCACCTCGCAGCTCGCGGTGGCCATGGGCGGGCGCGTGGCGGAGGAGATCACCTTCGGCCGCGAGAACGTCACCTCAGGCGCGACCGGCGACATCCAGCAGGCGACCAAGATGGCCAAGGCCATGGTTACGCAGATGGGCTATTCGTCCGAGCTCGGCATGGTCGCCTATGGCGACAATCAGGAAGAGGTCTTCCTGGGCATGTCGATGGGCCGCAGCCAGTCGCTCTCGGAATCGACGGCGCAGAAGATCGACGCCGAGGTCAAGCGCCTCGTCGACGAGGGCTATGCCGACGCCAAGAAGATCCTCACCGATCACCACGAGGAGTTCGTGTCGGTTGCCGAGGCGCTGCTCGAGTTCGAGACGCTGACGGGTGAGGAAATCCGCGATCTGATCGCGGGCAAGCGTCCGGTGCGCGATGCCGACGATACGCCGCATGCGCCTCGCGGCTCGGCTGTGCCGAGCGCCGGCAAGGGCCGCAAGCGCGGCGAGCCGGATGCCGGCCTGGAGCCGCAGCCGCAGGCCTGATGCGGATCAGGTGGACGACGAAAGGGCGGCCGAGAGGCCGCCCTTTTTCGTTTGCCCGGATGCAGTGTCACGCTCCGTCATAATTCGTGAGAAGGCGGAAAGGTTTTTTGGCTATAGAACGCCGGAAACGGGCGCGATCCGCCCCTCGGAACCGAATCACGATGACGCGCAAATATTTTGGAACCGACGGCATTCGCGGGCGCGCGAACGGCGTCATCACGCCGGACCTCGCACTGAAGGTCGGCCAGGCCACGGGCCTCGCCTTCCGCCGCGGCGAGCACCGCCACCGGGTGGTGATCGGCAAGGATACTCGCCTCTCCGGCTACATGATCGAATACGCCATGGTCGCAGGGTTCACCTCGGTGGGCATGGACGTGATGCTGCTCGGCCCGATGCCGACGCCGGCGGTGGCGATGCTGACGCGCTCGATGCGCGCGGATCTCGGCGTGATGATCTCGGCCTCGCACAATGCCTATGAGGATAACGGCATCAAGCTGTTCGGCCCTGACGGCTACAAGCTCAGCGACGAAGTCGAGCGTGAAATCGAGGCGCTGATCGACAGCGATCTTGCGCCGCGCCTCTCCGGCTCGCCGAAGCTCGGCCGGGCCAAGCGCATCGACAGCGCCGATGCGCGCTATGTCGAGTTCGCCAAACGCACCATGCCGCGCAACATGAGCCTGGAGGGCCTGCGCATCGTGCTCGATTGTGCCAACGGCGCCGGCTACAAGGTGGCGCCGGAAGCGCTGTGGGAGCTGGGGGCCGAGGTCATCGTCATCGGCAACGAACCCGACGGCTTCAACATCAATCACGATGTCGGCTCGACCCATCCCGCGACGCTGGTGGCGAAGGTCCGGGAATTGCGGGCCGATGTCGGCATCGCGCTCGACGGCGATGCCGACCGCGTGCTGGTGGTCGACGAGCAGGGGCAGATCGTCGACGGCGACCAGCTGATGGCGGTGATCGCCCGCTCCTGGCTGGAGGATGGCAGGCTCTCGGCGCCGGGGATCGTCGCGACGATCATGTCCAATCTCGGCTTGGAACGCTATCTCGCGGGTCTTGGCCTCTCGCTGGCGCGGACCGCTGTCGGCGACCGTTATGTGCTGGAGCACATGCGCAACCACGGCTTCAACCTCGGCGGCGAGCAGTCCGGCCATATCATCCTGTCAGATTTCGGCACGACCGGCGACGGGCTGGTTGCGGCGCTGCAATTGCTCGCCGTGGTCAAGCGGATGGACAAGCCGGTCAGCGAGGTCTGCCACTGCTTCGAGCCGCTGCCGCAGATCCTCAAGAACGTCCGCTACAAGAAGGGCCGTCCGCTCGAGGAAAAGCCGGTGGTCAGCGCGATCGAGGCTGCCAAGCAGCTCCTCGGTGAGAGCGGCCGCCTGGTGATCCGCCCCTCCGGCACCGAGCCGGTGATCCGCGTCATGGCCGAAGGCGACGACCGCGACCTGGTCGAGCGCGCGGTCGACGAAGTCGTCGAAGCGGTGACCAAGGCTGCAGCCTGACCGTCATGATCCGTCATTCCGGGCCGGCGCGGCTTTGCCGCCAGCCCGGAATGACGACAAGATTGCGGGGAGGCCTTACACCACCGATGTCAGGCCGCCGTCGACCATCAGCAAGTGGCCGTTGACGTAGTCCGAGGCTGCCGACGAGAGGAAGATCGCTGCCCCGGCGAGTTCCTTGGTTTCGCCCCAGCGTCCGGCGGGCGTGCGGCTGCAGACCCAGTTCGAGAAGGTCTCGTCGGCCTGCAATGCGGCGTTCAGCTCGGTCGCGAAGTAACCGGGGCCGATCGCATTGGCCTGGATGTTGTGCTTGCCGAGCTCGGCTGCGAGACCGCGTGTCATCATCTTCACGGCGCCCTTGGAGGCGGTGTAGGGGATGATCGTGGGACGGCCGAGCTCGCTCATCACCGAGCCGATGTTGATGATCTTGCCGCGCTTTCGGGGCAGCATCCGCTTCGTGACGGCCTGCGTGACATAGAAGACCGAATGGAGGTTGGTGTTCATCACCTCGTGCCAGGTCTCGACCGGAAATTCGGTGAACGGCGCTCTCTTCTGGGTTCCCGCATTATTGACGAGGATGTCGATCGGGCCGATTTCCGCCTCGATCCTGGCGATGTTCTCCTCCACCGCCTTCTGGTCGGTCACGTCGAAAGAGGCCACCGAGACTTCGCGGCCCGCTGCCGTCATGGTCTCGCGGACCTTCTCGAGCCTGTCTCGGTTGCGGGCATTCAGGACGACATGGGCGCCTGCTTCCGACAGGCCCTCCGCAATGGCGAGGCCGATCCCCTGGCCGGAGCCGGTGACGAGCGCGATCTTGCCCGCGAGACTGAACAGCGACAGCGACATGGCGTATCCTCGCAAAATGCCGGATGCGGCGATTTCGGTTTGCGCTTGGGGCGCTGCTTTGGGTAAGCAGGTTTCAATCGATTAGACAATGGTGCCGCGCGCCATCGCGCGGCGATTTCGGGAGCCTCCCATGCGTGCCGTCGTCATCCATGCCGAGAAGGATCTGCGGGTCGAGCAGACGACCGCTCCGGAGCTCGGGCCGCGCGACGTGCGCGTGCGGATCGAGGCCGGCGGCATCTGCGGCTCAGACCTGCATTACTATCTGCATGGCGGGTTCGGAACGATCCGTGTGCGGGAGTCGATGATTCTCGGTCATGAGATCGCCGGCAGGGTCGAGGCGATCGGCGGCGAAGTCTCGCGGGTACAGCCGGGCGACCGGGTCGCCGTCAATCCGAGCCGGGCCTGCGGCCATTGCCGATACTGCCAGATGGGTTTGCAGCAGCACTGCACCGACATGCTGTTCTACGGCTCCGCGATGCGCTTCCCGCATGTGCAGGGCGGTTTCCGCGATGTGCTGGTGGTCGAGGAGCGGCAGGCGGTGAAGGTCGCGCCGCGCGTCACCGCGGCGGAAGCTGCTTTCGCCGAGCCGCTTTCGGTCTGCCTCCACGCCGCCAAGCGCGCCGGGCCGCTGCTCGGCAAGCGCGTGCTGGTGACGGGAGCGGGGCCGATCGGCGCGCTGACGATCCTGGCCGCGAAAGCGGCGGGCGCTTCCGAGATCGTCGCGACGGATGTCGTCGACGGGCCCCTGCCGGTGGCGCGCAAGATGGGCGCGACAGCGACGGTCAACGTCGCGGCCGAGCCGGAGCGGCTCAAGGCAGAGTACGGCGCGGAGAAGGGTGCCTTCGACGTCATGTTCGAAGCGTCCGGCAACCAGCATGCGCTGACCGGCGCTTTCGATGTTGTCAGGCCGGGCGGCGTCATCGTGCAGATCGGCGTCGGCGGCCAGTTCACGCTGCCGATGAACGTCGTGGTCGCCAAGGAATTCGACCTGCGAGGCTCCTTCCGTTTCCACGAGGAGTTCGACTGGGCGGTGGCGATGATCGGCTCCGGCTCGATCGATCTGTCGCCGCTGCTGACGGCGTCGATCCCGGTGGACCGGGCGGTCGAGGCCTTCGATCTCGCGGCCGACAAGTCGAAGGCGATCAAGGTCCAGCTCGACTTCGCCTGAAGCGATGGCCGGTTTCAGCCGTTGCGGCGCCGGCGCAGCGGCAGGTCCTGCGACGGGCTGAAGGCGAAGCCGTTGCGGCCGTTGTGCTTGGCGACATAGAGCGCCTCGTCGGCCCTGCTGGCGGCTTCGGCCAGCGTGTCCTCGGGCTCCAGCAGGGTCGCGCCAATGCTGGTGCTGACGAGGATGGAGAGGCCACTGTCGAGGATGATCGGCCGCTCCGCCACGGCGGCGACGATCGCCGCTGCGATCCCCGACAATCCGGCGCGGTCGACATTGTCGAGCAGCAGGATGAATTCGTCGCCACCCCAGCGCGCGCAGATGTCGCGGTCGCGCAGAAGCGCGGTCATGCGCCGGGCGAGCTCGGCGATGACCTCGTCGCCGCTCTGGTGGCCGTGGCGGTCGTTGAGCGGCTTGAGATTGTCGAGATCGACCAGCAGCAGCCCTGCCTGGTGCCCGGTCCGTCCGGCGCGGCCACGGCTCTTGGCGAAGGCACGTTCGAAGCCCCGCCGGTTGAATACGCCGGTGAGCGGGTCGGCATGGGCGAGCCGCTCGAGCTGCTCGGTACGCTCTCGGACGGCCTCCTCGAGTCGGGTGGTGTTCTCCTCGACGCTGCGCGCCATCGTGCCGAAGGCCTGTGACAGCCGGCCGATCTCGTCGCGCCCTGCATCGATCGCGACGGCGCGAAACTCGCGGGCGCGGACATGGCTGGCGGCATGCTCGACACGGGCCAGCCGGTCGAGCACCGCGCGCTGGAACAGCACGGTCATCAGCGCCGCAGCCGCCAGCAGCACCGCGCCGAACAGCAGGCCGAGCGGCAGGAACAGGCTGCGGTCGATGATGCGGTCGATATCCATAACCGTGATGTTGAACCAGCCGAGGCGGTCGAGATAACCGACGCCGACGAGCACCCGCTTGCCGTCGACCGTCATGAAGCGCGACTGCACGAGATCGTCGCCGGCGCCGACACGGGCGATCATCTGCCCGAGGAGGCTGCGGTCCGGATCGTTGTCGATGATCTGGTAGATGGTTTTCTTGGACGAGATGTCCTTGGTCAGGCTGTGGAAGTCGACGAGGCTGGCGTCGCGATGCGCCTGCACCGCCCCGCTGCGGTCGACGAACATGCTCTGGACGCCATTCTGCGGGATGTCGACGACCTCGCGGATGAACTGCGTCAGGTCGAGCCCGGTGCCGATGATTCCCAGCACGCGACCGTCCTTGCGGATGATGCAGTTGATCCAGACCTTGGTGACGCGGAGATTGTCGTCGTTGTCGACATTGAGATGGCAGCCGGAGCCGAGCGCGGCCGTCTTGTAATACCAGCCGTCGCGCGGATTGCCCGATGACAGCGTGTAGCGTTTGCGCTGGTGCTCGTAGTTGTTGTCCTTGTCGTTGAAATAGTAATTCCCGGAGCCGGCGAGGACGGTGAAATAGCTGCGGTCCCGGAAGGACTGGCGGTAATGCTCCAGCTCGGCCAGTCCGCGCTCGGCCTTCCCGGGATCGTTCTCGTCCTCCGCCCATTCGACGATCGCAGGGGCGCGGGCGACGGTCTCGGCCAGAGAGACCTCGCGCATCAGGGCCTCCAGGCCGCGATAGCGATCGAACAGAATCTGCTTTTCGGCGACGAGCGTGCCGAGCTTCACCACGGTCGCGTCCACGATCCACAGGAAGGCTGCGCCGGCCGGAATGGCGATCGCCACCAGAATGGCGAACGTCCAGCCCATGACACGGGCCTTCAGGCTATGCGTGCGGGGCAGACCGGTTTCGGTCTGGCTCATCGGATCGGCTTCCTTGCGGGGTCCCGCAAGGTAGAGAACGATCCGTTGCGTAAGCTTTAAGAACCTGCCGTCATCCCGTGCGCTGCGGCGCAGACACGGGATGACGCTTCTTAGAACAGGCCTTCGATGCGCCCCTGCGCGTCTATATGGATGCGCTCGGCCGCGGGTTCGCGCGGCAGGCCGGGCATGGTCATGATGTCCCCGCAGATCGCGACGACGAAGCCGGCGCCGGCCGAGAGCCGCAACTCGCGCAAGGGCACGGTATGGCCGGATGGCGCGCCACGCAGCGTCGGGTCGGCCGAGAAGGAATACTGGGTCTTGGCGACGCAGACCGGCAGGTCGCCGAAGCCGGCTTCCTCGAGCTCGGCGAAGCGGGCCTGGAGCTTGGCATCGATGGCGACGCCGCCGGCGCCGTAGATCTCGCGCGCAATCGTTTCCAGCTTCTGCTGCAACGTCATGGCATCGGGATAGAGCGGGGCGAAATCGGCCTCGCCCTCGTCGGCGAGCGCGGCGACCTTGCGGGCAAGCTCCTTGGTCCCGGCGCCGCCTTGCGCCCAATGCCGGCAGATCACCGCCTCGACGCCGAGATGGTTGCGGCAATAATTGCGGATCAGTTCATGCTCGGCCGCTGTGTCGCTGGTGAAATGGTTGATCGCGACGATCGGCGGCACGCCGAACTTCCGGATGTTGCCGACATGGCGCGTGAGGTTGGAAAGACCGGCTTCCAGCGCCTTCAGGTCTTCACGGCCGAGCGCGTCCTTAGCGAGCCCGCCATGCATCTTAAGCGCGCGCACGGTCGCGACGACGACGGCGGCGGCGGGCTTCAGTCCCGCCTTGCGGCATTTGATGTCGAAGAACTTCTCGGCGCCGAGATCGGCCCCGAAGCCGGCCTCGGTGACGACGTAGTCGGCGAGCTTCAGCGCGGCCTTCGTCGCGATCACCGAGTTGCAGCCATGGGCGATGTTGGCGAAGGGGCCGCCATGGACGAAGGCGGGCGTGCCCTCCAGCGTCTGCACGAGGTTCGGCATCAGCGCGTCCTTGAGCAGCACGCTCATCGCGCCGGTCGCCTTGATGTCGGCGGCGGTGACGAGGCGCTTGTCGCGGGTGCGGCCGATGACGATGCGGCCGAGGCGCGCTTCCAGGTCGGCGGCGTCGCGCGCAAGGCAGAAGATCGCCATGACCTCGGAGGCGACGGTGATGTCGAAGCCGTCCTCGCGCGGGAAGCCGTTGCCGGCGCCGCCGAGCGAGGAGACGACGGAGCGCAACGCCCGGTCGTTCATGTCCATGACGCGGCGCCAGGCGATATGGCGGGTGTCGAGGCCGAGCCCGTTGCCCCAGTAGACATGGTTGTCGATCATCGCCGCCAGCAGGTTATGGGCGCTGGTGATCGCGTGGAAATCGCCGGTGAAGTGGAGGTTGATCTGCTCCATCGGCACGACCTGGGCATAGCCGCCGCCGGCGGCGCCGCCCTTCATGCCGAAGCTGGGGCCCAGCGAAGGCTCGCGGAGCGCGATCATCGCGCGCTTGCCGATGCGGGAGAGCCCGTCGCCGAGGCCGACAGTGGTCGTGGTCTTGCCTTCGCCGGCGGGGGTCGGGCTGATCGCGGTCACCAGGATCAGCTTGCCGTCGGCTTGAGCCTGAAAGCCGGGGATCGCCTGCGTATCGATCTTGGCGATAAATTTGCCGTAAGGGTTGAGAGCCTCTGAGGGGATGCCCGCCTTTGCGGCAATGGCGGCGATGGGTTGAAGCGTCGCGACGCGGGCGATCTCGATATCGGTCGGCATTCGTCCTCTCGGAGGCTATTTCGTTCGGCGCCTGAGTGGCGCGGAGCGGCCGCGACACTGGCTCGAAAACCCCGGCGCCGCCAGTGCTTTTGCCACGCGGTGGGCTATGATGCACAAGCCGACATGTCTTTTGACATGCAAGGGAACCGCAGCCGCTGTTACCCGTTCGCGAGTGGCCGCGTATGATAGGTTGTGAAGCCTGGGCCGGCGGCGTCGGCTTTTCGTTACGGTCGGTTGGGGGATACGACCTTGGAGAAGCGAACCTGGCCCATCGGGCAAGGTGAGATGGCGGGGCGGCTGCGGAGCTGGACCGGCGGCGAGACCGAGCTCGGCCCGCCGGCCGCCTGGCCCGCGAATCTGCGCAGCGCGCTGCAGCTCGTATTGCTCTCGCCGGCAGCGATGACGCTGCTCTGGGGCCGGCAGGGGCTGATGTTTTACAACGATGCCTATGCGGTGATCGCCGGCGCGCGGCATCCGGGAAGCTTCGGTGCCAGCGTCTTCGAGGCGTGGCCCGAGGTCGCGGATTTCAATCGCGAGGTGCTGGACAGCGTCTTCGCCGGTGCGTCCCCATCCTATCGCGATGTGCCTTTCGTCTTCTACCGTAACGGCGCGGCGGAGGATGTCTGGCTGAACGTCGACTACAGCCCGGTGCTCGATGATGCCGGCGAGGTCGGCGGCGTGCTCGCCATCGTGACCGAGACCACCGAGCGCGTGCAGACGGAGCAGACCCTGCGCCGGCGCGAAGCGGAACTGGCGCAGGTCCAGAAAATCGGACGGGTCGGAGGGCTCGAGGTCGACCTGCGCTCCGGGTTCCGAAACCGGCGCTCGCCGGAATACCTGCAGATCCACGGTCTCCCGCCGGAGGCGGCGCAAGAGACGCATGAGGACTGGGTGCGGCGCATCCATCCGGAGGATCGGATGACGGTCGACGCGCATTTTCGCGAGGCGGTGCAGGGAACGGCGACCATCTATGAGGCCGAGTACCGGATCATCAGGCCGTCGGACGGGCAGGTGCGCTGGATCGCGGCAACCGCGCAGATCGAACGCGACGAAGGCGGCGAACCGCTGCGCCTGATCGGAGCCCATCTCGACGTCACCGCACGCAAGGAGGCGGAGGCCGAGCAGCGCCTGCTGATGCAGGAGCTGGCGCATCGGGTGAAGAACACCATGGCGATGATCCAGGCCTTGGCCTCCCAGACGCTGCGCAATGCCGGCACCCTGGAAGCCGCGCGCGAAATCTTCAACGCACGGCTCGCGGCGCTGGCGCGCGCGCACGACCTGCTGGTCGGCGGCCGGCGGGCCGATGCGTCGGTCCACGACATCGCGAAGAGCATCATCGCGTTGCAGGGCGATCCCGCGCGCTTCAGCATCAAGGGAGACAATATCGTGCTGGGGCCGAAGGCCGCTCTGGCGCTGACGCTGATCCTGCACGAACTCACGACCAACGCCGTGAAATACGGCGCGCTCTCCAACACGACCGGCATCGTCTCGCTGAGCTGGAGTGTTGCCGAGATCGAGGGTGTCAGGCAGTTCCGCCTGCGCTGGTGCGAAAGCGGCGGGCCGCCGGTGATGCCGCCTTCGCGCAAGGGCTTCGGCTCCCGCCTGATCGAGCGGTCCTTCCCGGCGGCTCGCACGGGCACGGCCAGCGCTTATCTTCCCGATGGGCTCGTCTTCACGCTGGATGCGCCCTTCGATGCGCTGGGCGACGGCGAAGCCGGCGCCTGAACGGGCGCCGGCCGCCGGTCAGCCGGCGAGATGGGCGTTCTGCGGGAACAGGAATTTGCGGGCTTCCGCATCGAAATCCGTCTTGAAGGCGAACTGGTCCTTGAGCGCGAGAGCGCGCTGCGCCGCCGGGCGGGCCGATATCTCGTCGAGATGGCGCTTCACATGCGGGAAAAGCTCCGGCCATGTGTCGCCGACCGCGAAGGAGAGCCGCGTCGCCCAGCCCCAGATCGACATGTCTATCAGGGTGTAGCGATCACCCAGCATGTAGCGGCGGTTCGCGAGCAGGTCGTTGACGATGCCCCAGTGCCGCTCGGCTTCGCGGGCATAGCGGTTGATGGCATAGGGCAGCTTCTCCGGTGCGAAGCGGCTGAAGTGCACGGCCTGGCCGCAATAGGGGCCGATGCCGGTGGCGACGAACATCAGCCAGGACAGCATCTCGCCGCGCGCCTGCGGGGTGTTTTCCGGCAGGAACTGGCCGGTCTTCTCAGCGAGATAGAGCAGGATCGCATTGGAATCGAAGACGGTGACGTCGCCATCGGTCAAGGCGGGCGTCTTGGCATTGGGGTTGATCGCGAGGAATTCCGGCTTGAACTGCTCGCCCTTGCGGGTGTCGACCGGCACCATCTCGTAGGGCAGGCCGGCCTCTTCCAGGAACAGTGCGATCTTCGCCGGGTTCGGCGAGGGATGGTAATAGAGCTTGATCATCGGGGTCTCCACGCGAGGCGCGTCAGGCCTGCTTCAGTCCGTCGACATAGGAGACGAGATCGGTCAGCGCGGCAATGGTCGCATCTGCCTGGAAGCCGAGCTGTTCCGGCTGCATCCGGAGCGCCTTGAACATCAGCGCAGGATCGATCGTCGCCGCTGCTGCCAGTTCGTCGCGCAGCCGGTCCGCCGGCACACGCTCGATGCGGGCGACATGGAAGCCATGGGCCTTGGCGCCGGCGATGTCGAAGCCGTTCGAGGAGACGAAGAGGATCTCCTCGCGGGAAAGCCCCAGCCGCTTCTCGACATGGGCATAGCCGCGCGGATCCGGCTTGTAGACACCGATCTCGTCGACGCTGATCACGGTTTCCATGAGGTCGGCGATGCCGGCATGGGCGACGAGCCGCTTCAGCATGTCCGGGCTGCCGTTGGAAAAGATCGCGAGGCGATGGGAGGCGAGGCCTTCGAGCGCGGCTCGGGCCTCGGGGTAGAGCAGGAGCGCGTCATAGGCCGCCGCAATCCGGGCGACGAGCTCCGGGGAGGAGGCCAGCCCAAGCGTCCTGAGCGTAAAATCCAGGGAATCGCGGGTGACGGTCCAGAAATCCTCGTAGCGGTCCATCAGCGCGCGCAGCCAGGTGTATTCGAGCTGCTTCAATCGCCAGATCTGGGTGATGGTCGCCCCATGGCCGGGAAAGGCTGTGTCGGTGACGGCTGCGACCGACTGGACGTCGAAGAGCGTGCCATAGGCATCGAAAACCAGCGCCTTGATCGACATCGATGTCCTCCGTTGGGGCTTGCGTCGCGGTTCTCCATCTTCTTAGCACTCGCATCTGCCGCGTGGCGCGTGGTATCCGCACAGCACCTTTCACAGTTCCCGACAGGTCAAGCCGATGCCGCCTCGCCCCGTGATGCTGATGATCCTCGATGGCTGGGGCTGGCGGGAGGATGCCCAGAACAACGCCGTCAAACTGGCGAACACGCCGAATTTCGACCGGCTCTGGGCCGCGAACCCGCATGCCTTCCTGCACACCTCCGGGCTGGATGTCGGATTGCCGCCGGGGCAGATGGGCAATTCCGAGGTCGGCCATCTCAATCTCGGCGCGGGGCGCGTTGTGATGCAGGACCTGCCGCGGATCAATCAGGCGATCGCCGACGGCTCGATCGCCGGGGCGCTGGCAGCGAGCGGCCTCGTCGCCGCGCTGCAGGCGAACGGCGGCGCCTGCCATCTCCTCGGCCTGGTCTCGCCGGGCGGCGTCCATGCGCACCAGGACCATGCGGTCGCTCTTGCCCGCATTCTGACGGCGCAGGGCGTCAAGGTGCATGTCCATGTCTTCACCGACGGGCGCGATACCCCGCCGCAATCGGCGGCGGACTATGTGACAGCGTTCGCCTCTGCGCTGCCTGTCGGAGCGACGATCGCCAGCGTCTCGGGTCGCTATTACGCGATGGATCGCGACAACCGCTGGGAGCGGGTCGAGAAGGCCTGGCGCGCGATGGTGATGGGGGAGGGCGAGCGCTTTCCCGATGCGCAGGCCGCGATCGTAGCGGCATACGCCCATAATATCACCGATGAATTCATCCTGCCGGCCGCGATCGGCGGCTATGCCGGGATGAAGGATGGCGACGGATTGCTCAGCTTCAATTTCCGCTCGGACCGCATTCGCGAAATCCTCGCGGCGGTGCTGGAGCCGGATTTTGCGGGCTTCGTCCGGCCGCGCCGGCCGGAACTGGTCAAGGCGGTGAGCATGACCTCCTACAGTGCCGAACTCGACAAGGTGATGCCGGCGCTGTTCGCGCCCCAGACGCTGGCCAATGGGCTCGGCGAGACCGTGGCCAAGGCCGGCCGCCGCCAAGTCCGCATGGCCGAGACTGAGAAATATCCGCACGTCACCTATTTCTTCAACGGTGGCGAGGAGACGCCCTATTCGGGCGAGGAGCGGGCGATGGTTCCTTCGCCCAAGGTCGCGACCTATGACCTGCAGCCCGAAATGTCGGCGCCGGAACTGACCCGGAAGGCGGTCGAGGCGATCGATTCAGGCCGCTACGACCTCGTCGTGCTCAACTTCGCCAATCCCGACATGGTCGGCCATACCGGCGTGCTCGCAGCGGCGATCAGGGCGGTGGAGACCGTCGATACCGGCTTGGGCGCCATTGCCGACGCCATCGAGCGGCAGGGCGGGGCGATGCTCGTCACGGCCGATCACGGCAATGCCGAGCTGATGGTCGATCCGGTGACGGGCAAGCCGCATACCGCCCACACCATCAATCCAGTGCCCTTGATTCTGGTCGGCGGGCAGGACAAGGGGCTTGCCGACGGGCGGCTCGCCGATATCGCGCCGACGCTGCTCGCGCTGATGGGGCTGGTCCAGCCGGCCGAGATGAACGGGACGTCGCTGCTGCGCTGACAAACGCAAAACGGCGCGGGGAGCCCCGCGCCGTTTCATGTCTCGATCGGTCTGACGATCAGTACTTGCGCACCACCGGCGGCGGCGCGTAGGCGACCGGCTCGCGCTCGACCGGGCCGCAGCAGTTGGGATCGCCGAAGTTCCAGCGCATGCCGATGCGGAAATCGTGGCTCTCGATGTCCTTGGCCTTGAGCGGAGCTTGAACCTGACCGGTGAAGGCGTTGATAAGGCGGCCCGACTGGGCGTCGCCGAGGTTCAGGTAGCGATAGCCGACTTCGAGTGTCAGGTTCTTGTTCACTTCGTAACCGACGCCGGCCATCAGGGCCCAGGCGAGGTCGGTCTTGCTGCCGCTATTGGCATAGCCCAGCGTGGACCCGTTGAAGTTGCCGGTCAGCGCGCCCTGATCGGTCAGCCCGCTGATGCGGTTCTGCGAGAAGCCGATGCCGGCGCCGATATAGGGCGTCAGGCAGTTCCAGGTGCCGAGGTCGAAGTACCCGTTGAACAGCGTGACCAGCGAGGTCAGGTTGCCCTTGTAGGTGTTGGTCTGGTTGCCGTTGTTGAACGGGTTGTAGACGATGTCGTTCACGCCGATCTGGCCGGCGCCGCGATATTCGCCGGTGATGTCGAAGCGCAGCCAGTTGTTGAAGCGATAGCCGACGCCGAGCCCGCCGAAGAAGGCGGCGTTGTCACTCTTGCCGAAGAAGGCGCCGCCGAACTGGGCGACATCGTCTTGGTGATATTTGCCGACGCTCTGGATGCCGACGCCGATATCGCCGCGCAGGTAGATGCCGCTCGAGATCGTGCCCTTGAGGCCAAGCGGCTCCGGCGGCGGAGGAGGCGGCGCGTAGGCAAAATCGGCTGCCTGCGCTGCGGCGGATACGCCGAGGAACAGGCTGCCAGCCAGCGCGAGAGTTTTCAGGCTGCCCATGGCAGTGTCCTTCGCATTTGCGCGGTGCAAGGAACGCAGCCCGCGCGAGTTACCCACGACAGGACCATGGCAGTTATTTCTTAAACGACACTTAACCCTAACAGCTAACCTTACCGGCGGCTGAATCGCGCTCGAAAGCCAAGCGGAACTCTGCCGGATGCTTACGGGCTGGCCGGCCTGGAGAGAGCGGACACCCCCTCAGACCGAGGGCCGATCCGCAGCAGGCGAGGCGAGCTTGCGGGCTCTGGCGGCCATCTCCTCGAACTCCCTACGAATGGCTTCGAGCTTGTCCTCGTCCAGCTCTTCGAGATCGAGGAGTTCCTCGCGCGCGCCCTCCATGCGGCAGATCAGTTCGTCGAGCTTGATCTGCATCGCGGCCGTGTCGCGGTTCTGGCTGTTCTGGATGATGAAGACCATCAGGAAGGTGACGATCGTGGTCGAGGTGTTGACGACGAGCTGCCAGGTGTCGTTGTAGCCGAAGAACGGGCCCGATAGCCCCCACAGGACGATGAGTACGGCGGCCCCGAGGAAGGTCTGCGGGCGGCCGGCCCAATGCGCGACGGCTTGCGACAGGCGGGTAAACAGCGAGCGGTCGCTCTGCGGCATGCGGCGCTTGGCCATGGTTTCGTCCCCCGGAGCCGGTTGAGGCTGTGCTGCTCTCAACGCGGCCCGGGCGACGACCGTTCCCGCTCTGTGGCCGTTAGGCCGTCAGGCGCTCTGCGTGCCAGGCGATGTGCTGGGCCATGAAGGTCGAGATGAAGTTGTAGGAATGGTCGTAGCCGTCGCGCATCATCAATTGCAGCGGGATGCCGGCGGCGGCGCAGGCGATATCCAGGAGTTGCGGGCGCAGTCCCTCTTCCAGAAAGCCGTCGGCAGTGCCCTGGTCGATCAACAGGTCGCGGACGCGGTGGCCGTCGGCGATCAGGAGGGTGGAGTCATATGGGCGCCAGGCGGTCTCGTCCGGACCGAGATATTTCTCGAAGGCCGGGCGCGACCAGCCGGCAGTCGTGGGTTGGGCAATCGGCGCGAAGGCGGAAACTGAAGCGTAGCGCTCCGGGTTCTTCAGGGCGAGCGTGATCGCGCCATGGCCGCCCATCGAATGGCCGAAGATGCCCTGCCGGTTCATGTCGACAGGGAAATGCCGGCTGACCAGCTCCGGCAATTCGTCGCGGATATAGGTCTCCATGCGGTAGTTCTTCGCATAGGGTGCCTCGGTCGCGTCGAGATAGAAGCCGGCGCCCGAGCCGAATTGCCAGTTCTCCGGTTCGTCCGGCACGCCTTCGCCGCGCGGACTCGTGTCGGGGCAGATGATGGCGATGCCATTGGCCGCAGCGGCGGCGCGGTACTCGCCCTTGTCCAAGACGTTCTGGTGCGTGCAGGTCAGGCCCGAGAGATACCAGAGCAGCGGAACCGGCCCGTCCTCGATCTGATGCGGCAGGTAGATCGCGAAGGTCATCGGGCAGGCGCAAGCCTCGCTGTCGTGCCGGTAGACACGCTGCGAGCCGCCGAAGGCCTTGGAGGACGAGAGCAGTTCCATTGCGGTGATCCTTTCGATCGAGCGGACCTAGGAGCCCGCCGTTGTCGTCATGCTCGGGCTTGTCCCGAGCATCCACGTCTTGAACACCAGCCTTGATCGGCGAAGACGTGGATGGTCGCCACAAGGGCGACCATGACGGAAATGCCGGTCTCTTGGCGAAAGCGCCGTTGTTCAGTGCCCTTTGGATAAGGCCAGAACGCGGCGCCTCAGTAGACCACCACGCTCCTGATCGACTTGCCCTCGTGCATCAGGTCGAAGCCATGGTTGATCTCGTCGAGGCTCAGCTTGTGGGTGATCAGGTCGTCGATGTTGATCTTGCCCTCCATGTACCAGTCGACGATCTTCGGCACGTCGGTGCGTCCGCGCGCGCCGCCGAAGGCGGTGCCCTTCCAGACGCGGCCGGTGACGAGCTGGAACGGACGGGTTGCGATCTCCTTGCCCGCCTCGGCCACGCCGATGACGATCGATTCACCCCAGCCGCGATGGCAGCATTCCAGCGCCTGGCGCATGACGTTCGTGTTGCCGGTCGCGTCGAAGGAGAAGTCGGCACCGCCGCCGGTCAGGTCGACGATCGCCTGCACGACCTTGTCGTTGCCGATCTCGGCCGGATTGATGAAGTCGGTCATGCCGAACTTGCGCGCCATCTCCTGCTTGGCCGGATTGATGTCGACGCCGATGATCTTGTCGGCGCCGACCATGCGGGCGCCCTGGATGACGTTGAGGCCGATGCCGCCGAGACCGAAGACCACGACATTGGCGCCAGGCCAGACTTTCGCGGTGTAAATGACCGCGCCGATGCCGGTCGTCACGCCGCAGCCGATATAGCAGATCTTGTCGAAGGGGGCGTCCTCGCGGACCTTGGCGAGCGCGATCTCGGGCAGGACGGTGAAGTTCGCGAAGGTCGAGCAGCCCATGTAGTGGAACACCTCCCCGCCATCGCAGGAGAAGCGCGAGGTGCCGTCGGGCATCACGCCCTGGCCCTGAGTAGAGCGGATCGAGGTGCAGAGATTGGTCCGGCGTGAGAGGCAGGATTTACAGCTGCGGCATTCCGGCGTGTAGAGCGGGATGACATGGTCGCCGGGCTTCAGGCTGGTCACGCCGGCGCCGACCTCGCGCACGATGCCCGCGCCCTCGTGGCCGAGGATCGCCGGGAATTTGCCCTCCGAATCCAGGCCCGAGAGCGTGTAGGCGTCGGTGTGGCAGATGCCGGTCGCCATGACCTCGACCAGAACTTCGCCGGCCTTGGGGCCGCCGATCTCGATCGTTTCGATGGTGAGGGGCTTGCCGGCTTCCCAGGCGACGGCGGCGCGGGTCTTCATCGGGTGTTTCCTTCCTTGCGAACGGTCATTTCAGATAGGGGCGGATGACCCGCATGATCGCGGCGATCTCGTCTTCGTTTTCGGCTTCCGCCTGCGTCGCCTCGGCCGGACGGGCCATGGTCTCGCGCAGGTGGCTTTCCAGCACCTCGGCCATCAGCCCAGTCGCAGCGCCGCGCAGGGCCGCGAGCTGCTGGAGCAGCGCGCCGCATTCCTCACTGCGCTCGACGGCGGCGATCAGGGCCTCGGTCTGCCCCTTGATGCGGCGCAGCCGCGTGATGGCGCGCTTCTTCTCTTCGGCTGAGTGAGGCATGGGCACCGAGGCTCCCGTTGCCGCAACGCTAGGGTACTGAGGGGGAGTATGTCAACGTGCAAGGCAAGCCGAAACGCTGAGAGCGGCAGCGTCGCCGCTGCCGCTCTCAGTGATATGCCGTCAGGACAGTTTCAGAAGCTGTAGCCGAGCTTCACCTTGACCAGATGCTGGCTGAAATTGGCGAGGTCGAGATCGCCGGGCTGGCCCTTGGCCTTGCCGGCGACCTGGATGTTGTAGGCGGCGGACAACGCGAGCTGCTTCGTCGCCTGCCAGAACACGCCGGGGCCGGCAAAGGTCGCGTAGCCCGCCTCCCTGCCGAAGCCGAGCTCGTTATGGGCCCGCATATGGCGCAACTCGCCGCTGAGATAGAGCCCGTCCGACACCTGCCAGGCAAGCGAGCCGGCGAGGGTGAAGGTGGAAGAGCGCTGATAGGGCGAGGGACCGGTCCAGGTCAGGTCGTGCGACAGGTTGAGCCCGGCATAGAGCGTGTTCGGGATCAGCGTCTTGTCGGCGAAGAGGCGGATGCCGGTATTGTAGGTGGTGAAGCGGCCGGCGCCGTCCGGATCGGTGCGGTTGAAGCTCGGGTCGATGACCAGCGTGAGGCCGAGCCCATGCATGTCGCGGCCCAGCAGCTTGTACTTCATCTCGACGCCGGCGCCGAAGGCGCGCGAATCGGCGCTGACGCCGCCAGCTGAGGCGCTGGTGACGTTGCCCAGCACATAGGGACCGATCTCGAAGCAGGGGAAGAGGCCATAGGAGCCCTGCAGAGTGAGGCCATGGCCGTTCGAGCTGCCGCCGCGGGTGCCGAAGGCGCCGCCATATGTGAGGCTCGGCCCGAAGGAGCCGACATCGGCGACGTCGGAACCGGTGGTGAAGCCGAAGGCGTCGGTCGGGATGCCCTCGCTTTCGGTACAGGCCGAGACGGCCTGGGCCGGGGCCGCGGCTACGCCCTTGCGGGACGGCAGATCGGCTGCGAGGGCGGGGATCGACGCGGCGGCGGCGATCAGGGCGAGAGCAATGGCTTTCGGCGACATGGGAAGCTCCGGGAAGGTCTCGGATCAACAAGCTATTGCGAATGAATTGCAATAACTAGTCATCCTCGGACGAACCATGACGCGAGCCTGATCCGGCCGCGATAAAAGAGCCATAGGCGTTTCCGCAATCCAGGCGGCTGTTGTTGCGTTGCAACAGTCAGGGCCTCTGCACCTGAGAGAGCCGCTCCAAGGCACGCGGCGCGATCTCGGCCAGGGCAGCGACCGGTTTCCAGGCGGCAGCATGGACCTCCTCGAACTGCGCGACGAGCGTCAGAGAGGGATCGGCTAGGAAGAGATATTGCAGGTCGTGATGGACATGGGCCGGCTCGCCGCGCGACGGCTTGCCGGGCTCGCCACGGGGTGGCTTGCCGGGCACGTCATGGCTGTCGATGGCGAAGGGCAGGTCGCCGCCCCGATGCCAGGGATGGAGAATGAGGCCCTGCACGCCGGTTTCCTCGACGGCCTCGCGTGCGGCCGAGAGGTGGAACTGCTCCGCTTGCTCCCAATGGCCGCCGGGCTGAAGCCAACGGCCGATCACGACATGATCGATCAGGAGCACCTGCGCGTGATCCGGCGAGAGCACGAAGGCGCTGGTGGTGAGGTGTCCGGGAAAGGTGTCGCGCCGGTCGAGCGCATGGCCCTGCGCCATCTGCCAGCGCAGCAAGGCGAGGTGTTCGCGAGGGCTTGCCACCTCGGCGCGATAGCGCTCGACGGCGCGCGCCAGATCGTTGCGGAAATCCATGAGGTCAGCGAGGTCCAAGCGGCAGGCGATAGGATTCGAAATGCCCGTTCTTCGGGCCGTCATAGCCGATGAGGACCGCGAGACCCTTGCCGTCCTGGGGGAGCACGGTCAGCGATTCCGCCTTGTCGTCGCCCCGAGCGGGCAGATCGCCGAGCGCCAGGGCGGCATCGGGTTTGGCGGGGTCGATCAGCATCAGCGAATAGGGCAGGGCCTGTTCCTGTGCCGGTCCGAGCAGGGCGAGCAGGCGGCCGTCGGGAAGAGGCGCGAGATCGCGGATGCCGCGGTTGCTGCCCGCCGGCATTTCGATGACACGCGGCGCTTCCGTCGCGGGCGCATGGCCGGGTGCGAACAACGCCTTGAGCGACGCGCCAACCAGGACGCCGCGGCTGCCGAGAGACGGGGCGCGCAGGCCCGACCAGAGCGTGTCGCCCACCACCGCGATGCCCTCGACGTTCATGCCGTTATCGTCCATCAGCCCCCGGCCGAAAAAGGAGCCTGCCGGGCCGGCGGCGCGCAGCATGTCGCTCAGACGATAGGTCAGCTCGACCTTTCCAGTGGCCGCGCCTTCGGCATCGACCTTGATCCGGGCGAGGTGGAAGGCCGAGAGGCGGAACTCGCCCCTCTTTCGCGAGCAGCCATGCGAGCCCGCGACATAGAAGGCGCCGTCGGCATAGGCGACGGCCTCGCCGTCGAGCTCGGCGAAGCGGCCGGGCATCTTGCAGATGCCTTGCGGCGGCTGGCCGAGCGTATCGGATGAGGCGTCGGTACCGATGATGGGCAGGGTCGCGTCTGGGGCGATGCGGTTCTCTGCTATGCGCGCGAATTGCGCGAAGGAGCCCTCGTCGTTGATCAGCAGGCAGCGCTGCGCACCGTTGCCGACCGGCATGCAGGCGAGGCCGCTGACGTCCCGCGCTGGCCTGCCGGGCTTCTGGCCAGAGAAGTCGCCGAGCGTCCTGAAGCGCTGCTCCGGTGTCAGCGTCGCTGCCTGAGAGAAAGCGGTTCCGAAAAGGCTGGCTGCGAGGAGCGTGGCGAGGAAGCGGTACCGCATCGGGCGAATCCGGAAGGAGGAGCGCGGATTGAGCGCGACGGGCCGATGGATGTCAAAGCGCAGGATGGCGGTTCCTATGAGGCCTTGATGTTTCCGCCCTCCGTCTCGTCTCGAAAGGCTATGGCCGCCCTCCTAGTTTGTCCGTGCGGTCTGGGGAAACCACGGCGCTGCCCTGATCCATGGAGGTTTCGATGACCACGATCGGCACCTATCGTCGCCGCCGTGAGGCGGTCTACCGAACCGTCCGCCGGACATCGGCCGGCGGCTGGAAAGCCTACCTACTGCATCTGTTCGGCTCGGTCGCCTTGCTCGCCATCCTCATCGGCGCGCGCGTCTGGCGGCACCTGTACTGAGCGCAAACGAAAGGGGCGCCGCTATACCGCGGCGCCCCTTCGAGATCGTCGATGCGTGGCGAGCTCAGCTCAGCTTGGCGTAGGCCGGCACGGTGAGGAAGTCCTCGAAGTTCGGCGCCAGCGACAGCGTCTCGAACAGCGCGATGGCCTCGGGGAACCGGCCCTTGCCATAGTTCTCCGCCCCGAGCTCGCCCTTCACGCGCTCCATCTCCTCGGCCAGGCAGCGCTTGAACAGCGCCGCATCGGCCTTGATCCCGCCGTCGAGATCGACGCCGTACTGGCAGAACTGCCAGATCTGGGCACGGCTGATCTCGGCCGTCGCGGCATCTTCCATCATGTTGTAGATCGGCACCGCGCCGCGGCCGCGCAGCCAGGCCTCGATATACTGGACGCCGACGCGGATGTTCTCGCGGAAGCCTTCCTCGGTGCGCGTGCCCTGATGCACTTCCAGCAGGTCCTTGGCGCCGATCTCGACATCGTCGCGCGTCTTGCCGAGCTGGTTGGCCTGCGGCATCAGCCGGTCGAAGACCTCCATCGCGACCGGGACGAGGTCAGGATGGGCGACCCAGGTGCCGTCATGGCCGTCGCCGGCCTCGCGCTCCTTGTCGGCCTTGACCTTGGCGAAGGCGGCGGCGTTGGCTTCCGGATTGTTCTTGACCGGGATCTGCGCCGCCATGCCGCCCATCGCGAAGGCACCGCGCCTGTGGCAGGTCTTGATCAGCAGCAGCGAGTAGGCCCGCAGGAAGGCCTTGGACATCACGACCTGCGAGCGGTCCGGCAGGACATAGGCCTTGTTGCGGGCGAGCTTCTTGATGAAGGAGAAGATGTAGTCCCAGCGGCCGCAGTTCAGGCCGGCCATGTGCTCGCGGAGTTCGTAGAGGATCTCGTCCATCTCGAAGGCGGCGGGCAGGGTCTCGATCAGGACTGTCGCCTTGATCGTGCCGTTCTTCAGGCCGAGCGCGGACTGGGCGGCGACGAAGACGTCGTTCCAGAGACGGGCCTCGAGATGGCTCTCCAGCTTCGGCAGGTAGAAATACGGGCCGGAGCCTGCGGCCAGCGCCGCCTTGGCGTTGTGGAAGACATAAAGGCCGAAATCGACCAGGGAGCCCGAGGCCTCCTCGCCGTCGATCTCGATATGGCGCTCCGGCAGATGCCAGCCGCGCGGGCGGATGATCAGGACCGCCGGCTTGGCCTTGAGCTTGTAATCCTTGCCGTTGGTGGGGTCGGTGAAGTCGATCCTGTTCGCCCAGCGGTCGCGGAGATTGACCTGGCCTTCGATCATGTTGGCCCAGACCGGCGAGGAGGCGTCCTCGAAATCGGCCATGAAGACCTTCGCGCCGGAGTTCAGCGCGTTGACGATCATCTTGCGGTCGACGGGACCGGTGATCTCGACGCGGCGGTCGGTGAGATCGGCCGGGATCGGTGCGACGCTCCAGTCGCCTTCGCGGATATGCCGGGTCTCGGCCAGGAAATCGGGCGTCTCGCCGGCATCGAAGCGCTTCTGGCGCTCGGTCCGCAGCGCGAGCAGGCGCTTGCGCGTCTCGTTGAAGCGACGATGCAGGTCGGCGACGAAGGCCAGCGCCTCCGTGGTGAGAACCTGGTCGAAGCCAGGCTGCAGGGCGCCCTTGACGACGACGCCGGCCGGCAGGGTGAGGGTGGGGGTGTCCGACATGGATGGTCCTCCGATCGCGTTGCGGCCATGATTCCCCGAAAACGTTCTTTATATAATCAGGATGAAGTGACGATCACTTGTTCCATTTCGGAAATAATTCCGCTTTCGCGCTGAGAGTTCGATGATGCAATCAGGGGTTGCGTAAACCTGATGGTGAACGCAAAATGACGTAACGGCAGCGGATTTCGAATCAAAATGCACAGATAGGGCCGACTTCAGCAAATCGGTTTCAGCAATTCGTAAGCTCCGGCCGCCAACGCTTCCAGGGTCGAATGCGCCAATTTGGCCCGGGACGAGGCACATGATGAAGATCGGCTCGCTGCCTGAAATGCTCCGGCGCTTTCGTCGCGATGAGGGCGGCAATTTCCTGATGATGTTCGGGCTCACGCTCATCCCGCTGCTGGGCGTCGCCGGCGTCGCGATCGACTATTCCCGCGCCAGCAACGCCCGGCAGGCGCTCAATGCGGCGATCGATTCCGCGGCGCTGATGGGCGCGCGCGATGCGCAGAAGCTAACCGATGGACAGCTCAGGACCCGCATCAACGACTGGATTCGCGAAAACCTGCCGGCCGATGTGAAAAGCGAATATACCGGCGCCACCGTGACGATCGACCGGACGGCTCGGACGATCAAGATCGAGGCCAACGCCGTCGTGCCGACGACCCTCTCCGGCGTGCTCGGTGTCAGCCAGCTTCCCGTGGCCACGAACAGCCAGTCGACCTGGGGAACCAACAAGATCGAGCTCGCGCTCGTGCTCGACAATACGGGCTCGATGTCCTCCTCGGGCAAGATGACGGCCCTGAAGCAGGCTTCCAAGGACCTCATCCAGATCATGAAGGATGCGTCGATCGATCCCGAGCAGATCAAGATCTCGATCGTGCCGTTCAACACCCAGGTGCGGATCGATCGCGGGCTGAAGGATGAAGCCTGGATTCGCTACGGCATGACGCGGAAGATCAACTGCGACTGGTGGGGCAACAACTGCACGACCCAGAGCCTCACCAAGGCCACCTGGGCCGCCAGCGAGGGCTGCATCGCCGACCGCGATCAGAACTACGATGTCAGTGATGCCGGCTCCTACGCCGCCGGTGCGCAGCAATATCCTGCAACCTGGTGCAGCCAGACCTCGCTTGCACAGGTCCTGCCGCTCACCGCGGACTGGACGGCGCTCAACAACCGCGTCGACTTGATGACCCCCGTCGGCAATACCAACGTCACGATCGGTGCCGTATGGGGCTGGGCGACGCTGTCGCAGGCGGCTCCGTTCACGGAGGCGAAGCCTTCGACCGAGCCGTTGCTGAAGAAATACATGATCCTGCTGACCGACGGCGACAACACCGAAAACCGCTTCACCACCAACGGCAACGACATCGATGCCCGCACGACGCTCGCCTGCACGGGAGTCAAGGCCGCGGGGATCAGTCTCTACACCATCCGCGTCATCGACGGCGATGCGAACCTGCTGAAGAACTGCGCCACGCGGCCGGAGATGTATTACGACGTCAAGAACGCCTCGCAGCTCAGCCCGATCTTCAAGGCGATCGCCAGCGAGATCAGCGCGGTGCGCCTGACGCAGTAGAACCGTCGCCGAGCGCGGAAAAGCGCGCCAGGAAGCGCGCCTGCGCCGCCTCGGTGTCGAGCGGGTCGAGCCAGGACAGAACCTCAGTCGGCAGCGCCTGCGGCCGGCCGAAGAATTTCAGGGCCTCCTCGCGGCCGAAGCCGGCCAGCCGCGTCGCCTCGAAGAATGCGGCGATGGTGTCGGCCTCCTTGATCTTCCGCTTCAGGATGGCCGGGGTCGCGGCCGGCAGGCCGAAGCGCAGGTGGATCGCCGCCAGCAGGCGCAGTTCCACGCTCTTGTAGGCGTCGCCCATCACGACCTTGAACGGCGAGATCATGTCGCCGATGACGTATTCCGGCGCATCGTGGAGCAGAGCCATCAGATGGCAACTCCGGTCCCAGTCCGGATAGAGATGGGCGGCTATCGCCTCGACCAGCAGCGAATGCTGCGCGACCGAGAAGGAATGGGCGCCGCGCGTCTGGCCGTTCCAGCGGGCGACGCGGGCGAGACCATGGGCGATGTCCTCGATCTCGATATCCAGCGGCGAGGGGTCGAGCAGATCGAGCCTGCGGCCCGACAGCATGCGCTGCCAGGCGCGCGGCGGTTCGGGCTTGCGGGCCATCAGGCAGCGGGGCGCGAGTCGCGCGCCAGCGCGGCGCATTCGCTCCAGCGGAAGCACCCGGTCAGGTGGTCGTTGACCAGCCCGCAGGCCTCCATGAAGGCGTAGACGATGGTCGGGCCGCAGAAGGTGAAGCCGGCCTTCTTGAGTTCCTTCGAGACGGTCTCGGAGAGCTTGGTCTGGGTCGGCACCTCGCCCTGTGCGCGATAGCTGTTCTGCAGCACGCGGCCATCGAGATGCTTCCAGAGGAAATCGGCGAAGGGTTCGCGCTCGCTGATGCGGAGATAGGCCTGCGCGCTCCTGATCGTGCCCTCGATCTTGCCGCGATGGCGGATGATGCCGGGGTCTGCGAGCAGGCGCTGCACATCGGCCTCGGTGAAGCGGGCGACCGCTTCCGGCTCGAAACCGGCGAAGCCGGCGCGGAAGGCGTCGCGCTTCCTGAGGATGGTGATCCAGGACAGCCCGGCCTGGAAGCCGTCCAGGATCAGCTTCTCCCAGAGCGCGCGGGAATCGTATTCCGGCACGCCCCATTCGGTGTCGTGATAGGCGAGGTAGAGCGGCTCGGTGCCCGGCCAGCGGCAGCGGAACTTGCCGTCCGGCCCTTCAATCGCGATGCGTTCCTCGCTGGGGATGACGGCGTCGCTCATAGGGCAGCTCCTGCGGCAGCGCCGAAGCCCGCTTCGCCGGGGAAGGGGAAGCGGATGAAGGCGGGCTTCTCCGCGAGATGGAAGGCCAGCCCGCCGCCGAGCAGGGGCGCGCCGTCGGCGAGCGCATCGGCCAGCCGGTCCAGGCGGAGCATGGCGAGCGCCCGCCCGTCGGCACCCGAGCCGATGCTGCCGAGCGGCTTGCCGCCGGCTGTCGCGTCCGCGCCGGTTTCGGCCGCGATGCCTTCGTCGAAGACGATCGGCACGATGCGCGTGCGTGCCGTGCCGCGATGCTGCATGCGGGAGACGACCTCCTGCCCGATATAGCAGCCCTTCCTGAAGGAGACGCCGCCGAGCTGGTCGAGCAGGGCTTCGTGCGGGAAGGTGTCGCCATAGGCGAAGTCGCGCCCGCCTGCGGGAATGCCGAGCGCGACGCGGCGGGCGTGGTAGGCCTCCGCCTCGGCGGTGACGAGCGCCTCGACACCCTCGACATCGGTGATGGCGCGCTGGCCGAGCGCCGGCAGGCGGGGGTCGTCATAGACGAGGCCGGCATCCTCCGGCAGCGGGGTGCCATCGACGGCGGCGATGACCGCGCTCGTCTCGGTGAGGTCGTCCAGCGCGACCTTGGCGCGCAGCTTGTAGAGCTTCAGGCGTTTCATCAGGTCGGCGGTCTGGAGCAGGGGGCAATCGAGCAGGAAGCCGCCGCCATCCTCCGGCGTCAGCGCGAGGATGAAGAAATCGCAGATCATCTTGCCTTGCGGCGTCAGCAGCGCGCCGTAGCCGGCCTGTCCGGGCATGACCGGATCGAGATCGTTGGTCACGAGGTTCTGCAGGAAGTCGCGTGCATCGTCGCCGCTGACGCGGATGACGCCGCGATCGATCAATCGTGTGGCGGACATGGGCAGCCGTTCCAGTTCTGATGTCGGGCCGAGGCTCGTCAGCCGAATGGGGTTGATGGCGCCACCCGAAAACGGTTTGGGCTTCCGGGACGGCGCGTTGGCCGATAGGTAGGCTGCATCCGCCGCTAGAGCAATTCCGCGTTTCCCTGAAACTCGGGATTGCTCTAGCCCCTTGTTTTCTAGCATTTTCTTCACGCGAACCGGTATCCACTTCGCTTGAAAATGCTCCCTGCTCAACCTCCGGAGACCAGCCATGCCCCAGACCTACGACGTGATCCTCAAGGGCGGCACGGTGGTGAACCAGGACGGCCGCGTCGCGCGGGATGTCGGCGTCACCGGCGGCAAGATCATGGCGCTGGGCGATCTCAGCCAAGCCTCGGCCGGCGAGGTCGTCGATTGCACCGGCCTGCATATCCTGCCCGGCGTGATCGACAGCCAGGTGCATTTCCGCGAGCCCGGCCTCGATCATAAGGAAGACCTGGAGACAGGTTCGCGCTCTGCGGCGCTCGGCGGCGTGACCTGCGTCTTCGAGATGCCGAACACGATCCCGCAGACGACGACGCCGGAGGCGCTGGCCGACAAGATCAGGCGCGGGCGCCATCGCATGCATTGCGACTTCGCCTTCTGGGTCGGCGGCACGCATGAGAACGCGCATGAGGTCGCCGAGCTCGAGCGGCTTCCCGGCGCGGCCGGCATCAAGGTGTTCATGGGCTCCTCCACCGGCGACCTGCTGGTCGAGGATGACAAGGGCGTCGCCGAAATCCTGAAGCGCACGCGCCGGCGCGCCGCCTTCCATTCCGAGGACGAGGGGATGCTGCGCGAGCGCATGGGCCTTCGTGTCGAGGGCGATCCGTCGAGCCATCCTGTCTGGCGCTCACCCGAAGTGGCGCTGACCTGCACCAAGCGGCTGGTGCGGATCGCGCGCGAGACCGGCGCGCGCGTGCATATCCTGCATATCTCGACCGGTGAGGAGATGGTC
The DNA here is from genome assembly GCA_004144595.1 of Hyphomicrobiales bacterium. Classification (GTDB taxonomy): domain Bacteria; phylum Pseudomonadota; class Alphaproteobacteria; order Rhizobiales; family Beijerinckiaceae; genus Allobosea. The sequence goes on from SEEM01000001.1 coordinate 98,062, forward strand.
TTCCTCAAGGACCACAAGGATGTCGCCACCGTCGAGGTTCTGCCGAACCACCTGACGCTGGTAGCGCCCGATTGCTACGAGCGGCTCGGCACCTATGCCCAGATGAACCCGCCGATCCGCGACGACAGCCATCGCCAGCGCATCTGGTGGGGCGTTGAGCAGGGCATCGTCGACGTGCTCGGCTCCGACCACGCGCCGCATACCCATGAGGAGAAGCACCATCCCTATCCGGCGAGCCATTCCGGCATGCCCGGCGTGCAGACGCTGGTGCCGATCATGCTCGACCATGTGAATGCCGGCCGGCTGACGCTGGAGCGCTTCGTCGATCTGAGCAGCGCCGGGCCGCAGCGCATCTTCGGGCTGGAAGGCAAGGGCCGGATCGCGGTCGGCTACGATGCGGACTTTACGATCGTCGACCTGAAGCGTCGCGAGACGATCACCAAGGAGTGGAGCGCCTCGAAATGCGGCTGGACGCCCTATGACGGCGTTACCGTCACCGGCTGGCCGGTCGGCACCTTCGTGCGTGGTCTCAAGGTGATGTGGGAAGGCGAATTGACGACCCCCTCGCAAGGCGAGCCGGCCCGCTTCCTGGAGGCGCTGCCGCGTAACGCCTGAAACGGATCGGCGCCGCCCGCGTTCGGTTTGAGATGAGCGCGCGGGTGGCTCCGCAAAAAAACGAAAAAAGATTCCCGGCGTTGTCGATTCCAGCCGCGCCCGTTCGACGTCCAGTCAGAGAACGGGTTTCGGCGGTTCGCGCCGAAGCCGCCCGGTTCTCCCAAACCCAAGGAGAAGACCGATGCGTGTGATGGTTCTGGTCAAGGCGAGCAAAGACAGCGAAGCCGGCGTGATGCCGGACCCGGACGTCTTCGCGAAGATGGGCGTCTACAATGAGGAACTGATCAAGGCCGGCATCCTGCTCGCCGCGGAAGGCCTGCAGCCGACCTCCAAGGGGCTGCGCATGCGCTTCTCGGGCAGCGAGCGGACGATCACCGACGGCCCCTTCGCCGAGACCAAGGAACTGCTGGCCGGCTTCTGGCTCTGGCAGGTGAAATCCTTCGACGAGGCCGTCGAGTGGCTGAAGCGCGCGCCCTTCGACGGCAACACCGAGATCGAGCTCAGGCCCGTCTTCGAGATGGAGGATTTCGGCGAGATGGCGACGCCGGAACGGCGCGACCGGAAGGATAACCTGCGCGCCGCATTCGAGAAGCGCCCCGGCTGAGCCGGCCCGGTATCCCAACCCGATCAAATGGACGATGCAGGCGAAGGCTTCCGTCCCATCCAATGGAGAAAAGCGATGCGTTTCATGGTGATGGTCAAGGCGACCCAGGACAGCGAAGCTGGTGCGCAGCCGACCCAGGAGCTGCTCGAGGCGATGATGGCCTATAACGAAGAGCTGGTGAAAGCCGGCATCATGAAGGGCGGCGACGGCCTGCAGCCGAGTTCGAAGGGCGCGCGCGTCCAGTTCGATGGCGCCCAGCGCGCCGTCGTCGACGGGCCCTTCGCGGAGACCAAGGAACTGGTCGCCGGCTACTGGCTCTGGGAATGCGCCTCGCTCGACGAGGCGATCGCCTGGGTCAAGCGCTGCCCCAATCCAATGCCCGGCCCGTCAGAGATTGAGATCCGGCCGCTGTTCGATCTGGCCGATTTCGGCGAGATCGTCACGCCGGAGACAGCGGCGCAGTGGGACCGCCTCAAGGCCGAGGCCGGCGGGCAGGGCTGATCGACCGACCCGCTTGCCAGCCGATGGGCTGATGGTGTGTATCGCTTCCCATGTCGGGCAGCGATGCACACCGCACCATCGAGACGGTCTGGCGCATGGAGTCGCCGAGGCTGATCGCGGGCCTTGCGCGCCTGACCCGCGATGTCGGCCGGGCCGAGGAACTGGCGCAGGACGCGCTGGTCGCGGCGCTGAAGCAGTGGCCCGCGGAGGGTGTGCCGCACAATCCGGCGGCCTGGCTGATGCAGGTCGCCAAGCATCGGGCGCTCGACACCGCTCGGCGCGAGATCATGGCCCGGCGCAAGCAGGACGAGATCGGCCGCGACATCGACAATGAAGGGCCGGCGATGCCGGATATCGACGAGGCGCTCGATGACGAGGTCGGCGACGACCTGCTGCGCCTGATCTTCACCGCCTGTCATCCGGTGCTGCCCAAGGAGGCGCGGATCGCGCTGACACTGCGCCTCCTCGGCGGCCTGACGACCGACGAGATCGCGCGCGCCTTCCTGGTGCCGGAACCGACCATGGCGCAGCGCATCGTGCGGGCGAAGAAGACGCTGAGCGAAGCGAAGGTGCCGTATGAGGTGCCGGCCGGTGCCGAGCTCGGCGCGCGCCTCGCCTCGGTGCTGGAGGTCGTCTATCTGATCTTCAACGAGGGCTATTCAGCGACCGCGGGGGAGGACTGGGTCAGGCCGGGGCTCTGCGAGGAGGCGCTGCGGCTCGGGCGCATCCTGGCGGCGCGGGCGCCTGACGAGCCCGAGGTCCATGGCCTCGTGGCGCTGATGGAATTGCAGGCCTCGCGGCTCCGGGCTCGTGTCGGCCCAGACGGCGAGCCGATCCTGCTGCTCGACCAGAACCGCGCCCGATGGGACCGATTGCTGATCGGGCGCGGGCTTGCCGGGCTGGAGCGGGGACAACGGCTCGCCGGCACGGCGCCCGGGCCTTACCTGTTGCAAGCCGCGCTCGCCGCCTGTCACGCCCGCGCCCGAACCGCCGAGGAGACCGACTGGAAGCGGATCGTCGCGCTCTACACCGTGCTCGGACAGGTGACCCCGTCGCCCATCGTGGAGCTCAACCGCGCCGTGGCGGTCAGCATGGCGGATGGGCCGGAGGCCGGGCTCGCCCTGGTCGAGGCGTTGGCGGGCGAGCCCGCGCTGAAGCGCTATCACTTGCTGCCGGGCGTGCGCGGCGACCTGCTCGCCAAGCTCGGCCGCCACCGTGAGGCGGCGGAGGCTTTCGACAGCGCGGTTGCCTTGACGCAGAACGCAAGGGAGCGGGCTCTGATGCAGGACAGGGCTGCCACGGAACGGGCCGCCGACGCTTGACCCTGGTCTCGTGAGCCGGCTTCGCCCTGTCGCTTACGCTGCCGTGAACCTGTCGCATTCCGTTGCAACTCTGTTCATGCCGGCGTCTATAATGGATGTCGCATCCGACTTGCCTGGAATGAGAGCCTACATGAGCGATACCGTGAGTCCCCTGGCCGGCAAGCGGCTCGAGCCCGGCCAACTCGTCGACGTGGCGGCCCTCACCAAAGCCTATTACGAGCAGCCCGATCCCTCCCAGCGTTCGCAGCAGGTCGCCTTCGGCACATCCGGGCATCGCGGCTCTGCGCTCGTGCGCTCGTTCAACGAGGCGCATATCCTCGCGATCGCGCAGGCGCTCTGCCTCTATCGCCGCGAGCAGGGGATCGACGGGCCGCTCTTCCTGGGCATCGACACGCATGCGCTCTCGCGCAACGCCTTCGAGACCGTGCTGGAGGTGTTCACCGCCAATGGCGTCGCCACGATCATCGACGAGAAACTCGGCTTCACGCCGACCCCGGTGATCTCGCATGCGATCATCTCGCATAATCGCGGCCGGACCGCCGGGCTCGCCGACGGTGTGGTGATCTCGCCCTCGCATAATCCGCCGGCCGATGGCGGCCTGAAATACAATCCTCCGCATGGCGGGCCGGCCGATACCGACGCGACCGGCTGGATCGAGAAGCGCGCGAACGCCTTTCTCGTGGAGAAGCTCGCCGGAATCCAACGCATTCCCTACGAGCGCGCGCTGAAGAGCGAGCATGTGCACCGGCACGACTACATCACCGGCTATGTCTCCGATCTCGCCAGCGTGGTGGACATGGAGGCGATCCGGCAGGCCGGGGTGGTGATCGGCATCGATCCGCTCGGCGGGGCCGGGATCGACTATTATCAGCCGATCATCGACCGCTACGGACTGAACGCGACGATCGTCAGCAAGGAGGTCGATCCCGCCTTCGGCTTCATGACGGCCGACTGGGACGGCAAGATCCGGATGGACTGCTCCTCGCCTTATGCGATGGCAAGCCTAATCGGCATGCGCGACCGCTTCGACGTCGCCTTCGCCAACGACACCGATGCCGACCGGCACGGCATCGTGACGCGCAGCAGCGGGTTGATGAACCCGAACCATTATCTTGCGGCGGCCAGCGCCTATCTCTTCGCCAACCGGCCGGGTTGGCGCGCTGATGCCGCAATCGGCAAGACGGCGGTGTCGAGCGCGATCATCGACCGGGTCGCCGCCAAGCTCGGGCGCAAGCTCGTCGAGGTTCCCGTCGGCTTCAAATGGTTCGTCGATGGGCTGATCTCGGGCGGCTTCGGCTTCGCGGGCGAGGAGAGCGCCGGCGCCTCCTTCCTGCGCATGGACGGCACGGCCTGGACCACCGACAAGGATGGCATCATCCTGGGGCTGCTGGCCGCCGAGATCACCGCAAAGACCGGCAGCGATCCGGGCGTGCTCTACGGCAAGCTGACAGCCGAACTCGGCGAGCCCCGCTACGCCCGCGTGGACGCGCCGGCGAGCGCCAGCCAGAAGGCCGTTCTCAAGAACCTCTCGGCCGAGCAGATCGCCACGAAGGAATTGGCGGGCCAGCCGATCACGGCGATCCTGAGCAACGCACCGGGCAACGGCGCGCCGATCGGCGGCGTCAAGGTCACCGCAGCGGATGGCTGGTTCGCGGCACGCCCTTCGGGCACCGAGGAGGTCTACAAGATTTATGCAGAGAGCTTCCGGGACGAGGCCCATCTCGCCGCGATCCAGGAGGACGCGCGCCGCATCGTCGGGCAGGCCTTCGCGGCGGCCGGGGCGTCCTGAATTTCAACGGCCGGCAAGCGGGAGACAACGGTTGGCGGCTTGTGCCGCCGGCGCGGCGCTACCTCGCGTCGGCCGACGCGCTGCCTCGATCATCGCGCGTCCGACCGGGCGCGGCACCGATGATCTATCTCATCGTCGGAGCATCGAACGGTCGATGCTAGTTGTCGATGGCCGGAGCCCGCTCGACCAGTTCAAGGAAAACGGCGGCGCAGGCCAGCCAGACAATCATCGCCCAGATCAGCATCTTACCTCCCGAAGTTTTACTTTTTTCCAGGTTAGCTGAGGATTCGGGCGCGACAAGTGCGCAGGGGTTTCCCTAAACCGCCAATATGTTAGCCGAATTCGACGCTTCGCCCGGGCGGCTCCGCGAGGCCCGGAACCCAGCGGCTGATTCGCCCTGTCCGCTGTGAAAGGGCGTCGGAGCGTCAGGCGACCTCGCTGGTCGAGATGCCTGTCGATGTGCGCGAGCCCGTCGTGCGACGAGCTCGCCTTGCCATGCGATGGCGGATTTTGCCGCTTCGGCGATCATGCCTCGATGGCGCAGCCCAGGCGTGCGAGCGTCGCGTCGATCCAGGTGCGGTCGTCCTTGCCCTGCTCGATCGCCTGCATCTTCTTCTCCTCGGCCGCGTGCTTCTTGTGGGCTGCGGCATAGATCGCCTCGGCCTGGTCGAAGGGCACGCTGAGAATGCCGTCGTCGTCGCCGATGACGAGATCGCCGGGCTCGATCACCATGCCCTCGATCGCGATCGGGACGTTGATCTCGCCGGGACCGTCCTTGTAGGGGCCGCGATGGCTGATGCCGGCGGCATAGATCGGCAGGTCGTTCTCGCGGATCCAGGCGGAATCGCGCACAGCGCCGTGGAGCACGATGCCGGCGATGCCGCGCGTGCGGGCATGGGCGATCATCAATTCGCCGATTAGCGCGTTGGTGAGGTCGCCGCCGCCATCGACGACCACGACGTCGCCGGCCGCGGCGAGGTCCAGCGCCTTGTGGATCATCAGGTTGTCGCCCGGCCGCGTCTTCACGGTCAGCGCGGGGCCGGCCATCATGCCGCCGCGATGAAGCGGGCGCAGAGCTGCGCCGCCGGCGGTCATGCGCGACATGGAATCGCTGACATTGGCGACCGGGACCGAACGGAAGCGCTGGACGAGCTCGGCATCGACCTCGCGGCGGCGCTTGAGGATGCGAAATCCGATCATGGGACGTCCTTGGTTGTCGCGCCGACGGGGCAGCGCAGCGGCTGGAAAGAATGATGCTTTGCGCGGGAGGGTGGGGGCCGGCGCGTTCAGGTCGCGCTGGCTTCCTCCTCCTGGTCGACGCGGGCCTTGCCGCGGCGGATGGCGGGCAGGGCCATGCTGACCAGGAGCAGCACCGAGAGGGACAGGAAGGTCAGGCTGATCGGGCTCTTCACGAAGATCGAGAGATCGCCTTCCGAGAGCAGCAGGGCCCGGCGGATGTTCTCTTCCATCATCGGGCCGAGCACATAGCCGAGCACCAGAGGCGCAGGCGGGCATTTCAGCTTGGCCAGCACATAGCCGAGTACGCCGATCGCTGCGCAGAGATAGACGTCGATCGCGCTGTTGTTGAGGCTGTAATTGCCCAGCGCGCAGAACATCACGATCGACGGGAAGAGCCAGCGATAGGGAATGCTGAGCAGGCGCACCCAAAGGCCGACCAGCGGCAGGTTGAGCGCGACGAGCAAGGCGTTGCCGATGAACATGCTGGCGATGACACCCCAGAACAGCTCGGGGTTGCGGGCCATCACCGTGGGGCCGGGCTGGACGCCGTTCATGATCAGCGCGCCGAGGATCAGGGCCATGGTCGCGCTGCCGGGAATGCCCAGCGTCAGCGTCGGGATGAAGGCGGTCTGAGCTGCCGCGTTGTTGGCGGCTTCCGGCGCGGCGACGCCCTCGATCGCGCCCTGGCCGAAGCGGGACGGGTCCTTCGCCAGCTTCTTCTCCAGCATGTAGGCGGAGAAGGAGGAGATCGACGGACCGGTGCCCGGCAGGATGCCGAAGAAGGAGCCGATGGCCGTGCCGCGCAAGGTCGGCAGGAACGAGGCCTTCAGGTCCTCCCAGCTCGGCATCAGGCCGCCGACATTCTTGGTGAAGACCTCGCGGGCTTCCTTCTGCTCCAGGTTGATGACGACCTCGGAGATCGCGAACATGCCGACGGCGAGCACGGTGAAGCCGATGCCGTCGGCGAGTTCGGGAAGGCCGAAGGTGTAGCGCTCGACGCCGGAATTCACGTCCGTGCCGACGAGGCCGATCAGCAGGCCGACCACGACCATGGCGAGCGCCTTGACCATGTCGCCATGACTGAGCACCGAGGCCGCGATGAGGCCCAGCACCATCAGAGCGAAATAGTCCTCGGCGCCGAAGCGCAGGGCCCAGGACGCAAGCGGCACGCCAAGCGCGACGATCAGCAGCGTGCCGATGCAGCCCGCGACGAAGGAGGAGAGGGCGGCGATGGCGAGTGCGGCGCCGGCCCGGCCGCGGCGTGCCATCTGGTAGCCGTCGAGGCAGGTGACGGCCGATGAGGTCTCGCCCGGCAGGTTGACCAGGATCGCCGTGGTCGAGCCGCCGTATTGCGCGCCGTAATAGATGCCGGAGAGCATGATGACGGCGGAGACCGGCGGCAGGCCGAAGGTGATCGGCAGCAGCATCGAGATCGTCACCAGCGGTCCGACGCCCGGCAGCACGCCGATCAGGGTGCCGAGCAGCACGCCGAGGAAACAGTAGGCCAGGTTCTGCAGCGACAGGGCGACGCCGAAGCCAAGCACGAAGTGATCGATGATCTCCATGGCTCAGACGTTCCAGGCGAAGAGGGCGTAGGGCAGCTTCAGCCCCCAGACGAAGACGGCTGCGGCGAAGACCGCCATCACCGCGGTCAGGACGAGCACCTCCAGCGCCTTGAACTCATGGCCGGCACGTGCCGAGACGAAGAACAGGGCGGCGAGCGCGGGCACGAGGCCGACGCGCTCGAGCAGGAAGCCGAAGAGCAGGAGCGAGGCGCTCAGCAGAAGCAGCGGCAGCCAGGCCCAGCCGCCCTCGACGGGCATGCAGCTGCGCAGACCCCTGACGAAGGTGACGATGCCGAAGCCGATCAGCACGAGGCTGAGGATGCGCGGGAAGTAGCCCGGCCCCATGTCGATCGTGGTGCCGAACTTGTAGCCGAGCGCGATCGCGAAGCCGAGCGCGCCGAGCCCCATGAACAGCAGGCCGGCGAGGGCGTCCTGGTTCTTGAAGATGCTGGTTTTCATGGCCGATGTCCGACGTGATGCCGAGCGGCGCGGCAAGGCGCTGCCGGGACACAGACTTTCTGGGATGGATCGTGCGACGTGCCGGGAAACCACCGCCATCCGGCGCGGCTTCCCGGCCCGCATCATCGGCTCAGTCGGTGACCTTCACGTCGGCCGCCTTGATGACCGCGGTCCATTTCGGCACGTCGGACTTGACCAGCGCGCCGAATTCCTCGCTGCTGCCTCCGAGTGCCTCGGCGCCGGCCGAGCGGAGCTTGGCCTGGGTGTCGGGCTGCTTCAGCACCTTGTTGAGCTCGGTGTTGATGCGGGCGACGACCGGCGCGGGCACGCCCGCGGGCGCCGCCAGGCCCCACCAGGTCACGGCCTCGGAGTTCTTGAGGCCCTTCTCCTCGAAGGTCGGAACATCCGGCAGATCGGCATCACGCTTGGTCGCGAAGACGGCGATCGGGCGCAGCACGCCTTCCTTGATCTGCACCATCGCGGAGGGCACCGATGAGATGTAGATCTCGACGCGGCCGCCCAGCAGGTCCGGCAGGGCCTGGGCCGCGCCCTTGTAGGGAATGTGGCGGAACTTGACGCCCGCAATCTGCTGGATGAGTTCGCCGGCCAGATGCGAGCTGGTTCCGATGCCCGGCGAGGCGAAGGTGAGCTTGCCGTCCTTGGCCTTGGCGGCGGCGAGCAGATCCTCCACCGTCTTGATCGGCGAATCCTTGGCGACGACGAGGACCTGCGGCGCGGAGGCGACGAGGCCGATCGGCGCAAAATCCTTGATCGGGTCGTAATTGGCCTTACCCAGGATCGGGTTGATCACGAGGTTGGCGTTCTGCGCGAGGACGATCGTGTAGCCGTCGGGCGCAGCCTTGCCGGCGAGGCTGAGGCCGACGCTGCCGCCGCTGCCGGGCTTGTTGTCCGCCACCAGCGTCCAGCCCGTGCTCTCGCCGAGCTTCTGGGCGATGACGCGCGCGACGACGTCGGTGCCGCCACCCGGCGGAAAGGGAATGACGAGGCGGATCGGCTTCTCCGGATATTGTTGTGCCGATGCGGCCGTCGCGAGCGCCGACAGGGCCAGCGCGGTGAGCGCCTTATAGACAATCCTCATGGTGTTTCCTCCGGTTTGCTTATGGTTGTCCGGTTTATGGTCCGGATCTTCAGGCAGCGAGTTCGGTCAACCTCGCGAGGCTGGCCGCATCCGGCTCTTCTCCATCGAGCACGGCGATGACGTGCCGGGCGGCGATCTCGGCCATGGTCTTGGCCGACCCCGCGGTCACGCCGGCGATATGCGGGGTAGCGATCAGGTTGGGCAGAGCCCAGAGAGGGCTGTCTGCCGCCGGCGGCTCGACTGCGAAACTATCGAGCGCAGCGCCTGCAATCCGGCCTTCCAGCAGCGCAGCACAGATGGCCGCCTCGTTGATCAGCCCGCCGCGCGCCGTATTCACGACGAGGGCGTTTTGCTTCATCAGGCCAAAGCGGCGCTCATTCAGGAGATCGCGCGTGGCGTTGGTCAGCGGGCAATGCAGGCTGACGATATCGGCTTCCGCGACAAGGCTGTCGAGGTCGCGTTCGCGATCCGGCCCGAACTGCGCGATGGCGGCGCGGGCATGGGGATCGTGCAGGAGGACGGTCATGCCGAGCCCCTGCGCCATCCGGGCGACATGCTGGCCGATCGAGCCGAAGCCGACAAGGCCGATCACGGTGCCCTCGATGTCGCGCCCGATGAAGGTGGGCTTAGGCCAGGTTCCGGCCTTCACCGCGACGTCGAGACGCGGGATGTCCTTCAGCAGGGTCAAGGCCAGCGCGATGGTGTGCTCGGCGACGGCGCGCGAGTTCGAGCCCATCGCGCGGATGACCGGGATATCGCGCGAAGCTGCTGCCTGCAGGTCGATATTGTCGACGCCGACACCGTGCTTGGCGATGACTTTCAGGCGGGGCGAGGCGGCGATGATCGCCTCGTCGACGCGGCCCTGGCGGACGATCAGCGCGTCGACCTGGAGCTCGGCAGCACGTGCGGCCACCAGATCGCTCGGTGCATAGGCAGGCGAGAAGAAAACGTCGACATCATGCGCGTTGAGAAGCTCGATGGCATTCTCGGCCAAACGGTCATGCGTGACGAGCACGCGCCGGCCGCGCGTGTGGGCCCTGGTATCGGTCATCTCTGCGTATCCTCACGGCTGCCTCGCATTCCGCTTCGCAGCGGCTGGGCACCTTCGAGAACAGTATTGACCGGGTAAGCGATGCTCGTATGCTGAAATAATGGCATATATCAATGATCTTTTGTCATGAAGCACCCGATCGACGGCATCGAGGCCTTCATCCAGATCGCGGAACTCGGCAGCTTCAACAAGGCGGCCGAGAAGCTGCACGTAACCCAGACCGGCCTGACCCGGCGCATCCAGCGGCTGGAAGCCCATGTCGGCCTGAAGCTCATTGACCGGACGACCCGCACCGTCGCGCTGACCAGCATCGGCCGCGAATTCCTGCCGGAGGCGCAGCGCATGCTCGACGCGGTCGACCGCTCGTTCGAGCGGCTGAAGACGATGTCGCGTTTCTCGACCGGCGACATCACGATCGCCTCGGTACCGTCGCTGATGTATGGGCGCCTGCCGCGCATCCTGCGGAGCTATGCCACGCGCCATCCCAACAACCGCGTCGAGATTCTCGACCGGACCAGCACACTCGTCATCGAGGCGGTGCGCCGGCGCCAGGCTGAGTTCGGCCTGCATGTGCAGCCGCCGAACCAGCAGGACCTTCACAACGAGATTTTGGTCCGCGACCCCTTCGTCGTCTATTGCCGCAACGACCATCCGCTGGCGGGGCGCGAGACCATCGCCTGGGCGGACCTTGCCGGCCACGACCTGATTACGCTCGGCGGCAGCAGCGGCAATCGCCTGCTGATGGAAGCGCAATTGTCGCGCTCCGGGATCGAGGTGAAGACCAGGTTCGTGGTCGAGTATTTTTCCAGCGCGATCGGGCTGGCTTCCGAGGGGCTGGGCATCGCCATCCTGGTGTCGTCGCTTGTCGAGAACCTGCGCGCCGACCTCGCGCAGATCCCGCTGGTGGACCCGATCGTCGACCGGCCGGTCTCGCTGATCCGCCGACGCGGCGAGACGCTGACCCCGGCCGCCCAGGCGCTGTACAACCTGATCGTGCGCGATCTCGGCCCGCTTTAGCGCGTGCTAGAGCAATTCCGCGATTCTCCGGTTCGCGAAATTACTCTAGACCTTTGTTTTAACGCATCTTCTTCACGCGATCCGGTGTCCACCTCGCTCGAAAATGCTCTACCGCAGCAGGAAGCCGTGCCGCAGCGGGTCGTCGCGATCGATGGTCCAGGTCGCCTGGCCGCAGATATGCGCACTGCCCGAGACTTCCGGGATGACCGCGTCGATCGCTCCCAGCTTCGTCTCGTGCAGCACCCGCCCGGTCATGATCGAGCCGACGATGGACTCGTTGACCAGAAGCTCGCCGGGCTTGAGCAGTCCCTTGGCGTGAAGCAGGGCGGTCCGTCCCGCCGTGCCGGAGCCGGTCGGCGAGCGGTCGAGCTGCCGGTCGGCAAAAATGCAGCAATTGGCCTGTGTCGCATCGGGAGCGAGCGGATCGCCGTCGATGATCGTGCCATAGATATGGTTCAGCTCGGGGATTTCGGGGTGAACGACCGAGAAGGCCGCATTTGCAGCGATCTTCACCTCGGCGCCGAAGCGGATCAGCGCCTCGGCATTCTCGCGCCGGATCGCGAGGCCGAAGGGGCGGCCATCGGTGTAGAAATAGAAGGCGCCGCCGAAGGCGATATCACCGTCGACGCGGCCGAAGCTCGGCGTCTCCACGCTGATATCGCGATGGACGAGATAGGAGGGGACGTTGACGAAGCGCACGCTGGCGGCGCGCCTGCCGTCCCAGGTGACGAAAGCCTCGATGAAGCCGCAGGGGGCGTCGATCCCGACGCGCGTCGCCGGCTGCGTGCGCTCGACCCAGCCGAGTTCGACGGCGGCGGTCGCGAGCGCGATGACGCCATGACCACAATGGTCGCTATAGCCCTCGTTATGCACGAAGATGACGCCGAAATCGGCCTGGGCTGAGACCGGCTCGGTCAGGTAGCCCGCATACATGTCGGCATGGCCGCGTGGCTCGAAGATCAGCGCCTGCCTGATCTCGTCGATGTTGTGCTTTACCCAGTCGCGGCGCTGGACGATCGTCTTGCCCGGCAATCGCGGCAGGCCGCTGGTCACGATCCGAAACGGCTCGCCGCCGGTATGGACTTCAACGGTCTGGATGATGCGATCGGCCTGCATCGTTCCCCCTGATATCGCAATGGTCTCGACACAGCCTTGAACAGGTTCAGGCACCGTCCGCAAGGAGGCCCTGAACCTGCGATCTTCGCCTCAGCCGATCGTCATCAGGCTGGCATTGCCCCCGGCCGCCGTGGTGTTGATCGAGGTCGAGACCTCCTCCAGCAGCCAGTTCAGGCAATAGGCATCGGGATCGCGCTGCAGCTCCTCCGTGCTTGCTGCCTGAACCAGCACGAGCGGGCCGGAGAGCTGGGCAATGCGGCGATTCACCTCGCCAATGCGGCTGGTATCACCCTCGACCAGCGCGCCGGAGAACGGGCCGTCGGCCTCCCAGTCGGAAGTCCAGCTGAGGCGGGCTTCGGCCGCCGCCGGCAGGCCAGACAGCGCGCCCTTCAGCCCAGAGGCCGCATCGATGACGAGCTGGTTGCCCGTCGCCAGCGCCGCCGCGACCTGCTGGTAAAGGCCTGCTTCGGTTTGCGGCGCGAGCAGGATGCGGCCGCGGGGATGCAGCGCATAGAGATTGCGCTCGCCCACAGGGCCGGCCAGCTCGACATGAAGGCCGAGCGCCGAATGGCCGCCGATCTCGCGGGCGGCATCGGCTTCCGCCTTCAGCCCCCTGCTTGAAAGCCAGGCGGCGTATTCGAGCAGGGCCGGATCGAGATGGACCGAGCTGTGCTGGGGCGGCACCGGCGCCTTGCGCACGAGGCGGCCGATATAGAGCGGCCCCCCCGCCTTCGGCCCGGTGCCCGAAAGGCCGCGCCCGCCGAAGGGCTGCACGCCGACGACCGCGCCGATGATGTTGCGGTTCACGTAGAGATTGCCCGCCTTGATGCGGCTGGTGACATGGGCGATCGTCTCGTCGAGCCTAGTGTGTAGGCCGAAGGTCAGGCCGTAGCCGGAGCCGTTGACCTCGTCGATCAGCTTGTCGAGATCCTCGCGCTGATAGCGGATGACGTGGAGCACGGGGCCGAAGACCTCGCGCTTCAGGTCGGTCAGGCTCTTCAATTCGACGATGGTCGGCGGCACGAAGGTGCCCTTGGCGGCGCTTTCCGGCAGCGGGAGCTGCTCGACCTTGCGGCCGAGCCCGCGCATGCGCGCGACATGCTCGTCGATCTCGCGCTGGGCACCTTCGCTGATCACCGGGCCGATATCGACGCTGAGCCTGTCGGTGCGCCCGATGGAAAGCTCCTTCAGCGCGCCTTGCAGCATGTTGAGCGTGCGGTCGGCAATGTCCTGTTGCAGGCAGAGCACGCGGAGCGCCGAGCAGCGCTGGCCGGCGCTGTCGAAGGCCGAGGCGATAACGTCGGCGACGACCTGCTCGGCCAGTGCGGAGGAATCGACGATCATGCCGTTCTGGCCGCCGGTCTCGGCGATCAGCGGGATCGGCTTGCCCTCAGCCGAGAGGCGCTCGGCGAGCTGCGCCTGGATGCCGCGCGCGACCTCGGTCGAGCCGGTGAACATCACGCCGGCCGTCTCGGGCGCGCCGACCAGCGCGGCACCCAGGCGCCCGCTGCCGGGCGTGAACTGCAGGGCGCCGCGCGGAACGCCGGCCTCGTGCAGGATCTTGACGCTCTCATGGGCGATGATCGGCGTGACGCCGGCGGGCTTGGCCATCACCGCATTGCCTGCGACCAGCGCCGCAGCGACTTGGCCGGTGAAGATTGCCAGCGGGAAGTTCCAAGGGCTGATGCAGACGATCGGCCCCAGCGGCGCATGCGCCGGCCCCAGCGTCTTGCGTGCCTGGTCGGCGTAGTAGCGCAGGAAATCGATGGCCTCGCGCACTTCGCTGATCGCATTGGCGGCGGATTTGCCGGCCTCGCGCATGGCGATGCCCATCAGCGTCTCGATGCGGGCCTGCATGATGTCGGCTGCACGATCGAGACAGGCGGCGCGCTCGGCCGGGGGCACGGCCGCCCAGGCCTTGCCCCCTTCGGCCGCGAGGCGCGCGATCCTGGCGGCATCCTCGACCGCAAGCTCGGTCACCTGCCCGACAACATCGGAATGATCGGCCGGGTTCAGGACCGGCCGCGTCGTGCCGGCGGTGGCGTTGTCGGCCAGCAGCGGTACCGCATGCCAGTTCTGCGTGGCCGAGGCGGTCAGATTGCCCGCGAGCTCGGCCAGCGCCCTCTCGTTCGAGAGGTCGATGCCCGCGGAATTGGTGCGGTCGGCGCCGTAGAGATCGGCAGGCAGCGCGATCTGGTCGTGCAGCATGCCGATGACCGGCATCGCTTCGACGACGTCGACGGGATCGGCGACGAGCGAGTCGATGGTGACGTTCGGATCGGAGATGCGGTTGACGAAGGAGGAGTTCGCGCCGTTCTCGAGCAGGCGCCGCACCAGATAGGCGAGCAGCGTCTCGTGCGTGCCGACCGGCGCATAAATGCGGCAGGGCCGATCGAGATTGTCCTTGCCGACGACCTCGTCATAGAGCGGCTCGCCCATGCCGTGCAGGCACTGGAACTCGTACCTTCCGACCGCGAAATCGTTGCCGGCGAGATGATAGATCGTCGCCAGCGTCTGGGCGTTATGGGTGGCGAATTGCGGGAAGATCGCGTCAGGCGCTTCCAGAAGCTTGCGGGCGCAGGCGACATAGGCGACGTCGGTATGGACCTTGCGGGTATAGACCGGGAAGTCGGCGAGCCCGTCGACCTGGGCGCGCTTGATCTCGGCATCCCAATAGGCGCCCTTGACGAGGCGCACCATCATGCGCCGGCCGGAGCGGCGGGCGAGCTCGATGAGCCAGTCGAGCACGAAGGGGCAGCGCTTGCCATAGGCCTGCACGACGAAGCCGAGCCCATTCCAGCCCTTCAGCGCCTCGTCGAAGCTCAGCGCCTCCAGCAGGTCGAGCGAGAGCTCCAGCCGGTCCGCCTCCTCGGCATCGATATTGAGGCCGATATCGTAGGATTTGGCGATCAGCGCGAGCTCGCGCACGCGCGGCAGCAGCTCGCTCATCACGCGGCCGGCCTGCGCGCGGCTGTAGCGCGGATGCAGGGCCGAGAGCTTGATCGAGATGCCCGGGCCTTCGAAGACGCCGCGTCCGTTCGCAGCCCGGCCAATGGCGTGGATCGCATTCTCGTAGTCGCGATAATAGCGCGCGGCATCGGCGGCGGTCGTCGCGGCCTCGCCCAGCATGTCGTAGGAATAGCGGAAGCCACGCGCCTCCAGCGGCCGGGCGCGCTTCAGCGCTTCGTCGATCGTCTCGCCGGTGACGAACTGCTCGCCCATCATCCGCATCGCCATGTCGACGCCGCGCCGGATCACCGGCTCGCCGGCGCGCGCGATCAGGCGCGTCAGGGCGGCCGCGAGGCTGCGGTCATTGACCGTGGAGGTCAGCTTGCCGGTGACGACCAGGCCCCAGGTCGCGGCATTGACGAAGAGCGACTTGCCGCCGCCGATATGGGACTTCCAGTCGCCATCGGCGATCTTGTCGCGGATCAGCGCGTCGCGCGTCGCGGTATCCGGGATGCGCAGCAGCGCTTCGGCCAGGCACATCAGCGCGACGCCCTCCTGGCTGGAGAGGGAATATTCCTGGACCAGACCCTCGACGCCCGTGCCCTTGTGCTTGGCCCGCAGCGCCTCGATCAGCTTGCGCCCCGTGCGGGCGATCTCCTGCTTGGTCGCCGGCGCGAGCTTCGCCGCGGCCAGCAAGGGCGGAAGGCACTCGGTCTCGGGCCGGCGATAGGCGGCGGTGATCGCCTGGCGGAGCGCCGACTGCTGCCGGATCGGCGGAGCGAAGTCCGTGAAGGGCGCCGGGCTGGTGGCGGTTACGGCAGCGTTGGCTTGGCTCATGGCGGTTCCCGGCGGGTTCGAGCGCGACGGGCCGGGGCCTGAATCCCTCTCCCGTTCTTTGCGCGGGAGGTTATCACGAGCGCGATTCTCAGGCGGTCCAAAATTTGCTATCCTGCAGTTCATTCGGACTTCAGATTTGGATATCGAAAATGAAAAAGACCAAGGAAATGCCGATCGAAGGTGATCTGGACGCGTTCGATCGCAAGATCCTCGACGTCCTCCGGGAGGACGGCCGAATCTCGATCGCCGAACTCGGCGCGCGGATCGGCCTGTCGAAGACGCCCTGCCAGATCCGGTTCCGCAGGTTGCTCGACGATGGCTACATCGAAGGCTTCCGGGCCACGCTCAATCCGGCGAAGCTCAAGCTCGAGCACATCGCCTTCGCCGAGGTGAAGCTCTCCGACACCACGGAAAAGGCGCTCACGAAATTCAACGAGGAGGTCAAGAAGATCAGGGAGGTCGAGGAATGCCACATGATCGCCGGGCGCTTCGACTATCTCCTGAAGATCAGGACGCCCGATATCCGACGCTACCGGGCCGTGCTGGGCGAGAAGATTTCGAACCTTCCCCATGTCGCGAACACCTCGACCAATGTCGCCATGGAGACGGTCAAGGAAACCTGGTGAGGCCCCGCTCTCTATGAGTGGCCGGCGCCGATCGCTCCGGTGCCGGCATGGTCCTTAGGCCTCCAGCCCGGCCTTGCGGCTCTCCAGGGCCGAGACGATGCGGAAGCCGATCGAGCGGAACGGCTCGGGCGCGATCCAGCTCGCCTCGCCCATGATCGCCTCGACCTCTCCGGCATTGCCGACGCCGCGGATCAGCTCGGCGAGACGGCGGCCGAGCATCGTGCCCTTGGCGAGACCGCTGCCATTGCAGCCGCCGGAGGCATAGAGCCCGTCATCGAGCTTTCCCCACCAGGGGGCGCCATTCATGGTGAAGGCGGTCGTTCCGCCCCAGACATATTCGAAGTCGACATGCCGCAGTGCCGGCCAGCGACGCTCGAAGCGGTCGCGCAATTCCCTGATGGCGGTGGGCTGCGCGATCTCGGCGTCATGGGCATACAGCGAGCGGACCATGAGCCGGTCGCGGCCGATCCGGCGCAAGGTCGTGCCGAGCCGGTGCGAGGGCAGCAGACCCCAGGCCGGGGCCTGGCCGAGATGCTCGATATCGGCGCCCTTAACGGCCTCGGTGACGGCAGCATAGGTGA
Source organism: Hyphomicrobiales bacterium (assembly GCA_004144595.1). Lineage (GTDB taxonomy): Bacteria > Pseudomonadota > Alphaproteobacteria > Rhizobiales > Beijerinckiaceae > Allobosea. The sequence goes on from SEEM01000001.1 coordinate 115,432, forward strand.
AGATCGTCGCCATGCGCGACTTCAGATAACCGAGCCGTGGGATGAAGCCGTTATTGGCGAGCACCACCGTCCGGCAGCGGACGCTGCCGCCCTCGGTGGCGAGCCGCCAGCCTGGGCCATCCCGGTGCATCGAGCGGACCGGGCTCTGCTCGTAAAGCGTGACGTTCGCGGGGAGCGCATCGACGAGCCCGCGGATCAAGGCAGCCGGCTGGAGCAGCCAGGTGTCGTGCATGTGGAGACCGTAGCGATAGTAATCCGCGCCGACGCGCTCGCGGATGCCTGCCCGATCGAGGATGGTATGCTGCAGGTTGTTGGCCCGGGCGACCTCCGCGACCTTGCGCAGGGTGGCTTCGCCTTCTTCGGTCGCGGCGGCGCGGATCGAGCCGACCTTCTGCATGTCGCAAGCGATATCGTTGTCGCGGATGATGCCGGTGAGCCAATCGAAAGCTTCGGTGAAGAGGCGCGTCTGGTTTCGGGCCTTCTCGGCCATTTCCATCGAGGCGGTGCGCGGCAGCACGTCGGGGGTGGTGAAGCCCGAGTTGCGTGCGGAAGAACCTTCGCCGACCGTCGTCGCCTCGATCAGCGCAATGCGCGCCTGCGGATCGAGTTCGTGCAGGCGCCGGGCCGCCGCGACGCCGGTATAGCCGGCGCCGACGACGGCATAATCCACCGTGACGTCGTCGCTCAACGCGGCGTGTGGCGTGCGCGACGGGAGCATCTCGTTCCAGCCGCAGAGATTGGCGTATTTCGGATAGGTCAGCTTTGACATGGCTTCGTCTGGGATGGAGGAAGACCGCGCCCGAAGGGGCGCGGCCGAAGGGTGGCTTCAGTCGACGAAATGGGTCTGCTCGGTCACGAGCGGTCCCAGCGACATCGAGCCCTTGAGGTCGAAGCCCCAGTTGAGCTTCTCGCGGCGGGCCCAGACCTGTCCGGTCTCGGTGATCGGGATGACGCAGACATTGCCGATGATCAGCTTCTGCGCCTCCTGCCACAGCGCGATCTGCTTCTTGGGGTCGGTCTCGCCGCGGGCGGCTTCGATCTGCTTGTCGGCGACGTCGCAATGGCTGAAGTTCACAACCTGCCCGGGTTGGCCGATGGCGCTCTTCGAGTGGTAGAACTGCGTCAGGTAGTTGTCTGCGATCGGGAAGCGCGCGGCGCCGTACATGACGAGCGGGCTGAGATCCTTGCGGATCATCTGGTGCCAGGTGGCGTGCTCGACCGGCTGGAGGTTGAGCGTGATGCCGGCCTCGGCGACCTGACCCTGAATGATCTGCGAGGTGGATTCCAGGCTCGGCAGCTGGCTGGCGAGCATGGTCACGGTCAGGCCGTTGGGGAAGCCGGCCTCCGCCAGCAGCTTTTTGGCCTTGGCCGGGTCCGGCGGCAGGACGCCGGCATTCTCGTCGAAGCCGAGATTGTTGGAGGGGATGGCCGACTTGCCGGCCCGGGTGAAGCGCGGGCCGCGATACTGGGCGATCTTGGCCGCGTCGATCGCGTGGGCGAGCGCCTGGCGTACCTTGATATTGTCGAAGGGCGGCTTGGTGACGTTGACGCTGAGGGTCGTCAGCTCGGCCGGGTCGAAGCTGTCGACGACGACGCCGGGATTGGCGAGCGTCCGTTGCAGCCAGCGCTGGTCTGCAAGCCCGGTCGCGGTGTCGACCTCGCCGGCGACGAAGGCGAGGTCGCGCGCCGCGTTGTTGTTGAGGAAGCGATAGGTGATCTTGGTGAGCTTGGGCTTGCCGCGGAAATAGGCGTCGTTCGCCTTGAAGGTCACGGCTTGCCCCGGCGTGATCGTATCGAGCGCGAACGGCCCGAAGCCGACCGGGCTGCGCCGGAAATTCTCGCCGCGCTCCTCGAAGGCCTTCTTGGAGATGATGAAGCCGCCGGCATAGTTGGTGAGCAGTCCGAGCAGGCTCGGCACGCGGCTCGACAGCGTGATGCGCACCGTCTGCGGATCGACCGCCTCGACCGTCTGGAAGGCGGCATAGTCGCTGGCGAAAGCCGAGCGCTTCGGGTCGCGCGCCTTGTCGAGGCTGAACACCACGTCATCGGCGGTGACGTCGCCATAGCCGTGCTGCCATTTCACGCCGGGGCGGAGCTTGAAGGTCCAGACGAGGCGGTCGTCGCTCGCCTGCCAGCTCTCGGCGAGGTCGGCCTCGATCGTGGCCGGGTCGGTGGAGCCGGGCGCGAAGCGGACGAGCCCGCCGAAGATCCAGGCCGAGAGAATGCGGTCCGAGGTGCTGCTGGCGTAATGCGGATCAAGCGTGCCGACATCGACGGCGGCGGCGCCCAGAGTGAGCTCGGTCTTCGCGGCGAAGGCCGGCAGCGCTGCCAGCAGGCCGAAGCCGAGGACGCCGGCGAGAAGTCCGGCTTTGATCGAAGCTGTGCTTTTCATTGTTAGCCTTCCCCTGTTGAAACCAGTCGCAGCCGCGCCGGCTGTGTGCCGAGCGCAGCGAAAAGAGGCCGGAAGCCGGCATGCGTGAGACCGTCGAGCGCGGCCAGGATCGTGTCCTGCCAGTCGTGCGCGACGCTCGCAGCGCCGATACGCCGGAATTTCTCGGTGACCTCAGCGCGATTCATCGGATTTGCGACGTCGCCGAGCGGGTAGGGCACCGTCAGGCTGCGCGGGCCCTCGCCCTGGTCGATGACGACGCGGCAGGGCGTGCTTTTCGGGAAGGCGGCGGCGAAATCGTCATGCGCGGACAACTCGATCCGGCCGGCGAGTTCGAGCACCTGCGGGTCGTGAAGATGCGCGGGATCGACCGGCTGCAAGGCGGCAGCGCCATGGATCGCCGCCAGCGCGCAGCTGAAATAATAGCTGTACTGGCCGCCCTCGAGGGTCTGCGGCGCGCGCTCGTTGGCGAGGCCGAGACCGCGTGGAAAGGTCTCGATGCGCAGCGAGAGGATCGGCTTGCCCGGATCGCGCAGCGCCAGGATCGCATCGACGGCGGCATGCATGTAGCGGCAGCAGGCATAGGGCTTGAGATAGCAATCCTGCAGCCACCAGCGCGCGCCGAGCCCGCCGGTCAGGACGCTGCGCGTGAAGCGGTCGTCGCGGTCGAGCAGGTCACGCGGGCCGGTGGCGCCGGCGCGGGCCCGGTATGCGCCGGTCAGGCCGGCGACGACGGCGGGCGGGATGACCTCCTTCACCGTGCTGCCCTGATATTGCGAGGTGCCCATGGGATAGCTGATCGGCCCCTCGGCCCCGGCGATCGCCATGGCATGAGCGAGAGCCGGCGCGTCGAGGCCAAGCAGGCGCCCGGCTGCGACGGCGACGCCGTAATTCACCCAGCGGCCGCTGCTATAGGTCTCGATCGTCGACGTCGGCCGCGACGTCCCGACCCTGAGCGCGATATCGTAGCCGAGCGCGATCGCGTCGAAGATGCGCTCGTCCGAGGCGTCGAGCGCCTGTCCGACGGCGAAGGCGGCCGGGATGATGCCGGCCCCCGCATGGCCCGCCGCGCCGCGATGGCCGTCGTCGATATCGAGCGCGCTCGCCGCCGCCGCATTCGCCATGGCAGCGCCGGCGACGCTAAGCTTGGTGCCGGTCAGCCAGATGCCGGCCGGGCCGGAGCCGTAGAGCTGCTCGGCCGTGGTTCGGGCAGCCCGGGCCAGCCGCGAGTCCAGCCCTGCAGCAGTCGCCCCGATCAGGTCCGCGACCAGCAGCGAGGCGCTTTCCTGCGCCTCTGCCGGCAGCGCGCCCTCAGGGTGATCGGCGGCGAAGGCGGCGAGTTCCTCGATGGCGTGCATGGTTCGCGTTCCGGTTCCTGCTAGGCGGCTGCGTTCGCGCGGCGGATGAAATGGCCCTCGGTCATCATCTCCCAGCTCGGTGGCGGCGGTTGGTAGCCTACGGGCTTGAGCGGGCTGCGCGGCGGCGTGGCGTCGATGCGCTGGGGCGGGCGGCCGTTGCGCTGGTCGGGATGGGTGATCGGGATCGCCGACAGCAGCCGCTGCGTATAGCCATGGCCGGGTCGTCCGATGACGTCGTCGCGCGCGCCGATCTCGACGATCTCCCCGAAATACATCACCGCGACGCGGTCGCAGATCCGCTCGATCGCCGCCATGTCGTGGCTGATGAAGAGATAGGAGACCTCGAATTCCTTCTGCAGGTCGATCATCAGGTCGATGATCTGCGCCTTGATCGCGACGTCCAGCGCGGAGACGGCCTCGTCGGCAATGATCAGCTTGGGCGACATCGCCAGCGCCCGGGCAATGCAGATGCGCTGGCGCTGGCCGCCGGAGAATTCATGCGGCAGGCTGCTGGCGCGGCCCGGATCGAGCCCGACACGCTCCAGCAGCCACTGCATCTTGGATTGGGCTTCCTTGCCGGAGGCGATGCCGTGGACCTGCATCGGCTCGATGATGGCCGAGCCGATGCTCTGGCGGGTGTCGAGCGAGCCGAAAGGGTCCTGGAAGATCATCTGCACATCGCGGCGCAAGGCGGCGAGGCTGCGCCGATCGGCATAGTCGATCTTGCGGCCTGCGACGGTGATCTCGCCGGAATGGCGCGGGGCGAGATCGATGATCGCCTTGCCGATGGTCGACTTGCCCGAGCCGGATTCGCCGACGAGGCCGAGCGTCTCGCCCTTGCCGATGGCGAAGGAGACTTGCTCGACAGCATGGACCTCGCCCTTGAGCCGGCCCAACAGGCCGCCGCGCGAGGGAAAGCGGACGGAGAGGTCCCGCACTTCCAGCACGGGCGCGTCGCCCCGGAAGGAAAGCGGCACGCCAGCGACGCTGCGCGCGGGAACAGTGCCTTCGGCGAGCTTGCCGACGAGGCTCGGCGCGGCCGCGATCAGGCTGCGGGTATAGGCGTCGCGCGGGTTGGAGAAGACCTCGTGGACCGTGCCCTGCTCGATCGCGCGGCCGCGGCGCATGACGAGGACATGGTCGGCGATCTCCGCGACGACGCCCATGTCGTGGGTGATGAACAGGATCGCCGTACCGGTCTCGCGCTGGAGGTCCTTGAGCAGGGCCAGCGTCTGCGCCTGCACGGTGACGTCCAGCGCGGTGGTCGGTTCGTCCGCGATGATCAGCGCCGGGTTGCAGGCCAGCGCCATCGCGATCATCACGCGCTGGCGCATGCCGCCGGAGAAGGTGTGCGGGTAGCTGTCGATGCGCTCCTCGGGGTCGGGGATGCGCACCTTGCGCAGCATCTCCAGCACCGCCTCGCGCAGCTCCTTGCCCTTGAGGCCGCGATGGATGCGGATGGCCTCGCCGATCTGGTCACCGATGCGCTGGACCGGGTTCAGCGAGGTCATCGGCTCCTGGAAGATCATGCTGACCTGGCCGCCGCGCACGCCGCGCATCTCGGATTCACTGAGGGTCAGCAATTCGCGGTCGTCGAGCCTGACCGACCCGCTCGCCCGCCCGATCCGCTCGGGCAGGATGCCCATGATGGCGAGCGACGTGACGCTCTTGCCCGAACCGGACTCGCCGACGACCGCGAGCGTTTCGCCGGCGGCGATCTCGAAACCGAGATCGTGGACGACGGTCACCGAACCGAAGGCGATCGTCAGACCGCTGACCGACAGGACAGGCCGGCCGTCCATCACCTTGCCGCTCGCGTTCTTGCCGGCCATCACGAGGCATCCTTCAGGCGGGGATCGATGGCGTCGCGCAGGCCGTCGCCGATCAGGTTGAAGGCGAGCACGAGGATCAGGATCGCGAGGCTCGGGAAGAGAGCGAGATGAAACGAGCTCAGGATGTTCTCGAAGCCCTCGCGCACCATGCCGCCCCAGGTCGGCGTCGGCGGGGCGAGGCCGAGCCCGATGAAGGCGAGCGAGGCTTCGGTGCGCACCGCGGTCGCCATCCAGAGCGAGGTCATCACCATAACCTCGGGCAGGATCGCCGGCAGGATGTGGCGGAACAGGATGCGCCCGCCCGAGAAGCCCATGGCGCGGCAGGCCTGGACATATTCGCGGTCGCGCTGTGCGATCACGGCGGCGCGTGCAATCCGGGCGAAGGCGGGCGTCGCGGTGAAGGCGATCGCGATGACGATGTTCGTCATGGTCGCTCCCATCAGGGCGACCAGCGCGAGACCCAGGATCAGCGAGGGGAAGGCGAGGATCACGTCCATCACCTGCATGAGCAGGATGTCGATGCGCCCACCGCGGTAGCCGGCCGTCATCCCGATCAGCGATCCGATCACGAGGGCCGTCGTGATTGCGAAGAGGCCGATTGTCAGGGAATAGCGTGCGCCGAAGAGCAGCCTCGACCAGATATCGCGGCCGAACTGGTCGGCGCCGAGCAGATATGCGCCGCCGGGAGGAGCGAGCTGCTCCATGATGTTCTGCTTCGCCGGAGGATGCGTCGCGAGCCAGGGTGCGAAGGTCGCGGCGAGCACGAGCAGGACGACGATGGCGATGCCGGCCCAGGTCGAAAGGTTGAGCCGGCCCAGCACGCCACGGAAGGCGCTTCGGCGAGCTATGGGGCGAGCGGTTTCCGCTGCGGTCTCGCTCATTTGTACTGCACCCTCGGATCGAGAAAGCCGTAGGTCAGGTCGGTCAGCAGGTTCACGACGACGACCATAAGCGTGTAGACCACGATCATTCCCTGCAGCAGCGTGTAGTCTCGCTGGCTGAGCGCGGTCAGGATCAGCTTGCCGAGGCCGGGGCGCGAGAACACGATCTCGGTCAGCACCGAATTGCCGATCAGGATGCCGAGATAGAGCCCGATGACGGTGGTGATCGGGATCAGGCAGTTGCCGAGTGCGTGCGACCAGATCACCGCTGAGGCGGAGGCGCCCTTGGCCCGCGCCGTGCGGACGAAATCCTGGCTCAGCACTTCCAGCATCGCCGAGCGCGTCACGCGGGTGATGTAGGCCATCATGATCAGGGCCAGTGCCAGCGTCGGCAGGGCCATCTGCCGCAGCCGCTCGGTCAACGTATCGGCGCCGCCGGCGCTGATCACCGGGAACCAGCGGAACTGGATGGCGAAGACCATCAGCAGGATGATCGCGGCCACGAAAGCCGGCAGCGACAGGCCGAGCAGCGAGAGCAGGCGCAGCACGTAATCGGGAAGACGGTTGCGCCGGACCGCGGCCCAGACGCCCGCGGGGATGCCGAGCGCGGCGCCCAGGATCAGGGCGGCGATGGTCAATTCCAGCGTATAGGGCAGGACGGCGAGGATCTCCTCCGTCACCGGCCGGCCCGAGATCATCGAGGTGCCGAGGTCGCCGCGGAACGCCTGGAGCAGGAAGCGGCCGTACTGGACAGGCAGCGACTGGTCGAGGCCGAGACGCTGGCGCAAGGCGACGACGCTGGCGGGGCTCGCCTGATCGCCCAGGATCACCAGGACGGGATCGCCCGGCAGGATCCGCACGATCAGGAAGACCAGCGTCAGGACGCTGAACAACGTGACGACGGCAAAGCCCAGACGCCTCGCCAGGAATGACACCATCCGGTTCGCCCCCGCATTGTCCGACCAGCGATGGGGCTGGTGCGGCTGCCTTTGGCTGACGAATGACGAGGCGCTCCTAGACGGCTCGACGCTCCGGCAGCACCTCCAGCGAAAAGGACAAACGAGCCCTTGTCAACAAATTCCTGTATTCAGTAAGATGGCGGGCAATTTGTTCTGATAATCGGAATTATAGTGACGAAACTCCTCAGTTCCTCGTCCAATGCCGAGCGAGCGCTGGACATTGTCCTGGCGTTGGGCGAGGTCGGACCGGAAGGTTTGAGCCTGGCGGAGATCGCCGAGCGCATGAGCTGTGCCAAGTCGGTGGCGCATCGCAGCCTCGTCGCCCTGCTGCAGAAGGGCTTCGCCGAACCGGCCGGGCGCTATGGCCATTACCGCCTGGGCTCGGCGGTGCCGATGCTGGCGCGACGGCAGGAGCGGTTGGAACCCCAGGTGCAGAAGGTCCGCCCTGGCATGACCGAATTCGCGCGCCTGACCGGCTTCACCGTCTATCTGATCGTGCAATCGGGAGTCGACGCGGTCTGCGCCGAGATGATCAGCCGTTCGACGCGGCGCCAGTTCTCGATGGGCGTGGGCTATCGCGTGCCGATGGGCGTCGGCGCGGGCAGCCTCGCCCTGATGTCGCTGTTGCCGGATGCCGCGATCCAGCAGATCGTCACGGCCAATGCCGAGCGCTACTTGAGGCACCCCTCGGGTCGCCATGTCGATGGCGAGGTCATCCTCGGTCAGGTCACCGATGCCCAGCGACGCGGCTACGCGCTCAACATGGGATATTATTTTCCGGGCCAGGGCGGCATCGGCCTGCCCCGGGCGAGCCAGGCTTCGCATGACGTGAACATGGCCGTCTCGTTCAACGCACCGCTGGAGATGATGACGGACGAGTGGGTCGAGAGTCAGATCGCGCTCTTGCGGGACTGCCTGCCCTGAGCGGCCGGCTCGGCCTCCCCTTTCCGAGGTTCGAGCGCCCAAGGCCGCAAAGAAGTGCTGGCGGGGAGGGATGATCCGCTATTGGATCAGGCCTTCGGCCGGTGAGCCGGCATCGCCCCATCGCGAGACTTCCGATCGATGAAGATCCGGCAGATCGAAATCTTCCGTGCCGTCATGGCCGGCGGCTCCACGACCGCCGCCGCCGTCACGCTCGGCCTGTCGCAATCGGCGGTCAGCCGGCAGCTCACGCAGCTCGAGGAGGAACTGGGCTTTGAGCTGTTCGAGCGCAGCAACGGCCGCCTGCTGCCGCGGCCGGAAGCCTTCGCGCTGATGGACGAGGTCGGGGAGCTGGCCTCGCTTGTCTCGCGGTTGAAGCGCTATACCGAGGACCTGAGGGCCGGAACCGTCGGCCAGCGCTTCCTCAAGGTGGCCGTGCCGCATTCCTTCATCGCGACCGTGATGCCGGAGGTGATCGAGACCTATCTGGCCGAGCGCCATGATGCCTCGGTCGAGCTGATCGGCGGGCATTACGACGCGATCGAGCAGATGGTGCTGGCGCGCGTTGCCGATCTCGGCTTCGTCAGCCTGCCGCCGCGCAACAAGGGTTTCGAGGCCCGCGAGATCGTGCGCTCCGAGTCGGTCTGCATCATGCCCGCCGGTCATCCGCTGGCGGAGCGGCCGAACCTGATGCCGCGCGACCTGTCGGGGCATCACCTGATCATGCTGGGGCGCCAGCGGCCGGCGCGGCTCGCCTTCGAGCGGCAGTTGCGGCGGGTCGGCGTCTTCCCGATCGTGCGCATCGAGGTGCATTCGGTCGAGGCCACCTGCGGACTCGTCGCCCGCGGTCTCGGCGTCGCCGTGGTGCCCGAGCTCATCGCCGGGCTATACCGGCACCTGCCGATCGCGCAGCGTCCGTTCAGCCCCTGCATCCACGGCGCCTACGGCATCGTCACGCTGAAGGGCGCGCCGATGTCGCGGTCGGCGGAAGCCTTCACGGAGATCCTGAAGACCCGGCTGGAGGCGCAAGGCCGCACATAGCCCGATGCGCTTTGCGCATAAGGTTGCGGAGGTTCTCAGCGCCGCTCATGGTCGGCGTGACAGGTGAACGGCGATCACGCCGCCCTGCCACTGCCGGGAGCCATCGATGACCGTCTTCGTCATTCGACGACTGATGCAGAGCCTGCTGGTGCTGGCGGCGACGGCCGTCATCGTCTTCGTCGGGGTCTATGCCATCGGCGATCCCGCGGAGATGCTGATCGCGCCCGACGCCACCCCGGCCGAACGGGCCCAGGTCGAGGCTTCGCTCGGCCTCGACAAGCCGTTGCCGGTCCAGTTCCTCGCCTTCCTCGGCAATGCGCTCAAGGGTGATCTCGGCCGCTCCTTCGTCTTCAACCAGCCCTCGATCTCGCTGATCCTCGAGCGCCTGCCGGCAACGCTGGAGCTCGCGCTGGTCGCGATCCTGATCGCGCTCGTCTTCGGCATTCCGCTGGGACTGATCGCCGGTCTCAAGCCACGCTCCATCGCCGATGAGACGATCATGACCGGCTCGATCCTGGGCTTCAGCCTGCCGAATTTCTGGCAGGGCATGATGCTGGTGATGATCTTCTCGGTCTGGCTCGGCTGGCTGCCCTCCAGCGGGCGCGGGCCGACTGGACAGATATTCGGCATCGAGACCAGCTTCGCCTCCTGGGAAGGCATCCGCCACCTGATCCTGCCGGCGACCAACCTTGCCCTGTTCAAGCTCTCTCTGGTGATCCGGCTGACGCGGACCGGCGTGCGCGAGACCATGCCGCTCGATTTCGTCAGGTTCGCCCGCGCCAAGGGGCTGACCGAGCGCCGTGTCGTGCTCGTGCATGTGCTGAAGACGATCATGATCCCGCTGGTTACGGTGATCGGTATGGAGATCGGCTCGCTGATCGCCTTCGGCGTCGTCACCGAGACGATCTTCGCCTGGCCCGGCGTCGGCAAGCTCCTGATCGACTCCATCATGCGGCTCGACCGGCCGGTGGTGGTCGCCTACCTGCTCGTCGTGGTCAGCCTCTTCATCGTGCTGAACTTCGCGGTCGACGTGCTCTACTCGATCCTCGACCCGCGCATTCGGCTGGGGCGCAACTGATGGCTCTCGCGAAACCCGCCTTGTTCGCGGCCTTGCGCCCCGATGCCGACAGCCTGCTGGCGCGCTCGCTCGCCGGCATCCTGAAAAGTCCGAAGGCGACGATCGCCGCGATCGTCTGCGTCCTGCTGATCCTGACCGCGGTGTTCGGCCCGGCGCTCGCCCCGCAGGACCCCTACGACCTCTCGACGCTCGACATCATGGACTCGAAGCTGCCGCCCGGCGGCGAGAGCATCAGCGGCGCGGTCTACTGGTTCGGAACGGACGTGCAGGGCCGCGACATGCTCTCGGCCATGATCTACGGCCTCAGGACCTCGCTTTTCGTCGGCGTCCTCGCCGGTGTCGTCGCGCTGATCGTCGGCACCGTGCTGGGCCTCTCCGCCGCCTATTTCGGCGGACGCACCGACACCGTGATCATGCGGCTGGTCGACCTGATGCTGGGCTTCCCGACCCTGCTCGTCGCGCTGATGCTGCTCGCCATTCTCGGGCAGGGCGTCGGCAAGGTCATCTTCGCGCTGGTGCTGGTGCAATGGGCGATGTTCGCCCGGGCTGTCCGTGCCGCAGCCCTGGTCGAGAAGGGCAAGGATTATATCGAGGCGGCCAGGATGCTTGGCCTGTCGCGGCCGCGCATGCTCTTCGGCCATCTCCTGCCGAACTGCCTTTCGCCGTTGATCGTGATCGGCACGCTGCAGGTCGCGAACGCGATCTCGGCCGAGGCGACGCTGTCCTTCCTCGGCATCGGCCTGCCGATCACCCAGCCCTCGCTCGGCCTGCTGATTGCCAACGGCTATCAGGTCCTGCTCGCCGGGCAGTACTGGATCAGCGTCTATCCCGGGCTCCTGCTGCTCACCCTCGTCTTCAGCATCAACATCGTCGGCGACCGGCTGCGCGAGGTGCTGAATCCCCGCCTTGCGGAGCGCTGAGCCATGACCCCTGTGCTCGTCGTCGAGAATCTCGAAACCCAGTTCGCCATTTCCGCCGGCCTCGTTCGCGCCGTGGACGGCGTTTCCTTCAGCGTCGATCGCGGCGAAATCCTCGGGCTCGTCGGCGAATCAGGTTCGGGCAAGTCGATCACCGGCTTCTCGATCCTGGGCCTGATCGAGCCGCCCGGACGGGTCGCGGGTGGACGCATCCTGTTCCAGGGCGAAGACCTCGTCGGGCTCCCGACCGAGCGGCTGCGGCGCCTGCGCGGCAAGAAGATCGCGATGATCTTCCAGGATCCGATGATGACGCTCAATCCCGTGCTTTCGATCGAGACGCAGATGGTCGAGGCCGTACTCGCTCATGATCGGGTCTCGTGGGAGGAGGCACGGGTGCGCTCCCGCGATGCGCTCGGCCTCGTCGGCATCCCTTCGCCCGAGGAACGCCTGAAGGCGTATCCGCACCAGTTCTCGGGCGGCATGCGCCAGCGCGTCGCCATCGCGATCGCATTGCTGCACAGGCCTGACCTGATCATCGCCGACGAGCCGACGACCGCGCTCGACGTCACCATCCAGGGTCAGATCCTGTTCGAGGTGCGCCGGCTGGCGAGCGAGTTCGGCATGGCGTTGATCTGGATCAGCCACGATCTCGGCGTGGTCGCCAGCCTCGCCGACCGGATCGCGGTGATGTATGCGGGCCGCATCGTCGAGACCGGTGCCACCGACGACGTGCTCGACCGGCCGGCCCATCCCTATACGCGCGGCCTGATGGAGGCGCTGCCCGCCAATGCGGTGCGCGGCCAGAGGCTCCATCCGATCCCCGGCCTTTCGCCTTCGCCCTTGGCGCGGCCCGCCGGATGCGCCTTCCGGACGCGCTGCTTCGCCGCGAGCGAAATTTGCCGGGAGGAGCCGAAGCTACAGGGCGTGAGCCACAGCTTCCGCTGTCACCATCCGCTCTTGTCCGGAGTCGCAGCATGACCGGAGCGCTCATCGAAGGCCGTGGCCTGGTCCGGCGCTTTTCCCGTGGACTCGACGCGGCGGAGAAGCTCGCCCGTGTCCTCGGTGCGAACATCTCCGAGGAGGTGGTCCATGCGGTCGAAGGCGTCGATATCGCCATCCGGCAGGGCGAGGTCCTCGGCCTCGTCGGCGAATCCGGCTGCGGCAAGTCCACGCTCGGCCGCATGCTGGCCGGCCTGCTCCCGCTGACCGAAGGCACCTTGCTCTGGCAGGGCAGGGACGTCACCTCGCTCTCGCGCAGCGAGGCGCTGGAGATGCGCCTTGCCGTGCAGGTGATCTTCCAGGACCCGATGTCCTCGCTCAACCCGCGCAAGCGCGTCGTTGACCTGATCGGCGAAGCGCCACGGGTGCATGGGCTCGTCCGGGCAGGGGAGGTCGACGATTACGTGGCGGAGCTGCTGGAGAAGGTCGGGCTCGATCCCTCCTACCGCAAGCGCTATCCCCACCAGTTCTCCGGCGGCCAGCGCCAGCGCATCGGCATCGCGCGGGCGCTCGCGGTCAAGCCGCGGCTGATCGTCTGCGACGAGTCGGTTTCGGCGCTGGACGTCTCGATCCAGGCCCAGGTCATCAACCTGTTCATGGATCTGCGAGAGGAGCTGGGCCTGACCTATCTCTTCATCAGCCACGATCTCAGCGTGGTGAAGCATATCAGCGACCGGGTCGCGATCATGTATCTCGGCCGCGTGGTCGAGACGGCGCCGGCCGATACCTTCTTCGCCGCGCCGAACCATCCCTATACCGCTGCCCTATTGCGCGAGCTGCCCTCGGTGAAGGAGCGCCGGCGTGCCTTCACCCCGATCCGCGGCGAAATTCCCTCGCCGCTTAATCCGCCGTCCGGCTGCGCCTTCCACCCGCGCTGCCCGCGCATCTTCACGCCTTGCGCCCAGGCGCGGCCAGCTCTCGAACCGATTGCCAACGGGCACCTCAGTGCCTGCCACCTGAACCAGCCAGCCGCCGCATCGCTCTCGGCCGGCGGCATCGCCTGAACAGGAGACATCGCATGACCTCCAAGCTTCGCACGGCCTGCAAGCCTCGCCTCACGGCGCTTCTGCCCCTGCTCGCCAGCGCCGCCTGGCTCGGCAGCGCGGGCCTCGCCCGGGCCGCCGATCTCGTTATCGGAACGGCGAGCGAGCCCTCGGCGATGGACCCGCTGTTCTCCCGCACCGGGCCGAACCAGAACATCGCCATGCAGATCTTCGACCGGCTGGTCGAGACCGACGCTCATCTGCGCATGCAGCCGGCCCTCGCCGAAAGCTGGTCAGCGGTCGAGCCGACGACATGGCGGATCATCCTGCGCAAGGACGCCCGCTTCCAGAGCGGCAAGCCGGTCACCGCCGACGACGTCGCCTTCTCGCTGGAGCGCGCCCGCAACGTGCCCAACAGCCCGGCGCCGTTTTCCAACAACGTCTCCGGCGTGGTCTCGGCCAAGGCGGTCGACGCCACGACGCTGGAGGTGAAGACCGAGGTGCCGACACCCGACCTGATGGAGCGGGTCGGCTTCGTCTACATCCTCGAACGCGCCTCCGCTGCGGGCAAGAGCCTGCAGGACTACAACAAGGGCGACGGGCTCGTCGGCTCCGGCCCCTACAAGTTCAAGGAGTGGGTGCCGGGCGACCGCGTCATCCTGACCCGCAACGAAGGCTATTGGGGGCCGAGGCCCGCCTTCGAGACGGTAACGATCCGCTTCATCGCCAATGATGCCGCCCGTGTCGCGGCGCTGCGCTCCGGCGCGGTCGACCTGATCGACGGCGTGCCTCCGGCCGACCTGCCGGTGCTGGAGAAAACGGCGGGGCTCAAGGTCCATGCCATCCCTTCGGCCCGGCTGATCTACCTCGCGCTCGACACCGCGCGCGAGGAGAGCCCCTTCGTCACCGACAAGGATGGCAAGCCGCTGAAGCCCAATCCGCTGCAGGACCTGCGCGTGCGCCAGGCTCTGGCCAAGCTGATCAACGTGCCGGCGATCGTCGACCGGCTGCTCAACGGTGCAGGCGTCCCGGCCGGCCAGCTCGTGCCGGAGGGCGTCGCCGGCTTCGATCCCTCACTGAAGCCGGTTGCCAATGATCTCGCCGGCGCCAAGGCGCTGCTGCAGCAGGCCGGGCTGAAGGACGGCTTCGGCATCACGATCCATTCCTCGAACGACCGCTTCGCTGGCGACAAGGACATTGCGCAGGCGATCGGCCAGATGTTCTCGCGCGGCGGCATCAAGGTGAACGGCGTGATGACGCAGCCCTATAACGTCTACGCCAGCGCCGCGAGCCGGCAGAGCTTCTCCGCCTTCATCTTCTCGCTGGGTACGACGACGCCGACGGCGGGGCCGGGCATGCGCAACCTGTTCATGACGGCTGATTCGAAGGCCGGCACCGGCGGCTTCAACCGGGCGCGCTATTCCAATCCCGCCTTCGACAAGGCGTTGGCCGAAGCGCTGACGCAGTTCGACGAGTCCAAGCGCATCGCCGGCATCCAGGCGGCATCGAAGATGGTCTTCGCCGACCTGCCCGTGATCCCGCTCTACTGGCAGAAGATCGCCTGGGCCTCGAAGGCCAATATCACCTTCGAGGCCAATATGGCGGAGGACACGACCGCGGCGCGGGCGGGGCTGGCCAAGTGAACGCGCCGTCGATGAAGGCCGCCGCTCCGCAGAGCGGCGATGACGTCGTCACGCTGAAGGACGTCATGGTGACGATGCGCGACGGGGTCCGGCTCGCCACGGATGTCTATCTGCCGGCGCGAGATGGCAAAGCCCTTGCCGGCCCGTTCCCCGTCGTGATGGAGCGCACGCCCTACGGCAAGGCGGAGCTCTCGCGCTCCGAGATCGGCCGCGGCGAGGCCAAGCCGATGGCCCGCACCGATGTCGCCGCTCATTTCGTCCGGGCCGGCTACGCGGTGGTGTATCAGGATTGCCGCGGCCGTTACGGTTCGGAGGGCGAGTTCGTCAAATACGTCTCCGATGCCGAGGATGGCTACGATAGCTGCGCCTGGATCGTCGCGCAGCTCTGGTGCAACGGCCGGATCGGCACGATGGGCCTGTCCTATGCCGCCCATACCCAGGCGGCGCTGGCCTCGCTGACACCGCCCGGCCTCGCCTGCATGGTGCTCGATTCCGGGGGCTTCTCGAACGCTTTTCTCTGCGGCATCCGCCAGGGCGGCGCCTTCGAGCTCAAGCAGGCGACCTGGGCCTATAACCGGGCGCAGGAAAGCCCGGAGGCGCTCGCCGATCCCGTCGTCGCCGCCGGCCTCGCGGCCGAGGACCTGCATGCCTGGTTCCGCGTGATGCCGTGGAGCGAGGGGCGCTCGCCGGTGCGCTGGGTGCCGGAATACGAGACCTATCTGCTCGACCAGTGGCGCGCCGGCACCTTCGGCCCGGAATGGAAACGGCCCGGCCTGTGGCTGGAGGGCTTCTACGACGCGGTGCCCGACATCCCGATCCTGCTGATGTCGAGCTGGTACGACGTCTATGTGAAGACCACCTTCGACAATTTCGCGGGGCTCGGCGCGTCGGGCCGGCGGCATCTCAACGTCATCATGGGCGCCGGCCTGCACGGCAACCGCCAATCGACCTTCGCCGGCGACGTCTCCTTCGGCGAGGCCGCGCCCTTCGACGGCAATGTCGGCACGAACTGGCTTGATTTCCGCAAGCGCTGGTTCGACCGCTGGCTCAGGGACGAGCCGAACGGGCTGGAGGCCGACCCGAAGCTGCGTCTGTTCCTGATGGGCGGCGGCTCGGGGGAGAAGGATGCCGAAGGTCGCCTCGTTCAGGGCGGGCGCTGGATCGAGACCTCGACATGGCCGCTGCCCGATACCGACCAGCAAGCCTGGTACATTCACGGCAACGGGCGGCTGTCGCGCGACGTGCCGGCACCCGGCGCTACGCCCCTGACCTATGATTTCGACCCGGCCGATCCGGTGCCGACCATCGGCGGCGCGCTGACCAGCGGCCAGCCCATCTTCGAAGGCGGCGGCTTCGACCAGCGCGAGGGGCTGCGCTTCTTCGGCTCGCGCGATGTCGGCATGCCCCTGATCGCCCGGCGCGACGTGCTGGCCTTCGAAAGCCTGCCGCTGGAAGAGGACATGGCGGTGATCGGGCCGATCACGGTCGAGCTCTGGGTCGCCTCCGACGCGCCTGACACGGATTTCACCGCCAAGCTCGTCGACATGCATCCGCCCTCAAAGGACTATCCCACAGGCTTCGCGCTCAACCTGACGGATGGCATCCTGCGCTGCCGCTATCGCAATTCCTGGGAAAAACCGGAGCCTGTCGAGCCGGAGGTTCCATTCCGGATCACCATAGAGCCGTTCGCGACGGCGGCGCTGTTCAAGGCCGGCCACCGGATCAGGCTCGACATCTCCTCCTCGAACTTCCCGAAATTCGACGTCAACCCCAACACCTTCGCTCCGGAAGGGCAGGGGCGCCGGCGGCAGGTCGCGCGCAATACGGTGTTCTGCGACGGCGCGCGTGCATCGCGCATCATCATTCCGGTCGTGCCGCTGGCTTCGCTGTCCAGCCTGGCAGGCCCCGCAGGCTGATCCTGAACCGCACGGCTGGCTGAATCGGCGATCGGACCGCCGTTTCAGCCACGCATCGACGTCGTGATCAACAAGACGGGACCAATGGTTTCGGCGCCTATGTCGTCGCGTTCTTGCCTGCTTGGAAGATCGGCATCGCCATGCTGGCGAACCGAAATGTCTCGAACGAGACCTGCGTCAGGGCGGCCCATCGGATTCAGTCGAGGCTCGCGAAGTCAGTGTCGTAATGCAGCGTGGGACAGCCGACGCGCAGCGGGGCGGGCGATACCGCGAAGGGCGCAGTGTCGCGTGTACATCATTGCGGCACAAGTCCAGCCTGGTTCTGCTCCGCCGCGTCGGCGTCGGTAATGCAGACGAGCGCCACTCTCGCCAGCACTGTCCGATACGATGTCGGAGGTAGTTGCGCATCAGCGGCACAATTGCGAACGCACGCAGCCTGATCGTGTTCTACGCGACGATCGGCCGGTAAAAGCGGGAGCGGATTATGTCCAGGGTGCCCCAGATCGATCGCCGTATGGCACTGAGCGTCGCCGCGGGAGCCACTTTGAGCGCGGCAGGTTGGCCGGCGGTTGCGCTATCCACCCCATTCCACCGGACCCGGCCCGGCATGACCGGCTGGCCGTCTGATACGGCCTGGGAAGCGCTGAACACCGCCGTGGGCGGTCAGCTGCGCCGCCTCGCAGAGCCCTTCGCCGCCTGCGCTGTTCCGGACGGCTCCGCCTGCCGCGCTGCCGACGCTCTTCTCCGCAATTCCTTTGCGATCGGCGACGATCCGGCACTGACGCAGGCCAGCGGCTGGCTGGACGCCTGGAATGCGGCTCCCAGCGCCTATGTCGTCGCCGCGCGCCATGCGGCGGACGTCGCGGCTGCGGTCGACTTCGCGGCGCGGCATCGCTTGCGACTCGTGATCAAAGGGGGCGGGCACAGCTATCATGGCGCTTCCAGCGCCGCCGACTCGCTGCAGATCTGGACGCGTCCGATGCGGCAGGTCGTGCTTCACGACGAGTTCGCACCGGTCGGCTGCCGCGATGCCGGGAATGCCGTCTCGATCGGAGCGGGCGCGCGTTGGCTGGAGGCCTACCAGGCGGTCACGACCGCTGGCCGCCGCTATGTCCAGGGCGGCGGCTGCACCACCGTGGGCGTGGCCGGGCTCATTCATGGCGGCGGCTTCGGCAGTTTCTCGAAGCGCTTCGGGCTGGCGGCCGGGAGCCTTCTCGAAGCCGAGATCGTGACGGCGGACGGACAGGTGCGGATCGCCAACCCGTCCATTCATTCCGATCTCTTCTGGGCGCTCAAGGGCGGCGGCGGTGGGTCCTTCGGCGTGGTGACGCGTGTGACGCTTCGCACCCACGCACTCCCGCACAATTTCGGCGCGGTGTTCGGCCGGATTAAAGCCTCATCCGACAATGCGTACGCGCAACTCGTCGGCGCTTTCCTCGACTTATACGCGGCACGGCTCTTCAACGAGAACTGGGGCGAACAGATCCGCCTCGGGCCGGACCGGACTCTCACCCTTGGAATGGTGTTTCAAGGCTTGGAGCAAAGCGAGGCAGAGGCGATTTGGCGGCCCTTTCTGGACTGGCTCGCCCACCGTTCCGCGGATTATGCCTGGAGCACCCCCGCCCGGATCCTGAGTGTACCCGGCCGCCATCTGTGGGATGCCGATTGGCTTCGTGCCAATGCGCCGGATCTCATTGCCGGAGACGACCGGCCAGGCGCGCCGACAGAACATTTTGTCTGGGCCGGCGATGCGGGCCAGGCCGGCCAGTTCATCCACGGCTATGGATCGCGCTGGCTGCCACAGTCACTGCTGGATCCGTTCCGGCGGCCCGCGCTCGCCGAGGCCCTCCTGCGCGCTGCTCGCGCATGGCCGCTGTCGCTGCATTTCAACAAGGGACTGGCCGGCGCACCGGCCGGGGAGATCGAGGCCGCACGCGACAGCGCCGTCCATCCTGCAGCGATCGATGCCTTCGCTCTCGCCATCTGTGGCGCGCATGGACCCGCTGCCTATCCGGGACTCCCGACATCGAGAGCGGACCCAGGCGCCGGGCGGGAACGGGCGCGACGTGTCGAGGCCGCGATGAGCGCCCTGCGGGAGCTGGCGCCCGGCTCGGGCAGCTATGTTTCGGAAGCCAACTATTTCGAAGCCGACTGGCAGTCAGCCTTCTGGGGCCCGAACTACCCCCGGCTCCTCGACATCAAGCGCCGCTACGACCCCAGCGGGCTGTTTTTCGTGCATCACGGCGTCGGGTCCGAGAACTGGACAGCCGACGGCTTCGAAAAGCGCTAGCGCCGACCTGACGTCCAAGGCTCGGCGGAACGCCGACGCCACAGGACGACAACACCCCAACAAGACTTTTTCTCAAGAAGAGGCAGCAATGACGTCCACGATCGATACGGCCCAACGGGAATTCTATCATGGCACTCGCGCCGACCTGAAACCGGGAGATCTCATCGGGCCGGGCTATGCGCCAAATTTCGGGACGCGCAAAAAATCATCCTGGGCCTATCTCACCGCCACCCTGGATGCGGCGATCTGGGGAGCGGAACTGGCGGCCGGAGAAGGACGCCAGAGAATCTACATCGTCGAGCCCACCGGCCCTATCGTCGACGACCCCAACCTCACCGACAAGAAGTTTCCGGGCAACCCGACGCTGTCCTATCGGTCCCGAGAACCGCTGCGGGTCACCGGCGAGATCGCCCATTGGCAGGGCCACTCCGCCGAGCAACTCGAAGCCATGCAGGCGACCCTCGCGCGCCTGGCGGCGCAGGGCATCGAGGCGATCGATTGAACCCTTGGCGAGCGGCCCGAAAGATCGGGCTCCCAGCGCATCGAATGGGGATCGCGGACGCGCCGATTCCTGGGCAATGGATGGCGAGGGAACGCCGATGAGCTGGATCTTTCATCTTCGGCAGAAATGGCTCCGGCCGACGATTTCGGCAAGCGCAGTAAGGGAAACGCCTGCGCAGACGGGTGGCGAGCCCGGCATGATTCTCAGCTTCGAATCGCCACCGGCCTTTGCTCACATGCCACCATCCGGCCGCTATGGGGCAATCAAGATTCTGGGCACTGACGAGGGATGGATCCGCTACGGTGTCCTCGACATGCTTTGGCCTGAGCCGCCTACGATCGAACAGGCCGCAGCGAGACAATTCTGGCGACGGCTGGCTTTCGACGATACCGGCGGCAACAGGCTGGCCTATAGTTTCGGTGCCGCCTATTGGCCCGGCAAGGCCGCTCCGAATCTGTCCGTTGTCGGAACGCGCAAGGTCACTCGCCCGGAGTCCGCCTGTCTCGGCGACATGACTTCGATCGCTTCGCTGTTCATGGCGGCACGGGCCGGGGAGCGCGAATGGCTCTGGCGACATGAACGCGCGCTGTTCCTCACGGCGTGGCGCCAGGACGAGGCAACCGGCTCGCCGCGCACGACAACGGGCAACCTCGCGATCAAGAGGTTGGACGATCTGCTTCGTGAGGACCCTTTCCCGCAATGGAGCGACGGCTTGGTCTCGATGCCGCCAGCGACCTTCGTGACCATGGCTAGAGCGGCCATCAGGAAAACCTGCCTCGACTTGAAAGCGCTCGGGCCCCGCCGCACTCAGTCGCAGACGGCCCATGTGTTGCGACAATGCATCGACCGGTTCAATGCGGCTCACGCACGAGACGGGATCATCGAAACCGAAGAACGCGCCGCGATCATGGCTGTCGTCGCTCAGATCGCGACCTCCGCGGGCCATGCTGATCTCGCCGAGGCGGCCGATACCTGGCGGGAATGGTGACCGCGGAGCGCATTCCGGGCGCGCCCGAACGAAATCAGCAGCGCGTTGAACTGCACTCGACCCGGTGGCAGCTCGTGTCTAGCCGAAGCGGTCAGCCCCGTCGGCGATGATCGCGGCGAGAGATGCGACAGCGGCCGAGGCAATGCATGCCACGGTTCGCACGCTGTTCCAGAGGGTCCATCCCACCCGATAGCTGGGCCAAAAATCGGCGGCGGCTTGAAACTCCAACGCGCCGAGACGGTCGTTCAACGGCACGTTCGCCACCACGGTCACCACAAAGCCGCCAGCCAGGAAAACCAGCGCGGCGGCTGTCGCTATCCACCTGGCCTGTCCGACCCAAAGCCAGGCTCCGGCCGCGAGGATGACCGCCGCGACCGCCGCAGTCCCGAGAAACAGCACCATGAAGAGGGACTGTAGGACCTCCAGATTGATCGCCTTCATGGCTGCTGCTGCCTGTCCGGGCGGTAGCCGGTCCAAGGCAGGCAGCACGAAGGCGGAGAAAGCCAAGAAGACGCCTCCGTTCAAGGCGCTGCCGAGCGCGCAGGCCCCCAGCAGGAGCCCGCCCAGATTGATGCCGATCATGACACAGCTCCCTGTGATGGTGCGGACGGATGCGAATGCGCCCGCGCACCACCCTCGATGGCTTTGCTGGCCGCGAGAGCGGCGCTTGTCGATGACCTTTGACGTAGTCGACACCGACCGAAGACGGCCTTGGTCCCTCGCTGTCGCCCATGATGAGCAAGATGCTCGCTAGTCTGCGCCAGGCTGCTTTTTCGCGCTTGTCAGTCGGAATCGGCGGGATGCTCGCGATCGCATTCGCCATAGTCCAGACGATTGTCGCGGCCATGCCCGGCGCCGAACCGGCGGCTGTGCCGCCTCATGGTATCGTCGATGCCGATCGCTGGCGCGTGGCTCCTACGCCAATCGCGGGCAAGTGCGCTTGATCGCTTCATCGGTCGCTGCCCACCTTTCATTCCACATGGACCTCTAATCAAACCGAAGTTAAGTCACGTATAGGCAGCGCAAATTTGATGAGGCCTCGTATCTTCTGGCTTTGGTCGCCCAACAAAGCAGCTACCTGCTAGGTAGTCGACGCGCGCCTCCGGGCGACTACTTTGCTCGGCCGAGCAACGCTTCAAGGCCAACCATGTTGCCCTACAGACTTCCAACCATCGCCGCAGCGCTGCTGGCGGCGACCGCCAGCGAAATACTCGCGCCGACGTCCGGGTTCGCGCAAGCGCCTGCCGCCAGGACCCCGGCGCTGCCCGATGCCTGTCGGCTGCTGCCCCTCTCGGATTTGAACGCGCTTTATCCTGGACGGTCGGTGACGAGCAAAGGGCCGGGCCTCAGCCCGATCAGCCGGGGGCCGCAGTACGCCGAGAGCTGCCAATACGCCCTGCGGCTGCCGAGCGGCACGTCGCAGCGGGATATCGCTCGGTTTGCCTCGCTCGCCATCGTGAGGTTCGCCGACGTTCCGGACAAAGGCGATGCTGCCCGCAGCTTTGCCTATCTGCGGGAGCTTCGCGAGCACCTGGCGAACGACCCCACCGTCGGCTTGACCATAAGTTCTGTGCCCGGTGTCGGCGACGAGGCCTTCGCCGAGATCCGCCAAGGCAGCATCGCGATCTCCGTGCGAAAGCAGGATCTGCTTTTCGTTGTAACGGCCGATGTGCATGCGGACGATACTCTGCGCAATGTCTCGGCTCTCGCACGCCAGGCTGCCGGTCGCTGGCGCGAGGGCGTGGGCATGGTCGAGTATGACGGGGCCGTCGAACGCAACGGCATCGCGGCGACGCCGACCGATACGCGCCCTTCATCGGTTGCGCCGGCGCAGGATTGGCCGGACGCCTGCACGCTGCTCGTTCCCGCCGATCTTCGCCAGATATTTCCCGGCGCCACGATCGGGGCTCCTCGGCGCGTGGCCGGGCAGGTCACACATGAGCGCCGCGAGAACCGGGTCGAGCGCCTGCCGAAGCCGATCGCCTGTCTCTATGATGTCCGCCGCGTCATTCCGGCGGGTGGACAGGCGCGGCCGATAGCTCATATCGCGCAGGTATCGATCAAGAACGTCGCGGCTGGATTGGCTCTCTCGCGCCGGTTCTACGAGGTCTCGCAGAAAGTCGTCGGCCCGCTGACACCTCTAGAGGGGCTGGGCGACGAAGCCGGGATCGATGCGTTGAACCGCATCGCCATCCGCAAGGGCCTCGTCTCGATCGAAGTGAAGGTGACGGGCGGCGAGCGCGACGCGGCGCTTCACGCGGAGGCTCGCGAGCGGGCGATCGAACTGGCGCGGATCGCCGTCCGGAGGCTGCCCTGACCGCTTCGCTCGGACGCGGCTCCGGCTCGTTCCGACGCCCTTGCGTATCAGCGCCATTCAATGAAGACCGCTATCGAGAAAAGGAGAGCTTATGTCCCGCTTCGCAGGGAAGCGTGTGCTCATCACCGGGGGAACCAGTGGAATAGGCCTTGCCGGCGCGCGAAGGATTGCCGCCGAGGGCGGCCGCCTCTGCATCACCGGTGTCACACCGGCCAGGCTCCACGCGGCCAGGCGAGAGCTGCCGCTGGATAGCATCGTCCTGGACAACGATGCGGCCGATCCGAATGCCGTCTCGGCGCTGGTCGATGTGGCGGAGTCGATGGGCGGCCTCGACGGGCTCTGGCTGAATGCAGGATATGCTCAGCTCGCATCGATCGAGGCCGGAGATGCCTGCTTCTTCGATGCCATGGTCAGCGTCAACCAGCGCGCTCCTGCGTTGCAACTGGCAGCACTGACAGCCCATCTCAGACCGGGTTGCTCCGTCCTCTTCACCGCCTCCGTGGCGCTCGCGGCGGAGGCGCGCTTCGCATCGAGCTATGTCGCGACAAAGGCTGCGCTCGTCGCGATGGCACAATGCCATGTGCGGGCGCTCGGCGAGAGGCGCATTCGCGTCAATGTCCTCCTGCCTGGACCGATCGCCACTCGCTTTCGCGAATTCTTGCACGTCGACTACCAGCGCGCGGTCGAGGCCGAGATAGCCAGCCGCGTGCCTCTCGCGCGGTCCGGCACCGACGAGGAGGCGGCGGCGGTGGCATTGTTTCTGCTCAGCGACGACGCCTCCTTCGTGACGGGCAGCCAGTACGTCGTGGATGGCGGGCTCGGCGCCGTGTGAAGCTCGTGCATGGCGGAAGAGGAAGCCGCATGCTCAACGCGATCGGCGTGTCCGCCTTTGAGGGCTTGCCGAGCCGCATCGATCGCAGGCGGCAGATGGTCCACGCCTGCGAACCTCAACCCGTCGGCGCGACCGCTTCAGCCGCATCGCGTCCGACGGCATCGCGGCCAGCACATTCCAGCTCCCTCAATGCCATCCGCGTGTAGGCGTCGACGATCGCCGTGCCTTCGTCGTCGGGCAGGGTGAGGGCGAGCCGGACCGCCGCTTCGCCAAGCTCCCACAAAAGCAGGCTGATGCGATAGAGCTGCGTCGGGTCGGACTGCGCATGCACACGCTGCAGCGCGTTGCCGAGCAGGCGCGCGCAGAGCTGGGATTCGGCTGCCTGCAACGCGAAGAGCGTTTTGTCCGCCTGCATCCCGGACCAGATGTCGCGGATCACAGGTTCGCGGCGGATGATCGCCAGATATTGGTCCATCAGGAGGGAGAAAGCCTGCCGGAGCCCGGCGCAGGTCGAAACGTCCGCCAGTGCGGCCTCGATGCAGGCGCGCGAAGCCGTGTTGAACTGGTTCGCGAGGACGGCCACGATCGAGGATTTGTCGGGGAAATAGCGATAGAGCGCCGCGAGCGACATGCCGCTGCGTTGCGCGATCTCGCTCATGGTGAGCTGATCGGCTCCGGATGCCGCGATGAGATCCGCGGCCGACGACAGGATGAGCTGGACCCGTTCGCGGCTTCGCTGCTGCAGCGGTGCGCGGCGAGCAGCCATCGGCTGCGCCGGCACCGTGGCATGATCTTGACTGGATTTATGTGACACTTTATCGCGTTTCGAACGTGACATCTCGTTGCGTTATCGAACTCAGGCCCGACGCCCTGTTTGCCGCATTCGTGCGGCACGCGCCATGGCATCGCAGCAATTGCGCTCAGGAATCCCATGACTTCGGCCGCCACCACAGACTCGGCACTGGAACTGGGGCGCTTGCTCGCTAAACGGCGCCGAGCACATGGAATTTCGCAGCTCGACCTGGCGCTGCGCCTGGAGATTTCGCAGCGTCATCTCGGCTTCGTCGAGACCGGGCGGTCACGCCCGAGCCGGCTGCTGCTCGCCTCCTGGATCACCACTCTCGAATTCGATCCATCCGAAGCGAATGCGATCCTGCTCAAAGCGGGGTTCCCACCGGGAGCCATTCCGGTCGATCCGGCGGCGCGACAAGGGGCGTATGACGGCATGGCGCGGGTTCTCTGCGCGCACGAACCCTATCCCGCCTTCATCTTTACCGCCGACTGGGACATCGCCCTGAACAATGCCGGTGGCGTCTTCCTCTGCGACCTCTTGATGCCGGAGCTGTGGCGGTCAGGCCCGCAATCGGCTTCCGGCCTCGATATGATCGCAGCGATGATCCATCCGGGCGATTTCTTCTCGCAGATGATCAATCCGGCGCCGGTCGCGCATGCCCTCCTGCGGCAGCTGCGTGTGGAGCAATTGCTCAGGCCGAGCCTGGCCGCGCGCGTCGATCAACTCGAAGATCGATTGTTGCGGGATTTCGAACTGGCCGCCGCGGCCCATGCGCGTGACGACGTCGGGCGGTCGCTTGAGATGGCCTTCACCTCACCCCTCGGAGAGCTGCGTTTCGTGACGGCGCAGATCGTTCCTGGCCTCCCTCACGACGCATTGCCGGACTCGCTGCGGATGGAGGTCTGGTTTCCCGCGGACCGGCGGACAAAAGACGCCTTGGCCAAGTCGCTGGCTTGACCAGAATCTGACATTCCGAGGGGCGCAGGACATGCTCTGCTTCCGGCTCTCGTCCGCGCCGGAATCGAGCCTGGGCGCCGCCAGATAATCCGCTTCGGCCTCGTCGCGGCGAGCCTGCCTGATCGGCAGCACGTTCGGCGCGCGCCTCGCACGGTCGAGATCGATTGTCTTGGCTGCCCTAGACTCTGCGACTACCGCCGAGCGCCCATCGCGATCCGAGGCTGGGGCGTTTTGCAGAGCGAGATCGGCCAGCAGATAGGCGCGCCGGCAAGTTCGGCCACGATCGCCGCGTCCTATAAAATGGATCGAGCCTCACAGGCCGTCGAACCACGCCTTCCACAGGGGAACAGCCCTAGCGAAAGTGCCGCGATGCGTGGTTTCGCCGGTGGCAATCGCTTCGACCTTGTTGTTGCCCATCGCCTTTTGCCACATCATCGGGAGCTGGCCGAGCTCGGTTCGGATCGCCTCATCGGTCAAACCATAGAAGGTGCGGACCGGCGTCTTCACTGCCCATCGGTATGACTGCGTATTGGCGACGATGCGGCCATAGGCAGATTCGGCGAAGTACTGCGTATCGAAATACTCGGGCCGGATGAGCTTGCGCAGATCCGTCGGGATAGCGGCCGCGTCGAAGGGCTCGCGCATATAGGCCTTCCGTGAGACTTCATACGCCTCCTCGGTCAGCAGGGAGCGGGCCAGCCCCGGAACGGCGTAATAATTCTCGAATGAAAACGCTGTGAGGATGAAGATGGTCGGAATCCAGGCGGCGTCTATCTTCCGCGGGAAATTGAGGAAGCCCTGGAATGCGGCGAGCGCGTCGGCAGGAGCACTGGCGGTCGTCACAGCCTTGACGGGCATGCCCGCGGCCTCCAGCTTCTCCAGCATGGCCAGGGTGACGAACCCGCCCTGCGACCAGCCGCTGAGAAACAGCTTGTTATCCGAGAGCTTCAAAGCGGCGAGCACAGCGCGAGCCGCGAGAACCATGTCGTAGGTCGCCTGCTGGTGGCTGGCCTTGACCAGATAGCCCTCCGGCTCCTTGGACTGGCCCATACCGAAATAGTCTGCGCCGATCAGGATATAACCCTGGCCTGCGAACTGGGCGATCATCAATTGCGTCTCTGGCGACTGGTCGGGAAAGGACGGAACCTGTTCTTTTCCGTAAACCGTTCCATGCTGATAGGACACCATCGGCAAAGCGCTACCGGGGATGTCGGGCACTGCGACCAGCCCGGTCGCCACAATCGGCTTGTTGCCCCGCTCGGGCACGACCGAGGGATAGGTCACCCGGTAGAGCTTCACCGCATTGCGCGCCGGGGTGTAGGTCACGGGGATACCCGAGAACGCAGGCGTATCAGTGGTCAGGACGCGGTCGAGCTTGTCGACGTCCCAACGGGCCAGGAACTCGTAGCTGACGCCTGAACCGACCGAAACCGATTGCCCCTGTTGGGCCCATGCGACGGGCACAAAGCCGAACAAGGCGGCGGCGATGCCAAGGATACGAAGCAAAGTCATGGGCGATCTCGGTTGAAGGCGAGCGGTTGTGCCACCCCCGGGTAAATAATCGGTGGCTGCCGAGTGCCTTGCATCGGGGCTGTAGCGCGGGACGGGCCAGAACCAAATCGCTGACACGAAAGAGCAGATTCCTGCGAGAAATCTCTCGCGCAATGAATCGAAAGAAATGCTCGCGTGTTCGCCAACCTCTCGAAAGAGGTTGCCGAGGAGC
Source organism: Hyphomicrobiales bacterium (assembly GCA_004144595.1). Classification (GTDB taxonomy): domain Bacteria; phylum Pseudomonadota; class Alphaproteobacteria; order Rhizobiales; family Beijerinckiaceae; genus Allobosea. Next base: position 142,751 of record SEEM01000001.1, read on the forward strand.
AGTTGCTGACACTTGCAACGCAAATTTAGATTTTAGCGCGCTTTCAGACCGCAGAGATACGATCTCTACTGCTGTCACTGGTGCAACCTTACACCATTCCGCCGACCGCGGTGGTCAACACTGCGCCAATCGACGTCCAGAGCGACCGCGAAATTTGAGACGACGGCTCAAATTCTCGCCAGGCTAGCTTGCTTGAAAGCGGACGTTGCCAGTGTCGGCAATGGGCCGGCTCCGGCAGCCAGTCTGTCACACCCACCCTGCTGCCCGGAAGCAGACGTTCCAGAGGTCGGCAATGGGCCAAAATCGCTAGCCGTTCGCCTGGGCGAGATGCGCGACTACCGCATTCGGCCAGTATCGGGAAAGCAGACAGTTCCGAACAAGGGACGCCGCTGTTCGGCTTCCGGCACTTTGCGGAAAAACACCTTTGCGTGTTCGACAGACTGATAGAACCGCATTGCGACTAAAGGATCATGGTGTCCCGCCGCCTTGTCGTCATTGTTCACGTCTCGGACACGACATAGGCGGTTGCTGTCCGCAGCGCTGTATCTGCGAGGCACGATATCCCGCAAATTCTGCGATCCTGTAGGAGTTCCGACCCGCCGCGCAATGGAAAAGGCGCCCGATTACAGTCGACGACACCAATCAAACAGCGTTTCGAGCCAATCGAAAGCCTAAGCCAACAATAAAAGGGATGGAAACGATGACAATGAAGACATGGCTTGCAGCCGCCGCCTTCACCACGGCACTTGTCGGGGCGGCGCAAGCACAGCAGACGATCAAGATAGGGATCAGCGGGCCCTTCACCGGCGGCTCCGCATCCATGGGCGTCAGCATGCGCGATGGCGTCAAGCTTGCGACGCAAGAAATCAACAAGGCCGGAGGCGTTCTGGGCAAGCAGATCCAACTCGTCGAGCGAGACGACGAGGCCAAGAACGAGCTCGGCGTGCAGATCGCCCAGGAGCTGATCAACAAGGAGCAGGTGGTCGCCACCGTCGGGTTTATCAACACCGGCGTTTCGCTCGCGGCACAGCGCTTCTACCAGGAAGCCGAAATCCCCGTGATGAACAACGTCGCGACGGGCACACTGGTGACGCAGCAGTTCAAGGCGCCCGAGCACAAGAACAACTACGTCTTCCGAAACGCCGCCAACGACACGATCCAGAGCGCGATGGTGGCGGAGGCCGTCAAGAAGGCGGGCTTCACCAAGGTCGCTATCATCGCCGATTCCACCAATTACGGACAGCTCGGGCGCGCCGACCTGGAAAAAGCGCTGGCTGAGCGCGGTCTGAAGCCGGTCGCGACGGAGAAATTCAACATCGGAGACACCGACATGACCGCGCAGGCGCTGCGCGCCAAGGATGCCGGCGCCGACGTCGTGCTGACCTATGCGATCGGGCCGGAGCTGGCGCAGACGGTCAACGCCGTCGTGAAGCTTGGCTGGAAGGTGCCGGTGATGGGCTCCTGGACACTGTCGATGGCAAGCTTCATCGACGCTGCTGGCGCCAATGGCGAGGGCGTGATGATGCCGCAGACCTTCATTCAGCTGCCCTCGACGCCCAAGCGCAAGAGCTTCATCGAGGCCTATCAGGCAGCCTACAAGATCGACCGCATCCCCTCTCCGGTCTCGGCCGCACAGGGCTACGACTCGATGTATCTGCTCGCAGCCGCGATCAACCAGGCGAAATCGACCGACGGCCGCAAGATTCGCGAGGCGCTCGAAAACCTCGGCACCAAGGTCGAGGGCGTCGTCACCACCTATGACAAGCCGTTCAGCGCAACCGACCATGAGGCGATCACCGCCAACATCCCCGTGCTCGGCGTCGTCAAGGGCGGCCGTGTGGTGCCGGCAAACCCTGCAGACCTCGAGGGCGACGGCGCGCTGCGCGTGAAGCCGAAGTCCTGAGCGGTGACCCTGACGCCGTAAAACACGAGCCCTCCCCGAATCCTGGGGAGGGCCTTTTCTTAAGCGCACGGTCGATCAAACGATGCAGAATTTCTTCCAGATCCTGGTCTCCGGCATCTCGGTCGGGATGATCTATGGCGTCATCGCCTTCGGCTACCAGCTCACCTTCGCCACGTCGAAGACACTGAATTTCGGCCAAGGTGAGGCCCTGACGCTGGGTGCTTTGGTCGGGTTGACCTGCGTCAACTTCCTGATCGGGCTGCATATCGGCAATCTCGCGGCCTATTTGATCGCGCTGCCCTTCGTATTCGCCTTTGGCATGGTCCAGGGTGCGGTGGTCGAGCGGCTCGGCGTGCGCCAGGCGATGAAGACCAAGTCCGAGGCAGGCTGGATCATGGCCACGATCGCGCTCGGCATCATCTTCAAGAACATGGCCGAGAATATCTGGGGCAAGGACCCGCTGAAGTTCCCTTCGCCGTTGAGCGAGAACCCGCTAACCATCGGTGGGGTCAACATCCGCCCGATGGAGATCGCGATCGTGCTGGGGGCGCTCGCCATGATGCTGGCGGTCGAGACCTTCAACCGCCGCTCGATCTACGGCAAGGCGGTGGTCGCGACTTCAAACGACCGCGACGCGGCCGGGCTGATGGGCATCAATACGCCGCTCGTCATTACCTTCTCCTATGCGCTGTCCTCACTCTCGGCGGCGCTGGCGGGCGTGCTGATCGCGCCGATCACGCTGACCGGCGCCAATATGGGCGCGGCGCTCGGCCTGAAAGCATTTGCGGTTGCGATCATCGGCGGGCTGTCGAGCGGCATGGGCGTCGTCGTCGGCGGGCTGATCCTCGGCATCACCGAGAGCATGACCGGCTTCTACTTCGACACCGGCTACAAGGACGTTCCCGGCCTGATCCTGCTTTTGCTGGTGCTGGCGCTGAAACCCGCCGGGCTGTTCGGCAAGACCGCGATCAAGAAGGTCTGAGCCGCCATGAAGAAACTCGCCTTCGCCGCTGGCGTCCTCGCGCTCTTCGCGCTGCCTGTCTTTGTCACCTCGTCCTACTATCTGCCGCTGATCACCACGATCGTGATCTACTCGATCTTGGTACTGGGGCTCGACATCGTCTTCGGCTACACGGGCGAGGTTTCGATCGGCCATGCCGCGCTGTTTGGCGTCGGCGCCTATACGGCGGGCCTTCTCTCGATGCATTTTGGCTTGGGCTTCTGGTGGGCGCTGCCGGCCGGCATCGTCATCACAGCGTTGTTCGGAGCGCTGCTGGCGCTGCCCGCGCTCAAGGTCACCGGCCCCTATCTCGCCATGGTGACGCTGGCCTTCGGCACGATCATCGTGACGCTGATTAACGAGATGACCGACCTTGGCCCCTGGTTCAACCATCTCAATCTGACAAACGGGCCGCTCGGCATCGAACTGCGGACGCCGCTGTTCATCGATCTGCGCGACTATGTCGACCTGTCGCTGAAGCGCCTCCGCGAGGTCGAGTACTACTACGTCTCGGCGATCGCGCTGGTGCTGACGGTGGTCGTCATCAACCGCATCATTGCCTCGCGCTACGGCCGCGCCTTCGAGGCGCTGCGCGACAGCCCCATCGCCTGCGATTGCATGGGCGTGAGCGTTTACAAGCACAAGGTGCTGGCCTTCGTGGTCAGCGCGGGCTTCGCGGGGCTGGCGGGTGCGCTCTACGCCTATTTCCGCCAGTATATCGCGCCGGAAGCCTTCAATTTCGCGACCTCGATCGAGTTCCTGCTGGCGGTTGCCATGGGCGGACGTAAATCACGCATGGGCCCGATCATCGGTTCGGCCATCGTCGTCTTCCTGCCCAACATCCTGGCCGATCTCGAACTGTTCCGGATCACGGCCGGACTGATCGCATTGGGAGCCGTCGTGGGTGGATTTTACGCCTGGCGCAGGGATCCCTCGCAGGCGCGCGGCATCGGTATCGCGGTCGTGCTGTGCGTGCTGTTCTTCGTCTTCTCGCTCTTTCTCGACCGCATCGTCGACTACAAGCTGACCATCTACGGGCTGATGATCCTGTTCGTGGTCTACTACCTGCCCGACGGCATCATGGGCTTCGTTCGGCAGGTTCTGACGTTGATGTCGCTGCGCCGCGGCGGGCGGGCGCTGGTCGCGCGCGACACTGGCGACGAATCCCGCGTCTGGGGCGCCACCGCGACGACGACGCCGGCCGGGGGTACGCTGCTCGACATCCGCAAGGTGCTGATGCAGTTCGGTGGGCTCAAGGCGCTCAACGACATCGACATGGCGGTGAAGCCCGGCACGATCCATGGCCTGATCGGCCCCAACGGGTCGGGCAAGAGCACGATGATGAACGTGCTCACCGGCATCTACACGCCGAGCGGCGGCGAGATCGCCTTCGAGGGGCAATCGCTGGTTGGGCGCAACTCGCCTGAGATCGCCGCGCAGGGCATCGCGCGGACCTTCCAGAACGTCCAGCTCTTCGGCGAGTTGACCTGCCTCGAGAATGTCATGGTGGGGCTACACCACACCTACCGCAGCGGCTTTTTCGCCGTGGCGCTCGGCCTGCCGCAGGCCCGCAAGGAGGAGCGCGCTGCACGGCAGCGCGCGGCCAGCATCCTGCAGTTCGTCGGGCTGGAGGCGATGGCGAACGAAGAGGCGCGCAACCTGCCCTATGGCAAGATGCGCCTGCTCGAAATCGGCCGGGCGCTGGCGCTCGACCCCAAGCTTTTGCTGCTGGACGAGCCGGCGGCGGGCCTGACCGCGCCCGACATTCGGGACCTGATCGAGATCATCCGCAAGATCAAGGCGCATGGCATCACCGTGGTGCTGATCGAGCATCACATGGATGTGGTGATGAGCATTTCCGACACGGTGACCGTGCTCGATTTCGGCCAGAAGATCGCCGAGGGCTTGCCGGCCCAGGTCCAGGCCGATCCGCGCGTGATCGAGGCCTATCTTGGCGGCAGCGCCGCCACGGCCCATTGAGGAAGCGGGATATGCTTGAGGTCGTCAATCTCGTCGCCGGCTATGGCAAGGTGCAGGTGCTGCATCAATTGTCGATCAGCGTTCCCAAGGGCCAACTCGTCACGCTGATCGGCTCCAATGGCGCCGGAAAGACGACGACGCTGCGGGCGATCTCCGGCATGATCCGGCCGGACTCCGGCGAGATCCTGCTTGGCGGCAGGAACATTGCCGGCATGGCTTCGCACGACATCACCAGGCTCGGCATGGCGCATTCGCCTGAGGGCAGACGAGTGTTCCCGACACTCAGCGTCGATGACAATCTCGAGCTCGGTGCCTTTCCACGTCTTACGGGCGCGCGTCCCAAGGGCGATGTCGAGGCAGACAGGCAGCGCATGTTCGAACTGTTCCCGCGCCTGAAAGAACGCCGCGCCCAACTCGCCGGAACGCTGTCGGGCGGTGAGCAGCAGATGCTGGCGATGGCGCGCGCGCTGATGCTCGATCCCGAAGTGCTGCTGCTCGACGAGCCATCGATGGGGCTCGCCCCCCGCCTGGTCGAGGATGTATTCGCCACCATCGCCAGGCTGAAGGCGGCCAGAATCACCATGCTGCTGGTCGAGCAGTTCGCAGCAGCAGCGCTGGACGTCGCTGATTATGGCTATGTTCTTGAAAACGGGCGCCTCGCAAGCTCAGGCGCCGCTGCAAGTCTCAAGACCGATCCGGCCGTGCGTGCTGCATATCTCGGCGCCGGCCACTGAAGATTGGCCCGGTACCGATCTTAAAAACGGTATCCGCTGACGTCAGTTTTTCTGATCTGGCCGCTTTCGCGGCGATGACCGGCCCGCATGCCGGGCCGATCTTCTGCGGCACGTTGGCAGCATCGCGTTCGGATCGGCTGCTCCGTGGCAGATCAGAGATTGCGAACAAAACCGGAAACTGGTCGAGTCCGGTCATGCTCGCCATCGATTCGCCGCCGCCTGCCACGCCCTATCTCGACACGCTCAACCCGGCGCAGCGACGGGCCGTCACACATGGCGTCGGCAGTGACCGCGCTGCGCCCCTGCTGGTGATCGCGGGCGCAGGCTCCGGCAAGACCAACACGCTCGCGCACCGCGTCGCCCATCTGATCGTGACGGGGGCCGATCCGCGCCGGATTCTGCTGATGACCTTCTCGCGTCGCGCCGCCGCAGAGATGACGCGTCGCGTCGAGCGTATCGCTCGCAAAGTGATGGGCGAGGGCGCGAGTATGATGACCGACGCGCTGCGATGGGCGGGCACCTTCCACGGGCTCGGTGCCCGGCTGCTGCGCGATTATGCCGACCAGATCGGGCTCGATCCCGCTTTCACGATCCACGACCGCGAGGACGCGGCCGATCTCATGAACCTCGTACGGCACCAGTTAGGATTCTCTAAGACCGAGACCCGCTTTCCGGCGAAAAGCACCTGCCTCGCGATCTACTCGCGCTGCGTCAATTCCGAGACGGCGGTCGAGGCCGTGCTAACCCGGTCCTTCCCGTGGTGCGTCGCCTGGGCGGCCGAACTGCGCGAACTGTTCGCGGCGTATGTAGAGGCGAAGCAGCGCCAGAACGTGCTCGATTACGACGATCTTCTGCTCTACTGGGCGCAGACCATGGCAGATCCCGATCTCGCCGCCGAAATCGGCGCGCGCTTCGACCATGTCATGGTCGACGAATACCAGGACACCAACCGACTGCAATCCTCGATCCTTCTGGCGCTGAAGCCCAACGGACATGGCCTCACAGTGGTCGGCGACGATGCGCAGTCGATCTATTCGTTTCGCGCCGCGACGATCCGCAACATCCTCGACTTTCCGGCAGCCTTCTCGCCGCCCGCCGAGATCATCACGCTCGACCAGAACTACCGCTCCACGCAAGCCATTCTCAGCGCTGCAAACGTCGTCATCGACCTCGCCAGCGAGCGCTTCACCAAGAACCTCTGGACCGACCGCGCGACGGGCGCGCCGCCACAGCTTGTCAATGTCCGCGATGAAGCGGACCAGGCCCGCTTCATCGCCGGCCGCGTGCTGGAAAACCGCGAAGCGGGATCGACCCTGAAGCAGCAGGCGGTGCTGTTTCGCGCGTCGCACCATAGCGGCCCGCTGGAGATCGAGCTGACCCGGCGCAACATTCCCTTCGTCAAGTTCGGCGGGCTGAAGTTCCTCGATGCCGCCCATATCAAGGACCTGCTGGCGCTGCTGCGCTTCGTCGAGAACCCGCGCGACAAGGTCGCCGGGTTCAGGGTTATGCAGCTTCTGCCCGGCGTCGGGCCGACCTCGGCGCAGCGCGTGCTGGACCATATCGCGGCGGCAACCGATCCGATCGAGGCGCTGGCCTTGGCCCCGCCGCCGCCACGCGCTGGCGAAGATTGGGCTGGGTTCCTAGGCGCGATCGAGGAGCTGCGCTCAGGCCGAGCCGGCTGGCCCGCCGAAATTGAGCGGGCGCGGCTGTGGTACGAGCCGCATCTCGATCGCATCCACGAGGACGCTTCGACGCGGCAGGCCGACCTCGTTCAGCTCGAACAGATCGCCGGGGGCTATCCGTCGCGCGAGCGCTTCCTGACCGAACTCACCCTCGACCCTCCCGATGCCACCAGCGACCAGGCAGGCGTGCCGTTGCTCGACGAGGACTATCTGATCCTGTCGACGATCCATTCGGCCAAGGGGCAGGAGTGGACATCCGTCTTCGTCATGAACGTCGTCGACGGCTGCATTCCCTCCGATCTCGGCGTCGGCACCAGCGACGAGATCGAGGAGGAGCGCCGGTTGCTCTACGTCGCGATGACGCGGGCCAAGGACGATCTGCATCTCATGGTGCCGCAGCGCTTCTTCACGCACGGCCAGAGCGCGACCGGTGACCGCCACGTCTATGCCGCGCGAACGCGCTTCATCCCCAATGCACTGCTCGGGCGGTTTGAACGCACGGCCTGGCCGCTCGCTGCGCCGGACGCGGCGCGCGGCGCGAGCCAAGGCCCGCGCATTGATGTCCGTGCCCAGATGCGGGGCATGTGGCGCTGACGGGAGGCCATGACGACAGGCTTGCTGCTCTGGCGATATCGTGGAGGACCGTGGGAGCTTGCGGGCGAGCATCGATTTACCGGATAACCTCTCGGTCTGGGACGCGCGAAGCGCCGCACAGAGACAGAGCGTCGCTCCTGACTTGTATCGGTCGGTCGCGATGGTGATCTCCAGCCTATGATCACCACGCGCGTCCGCGTAATCGACCTTGAAACCGCTGGAAACGGACCTCACGACGTCTGCGAGATCGGATGGCAGGATGTCTCGCTGGAGCCGGGCGGGATATGGCGCGTCGACGAAGAGCGCGGAGCGTTCCTTGTGAATCCCGGCCGGCCTATCTCGCCCGACACCATGGCGGTTCATCACATCCGCGACGAGGACGTCGTTGGCGCGCCATTCTGGAAGGGCATCGCGCCCTCCGTCCTGCGTCCCGAAGGCGGTGTCATCGCTCTGGCAGCCCATCGCGCGGCGTTTGAGCAGCGGTATTGCACTCCCATGCTGAGCGGCGCGGCAAGCTGGATCTGCACCTGGAAATGTGCCTTGCGGCTCTGGCCGCACCTGCCGCGATTCTCGAACCAGTTGCTTCGCTACCAGCGCATGCCGGAAGGGCTGATCCATGAGATCGGGCTTCCGGCGCATCGCGCCATGCCCGATGCCTATGTCACCGCGCACCACCTGCGCGACATGCTGAACCAGACCTCGCTCGAGCAGCTTCTGGCCTGGAGCCGCCAGCCCGGGCTTCTGCCGCGCGTGCCATCCGGTCCGGATCGAGGCAAGAGCTGGGACCAGGTCGACATCGCTGCGCTACGGGACCTAGCCGGCGACCGTGACGTTGACCTGCGCTTCAGCGCCCAGACGGAGTTGGCCCGACGCGGCGACATGTTAGACGCCTCGCCGCCGGCCGTACCGGTGCAGCCGCGGCTGCTGTGACTTCGGCTATGTCCGCGCTGGCGGCCGCGTGCCGGAACAGGAGTGATCGGCTCAGGTTCATCATGCACATTCCCGATTACGAGTTGGCATGATGCCTTCCAAGCAGGTTGCCGACATTCCACCTGCGCTGGTCGCCGAATGGCAGCTGCCATCGGCGGCGACGCTCGGCTCGTCAGTGCGACTGAAAGGGATCGAGCGGGAGGTCCGACGCCGCCTGCCGTGGACAACACGAAAATGCGTCGTCGCCATAGCTGGCGGGATCGTGCTGCGGATGTCCGAGGCGGAGCGGGCTGCGTTCGCCGCCGCCTCGGTGACGATCGCCAAAGCGCTGGTCGGGATCGAAGCTCTGTCCATCCTCCCGAGCGAGGCGGAGGATATCCTCTCCATGTCTTCGCGGGAGCGTCACAAGTGGTTGAGGGATGGTCGCTTGAAAAGCGCCGGCACGCGCACCGTGAAACTCCGCGGCCGCGCCAAGGCCGTGACGTTTCATGTCTTCGATCCGCGGCACATCGAAGACATCCTCAATGAGGACCGTCCCGCCGTGTGGCGTGAGGATGATGCGCGGGCGGCGGCTGAAAACCGACGGCGGGCGGCTGGCAAAGCAGCTCTGGCGCGCGCCGCCAAGCAGCGGGATAACAAGGCGAGCGAGACCGGAGGCAACAAGCTCGACGGCGTGCGAGCGCCGTTGGAGGGCTGGGATGCGTTCGCAGCCGAGGGTCTCCTCCGTTGAAGAGATGACGCCAGCTGGCGCGAGGGCGGCTTCTCGGCGCCAGGAGATAGAACAGGCGCTGCTTGACCGCTTGCAGCCGAAAGTTTGTGGGTCCCAAGGATCGAATGGGCCGACCGGCGGTTGACTGACATGCCGTCTCCAACCGAACTCGGTCCCGATCCCTATATCCTCGTGCTCGCGGGAGCCGGACTTCTCATCGCACTCGTTGCCTGGCTGCCCTTGGCGCTGCAGCGCCTGCCCCTATCCTTGCCGATCGTGTGCATAGCCTTGGGAGCAGCGATCTTCTCGCTGCCCTGGGTGACGCTAGATCCCTTGCCGATGCATTTTCCCGAGATCACCGAGCGCTTCTCGGAGTTCGTGGTCATCATCGCGTTGATGGGCGCTGGGCTGAAGCTCGACAGGCTCTTCAGCTTCCGGAAATGGATGATCACCTGGCGGCTGATCGCGATCACGATGCCCCTCAGCATCGTGGCGATCACCCTGCTGGCCGGTTGGTGGCTAGGCGTGCCATGGGCCATGGCGCTTCTCCTCGGAGCCGCATTGGCGCCGACCGATCCCGTACTTGCAGCCGATGTCCAGGTCGGTCCCCCACAATCCGGTCAGGAGGACGAGGTGCGCTTCGGGCTGACCTCCGAGGCTGGGTTGAATGATGGCTTCGCCTTTCCGTTCGTGCACCTCGCAATCGCTCTCGCAGCCGCGTCAGCCACGGCCGAGCCGTGGCTGATGGAGTGGCTGACCTTCAACGTGCTTTGGGAAATCGGCGCCGGCATAGCCGCGGGTTACGTCATCGGCCGCGCCTTTGGCTGGCTGACCTTCAACGCGCCTACCAAGACCAAGCTGGCAAAGACCGGCGATGGCCTGATCGCGCTTTCGGCGACCTTCGTCTCCTACGGCCTGACCGAACTGATCCATTGCTACGGCTTCCTGGCGGTCTTCGTCACCGCGTTGACTTTCCGCAACGCCCATCGCGATCACGACTTCCAGCTCGAGATGCACGAGCTGACCGAACAGATCGAGCGCATCGCAATGATGGTTCTGCTGCTGGCATTCGGCGGCGCGCTCGTCAGCGGGCTGCTGGCGCCGCTTTCGGGGATCGACGTCGTGTTGGCGTTAGCCATCCTTCTCGTCATACGCCCGGTCACAGGGCTGATCGGCCTCATCGGTCACGATGGGAGCTGGACCGAGAGGATGACGCTTGCGTTCTTCGGCATACGCGGGGTCGGATCGATCTATTATCTCGCCTATGGCCTGAACCACATGGGCGGTGTGACGGGCGCCGATAGGCTCTGGGCGATCGTTGGCCTGATCATTCTGATGTCGATCCTGATGCACGGCATAACGGTCACGCCGGTCATGCGTCTGCTTGATCGTCGCCGGGCAGGATCCGAACGGGGCGGGGAGCCTGAATTGCTGGTGCCTCATCATGCCCCCTTAAACGAAAGGCCGGCTAACGAGCGCACAACGCAGTCGGGTTGAGCGCGCGTTGAGGCTTTCCCGGGTCAGCATCGAAGACGTTCTCAAGGCCGCCCGCATCAAACAAGGTCTGGAACGACAGGATCAGATCAAATTCGCAGTTCTCGAAGCGAGCGGCGAGATCAGCATCGTACCGAAGGATCAGACGCGGCATCCAGCCTCAGAGAGGCAGTGTGGCTTGATTAGCGCCACACTTCACCGTTCCAGGTCCGCCCCTCGTTCGCGACGCCGCATATCGATCGACCTCTGCTCGGATATGACCTACGGCGGCGTCGCCTCTGATACCCTTCATGGCGCGAAATCCGTCCTTGAACCAGTCTAGGCAATCCCTCTGCTTACCCAGCGCCAAGCCCGCAGTCGGCCTATGCGCGAGCATCGTCAGTTTGAATGACGCCCGACGCCGTTGGCGGTTCCTATCCTGCTAGGTGAGACGACACTGACCTGCTGCCGCCCATGCTTGTCGGCATCCGGGTATCGCAGAAGGGCATCTGTGGTTCGAGGGAGGCGATAGACAAATGCTTCGAACCACCTTCATGCCGCCCATCCAAGGTTATCACTTCAGCAACAGCGACATAAAATGGGAGCTGCACCCGGGCGGGCCGCACGGAGAGAATCTGTGCGGCGGGATGGTCTACAGCGCGCTCGATCATCATTACGCCCGGAAACCCATTCCGAAGGATTCCGATCCTCCGCCGGTTCGAACGCCGCTCAACGCGCACATCTATTCGCGTCAGGTCAGCGCTCACGCGTACACCGTGCCTCGCCTGATGCGCAGTACGATCTTTTTCATGTTCCATCAATTGTATGTCGACAGCGTCGCCAGCGAATACGATTTGATCCGCCGCTCGATCGTCGCCAACCGGCCGGTGCCTCTCTTCCTGATCAAGCTCGGCGCATTCACAGGCCATCACGTCTTGGTCAGCGCCTGCCAAAGCTCGCCATCGCCGGGCGGGCCGATCCTCGAGCTCTACGATCCCAATAACGAGAACACCACGACCTTCATCCACGCGCACCCCTCAACGAAGCGCTTTACGATCAGCGCCTCGAACGCAACCGACTATCAAATCCGCGGTTTCTTCGTGGACCGGAACTACAGGTTAAAGCCGCCGCCGGACTTCCCCAAGCCGGCCCCGCCGCCCGGCCCTTCGCCCCCGGCACCGCCAGGCCCGCTGCCGC
>SEEM01000290.1 GCA_004144595.1 Hyphomicrobiales bacterium
CGTCGACGTTGCGAACGATGCCCTCGGTCAGGCTGAAGCCTGCGACGAAATCCTCCAGGTCGGACGGCGTCGCCATCATCACCGCATAGGGCATGGTGCCGTAGACGATGTTGACGGGCGCTTCGACCGCGACTTCTGCGCTCGCTGCAGTCGCGTGATCGTCCGAGCCGAAGCGCACGGTCCGGACCTGGACCGCGTGGCTCGCCGGCGGCTGGGCGGGAGGGCTATTCCGCGGCATCGGGCAAGCGCCCCGCGATCAGGCGCAGCGAGACATCCTGCTCGCGATTGCGCTCCTGCCATTCGGAATAATAATTCGTCCTGCGGACCTCGACCGCCGTGACCTTGTATTCCGGGCAATTCGTCGCCCAGTCGGAATAGTCGGTGGTGATGACGTTGGCGCCGGTCTCGGCATGGTGGAAGGTGGTGTAGACCACGCCCGGCTGCACCCGCTCGGTGATCTCGGCGCGCAGCGAGATGTCGCCGGAGCGACTGGCGAGCGCGACGAGATCGCCGTCCTTGATACCGCGGCTCTCGGCGTCGAAGGGGTGGATCTCCAGCATGTCCTCGTCGTGCCAGGCCTGGTTCTGCGTCCGCCTGGTCTGGGCGCCGACATTGTATTGCGAGAGGATGCGGCCGGTGGTCAGGATCAGCGGATAGCGCGGGCCGGTGCGCTCCTGCGTCGGCACGTACTCCGTGATCATGAACTTGCCCTTGCCGCGCACGAAGCGGTCGACATGCATCAGGGGCGTGCCGGCCGGCGCCTTGTCGTTGCAGGGCCACTGCACCGAGCCGAGCTTCTCGAGCTTGTCGTAGCTCACCCCGGCGAAGCTCGGCGTCAGCCTGGCGATCTCGTCCATGATCTCGCTGGGGTGGCCATAGGCCATATCGTAGCCGAGCGCCCGGGAGAGATCGATCGTCGCCTGCCATTCCGATTTGCCGGACAGCGGCGCCATCACCTGGCGGACGCGGTTGATGCGGCGCTCGGCATTGGTGAAGGTGCCGTCCTTCTCCAGGAAAGAGGAGCCCGGCAGGAAGACATGGGCGTATTTCGCCGTCTCGTTCAGGAACAGGTCCTGGATGACGACGCATTCCATCGCGGCGAGGCCGGCGGTGACGTGCTGGGTGTTCGGATCGGATTGGGCGATGTCCTCGCCCTGGACGTAGAGACCCTTGAAGCTGCCGCCGACGGCCTCGTCCAGCATGTTCGGGATGCGCAGGCCCTGCTCGGCGTCGAGCGGCACGCCCCACATCATCTCGAAGACCTGCCGGGTCGCATCATCCGCGACATGGCGGTAGCCGGAGAATTCATGCGGGAAGGAGCCCATGTCGCAGGAGCCCTGGACATTGTTCTGACCGCGCAGCGGATTGATGCCAACGCCGTCGCGGCCGATATTGCCGGTCGCCATGGCAAGGTTGGCCATCGCCATCACCGTGGTCGAGCCCTGGCTGTGCTCGGTGACCCCGAGCCCGTAATAGATCGCGCCGTTGCCGCCGGTCGCGTAGAGCCGCGCCGCTGCGCGGACATCGGCCGCCGGCACGCCGGTGAACTCCTCCGTGGCCTCGGGCGAATTGCGCTCCTCGGCGACGAAGCGGGCCCAGAGCTCGAAATCGGCGAGGTCGCAGCGCTCGCGGACGTAAGTCTCGGCGATCAGCCCTTCGGTGACCACGACATGCGAGATCGCGTTGAGCAGGGCGACATTGGTGCCGGGCTTCAATTGCAGATGGTAGTCGGCCTTGACGTGTGGCGATTTGACGAGGTCGATGCGGCGCGGATCAGCGACGATCAGCCGGGCGCCCTGGCGCAGGCGCTTCTTCATGCGCGAGGCGAAGACCGGATGCCCGTCGGTCGGGTTGGCGCCGATGACGATGATGACGTCGGACTTGGCGACCGACTTGAAGTCCTGCGTTCCAGCCGAGGTGCCGAGCGTGGTCTTCAGGCCATAGCCGGTCGGCGAATGGCAGACGCGGGCGCAGGTATCGACATTGTTGTTGCGGAAG
>SEEM01000033.1 GCA_004144595.1 Hyphomicrobiales bacterium
CTGAACTGTCATGCGGCACGGCGTGAAGCCGTCGAAGGCGCGACCCCTTTGACGTTGGCGGGCGGGGCTGCCTTGCGGGCTGCGGCGGTCGGGGTGATCTGGGCGGCCGGCTTCTTCGTGCTCTCCCGGATCTGGGCCGGGCTCCTGCTCGGCGTTACCTCAAGCCAGTTCGCGCTGGTGATGCGGCAGACGGCCGGCGTCGCGATCTTCGCATTTGCCGGTTGGGTCGCGCTCGTCTTCCTGCAAGCCTTCTTCGACGGCTACACGCCGAAACGGGCCGCCATCGGCCCGGGCGACGAGGATACCGAGCATGAAGCCAGCGTGCCGACCAGGCTGGCCACCGTGCTGCCCGTGCTGCGCGGCGTCGTGCTCGGCGCGGTGCTCGGCCTCACCGTGCTGATCGTGCTGTCGCGGCTGGGCGTCGATATCGGACCGCTGCTTGCAGGCTTCGGCATTCTCGGCCTTGCCCTGTCCTTCGGCTCGCAGGCGCTGGTCCGGGACATCGTCTCGGGCCTGTTCTTCATGCTGGAAGACGCGTTCCGGGTTGGCGAATATGTCGATACCGGCCGGCTCAAGGGCACGGTCGAGAAGATTTCGCTGCGCTCGATGCAGCTGCGCCACCAGAGTGGCCAGATCCATACCGTGCCTTTCGGACAGGTGCAGTCGCTGACCAATGCCAGCCGCGACTGGGCGACGGTCAAGTTCAACGTCCGCCTCGATCACTCCGCCGATATCGAGCAGGCGCGCAAGGCCATCAAGAAGACCGGTATCGCCTTGCAGGAAGACCCGGAGTTCGGGCCGCATTTCATCGCCCCGCTGAAGATGCAGGGCGTCGCTGATATCACCGACAGCGCCATCGTCATCAGGCTTAAATTCACGGGCAAGCCGAACCATGCCTCGATGCTGCAGCGCGAGGCGCTGAAGCGGGTCTATCGCGCCCTGAACGAGGCTCGCGTGCCCTTCGCCTCGAATGCGGTGACCGTGCGCGGCGGCGAAGGCGGAACGCAGAGCCAGGCCGCGGCGGCGATCTCCGCCGTGCCGCCGCCGACGCCGCTGGTTCCGGCTGCGGGATGACGCGGCAATCCTGACCGGTTTGCCGACCCGTGAAAAAGGAGAAGCCCGCTGCGGATCGCAGCGGGCTTCTTCATTCAGCGGATCTGGACGGTGCGGTCAGGAGCGGCCGGCGAGCCGGTTCCACCAGCCGCCGCGCTTGGGCCGATCCGGGTCCGGCTCGGTCAGCACGACCGCGACGGGCTCTTCGGCCGGCGCGCGAACGGGAGCTGGTTCGGGTGCCGGAGCGGGCTCGGCAGGAGCCGCAACGGCTTCGGTAGCGGCAACCGGAGGCTCGGCTTTCGCCTCGGCAGGAGCCGGAGCGGCTTCCGCAGCGGACTCGCCGCCTTCGGTGATCGGCACAACCTTCTTGCGCGAGCGGCTGCGCTTGGGCTTCTCGATTTCGGCAGGAGCAGGCTCGGCCGCGACCGTTTCGGCCTTGGCTTCGATCTCCTTGGCGGCTTCGGCCTTCGGCTTGCGGGCGCGGCTGCGCTTCGGCTTGGCGGCTTCTTCGGCAGGGGCCTCGGCGACCGGTTCCAGAGCGGCTTCGGCGACCGGCTCGGCAGCGGCCGGGGTCACCGCCTCGTCGCCGTCTTCCTCGCCCTCGTCGCCTTCGTCATCGCCTTGCGCGCCGTCGAGCTGCTGGCCCTGCTCGTCACGCTCGCCGCCACGCCGACGACGGCGACGCCGGCGACGACGACGACCATTCTCGCCTTCGCCGCGCTCGGATTGATCCTGAGCCTCGGCCGCCGGGGCATCGCTGCCACCGGTCTCGGCGTCCAGGGCTTCTGCCTCAGCGGCGGCATCAAGCGCCTCGTCGTCGACATCGGAGGCGATGGCCTCGGCCTTGAAGCCGGTCGGGACGATGCGGCCCTCATTGCCGACAAACTCGCCGCGCTCTACCTCGAAGTAGCGGGTGCCCAGCAGGTTGGCGTCGGTCGAGATGGTGATGGCGATGGCGAAGCGCGTCTCGAGATCCGCGAGATGGGCGCGCTTCTGGTTCAGCACATAGAGCGCGACTTCCGGCCGGGTGCGGACGGTGAGGTTGTGGGAGGCGCTCTTGATCAGCGTCTCCTCAAGCGCGCGCAGGATCTGCAGCGAGACCGAAGACGTCGAGCGGATCATGCCGGCGCCGGCGCAGTGCGGGCAGGGCACCGAGGAAGATTCGAGCACGCCGGTGCGGATGCGCTGGCGCGACATCTCCAGCAGGCCGAAGGCCGAGATACGGCCGACCTGGATGCGGGCGCGGTCGTCCTTCAGGCACTCCTTCAGCTTCTTCTCGACGGCGCGGTTGTTCCGGTTCTCCTCCATGTCGATGAAATCGATCACGATAAGGCCGGCGAGGTCGCGCAGGCGGAGCTGGCGGGAGATTTCCTCCGCCGCTTCGAGATTGGTCTTGAGGGCGGTGTCCTCGATATTGTGCTCGCGGGTCGAACGGCCCGAGTTGATGTCGATCGCGACCAGCGCTTCCGTCTGGTTGATGACGAGGTAGCCGCCGGACTTCAGCGTGACCGTGTTCGAGAACATCGCGTCGAGCTGGCTCTCGACGCCGAACGAGGCGAAGAGCGGGGTCTGCTCGCGATAGGGCTTCACGCTCTTGGCATGGCTCGGCATGAGCATGCGCATGAAGTCCTTGGCTTCGCGATAGGCGTTCTCGCCGGCGACGTGAACCTCGTCGATGTCCTTGTTGTAGAGGTCGCGGATCGAGCGCTTGACGAGGTTGCCCTCCTCATAGACCAGCGCCGGAGCGACCGAGGCCAGCGTCAGCTCTCGCACGCTCTCCCACATCCGCATCAGGTACTCGTAGTCGCGCCGGATCTCGACCTTGGTGCGCGAGGCACCGGCCGTGCGCAGGATCAGGCCCATCCCCTCGGGAACCTCAAGCTCGGTCGCGATCTCCTTGAGGCGCTTGCGGTCCTCGGCATTGGTGATCTTGCGCGAGATGCCGCCGCCCTTGCCGGTGTTCGGCATCAGCACCGAATAGCGGCCGGCGAGCGAGAGATAGGTGGTGAGCGCCGCGCCCTTGTTGCCGCGCTCTTCCTTGACGACCTGGACCAGGATGATCTGGCGGCGCTTGATCACCTCCTGGATCTTGTACTGGCGGCGCGACTGGCGGTGCGGACGCTCCGGCATGTCGTCGAGTGCGTCGCCGCCGCCGAGCTGCTCGGGAGCCTCTTCGGCATCCTCGTCGCCGTTCTCGTCTTCGCCTTCGTCCTCGGACGGCTTGCGAGCCTCGCTGTCCGAATCCTGGGACATCTCGACCGAAATCTCGGTCGCCTCGACGGCGACGGTCTCGAAAGTCAGCGGCGCGGCGTTCTCAGCCGTGTCCTCGGTGGTCGATTCGGCGACATCGGGCGCGAAGAACTCGCCGAAGGCGGGAGCGCCCTCGTTGACCATGGCGGCTTCCTTGCCGTCGGTCTCGACCTCGACGCCCTCGCCGCCAGCCTCGACCTCTGCCGAGACGGTCTCGTCGGCCGCCGCCTTCTTAGCGCGGTTGTCACGGTCACCACGGCGACCACGGTCGCGGCGGCCGCGCTTCTCGCGCTTCTCCTCGTCGCGCTCTTCGTCACGCTCGGCGCGCGCTTCGTCTTCGAGCAGCGCCTGCCGGTCGGCGACCGGGATCTGATAATAGTCCGGATGGATCTCGGAGAAGGCGAGGAAGCCGTGGCGGTTGCCGCCATACTCGACGAAGGCCGCCTGGAGCGAGGGCTCCACGCGCGTCACCTTGGCGAGGTAGATATTGCCGCGGAGCGGCTTGCGGCTGGCAGACTCGAAATCAAACTCTTCGACGCGGGATCCGCGGACCACCACGACCCGGGTCTCCTCCGGGTGGGTGGCATCGATAAGCATCTTGTTGGCCATAAGATATTTCCATTGGCGCGGCCGCCGACCGGGACCGCGCGGCTACGGATGCTAGTCCGCCGCCGCGGGCAGGGGCGCCGCGAGAAAGCCGGAACGAGCCGGCATGTTGCAGGAGGGAGAAGGAAGCGGTCGAGACAGGAAGGCGGCTCGGAACAGCCACTCGGGCGCAAAGCCCGGCGCGGTTCCGCAGGTTCGGACGGTTCACCGGTGGTGCTGGCGGCGTCGTATGCCCCGTCATCTGCCCTAACCTGCGATGCTCCGGCCAGGCGGCCAGGCGCATCGCGTTTGCACGCTCGCAAGACAGGGCAGGGCGCAGAAAATACGCAATCCCGATGCCAACCGTCTGCGGACGATCCGTTGCGGTCGTCTCGTTGCCGCCACTCCGTGGGGAGCGGCAGCCCAGCCTGCTTCGGACGCCGACGGATCGCACGATCCGGATGTGTCCCTCGGGCAGGCTGACGAGCAACCTGTTCCATTACAGACAGGTGATAGTGATTTGCAAGTCACATGACGGCGGCGTCGCAACCTGCTGCGGGCAGGGCGGTTCACGGTCCCGGGAAGAGATGGTAACGGGCTGTTAGGATTTCAGCCCCGTTATGGTTAAACCCTCGTAACAAAAGACGGGATCTTTCACCTGTTTTCGTGCATCCGCCGCGCCAATCCGAGCCGTCGTGATGCGCCGTGGCGATCCCCGGCGCTGCGGTGCGCGCTTGCCGTCGCCTGCGTGATGGCGATGCTCCCGGCGACCGGGCTCGTGCCCGCGCGGGCCGAACCTCGGCCGCAGAGCGAATATCCGGTCGCGACCGACGCGCGAATCGAGCAGGGCGGCGAGACGGTACGTCTCTCGATGACGCTATCGGCGTCCGTCGCGGTCGATGCCTGGATCCAGGCATCGCCGGACCGGGTCATCGTCGAGCTGCCTTCGACCAATTTCCAGATACAATCCTCGGCGAAGCGCAGCGCCGGCTTCGTCAGCGGCTATCGCTTCGGCCTGTTCACGGCCGACAAGGCCCGAATCATCATCGATCTCGCCCATCCCGCCACGATCGCCAGGGCGGAGGTGAAGACGGTTCGCGGCGGCTTCGGCGAATTGACGATCGAATTGAAGAAGGCGGCTCGCGCGGATTTCCTGGCCGAGGCCGGCAAGGTGCTCAAGCCGACACCCGACATCCCGGCTCCGGCTTCCGCCAAGGCCGCGGGCGAGACGCGTCGCACCATCGTGATCGATCCCGGCCATGGTGGCATCGACCCCGGCGCCACGGTTGCCGCGATCGCCGAGAAGGCTGTCGTTCTCGCCTTCGGCAAAGCGCTCAAAGAGCAGCTCGAGGCCAATGGCCGCTACCGCATCGTCATGACCCGCGACGACGACCGCTTCGTCTCGCTGGGCGACCGCGTGCAGATCGGGCGCGGCGAGCAGGCAGATCTGTTCATCTCGATCCATGCCGATTCGCTGACCCAGGCGCAGGAGGTTCGCGGCGCCACCGTCTATACCCGATCCGAGCGGGCGACGGACGCCGAGGCGGCGCGCCTCGCGGCCAAGGAAAACGAGGCGGATGCCGTCGCCGGACTGGAGAGCAGCGAGGAATTGCAGGATGTCGCCGGCATCCTGATGGACCTCGCGCGGCGCGAGACGCGGACCTTCACCGGGGTTTTCGCACGCAATCTCGTCGACAAGCTCGGCGGCTCGATCAAGATGCACAAGATTCCGCTGCGCTCCGCGCGGTTCTGGGTGCTGAGCGCGCCGGACGTGCCATCGGTGCTTATCGAGCTCGGCTACATGTCGAGCCCGAAGGACGCCGAATTGCTGAACTCGCCGGAATGGCGCGGCAAGGCGGTAACCGCGGTCTCCGCCGCGATCGAGGACTATTTCGCCCGCGAGCGGGCCTCGGTCGGCAAGGCGGCGGAGAGCCGGAACTGACCGTCACGGTTGCTCCGGGGCGGGAACGGCGGCACGGATGGGCGAAAGGTCGAATCGCCGGTCATGGGTCGCGTTCGAGTGGCGGGATGATGCGGAATGTGGTCGTGAGGCCACGGTTCCGCCATCTCCTTCATGTTATAGCTATGATTTGCGAAGCGCCCCGAGTTGGCGCCCACCGATGGTAATTACGGGGTCCAGGGCCTGAGATGCGGTTCATTCTGCGAATCTTCGGATGGTTGTTCGCCGCCGGCGCGATCGCTTTCGTGATCGGCGCCGCGATCGCTGGCGGATTGATCTGGCACTATTCGCAGGATCTGCCGGACTATGCCCAGCTCCGGAACTACGAGCCGCCGGTGATGACCCGCGTCCATGCGGGCGACGGCAGCCTGATCGCCGAATATGCGCGCGAGCGGCGCCTCTATCTGCCGATCCAGGCCGTGCCCAAACTCATTGTCGACGCCTATATCTCGGCCGAGGACAAGAATTTCTACAAGCATGTCGGTGTCGATCCGGAAGGCCTGGTCCGCGCCGCGATCTCCAATTTCCGCAACCGCGCCGCCAATCGCCGGCCGCAGGGCGCCTCGACGATCACGCAGCAGGTCGCGAAGAATTTCTTCCTTAGCCCCGAGCAGTCGATCGAACGCAAGATCCGCGAAGCGCTCGTCGCGCTGAAGCTCGAATCGACCTACTCGAAGGACAAGATCCTCGAGCTCTATCTCAACGAGATCTATCTCGGTGCGCCGGCGCCGGGGCAGGGCAGCTACGGCATTGCCGCGGCAGCGCTGAACTATTTCGGCAAGTCGGTGCATGAGCTGAACCTGCAGGAAGCCGCCTATCTCGCCGCCCTCCCGAAGGCGCCGACCGATCTCCACCCCTTCCGCAATCGCGACCGCGCGATCGAGCGCCGCAACTACGTCATCGATCGCATGGTCGAGAACGGCTACGTCAAGCGCGAGGCGGGCGAGGACGCGAAGAAGCAGCCGCTCGGCGTGAACCCGCGCACGGTCTCGCCGAACCAGTTCGCGGCCGGCTATTTCGCCGAGGAAATCCGGCGTGAGCTGCAGGACCGCTATGGCGAGAAGAAACTGCTCGAAGGCGGCCTTTCCGTTCGCTCCACGGTCGATCCCAAGACCCAGCTGATGGCCCGCAAGGCGCTGGTCGACGGGCTCGTGCGCTTCGACGAGGCGCGCGGCTGGCGCGGCGCCATCCAGAAGATCGATCTCGGCGGCAAGGAATGGGGCGGGGTCGTCGGCGAACTCCCGGTGCTCGGTGACGTCGCGCCGTGGCGGCTCGCGGTGGTGCTGGAGGTCAACGGGGACAGCGCCAGGCTCGGCCTGCATCCGCTGCGCGACACGGCCGGCCATCTCAACAAGGAGCGCCAGATCCTGACGCTCGCGGCCGATGGCATCAAATGGACCCGACGCGCGCGCGTCTCGCAGGCCGTTTCCGTCGGCGACATCGTCTATGTCGAGCCGATGGACAGCCGGCCGGGCTTCGCGCGGCTGCGGCAACTGCCGGAGGTCAACGGCGCCATCGTCGCGATGGACCCGTTCTCGGGCCGTGTGCTCGCCATGGTCGGCGGCTTCAGCCACGACCAGTCCGAGTTCAACCGCGCGACGCAGGCTCTCCGCCAGCCGGGCTCCTCGTTCAAGCCCTTCGTCTATGCGACCGCGCTCGACAATGGTTACACTCCGTCCAGCATCATCCTCGATGCCCCGATCGAGATCGATCAGGGGGCGGGACTCGGCATGTGGCGGCCGGAAAATTTCGACGGCAAGTCGACCGGGCCGCGCACGCTGCGCTACGGCATCCAGTTCTCGAAGAACCTGATGACCGTGCGGCTGGCCAAGGATGTCGGCATGCCGCTGATCGCCGAGTATTCCCGCCGCTTCGGCATCTATGACGATCTTCAACCGGTCCTGTCGATGTCGCTCGGTGCCGGCGAGACGACCGTGATGCGCATGACCGCCGGTTATTCGATGCTGGTCAATGGCGGCAAGCGAATCCGGCCGACCCTGATCGACCGTATCCAGGACCGCTCGGGCTCGACGATCTTCCGGCACGACCAGCGGGTCTGCGAGGGCTGCAGCGCCGAGAAATGGGCGAATCAGCCGGAGCCGCGCCTGGTCGACAACCGCGAGCAGGTGCTCGACCCGCTGACCGCCTACCAGATGGTCTCGATCCTCGAAGGCGTGGTCAATGCCGGCACGGCGACGGTGGTCAAGGCCGTCGGCAAGCCCCTGGCCGGCAAGACCGGCACGACCAACGATGCCAAGGACGTCTGGTTCGTCGGCTTCTCGCCGGACCTCGCCGTCGGCGTCTATATGGGCTTCGACAAGCCGAAGTCGCTCGGCACCTCGGCGACCGCCGGCCAATACGCAGCGCCGATCTTCCGCGACTTCATGACCGTCGCGCTCAAGGAGAAGCCGGCGACGCCGTTCCGCGTTCCGGCCGGGATCAAGCTGATCCGCGTCGATCCCCGCACCGGCATGCGCGCCGGCGGCGAGGGCGGCATCCTCGAAGCCTTCAAGCCGGGCACGGCGCCGCCGGACAGCTATTCGGTGATCGGTGCCGCCGGCGATGGCAGCACGCCGCTCGGTGCCGGGGCGGGCGGTGGCCGCGCCGTCGGCTCGGGGACCGGCGGGCTCTACTGAGCCGACGACAGACGGTTTTTTGCAACGCCCGGGGCACGCCTCCGGGCGTTTTCATTTCGGCTGGCGCCGCCTTCGCCGCCTGGACGCAGGGCGGCGATTTCGCCTCAGGCGTTTACAGCCGGGCCTTTCGCCCCTATCTCAGCCCTCCAAGAGAAGCCCACAAGGACGTCCAGACGGAATCATGCGCCCCGAAATCCAGACGCAGCTCGATAACGCTAAGCAGTCGATTGGACTGCTGAGGAGGCATCTTTGACTGGGATCAAGCTCAGCGCCGCCTAGCGGAACTCAACGCCCTCTCCGAGGGACCCGATTTCTGGAACGATGCCGAAACCGCGCAGAAGCTGATGCGCGAGCGGACCTCGCTGGAAACCCAGATCGAGGGAATCGGCAAGCTCGAGCGCGAGCTCGACGACGCGCTGACGCTGATCGAGCTCGGCGAGATGGAAAACGACGACGCCACCGTCACCGAGGGCGAGCAGGCGATCAAGGCGGTCCAGGACGAAGCGGCCCGCCTGCAGGTGGAGACCTTGCTCTCCGGCGAAGCCGACATGCTCGATACTTATGTCGAAATCCATCCCGGCGCAGGCGGCACCGAGAGCCAGGACTGGGCCGAGATGCTGCTGCGCATGTATCGGCGCTGGGGCGAACGGCGGAAGTTCAAGGTCGAGACGCTCGAGTATCAGGATGGCGACACGGCAGGCATCAAGTCGGCGACGCTGCAGTTCAAGGGCCACAATGCCTATGGCTGGCTGAAGACCGAATCGGGCGTGCATCGGCTGGTGCGCATCTCGCCCTTCGACTCGAACGCGCGGCGGCAGACCTCCTTTGCCTCGATCTGGGTCTATCCGGTCGTCGACGATCGAATCATCATCGACGTCAACGAATCGGACTGCCGCATCGACACCTATCGCGCGCAGGGCGCCGGCGGCCAGCACATCAACACGACGGATTCGGCGGTGCGCATCACGCATCTTCCAACCGGGATCGCGGTGTCCTGCCAGCAGGAGCGGTCGCAGCACAAGAACCGGGCCAAGGCCTGGGACATGCTGCGCGCCCGCCTCTACGAGGTCGAGCTGAAGAAGCGCGAGGACAAGGCCAATGCGGAGCAGGCTTCCAAGACCGATATCGGCTGGGGCCACCAGATCCGCTCCTATGTGCTGCAGCCCTATCAGCTCGTGAAGGACTTGCGCACGGGCGTCAGCTCCACGGCGCCGTCCGAGGTGCTCGACGGCGCGCTCGATCCCTTCATGGAGGCGTCGCTCGCCCAGCGCGTCTACGGCACCGAGGTCGAGGTCGAGGACATCGACTGAGCCCTGCCTACCAGCCGAACGAAAAGAAGGCCGCGCCCCGGAGCGCGGCCTTCTTCATTTCGGAGGGCTCTTTCAGAGCGCGTTCGCGAGCAGCTTTCCGCCGGCGCGCAGGAAGCGGGTCGGGTCGACCGGCTCGTCGTTGATGCGGGTTTCGTAATGCAGGTGCGGGCCGGTCGAGCGGCCGGTGGTGCCGACGCGGCCGACCACCGTGCCGGCCTTGACCATCTGGCCGGTTGAAACGGAAATCGCCGACATATGGGCGTAGCGGGTGGTCAGGCCGTTGGCATGCTCGACCTCGACCATGTTGCCGTAGCCGCCATTATACTCGGCGATCACGACCTTGCCGGGGGCGGTCGCCATGATCGAGGAGCCGGTCTCGGCCCGGAAATCGATACCCGTATGCATCGCGAGGCCACGGGTGAACGGATCGGTGCGATAGCCATAATTCGAGGTGAAGTCGTGGTCGCCGGCCATTGGCCGGGCGAGCGGCAACTGCTCGATCACACCGCGCAGGCGCAGGACCGCGGCCAGGCGTGGCTGTAGGGCATTGAGGGTCGCCGCGAAGGGGCCTTCCGAAGGATCGAGCTTAACCGGCACGAACGGCCCGCCCATGCCCCCGGTTGCTGCGGTGGGAGCGGCGAGGCGCTCGGCGTCGAGCCCGGTTTCGGCGAGTGCGCTGCGCAGGCGCTTCTGCGCGGCCGCGACGCTCTCGTCCATGTCCCTCAAGGCCGATATCTGGGCCTCGGAGGTTCTCGCGATCGCGCCGTCGAGCCTGGTCAGTGCGGCATCGACACGCTTGGCCGGCGGTTCGGCCGGGGTCTCGCCGGACTGCCAGCCGCCTGCCGCGCCGCCATCGGCGCCGCGTAGCGAAGGCGTATCGGGCGCCGGCATCGGCTTGCCCGGCAGGATCGGGGCGAAGCTGGTCACGCCGGAGGCGCGAATCGGTTCGCCGGGCTTGATGACCTGCGAGCGCAGCGGCAGCTTCGCGGCCGGGATCAGCCCGCTGGACTGCAAGGTGTCGGTGAGGGCGGCGACCAGAGACTGGCGCGATTCGAGCTCGGCCTGACGGCTGGCGAGCTCGTCGACGCGGGATTCGACGCCGTCCTGATCGAGGAGGGCGCGGCTGGCATAGCGATCGATATCGGCCCGCAGTGCCGAGATCCGATCCTCATAGGCATATTGGCGTGAGGTCTCGCGAGCGATCATCCGGGCGGCGAGGTCGTCGCTGCTGAGGATGTACCAGCCGGCGGCGCCGCTGCAGGCCGTGCTCAGGGCCAACCATGCCAACCCTGCGAGCATGGTGGAGCGGCGCACCGTATAGGTCTTGTGGGAGACCAGGCCGACGGTCGGGAGGGCGGGAGCTGTCTGGGACTGATGATGCATACGCGGAACCGGAAATCACACTGCCGATACCGCCATCAGACAATGTTAGGGTTAATCTTTCGCAAATCCCGGCCCGCGTAACGCCTCTGCAATGCTTCGAAACGTCAGAGCGCCTGCGCCGCGGCGAGGACGTCCTCGGCGTGGCCGGCGACCTTCACCTTGCGCCAGATCCGGGCGAGGCGTCCCTCGGCGTCGATCAGGAAGGTCGAGCGCTCGACCCCCATGTACTTGCGGCCATAGAGGCTCTTTTCGACCCAGATGCCGTAGGCGTTCGCCAAAGCCTGCGTCTCGTCTGCCAGGAGCGGAAACTCAAGTTCGTATTTGCGCTTGAAATTCCCATGCGTCTTGGCCGAGTCCGGCGAGACGCCGATGATTTCGGTCCCGCAGGCGGCAAATTCCCGCCGCAGCCGATTGAAGGCGATCGCTTCCTCGGTGCAGCCGGGGGTGTTGTCCTTCGGATAGGCATAGAGCACGATCTTGCGACCGCGCAGCCCGCTCAGACTGATCTCGCCCTCGCCATCACGGGGCAAGGTGAATTCCGGCGCCTGATCGCCTTCCTGCAAAGCCATGGCTGCTGCCTTCCTTTCGTCGCCTTCTCACTGCATGGACCCCGCGATCCGGCGTGGCGAGCCGGCTCAAGGTGGAACCCGGCGAATCGTTCGGCGTTTCCGTTTCCAGGTTGCCGAATCGCTTCGTCTGAACGCATCGACATGGATGCCTCCTTCCGGGATTGCGGCAAGGGGAGATCGGCTGCACCCTGACACGATCCGGCGCAGGCGCCGAAGAGGACCAAGCGGATTTTGTCGGATCGCGAAGCAAAGGCTGCGACTGTCGGGCAGGGAGACGCTTCGCCCGCGGGCGAAGTCTGCGACGTCGCGACCGTGAAGCGTCGGGCCAAGGCCGGGCTCGCGATGATCTGCGTCGCCGTCACGGTTGCCCTCGTGGTGCTGGCCGGCGCGGCAGCCACGCTTCTCGCCACCGGCATCGTTCCGCTCTCCGGCTTCGAGGGGCGCGTGACCGCCGCCATCGAGGAACGGCTTGGCCCGGATTGGAAAGTTACCGCCGCCTCTGCCGAGCTTGGCCGCATCGATGGGCGCTCCCAGCTTCGCGTCCGGCAGGTCGCTTTCCAGCATGTCAGCGGAGCCGTGATCCGCGCACCCGAAGCAACCCTCGGCTACGCGCCGATGGCGCTGCTCACCGGCGAGATCCGGCTCGTCTCGGTCGATCTGCGCGGCGTCAATGTCCGGCTCGGCGTCACCAAGGACGGTGCGCTCGTGGTCAATGCCGATTCGGCGCCTGCCGAGGCGCCTCCGCAGGCGACCGTGCCGGACGCCGCGCAATGGAACGCCTTCACCGGCCTCATGGGCGCGATCTCGACGCTGGCCCGCGGTGACGGCCTCCTCGGTGCGCTGGAGGAAGCGGGCATCAACGGCGCGCGGTTGTCCCTCGTCGATCCGGACGGCCGCCAGAAGGCCGGCCTCGAAGATGTCGAGATCAGGCTGACCCGCATCGCCGATCGCGGTACGCGTATGACCATGAAAGGGCGGACAGGCCAGCGCTGGAAAGAGCTGGCGGTCGATCTTTCGACCGAAGCCGACGGCACACAACGCGCCGATATCGACATCCAGCGCTTCGAGCCGGCGGAGGTTGTCGCGCTGGCCTTCGGGACCGGCAACGTGCTGGTCGAAGGCCTGCCGATGCAGGGGCGCGCAACCCTGAGGCAGTCTCCGGGGGGCGTTAAGTCCATCACGGCGCGGATTGCGGTCCGCTCCGGCACGCTGCGGTTTCCGGAAAGCCCGATCGCGTCCGTCGCGGTCGATTCGGCCGAAATCGAGCTGGCCAGCGGCGCCGATCTCTCCGAGCTCAACATCGTGCGCAGCGAGATCAAGGCCGGGGCCACGCAGTTTGCGGCGACGGGCTCGTTGCGGGAGGACAATGGCGGCTGGCGCATCGCACTCGACGCCAATGGCCAGCTCGCCGGGGTCGATGCCGACCCGCCGGTCCGGATAGACAGCCTGAAGGCAGGAATCCGGCTCGATCCGGCCAATAATGGGGCGACGATCGATTCGATGTCACTGCGTGGGCCGGCCGCGTCGGTCGATATGACGGCCCTGGTGCAGCGGGTGAACGGTTCTCCGCTGCAGCGCTTCGCGATCAAGGCGACGAATTCCGATTCCCGTGCGCTTTTGGCGATATGGCCGGGCTTCACCTCGCCCGAGGTGCACGGCACGCTGCGGCGCCAGCTTGCGGCCGGGCGCCTCAAGTCGCTTTCGGTCGATCTCGACCTGGGGCCGGAGGATCATGCTCGCCTGGTCAAGGGCGAGGGCATGCCCGATTCCGCGCTCTCGGTGATGATCGATGCCGACCGGGTCCGTTACCTGCCCGATCCCGGCCTGCCGCCATTGACCGACGCGGCCGTGACCGGGCGCGTCGGAGGGCGCACCGTGCAGCTCGCCATCGGCAAGGCGACGGCCGAGCTCGGCGGTGGCCGCCAGCTCCAATTGAGCGATGGCAGCTTCGCCATGCCAGAATACCATCAGCATCGCGCGCAGGCCCGGATCGGGTTCCGCGCACTCGGTTCGATGGACGCTGTGGCGGCCTTGTTCGCCTTTCCCTCCCTGAAGGATTTCACCCCCGGAAAGATCGATCCGGCGGCCATCAAGGGGACCAGCGACCTTAAGGTCGGCATCACCCTGCCGCTCGCCGACGATCTGAAACCGGACGAGGTCACCGTCACCGGCACGGGCACTCTTGCGAATATCGCTTCCGACACGCTGCTCGGCACGGAAAAGCTCGAAGCCGGCAACTTTGCCGTCAATGTCGACCGCAATGGGTTCTCGCTGCGCGGCGATGCGCGGGTCGGGGGCGACAAGGCGCAGGTCGAGCTCAAGCAGAACGGCAAGGGCCAGGGCGAGGCGACCCTGCAGCTCGCGCTCGATGCGGCAGCGAGGCAGCGGCGAGGCTTCGGGACCGATACGGGTATCTCGGGGACATTGCCGGTGAAGGTGGTCAAACCACTCGGCAAGGGCACGGAGCAGCCACCTCGCATCGAAATCGACCTTGCCAAGGTGGCCCTCGACGGTGTGGTGCCGGGCTTGAACAAACCGTCCGGGCGGCCGGGCAAGGTCAGCTTCACCTATGTCGCCGACCCCGATGGGCCCGATCTCGAGGATTTCTCGCTCGAGGCCGGGGCGGCCCTGATCAAGGGGCGGATCGAGCTGAACAAGCAGAACGGGCTGGATGCCGCGAGCTTATCGCAGTTCCGCCTGTCGCCCGGCGACAACCTGAAGGTCGATGCGAAGCGGGACGGCAACGTCGTCAAGCTGACGGTGCGCGGCGCGGTCGCGGATCTGCGCCCATTCATCAAGGACCTGCAAAGCCCCGGCTCAGGCGGCAAGGGCGACAAGTCCGGTGCAAAGGGCGGGGATTACGATGTCGACCTGGACGTACCGATCCTGACCGGCTTCAACAGCGAGGCGATCACCAGCGGCACGCTGAAATTTGCGAAGCGCGGCGGCGAAATCCGCTCGGCCAATTTTCAGGGCCGGATCGGCAAGGCCGATGTCTCGGCCCGGCAGGGAAGCCGGGGCGAGGGTGGGCAACTCGTGGTCCAGTCCGAGAACGGCGGCTCGCTGCTGCGCTTCCTCGATCTCTACAACAAGGCTTATGGCGGCGATCTCGTGCTGACATTGGGGCCGGGCGAGAGCCAGAGCGGGGAGCTGCTGTTCCGCAATTTCCTGGTCCGGGACGAGCCTGCCTTGCGTCGCGTGGTCAGTTCGCAACCGGCGAGCGCCTTTACCGGCGACGGTGTGGCTGAGCCGCGCCTCGATGTCAGCGAAGTCGCCTTCACCAAGCTCAAGGCGGAATTCACCCGCTCGGCCAGCCGGCTCGACGTTTCCGACATGGTGATCTGGGGCCAGCAGGTCGGCTTCACGCTGCAGGGGCATGTCGATTACGGCCGCGACCGCGTCGATATCGGCGGGACCTTCGTGCCGGGCTACGCCTTCAACAATGCCTTCGCGCAGGTGCCGGTGGTCGGTGCGCTGCTCGGTGGCGGTAGCCAGTACGGCGGGCTCTTCGCGGTGAATTTCCGCATCTCGGGGGCTGCCAGCGCGCCCACCATGTCGATCAATCCGCTTTCGGCGCTGGCGCCCGGCATCCTGCGCCGCTTCGTCGATCCGCTCGGCGGCGCGCCGGCGCAACGGCCGGTTCAGCCGCGGCAGCCGCAGCCGCGCTGACGCGGTAAGCGTGTCATTGAGAGGCGTCTGTCATCCCGTGCGCGGTGCAGCGTGCAGCGGTGCGCCGCAGACACGGGACCGTGTGACGAGACGGCGCCTTATCCTGACGGCGGTCCCGCATCTGCGCAGCAGCACTTCGTGCCGCAGCGCGTGCGGGAAGACACGAGCCCTACAGCGATAGCGCTGCCGCCGCGTCCTTATTCCGGGCGCAACAGGATGTGCTTCTTCTTGCCGAAGGAAAGCTTGATCACGCCTTCCGACGTGAGGTCCCCACCACTGAGCAGCGCACGCTCATCCGTCACGGCCACATCGTTGACGCGCAAGCCGCCGGCCTTGACCTGACGACGGGCCTCGCCGGTCGAGGGCACCAGCCCCGCCTTGACGAAGGCTGTGAGCACGCCGATGCCGGGCTCGATCTCGGCCCGTGCTATCCCGACACTCGGCAGGTCGGCGGCAAGGCCGCCTTCCTCGAAGGTCTTGCGCGCGGTCTCGGCCGCAGCCTCGGCAGCTTCGCGGCCATGGACGATCGCGGTGATCTCGGTGGCGAGGATCTTCTTCGCCTCGTTCAATTCGGCGCCGCCGAGGGCTGCGAGCCGGGCGATCTCGTCCAGCGGCAGCCGGGTGAACACCTTCAGGAAGCGGCCGACATCGGCGTCCTCGGTGTTGCGGAAATACTGCCAGAAATCATAGGGGCTGAAGACGTCGGCATTGAGCCAGACCGCGCCGTTGGCGGTCTTGCCCATCTTGGCGCCGGATGAGGTCGTCAGCAGCGGCGTCGTCAGGCAGTAGAGCTGCGGGCCGCCCATCCGGTGCGAGAGATCGACGCCGTTGATGATGTTGCCCCACTGGTCGGAGCCGCCCATCTGCAGGCGGCAGCCATGGCGGCGGTTGAGCTCCGTGAAGTCGTATCCCTGCATGATCATGTAGTTGAACTCGAGGAAGGACAGCGACTGCTCGCGGTCGAGCCTGAGCTTCACGGAGTCGAAGGAGAGCATGCGGTTGACCGAGAAATGCCGGCCGACATCGCGCAGGAACTCGACATAGTTCAGCTTCAGCAACCAGTCGGCATTGTTGGCCATCATCGCGTCGGTCGGCCCGTCGCCATAGCGCAGGATGCGGCCAAAGACCCGCTTGATGCTCTCGATATTCGTGGCGATCTCCTCGACGGTGAGCAGCTTGCGCTGGTCGTCGCGGAAGGAGGGGTCGCCGACCATGGAGGTGCCGCCGCCCATCAGCGTGATCGGGCGATGGCCGGTCTCCTGGAACCAGTAGAGCATCGTCAACGAGATCAGGTTGCCGATATGGATCGAGGTCGCGGTCGCATCATAGCCGACATAGGCGGTCTGCGTTCCCTGCCGGCACAAAGCATCGAGGCCCTCGGCATCGGAGACCTGATGGATCAGGCCGCGCTCGTCGAGAACGCGCAGGAAATCGGACTTGTAGGTGGTCATGGCGGCTGGCGATCTGCTGGATGGCGTTGTGCCGTCGTCTAGAGCATCGGGCCGAAAAGAGGAAATCGCTTTTGCAGCGAAGGCTCCGGCTTCATCCGGGAATGCAGGCGCATGGGCTCACTGGATCGTCTATCCGGCGGAACGCCAGCGCGAGCACAAGATCAGGCTGTTTCGCGACTGGATTCTGGCGGAGGCGCGGGCAGCCCAGATGACGCTGCCCGTCATGGCGTCGAGCCGGGGGCTGGTCCGCCCGTCTCCTTGAGTGGGCAGGCTCAGGCCTGCTCCTGCTCGCTCTTGAGGATTTCGGGGCCGACCTTGCCGTCGAGATAGGTACCGACCTGGCTCATCAGCACATCGACCTTACCGTCGAAGAAATGGTTGGCGCCGTCCACGACCGTATGCTCGATCTGGATGCCCTTCTGGGTCTTCACCTTCTCGATCACAGCCATCACCTCCTTGACCGGGGCGACGCGATCCTCGGAGCCATGAACGAACAGGCCCGAGGACGGGCAGGGCGCCAGGAACGAGAAATCGTAGCGGTTGGCCATCGCTGCGATCGAGAGGAAGCCCTCGATCTCCGGGCGGCGCATCAGGAGCTGCATGCCGATCCAGGCACCGAAAGAGACGCCGGAAATCCAGCAGCTCTTGGCCTCGGGGTTGAGCGCCTGCATCCAGTCGAGCGCAGCGGCTGCGTCCGAGAGTTCGCCCGCGCCATGGTCGAAATGACCCTGGCTGCGGCCGACGCCGCGGAAATTGAAGCGCAGCGCCGAGAAGCCGCGGTTCACGAACGTATAGAACAGGTTGTAGACGATCTGGTTGTTCATCGTCCCGCCGAATTGCGGGTGCGGGTGCAGGATGATCGCAAGCGGTGCGCCCCGCTTCTTGGCCGGCTGGTAGCGGCCCTCGATCCGGCCTGCCGGCCCGTTGAAGATAACCTCTGGCATCGTCTCACCGCTTCTTGCGGCAGTGCCGGCGCGGGCGGGCAGAAAGCGGGCGCATGCCTGCTCGAAACCCGGCCACCCTTGACGGCGCCACCATGCGCGCCCTAGATGAAGGGCGCTTAGAATAGTTCTAACAGCCGTGAACAAGTCGAGAACAAAACGGTTGATCGCGAGAGCGGACCGCGTTTCGACCGTTCCGGCCGGTTCGGATGGGCGGCTATAGCACGGCGCACAGGTGCAATTTCAAGCATTTCGTATCGACGTGCAGGCAATGACGCGGATGGAGCAGGCAGGATCGTGACGGCGGGACGCGCCTATCTCGACCATAATGCCACGACCCCGGTGCGCCCGGAGGTGGTGGAAGCGGTCGCGCATGCGCTGACGCTGCCGGGCAATCCGTCTTCCGTCCATGGCGAGGGACGCGCGGCGCGCGCGGCAATGGAGCGGGCCCGCGAGCAGGTCGCGACCCTCGTCGGTGCCAAGGCCTCGAATGTCGTCTTCACCAGCGGCGGCACGGAGGCGAACGTCGCCGTGCTCTCGCCCGGCCTGATGGACTGCGATGGGGGCCGCGACTGCGTGCGGACGCCTGCGACGCTTCTGCTCCACAGCGCGACTGAACATGCCTGCGTCCGTGAGGGGCACCGTTTTCCCGCTGCCGCTGTCGAGGCGATCCCGGTCGACGGCAATGGCCTGGTCGATCTCGCCTGGCTCGATGCGAGGCTGACGGGTTTCGTCGCCGAGAACCCCGGAGCACGCGCACTCGTCTCGATCCACCTCGCCAATAACGAGACCGGCGTCATCCAGCCGGTCGCAGAGGCGGCGGCGATCGTGCACCGCCATGGCGGCCTCATGCATAGCGACGCCGTGCAGGCGGCCGGCAAGGTCGCCATCGACATGATGGCGCTCGGCGCCGATGTGCTGACCCTGTCGGCGCACAAGATCGGCGGGCCGAAGGGCATCGGTGCGATCGTTTTCCGCACCGGCGTCCTCGAACTCGCCGACAAGACGATGCGCGGCGGCGGGCAGGAGCGCGGCTGGCGCGCCGGAACCGAGAACCTGCCGGGCATCATCGGTTTCGGTGCGGCGGCCGAGATCGCCGGGAAGGTTCTAGCAAACGAAGCCGAGAGGCTTCGCGGTCTGCGCGACCGCCTCGAAACAGGCCTCGCGG
This sequence comes from Hyphomicrobiales bacterium, assembly GCA_004144595.1. Taxonomy (GTDB): domain Bacteria; phylum Pseudomonadota; class Alphaproteobacteria; order Rhizobiales; family Beijerinckiaceae; genus Allobosea. The sequence continues at coordinate 18,976 of SEEM01000033.1, forward strand.
CGCTTTCACCGGAGACGGCAATCTTCGCCCATTCCGCACCGCGCCTGCCCAATACCAGCGCCTTCGCGACGCCCGGCCTCAAGGCGGAGACCGTCCTGATCAAGCTCGATCTCGCCGGGGCGGCGTTGTCATCGGGCTCGGCCTGTTCCTCGGGCAAGGTCAAGCGTTCGCATGTGCTCGATGCGATGAAAATCGACTTGGATCTGAGCGCAGGGGCCTTGCGGGCCTCGCTCGGATGGACCACCTCCGAGGCAGATATCGATCTCTTCCTTGCGGCCTACGCCACGCTCGTGGCCGCGCAAGCCGATCGGAGCGCCAAGGCTGCCGCCTGAAGCGCCCCGCAACACGAAGACCAAACCGGCGGGCCTTGAACCCGCACTGGAGACTGAGAAATGGCAGCGGTCCAGGAGACCATCGATCAGGTCAAGTCGATTGACGTGACCGAGTACAAATATGGCTTCGTCACGGAGCTGGAGGTCGACAAGCCGGCCAAGGGCCTCACCGAGGACACTGTCCGCTATATTTCGGCGCGCAAGAACGAGCCGGAATGGATGCTGGAATGGCGTCTCGACGCCTTCCGCCGCTGGAAGACCATGACCGAGCCGGTCTGGTCGCGCGTGAACTATCCGCCGATCGACTATCAGAACCTCTACTACTACGCCGCGCCGAAGAAGGGCGCTTCGCCGCAATCGCTCGATGAGGTCGATCCGGCCATTCTGGAGACTTACAAGAAGCTCGGCATCCCGCTGCGCGAGCAGGAAATCCTCGCCGGAGTCGCCCCGGAGAACCGGGTTGCGGTCGATGCGGTGTTCGACTCCGTTTCCGTGGTCACGACCTTCAAGAAGGAGCTGGCGCAGGCCGGCGTGATCTTCTGCTCGATCTCGGAAGCGATCCAGGAGCATCCCGAGCTGGTGAGGAAGTATCTCGCCACGGTGGTGCCGGTGACGGACAACTATTTCGCGACCCTGAACAGCGCGGTCTTCACCGACGGCTCGTTCGTCTACATCCCGAAGGGCGTGCGCTGCCCGATGGAGCTGTCGACCTATTTCCGCATCAACGAGCAGAATACCGGCCAGTTCGAGCGCACGCTGATCATCGCCGAGGAAGGCGCCTATGTCAGCTATCTCGAAGGCTGCACGGCGCCCAAGCGCGACGAGAACCAGCTCCACGCCGCGGTGGTCGAGCTGATCGCCCTCGACGATGCCGAGATCAAGTACTCGACCGTGCAGAACTGGTATCCGGGCGATGCCGAGGGCAAGGGCGGCATCTACAACTTCGTGACCAAGCGCGGCGACTGCCGCGGCAAGAACTCGAAGATCTCGTGGACGCAGGTCGAGACGGGATCGGCGATCACCTGGAAATACCCGTCCTGCATCCTGCGCGGCGACGGCTCGCGCGGCGAGTTCTACTCGATCGCGGTGTCGACCGGCGCGCAGCAGGTCGATAGCGGCACCAAGATGTTGCATCTCGGCAAGAACACGACGTCCAAGATCATCGCCAAGGGCATCGCGGCCGGTAAATCCGACTCGACCTATCGCGGCATCGTCTCGGCGCATCGCAAGGCGACCGGCGCGCGCAACTTCACCAACTGCGACTCGCTTTTGATCGGCGACCAGTGCGGCGCGCACACGATCCCTTATATCGAGGCCAAGACCGCCACCGCGATCTTCGAGCACGAGGCGACCACGTCGAAGATCGGCGAGGACCAGATGTTCTACTGCCAGCAGCGCGGCCTCTCCGAGGAGGAGGCGGTGGCGCTGATCGTCAACGGCTTCGTCAAGGAGGTGCTGCAGCAGCTCCCGATGGAATTCGCCGTCGAGGCGCAGAAGCTCATCACGATCTCGCTCGAAGGGAGCGTGGGCTAGTTCCACGTCATGGTCGGGCTCGTCCCGGCCAGCCACGCCTTTCTTTCTCACGTTCAAGTCGTGGATGCTCGGCACAGGGCCGAGCATGACGCGGCGGAAATCCGGACCTGAAACCATGCTCGAAATTCGCAATCTGGTCGTCAAGATCGCCGACGAGGACAAGCAGATCCTGAACGGCCTGAACCTCACCGTGAACGACGGCGAGGTCGCCGCCATCATGGGGCCGAACGGCTCCGGCAAGTCGACGCTGAGCTATGTCATCGCCGGCAAGGAGGACTATGAGGTCCTCGACGGCGAGATCCTGCTCAACGGCGAGAACGTACTGGAGATGGAAGCCGACGCCCGCGCCGCCGCCGGTATCTTCCTCGCCTTCCAGTATCCGCTGGAAATCCCCGGCGTCGCCACCATGACCTTCCTGAAAGCGGCCATGAACGCGCAGCGCAGGGCGCGCGGCGAGGACGAACTGCTGACGCCTGACTTCATCAAGCGCGTCAACGCGGCTGCCGACAAGCTCGGCATCGCCAAGGACATGCTGCGTCGTCCGCTCAATGTCGGCTTCTCCGGTGGCGAGAAGAAGCGCATGGAAATCCTTCAGATGGCTCTGCTTTCGCCGTCTATGTGCATCCTCGACGAGACCGATTCCGGCCTCGATATCGACGCGCTGCGGATCGTCGCCGAGGGCGTGAACGCGCTGCGCGACAAGAACCGCGGCTTCCTCGTCATCACTCACTATCAGCGCCTGCTCGACCATATCGTGCCGGACACCGTCCACGTCATGTCGAAGGGCAGGATCGTGAAGACCGGCGGCAAGGAACTGGCACTCGAGCTCGAGAAGTCGGGCTATGCGGCCTATGGGGAGGCGGCGTAATGGCCATCGTCACCCCGCTGAAGACGGCTGCCGAACAGCAGCTCGTCCAGCAATACGCTGACAGCAAGGCCGAGCTGCCGGGCGGCCCGGCCGTGCGCAAGCTGCGCGAGAATGCCTTCGCCGGCTTCGAGGCCAAGGGCCTGCCGCATCGCCGGCTCGAATCCTGGCGCTATACCGATCTGCGCACGCTGCTGCGCGAGGCGCGCCCGCTTGCCGGCGCCACAGCCGCCACGGCAGCCGTGAAGGCTCGCCTTGCGGCTCTCAACCTCGACGGCCTGCGTCTCGTATTGGTCGACGGCGTCTTCGCGCCGGAGCTCTCCACGCTCGATGCGATCCCCGAGGGCGTCTCGGTGCAGTCGCTCGCCGAGGCGCTGGTGTCGCCGCGCGAGGACCTGACCCGCATCTTGGCTGGCCCCTCGGTCGGCCATGACGACATGGGCCTCGCACTCAACACAGCGCTGATGCGCGACGGCGTGTTTATCGAAATCGCCGAAGGTGTCGCACTCGACGAACGGATCGTGATCGTCGCGCTGGCTTCGGGCGAGGCAGAGCGGGCGGTGTTCCATCGCTCGGTCGTGCTGGCCGGCAAGGGCGCCAAGGGCACGGTTGTCGAGGTCAGCGAAGCTGCCGGCTCTGCGGCGCAGCAGATCAACGGCGCCATCGTCTTCGAAACCGGAGACGAGAGCGAGATCCAGCATGTCCGCATCGTCACCCGCCAGCAGGCGGCGACGGTCGAGGTGCAGAGCCTGCTCGCGACGGTCGGCGGTCACGCGAAGTTCGATTCCTTCGCGCTGATCTGCAATGCCGGAACGGTGCGCCAGCAGCATTTCATCCGGTATGCGGGCGAGCACACAGAGGTCGGCCTGCGGGGCGTCAACCTGATCAACAAGGCGCAGCATTCCGACGTCACGCTGATCGTCGACCACGAGGTGCCGAATGGCACCAGCCGGGAGTTGTTCAAGACGATCGCGGGCGGCGAGGCCACCGGCGTGTTCCAGGGCAAGGTCATCGTGCGCAATTACGCGCAGAAGACCGATGGCAGCATGAAGAGCAACGCGCTGCTGCTGAACGACGGCGCGACCATGTACAACAAGCCCGAGCTCGAAATCTTCGCCGACGACGTGGTCTGCGGCCACGGTGCGACGGTCGCGCAGATCGACGGCGAGCAGCTCTTCTATTTGATGGCGCGCGGCCTGCCGCGACCGCAGGCCGAGGCGCTCGTGCTGCAGGCCTTTGCCGGCGAGGCGGTCGAGTTCATCACTGATGAGGATGTGCGCGATCTCGTGATGACCGAGGTCGAGGCGTGGTTGAAGGCCCGCGAGGCCGCTTCCGAGGTGAGCACCGTCTGATGCCCTATATCAATCTCCAGATCACCAAGGGCGCCTCGCGCCAGCAGAAGGCGCAGATCGTGAAGGAATTCACGGAAACGCTGGTCAAGGTGCTCGGCAAGAACCCTGAGAATACCCATATCGTGATCCAGGAGATCGAGCGCGAGGATTGGGGCCATGGCGGCGAACTGGTCGCCGACAAGGCTCCGGCCGCGCCCGGAAAGGCCTGACCGATGAACGCGCTGGCGAAGCCCTACGACGTTCACGCGATCCGCAAGGATTTCACGATCCTCGGCAGGGAAGTCTATGGCAAGCCGCTGGTCTATCTCGACAACGCGGCCTCGGCCCAGAAGCCGGAAGCGGTGATCGAGGCGATGACGCGGCTGATGCGCGAGGACTACGCCAATGTCCATCGCGGCCTGCACTATCTCGCCAATGCATCGACGGAAGCCTATGAAGCGGCTCGCGAAAGCGCGCGCCGCTTCCTGAACGCGGCACATCTGGAGGAGATCGTGTTCACGCGCTCCTCAACCGGCGCGCTCAACACCGTGGCCTCGTCGCTCGGCCGCTACCTGCAGATCCAGGAAGGCGACGAGATCATTCTATCAATCCTGGAACACCATTCCAACATCGTGCCCTGGCACTACTGGCGCGAGCGCCATGGCGCCGTGATCAAATGGGCCCCGGTCGACGAGGACGGCAATTTCCTCATCGACGAATTCGAGAAGCTGATCTCGCCGCGCACCAAGGTGGTGTCGCTGACCCAGATGTCGAACGCGATCGGCACGATCATCCCGATCGCCGAGGTCGCCGCGATCTGCCGCGGCTACGGCATTCCACTCGTCGTCGACGGCAGCCAGGGCGCGGTGCACCTGCCGGTCGACGTGCAGGCGCTGGGTTGCGATTTCTACGCCTTTACCGGCCACAAGACCTATGGGCCGACCGGCTCCGGCATCCTCTGGGGCAAGAAGGAATGGCTCGACAAGCTGCCCCCCTATGAAGGCGGCGGCGAGATGATCGTCACCGTCAGCGAAGACACTGTCACCTATAACGACCCGCCGCACCGCTTCGAATCCGGTACGCCGGCGATCGTCGAGGCTGTGGGCCTGGGCGCCGCGCTGGATTACATGATGGCGCTCGGCCGCGAGAACATCGCGGCGCATGAGGCCAAGCTCGGCGCGTATGCCATGGAGCGGCTCGGCGAGATGAACTCGATCCGCATTTTCGGCAAGGCGCGGGAGAAGGGCGCGATCGTCGCCTTCGAGATGAAGGGCGCCCACGCCCATGACGTCGCCACCGTGATCGACCGCGCCGGTGTCGCCGTCAGGGCCGGCACCCATTGCGCCATGCCGCTTTTGGCACGATATGGGGTGACATCGACCTGCCGCGCCTCCTTCGGGCTCTACAACACGCTCGAAGAGGTGGACAAGCTGGTCGATGCCCTGCGGAAGGCCGAGAGCCTGTTCGCCTGACCGGGATTGAACGAGATGACCGACAGCGTCGCTGACGACCTGAAGCCGAACGCCCCTGCAATGGGCAAGGGCACCGCGCTGCCGCCGGAAGAGATCGACCGGCTGACCGACGATATCGTGGCCGCCCTGAAGACGGTCTACGATCCGGAGATCCCCTCCGACATCTATGAGCTTGGTTTGATCTACCGCGTCGACATCGCCGACGACCGGCAGATCACGATCGACATGACGTTGACCGCGCCGGGCTGCCCGGTCGCCGGCGAGATGCCGGGCTGGGTCGAGAACGCCGTGAGCACGGTGCAGGGCGTCGCTGGTGTCACGGTCAACATGACCTTCGATCCGCCCTGGGACCAGTCGCGCATGTCGGACGAGGCCCGCGTCGCGCTCGACATGTGGTGAGGCTGGACGGACGAGGCCATCCGCCGCATGCTCGGGTGCATGGGCTCGTCAAAGTGGGATTACATCCTGTTTCCGGTGATCGCCGCTCTGGCGATCGGAGTGTTCTACGGCGCGCTGCGCCTCGTCGGCTTTTTCGGTATGGGCGTTCTCGGCCTCGTCATCGGCTTCATTGCGGTGCGGATGGATCTGGAGCGCGACGGGGCCAGCAGCGATCCATCGGCGCTCGCCGAGCAGTTCAAGGCCCGTGAACGGATGTCGCGTTCGGAGCGGGCCGATTTCCACGCTGCGCAGGCGTTCCGGCTCAAGCCACTCTTCATCGCGCAGGTCGTTGCGGCCGGCTTCGTCATATTCGGCTTTGGCTTGCATTTTCTGCTGTGACGGCGGAAGCGGCTCGTATGCGTGATCGATCGCATGATCGACCTTCATTATTCCTGCTCGGGTAACGGTGGCATCAAGACGGGGCGAATGCCTTTCGCCACCGGAGCCCGCCATGTCCAGCTTTCCCTACGAGACCGTCGACGTCTTCACGGACCGCCCCTTCGGCGGCAACCAGCTCGCCGTCTTCACCGATGCGCGTGGGCTGTCCGACACCCAGATGCAGGCGCTCGCCGCGGAGATGAACTATAGCGAGACCACGTTCGTCTTGCCGCCGGAGGATCCGGCCAACGATGCGCGCGTCCGGATTTTCACACGAAGCCATGAAATGCCTTTCGCGGGCCACCCCAATGTCGGCACGGCCTTCGTGCTGGCCCGCCATGGCCGTGACCGTGGCGGAGTGCTGCGCTTCGAGGAGATCGCGGGGCTGGTCGAGGTGCAGATCGCGCGCGATGCCGCAGGCGCCGTCACCGGCGCGACGATTGCAGCCCCGCAGCCGCTGACGAAGACCATCGAGCTGCCGGCCGACACGATCGCGGCCTGCGCCGGCCTTTCTGCCTCCGACATCGTGGTGACAAACCATCAGCCGGTGCGGGCCTCGGTCGGCGTCTTCTTCGTTCTCGCGGAGGTGACCCTGGAGGCGCTTTCACGTGCCACGCCGGACCTGAGCCGGTTCAGGGCTGTGCGGGACAGCACGCCCGGCCTGGAGGGCCGCTTCTCGTTGTTCCTCTATGCGCGTGATGGCGCCGGCGATATCCGCGCCCGGATGTTCGCGCCGATCAGCGGCACCTGGGAAGATCCGGCGACCGGCAGCGCCAGCGCCACGGTCGCGGCGTTACTGCTCTCGCTCAGCGGCGAGGACGACGCGCGCTTCATGCTGACGCAGGGCGTCGAGATGGGGCGGCCGAGCCTGCTGCATCTCACCGCGCGTCGCGGCGAGGATGGCATCCGTGCCACCGTCGGCGGCTCCTGCGCCCAGATGTTCCGGGGCGAGGCGCTACTATAGCCCGAGTTCGGCCCGCACCCGCTTCGTCAATCCGGCGGCGGCGAGGCGGTGGCTCTCGGCGAGATAGTCGCACAGGGCCTCGTCCGGCATGCTTTCGCCTGACAGCCACTGGATCCATTTCATGCCGCGCGAGGCGAGATAGGGTGCGGGCCGGAGGCCCGGCTGCTCGCCGAGGATGTCGAAGCCCATCGGCGAGCATTTGAAGGAGACGGCCATCTCGCCGTCCTCCTGCTGCCGGCCGATGGCGAAGACCTTCCCGCCGACCTTCCAGACATCGGCGCCGCCCCATTGCACGACATGGCTGGTGGCGGGCAGGCTGGCGCAGAAGGCGTTGTAGGCTTCGGGCGACATGCTCTCAGTAGCTCTCGGCGTCGATGCCGTGGCGACTGGCGGCGGCTACGATCTGCGACCAGGTCTCGTCGTCGAGCGGGATGCCGGCCGCCTGCCGCTCGATCCTGACCTTGCGCTCCTTGTCGCCGGGGGCGAGCACGGGATTGGCCGGGTCCAGCGGCTTCGCGGCGCGCACGAAGGCGAGATAGCTCTCGGTGCGGCTGCGGCGCAGCTCCGCGTCGGGCTCCAGCCGCGCCGGGTCGATGATGACGCCGAAGAGCGAGTTGATCACCCAGGTCTTCTGCGGCTTCTGGTCGATGCGCGCGGCGCCCATCAGGCCGGCCGAAAGCAGCTCCGCGATCAGCGAGAGGCCGGCGCCCTTGTGGTCGCCGAAGGGCAGGAGCGCGCCGAGCGCATGGTCGGGGCTGGCGAAGACATGGGCGGGGTCCGTGGTCGGCCGGCCCTCGCCGTCGATGATGTAGCCGGGCGGGACCTGCTCGCCCTTGTTGAGCGCGACGCGGGCCTTGCCATGGGCCATGCGGCTGGTGGCGAAGTCGAGGATCAGGGGATCTCCGCCGGGTACCGGGATGCCGATCGCATGGGGATTGGTGCCGAAGCGGGCTTCCTTCGCGGCATAGGGCGCGACGATCGGCGGGCGGCCGGCGACGTTGACCCAGAAGAACGAGATCAGCCCGGCCTCGGCGGCAACCTCGGCATAATGGCCGATGCGGCCGATATGATGGGAATCGAGCAGGTTAACGATGGCGACGCCGCCGGCCTGCGCCATCGCGATGGCCCGGTCGACGGCGTTGCGCGCAGTCGGCTGGCCGAGCGCGATCTTGGCGTCGATGATCAGGAACGGCGCGGCGTCGACCTTCGTCTCCGGCCGCGAGGCCGGATCGAGATGGCCGTCCGCCAGCGATTGGAAATAGAGCGGCAGCATGCCCACGCCGTGGCTGTCATGGCCGCTGAGATTGGCGAGGACAAGATGGTCCGCCGTTTCCTGCGCCTCGGCTTCGGACCAGCCGGCCTTCACGACCATGTCGCGAACGAGGGCGTGCAGCGATTCGGGGCGGTGCAGACGGTGCGCCATGGTGTTCCTGCCGTTTGGGATGGTCTTGTCGGACGAGGTCTTGGAGCCTCACGGGTTCTTGAGCGCCAGAGTGCATGAGCGGGGCGGTTCCGCAATGCGCCTGGCGGGCAACGGACGGATTGCGGGCGCATGGCATGACGCGGGGCACCTCGACGAAAGCCCTACCAATCCCTATGTTGGCGGGAACTATCTTGCTTCACCGGGCCTTGAACCCGGTCGAGGAGGGAAACCGATGTTTTCGATACCCGGCCTCAAGGTCATTTCGCTGACCGATGCGGCGGCGGCCCGCATCCGCGAAATCATGGCGCAATCCCCAGGCGGGGATGCGCCGGCGCTCGGCCTCAAGGTCGGCGTCAAGAAAGGCGGCTGCGCCGGTATGGAATACACCTTCGAGATCGCGCGTGCGGTCGGCAAGGGTGACGAACTCATCTCCGACAAGGACGCGACGGTCGTCGTCGATGCCAAGGCTGTGCTGTTTCTGCTCGGCACGGAGCTCGACTTCAAGACGGACCGGTTCTCGTCGACCTTCGTCTTCAACAATCCCAATCAGGTCTCGGCCTGCGGCTGCGGCGAATCCGTCGAGATCAAGCCGCGTAGCGAGAGTGCGCTCACGGCGCCTTGAGCGTGCCCAAGGAAGAGCTCGAAGCCTTCTTCGCGCCTGTCCTCGTCATCCGCATGCGCCGGATGTTCGGAGGTATCGGGATTTTTGACGGGGACGCGATGTTCGCTTTGTCTTTCGCGGGCCGCGTGTACCTCAAGACGGACGATGTCACGCGCGCTCGCTACACCGCAGCCGGCAGCGAGCCATTCCAGATCACGATGCGTGGTATCTTGCGGGAGACGAGCTACTGGAGCCTGCCCGAAGGCGCGCTGACGAACGCCGAGGCTCTTGCGACGTGGATAGCTCTCGCGCGGGAAGCTGGCGCACGAGCCTCCGTACGCAAGATCAAGCCACGCGGCTTGCCGTTTCCAGAACATCCTCGGTGACGGTGCGGTTACGGCCGTCGCGCTTGGCCTGCATCATGGCCTGGTCGGCCCGGTCCACCAGCGAGGCGGCCGTGTCGCCGCGGCGATAGCTTGAGACGCCGAGCGAGATGGTGATGCGACCGAGGTTCTCGTTGGTCGAGCGCTTGATCAATTCGCGTGTCAGCAGCGCCTGGCGCACTGTTTCAGCGCCGAACTTGCCGGCGATCAGGTCGGCCTCGGGCAGGATGATGGCGAATTCCTCGCCGCCGAAGCGGGTGATGACCGCCTTGTCCTTGAATTTGTCCTTCATGGTGCGCGCGACGAGGCGCAGCACCTGGTCGCCGGTCAGATGGCCATGGGCGTCGTTGAAGCGCTTGAAAAAGTCGATATCCGCCATGACCAGCGCGAAGGGCTCGCGGCGCAACGTGGCCTGATCGATCGATTTCTGCAGCATTTCTTCGAAATGACGGCGGTTGGCGAGGCCGGTCAGCGGGTCGGTGAGCGCTTCGGCGCGCGTGGACTCGAGCGCCTCGCGCAGGTTGCGGATTTCGTTGGAGCTGTTGCGCAATTCGGCTTCGAGTTGCGCCTTGCGGGTGACCTCCTCGCGGGTCGACATCACCAGCGCCTCGACCCACTCGCGCAGCTTGTGGCGGTCGGTCGTCGGCGGCACGGTCTCGGACATGGCACAGAGGCGACCGTGATAGATTTCGCTGGAGCCGAGCGCCTTGTCGACCAGCCCCATCATCGCATCGATCTCGCCCAGCACCTGCAGGCTGGTGCGTTCGGCCTGGCGCGAGAAGCGTTCGGTGCCGATGAAGCGTTCGTAGAGACTGTCTATATCGGCAGCCGAAACCTGGCCGTCGCTGCCGGTCAGGATGGCGCTCATCGCGGTGCTGACGGCCGGCATCTCGCCGCTCAGATGGGCGTACCAGACCTCGAAGGCGCGCGGATAACTCGGCGAGCCATGCTGGCGCATCGCCGCGACGACGCGCTCGGCAAGGTCATCAGTGCGGGCGGGAACCGAAACCAGGTCGTCCATGCCATCGCCATCCGGTATGAAGCCGGTTCGCGGCCTTCGGCCACGACAGCTTCGATTGTCACAATCGAAGCGGGACATCCTGTCCGTCGTTACGGCGGCATGCGCCCGTCCGCCGCGAAGGTCATCCCGTCGCGGCGAAAGGCAATCTAGGCCAATGTCGTTAAAATCGGGTTGATGCCGTAACGTTATCCGACACGCGTCGGACGCAGCAGGAAAGCCGGGACGTGATCGCCCAGCCCCTTCACCTGCGGGCCGTCATCGTCGTCGCGACCATGCGAACCGCGACCGCGGCGGGGAGCGTCCTGACTGCGTGCGGCGGGCGGGGGCGGGGGCGGCGCCGTCTCGGAATCAGGCCGGATCGGCACGCGACGCGGCTTGCGCTGGGTGTCGGCCACAGTCTCATCGGCGTCCGGCCGCGCGGTTGGTGCGTCCGAGCGCGCGCTGCGCTCGGGGCGCCCGCGGCCACCGCGCGACGAAGGACGCTTGTCGTCCCGGCGGCCACTGCGACGCTCGTCGCGCGGCTCGCCCGGCGGCAGGGCATCGACGCCCGGGCCTTCGAAGGCGATCGGCTGGCCGGTCAGCTTCTCGATCGCCGTAACGAGCTTTTCGTCATGGCGCGTGACGATGGTGAAGGAGGCGCCTTCGCGCCCGGCACGGCCGGTGCGGCCGATGCGGTGGACATAGTCTTCGGCATGGGTCGGCACGTCGAAATTGAAGACATGGCTAACGGCCGGGATATCGAGGCCGCGGGCGGCGACGTCCGAGGCCACGAGAATCGGGTTCTCGCCGGTGCGGAACGATTCCAGAGCCGCCATGCGCGCGTACTGGTCCATATCGCCATGGAGTGCGACGGCGGGGAAGCCGTGACGCAGCAGCGATTTGTGCAGCGTTGCGACATCACGCTTGCGGTTGCAGAAGACGATCGCGTTCTGCAGGTCGACCGCGCCCTTGATCAGCTTGCGCAGCGTCTCGCGCTTCTCGAAATCCTGCCCGTTCGAGGCGATCAGGCGCTGCGTGATCGTCGTCGCGGCCGTCGCCGGGCGCGAGACTTCGACGCGCACCGGATTGTGCAGGAACTGCTCGGAGATGCGGGTGATCTCCGGCGGCATCGTCGCCGTGAAGAACAGCGTCTGCCGGGTGAAGGGAACCAGCTTGCAGACCCGCTCGATGTCCGGGATGAAGCCCATGTCGAGCATGCGGTCGGCTTCGTCGATGACGAGGAGTTCGACGCCGGTGAGCAACAGCTTGCCGCGCTCGACATGGTCGAGCAGGCGGCCGGGCGTCGCGATCAGCACGTCAACGCCGCGGGTGATCTTGGCATCCTGGTCGCCGAAGGAGACGCCGCCGATCAGCAGCGCGACCGAAAGCTTCTGGTTCACGCCGTAGCGAACGAAATTTTCCTCGACCTGCGCCGCGAGCTCGCGGGTCGGCTCGAGGATCAGGGTGCGCGGCATCCGGGCCCGGGCGCGGCCGGTTTCCAGGATGGTCAGCATCGGCAGCGTGAAGGCCGCCGTCTTGCCCGTGCCGGTCTGGGCGATGCCAAGAACGTCCTTGCGGGCAAGGACATGCGGAATGGCCTGGGCCTGGATGGGGGTCGGCGTGTTATAGCCTGCGGCCGTGACAGCCGTCAGAACCTTTTCGCTCAAGCCGAGTTCGGCAAATGACATCGTGTATCGTGCTTCTTCTGGGTCGGTGAAACGCGGCAGGATGACCTGCTCAACCACCACGTTGGCGCGACGACAGTTCCTGCGCGCCTTCGGACCCGTGTGGAATGCAAAGAAAACGCGGCAAAGTCAATCATCTAGCCTTGGAAGGACTGCTTTGACCTCATGAAGGAGCCGCTCGTTCTCGTTCCCGGCCTGAGTTGCAACGCCGCGCTTTATGCTCCGCAATGGCCTGCGCTTGCCGATGGACGCCCCATCCTTGTCGCCGATCACGCCCGCGACGACGCACTTTCCACCATCGTCGAGCGCCTGCTGTCGGCCGCGCCGCCGCGTTTTGCGCTCTGCGGCCTGTCGATGGGCGGCTATGTCGCGTTCGAGGTGATGCGTCAGGCGCCGGAGCGGGTGACGCGCCTCGCTCTGCTCGATACCAGCGCCAAGCCGGCGACGCCCGAGACCAACGTGCCGCGCGAGCAGATGATCGCGCTCGCGGAGAGGGGGGCGTTTGACAACGTCACGACGCTGCTCTGGCAGAAGCTGGTGGCGCCAGCGCGCCTCGCCGACGAGCCGCTGCGCCTGCTGGTGCGGCGGATGGCAGACGCGGTCGGGACCGAGGGTTTCGTGCGTCAGCAAAAGGCGATCATGAAGCGGCCGGATTCGCGGCCGGTGCTCGCGGGCCTATCGATCCCGGTGCTGGTGCTGGTGGGCGAGGAGGATGAGATCACGCCCGTTGCCGAAGCGGAGGAAATGGCCGGTCTCGTCGGTGCTCGCGGGCGCCTCGCGCTCGTGCCCGGCTGCGGTCATCTGTCGACGCTAGAGGCGCCGCAGGTCGTGACCGCGGAACTGTTGCGCTGGCTCGGCTAGGACGATTGTCGTTCCGGGGCGCGCCGCAGCTGCGAACCCGGACGCGACAAGGGCGGTTCTGATCAGCGGGGCAGGGCGCAGGGGTCGAGCTTCGTCGCGTTTGCCGTCTGGCCGATCGAGCCCGTGACCATCGGGTCGATGGACTGGCGCTTCGCGGCAGCGAGGCTGACCTGGGCCAGCCGGTCCTTGTCGAGGCTAGCGGTCTGGCTCGACAGGAAGTTCGCGGCGATGACCGACAGGAAGGCGATGGCCGCGCCTGCCTTGGCGATGTCGCCGGCGATGGCTCCGCGATTGTTCTTCCAGAACAGTTCGATCAGGCGCATGGCGCACTCTCCAGGGCCCGCGGCATCGCGAGCTTTTCGGCAGAATGCACCCTCAGCGGTAAAAAGATGGTTAGCCAAGTGTTGCCGGACTCAAGTGTTGCCGGGTTCTCGGTGACGCTAAAGTTCACCGGCTTTCGCGGCGCTCTGGCCCGAGAGCCGGGCCTGATGCTCCTTGAAGAGCTTGCGCAGCGCGCCGAGCACGGCGGCGACGCCCGGCCTGCGGCGCGAAACCTCGTGCGAAACCAGAAAGATGTCGTCTCCCGTCTCTTCAGGCGGCGGCTGGAGGCGGCGCAGGCTCGGATCGGCATCGCCCATGAAGCAGGGCGCCATCGACAGGGCTCCGGCCGACCTGACGCTTTCGTAGCGGGCCGCCGAATCGCCGACGCGCGCCGCGATCGGCCGCCCGGCGGCATAGGCCATGATGTGATCGTCGATCCGCGAGGAGGTTTCGCGGTTGACGGAGATGATCGGCGCGGTCGCCGGATCGACTTCGCGGCGGACGTAGAGCGCCTGCATCAGGCGGCCCACCTTCTGCGCGTAATGGCCGGGTTCGCCCGGGACTCGGCTCATCCGCAGCGCGATATCGGCCTCGCCACGGGCGAGGTCGAGCCGGCTACGCGTGCTGATGATCACGATCTCGACCCCGCCTGCCGCTTGCGAGATCGCCGTCGCGTTCATCGTCAGGAGAAGGCTGATCGAGGTGGTGGCGGTGATGCGGACCGGCGCATCGGCCTGCGGGCGGGCAGCGTCGGCGCGGATCGCGAAGCGCCTGGCCGCAGCCTCGACAAAGCCGGCCTCGGTCGCGAGTTCCATACCGACGGAGGTCGGCACGAGCCGGTTGGCCTCGCGGGTGAAGAGCTGCAATCCGAGTTCGGTTTCGAAGCCTTTGAGTCGGCGCGCGACGGTCGCTTCGCTCAGTCCTAGCTGCGCCGCTGCCACGGCCATCGACCCGCAGACGGCGATGGCGTTGAAGATCCGGATGTCGTCCCAGGAAGCCTGTCCGGCCGGCGATGCCAGTTCACCGTTGCGTCGAGATGAAGGGGAAGCAGGCTCGCCCATGCCGTCAGCGGCCAATCCCAGGAGGTGGCGTGGTGTCGACGGTCATGGCGGTCCGGGGTGTGAGGAGGGTTCGACATGCGTCAACCCTGCCGGCAAACGCTCGGTCGGGCAGCCCGCCGGGCTTGAGGCCCAGCCCTGCAGGAATGCAGGGCTTGTCGCTCACAGGTCGATCAGTTCGCCGGCAAAGGCGGCCCGCTCCTGGATGAAGATGAAGCGCGCTTCCGGCTTGTTGCCCATCAGGCGCTCGACCACGTCGGAGGTCTCCTCCTTGGCCTCGTGATCGACCATGACCTTGAGCAGGATGCGCTTGCTCGGGTCCATGGTGGTTTCCTTGAGCTGGGCCGGCATCATTTCGCCGAGACCCTTGAAGCGCGAAATCTCCGGTTTCTTGCCCTTGAAGACGCTTTCGATCAGCTCGTCCTTATGGGCATCGTTGCGGGCGTAGACGCTCTTGCCGCCATGCTGGAGCCGATAGAGCGGCGGCACGGCGAGATAGAGGTGGCCCTTCTCGATAAGCCGCGGCATCTGGCGCCAGAAGAAGGTGACGAGCAGCGAAGCGATATGCGCGCCGTCGACATCGGCGTCGGTCATGACGATGACCTTCTCGTAGCGCAGGTCGTCCTCGCGGAACTGGGTGCCGATGCCGCAGCCGAGCGCGAGGATGAGATCGGCGAGCTGCTGGTTGGCATGAAGCTTCTCGCGCGTCGCATTGGCGACGTTGAGGATCTTGCCGCGCAAGGGCAGGATCGCCTGGTTGGAGCGATTACGCGCCTGCTTGGCCGAGCCGCCGGCCGAGTCGCCCTCGACGATGAAGAGCTCGGAGCCGGCGGCGCCGGCATTCGAGCAGTCGGCGAGCTTGCCGGGCAGGCGCAGCTTGCGCGTCGCGGTCTTGCGCGAGACCTCCTTTTCGAGGCGCCGGCGCAGGCGCTCCTCGGCCCGGTCGACCGACCAGTCGAGCAGGCGAAGCGCCTGCTGCGGGGCAGCCGCGAGCCAATGGTCGAAAGCGTCGCGGATCGCGTTCTCGACGATGCGATGGGCTTCCTGCGTCGCGAGCTTGTCCTTGGTCTGGCCCTGGAATTCCGGCTCGCGGATGAAGACCGAGAGCATCGCGGCGCAGGTCGCCATCACGTCGTCGGACGTGACCTGCGCCATGCGCTTGGAATGGCCGATGCGCTCGGCATGGTCGCGCAAGCCCCGGAGCAGGGCGATACGCAGGCCCTGTTCATGCGTGCCGCCCTCGGGGGTCGGGATCGTGTTGCAATAGGAAGACGAGAAGCCGTCCTCGCCGGTCGCGAGCCAGGCGACCGCCCATTCGAGCGAGCCGTGGCTGCCTTCTTTCGTGATCTTGCCGGAGAAGATCGGCTCGGCGACGAGGTCCTTGCCCTCGATCTCGCGGCCGAGATAGTCGCGTAGTCCGCCCGGGAAGCGGAACACGGCTTCCGCCGCGACGTCGCCCTCGGGCTTCAACAAAGCGGGCGCACAGGTCCAGCGGATCTCGACGCCGCCGAAGAGATAGGCCTTCGAGCGCGCCATGCGGAACAGGCGGGCAGGGGAGAAATGCGCCCCTTCGCCGAAGATCTGCGCATCCGGGTGGAAGCGCACCCGGGTGCCGCGCCGGTTGGCGACGGCGCCGACAGTCTCCAGCGGCCCCTGTGGCAGGCCGCGCGAGAAGACCTGGCGGTAGAGCGTCTTGCCGCGCGCGACCTCGACCTCGAGCCGGTCGGACAGCGCGTTGACCACGGAGACGCCGACGCCGTGGAGGCCGCCCGAGGTTTCGTAGGCCTTGGAATCGAACTTTCCGCCGGCATGCAGCGTCGTCATGATGACTTCGAGCGCCGATTTGCCGGGGAATTTCGGGTGCGGGTCGACGGGGATGCCGCGGCCGTTATCCGTGACGGCGATCGAACCGTCCTCGAACACCTCGACATCGATGAAGGTGGCATGGCCGGCCACCGCCTCGTCCATGGCGTTGTCGATCACCTCGGCGAAGAGGTGGTGCAGGGCGCGCTCGTCGGTGCCGCCGATATACATGCCGGGGCGGCGGCGCACCGGCTCCAGCCCCTCCAGCACCTCGATGGTGGAGGCGTCGTAGCCGGCTTCCGCCGAGACGGGCGGCGGCGGCGCGAGCGGCGCCACGGCGGCGTCGAGCTTGCGACGCTCGGCGGCCTTCGGCAGGGGCGCCTTGCCGCCGGCGAAGAGATCGCGTGCGGGGTCGCTCACCGGAGCGCCTCGCGCGGGTGATGGTGAGGCCGCGGGCTTCGCGGGCCGGATCGCAGAGGGAGACCGTGCAGCATTCGCCTTCATCCTCTCACCATACCGGAACAAACCGGAAACAGAAAGGGGTTCCCGCCCTCCGGGGCGGAGGCCGGAAGCCCCCGCCGCGCAGGACGTACCACCCCATGACATGGTATGGGGGTGGTTAAGAAGGCCTGACGGCCGCGTGATCCGTGGATCGTTGCCCCGGGCGGCGCGCCCACCTCCCGCCTCAGGTCCCGACGCGGCCGCCCCCGCGGCGGGTGATCGTCAGCACGGCGGGGCGCGGCGGCATCGCCGGGTCGAAATCGGGCCAGCGCGTGGCGGGCGCCTCGAAGGTGGCGGGCACCGCCTTCGGGTCCTCCTCGTCGGCCTCGCCGGGATGCTGGACGGCCACGAAGAAGGTGGTGTCGTCGGGGACGAAATAGGGGCCGCACATCTCGGCGCCGTGGGGCACCCGGAAGAAGTGCTTGGCCGTGCCCCGGCCCGCGCCCTCGGTCTCCACCGCCCAGATCCCGTCGTTGCGCCCGGTGCGCGAGGGCGCGTTGCCGTCCGTGGCGACCCAGAGCCGGCCGAGGCCGTCGACGGCGCAATTGTCCGGCATGCCGAACCAGCCGTTCGCGGTGGTGGCCGACGAGAAGGTGGCGCCCACCGCCGCGATGGCCGGATCGCCGCAGCGGACCAGGATCTCCCAGGCGAAGCCCTGGGC
>SEEM01000098.1 GCA_004144595.1 Hyphomicrobiales bacterium
TCCATCACGACCGTCTCGCGGGCGCTCGGGGGGTATAGCGATGTCGCCGAAGCGACACGCAGACGGATAGTCGAAGAGGCCGAGCGGATCGGCTATCGCCCGAATGCCGTGGCGCGGCGTCTGCGTGGCGGTCGTAGCGATGCTGTCGGTATCGTCCTGCCGACCGGCCCTGGCCAATTGGGCGAGCCGTTCTTCCTGAGGCTGATCGCGGCGATCGGCCCGCGATTGGCTCACGCCGGGCTCGACCTCATCGTCTCCAGCGCGCGCGGCGGACCGGAGGAACTGGCACTCTACAGGCAATTAGTCGAAAACAGGCGCGTCGATGCGATGATCGTTGCACGGACGCGATTGGACGATGATCGCGTGACTTATCTGAAAGGTTCCGGCCTGCCCTTCGTCACACACGGCCGCACGCATGCGGGCGGGCATGCCAGCGTCGATATCGAGGGTGCCGCCGCTTTCGACGAAGCCACTCGCCGGCTGCTGGCCTTCGGCCATCGCCGCATCGGCTTCATCGGAGCCCCGCTCAACTACGGCTTCGGCTTCTTTCGGGAGGCAGGCTGGCGGGACGCGCTCGCGCAAGCGGGCCTGCCGCCTGGACCGGCCCGTTTCGCCGAACCGAGCGAGGAGAACGGCTACCGCTTGGCGCATGACCTGCTGGCCGCCGTCGAGAAGCCGACCGCCCTGCTCTGCGCCACCGATCGCCTGGCTGTCGGTGCCCTGCATGCGCTCGGCGACCTCGGCCTTCTGGCAGGCCGCGATGTCTCCGTCATCGGCTACGACAACTCGCCGGTCGCGAATTACGTGGCGACGCCGCTGACCAGCTTCGAGCCCGACATCGAAGGCGCCGCAGCTCGGATGCTCGATATGCTGCTCGCTCAACTTGCCGGCCAGAACGGCGCGGCGATGACCGAACTGCGCAGCGCCACCCTCGTTATCCGCCGGTCCGATGGGCCGGTCCCCACCGATAGCGGCCGCACCAAGAGCCGCAGCATCTCCAGGGAGGAGACATCCGATGACGCAAGGCCCTACGATCCGGCTTAGGCGGACCACAGCCATAGCCGCCCTCGCCCTCGCCTGCCTGGCCCAGCCGGCGGCCGCCGAGGTCGTGTTCCTCTCGACGCAGCTGAGGCCGATCGAAGCGGCCCAGAAGATGCGCTCGGAGATCCTTAAGGACTTTCCCGGCGGGGCCGACTTCGTCACCGAGCAGCCGCCGCAGCTGGGTGTGCATATCCGCGCCGAGCAGCAGGCGGGCAAGCCCGTCTCCAGCCTGATCGGCGCGCTGCACGGCGAGTTGCAGCCGCTGGCCGCCGATTCGCTGGTGCCACTCGACGACGTGCTCGAGAAGCTGAAGGATCGCGGGCTTAACCCGGGCATGGTCGATGCCGGCAAGCTCGGCACCGGCAAGCAGATGTTCATCCCCTGGATGCAGGCGACGTACATCATGGTCGCCAATAAGCAGGCCTTGCCCTTCCTGCCCGAAGGCGCCGACATCAACGCCCTGACCTATGACCAGCTGGCGCAATGGGGTGCGAACATTCAGGCGAAGACCGGCAAGCGTATGCTCGGCTTCCCGGCCGGTCCCACCGGCCTGATGCACCGCTTCTTCGAGGGCTACCTCTATCCGTCCTATACGGGCGGCGTGGTTACGCCTTTCAAGTCACCAGAAGCGGTGGCGATGTGGACCAAGTTTCGCGAGCTCTGGAAGACGGTCAACCCGAACTCGACCAATTACGGCTTCATGCAGGAGCCGCTCCTGTCCGGTGATGTCTGGGTCGCCTTCGACCATGTCGCGCGGCTGATCGACGCCCTCTCGCGCAAGCCCGACGACTTCGTCGCCTTCCCGGCGCCCTCCGGACCGAAGGGGCTGGGCTATATGCCCGTGGTGGCCGGCCTCGCCATCGCTAAGGGCGCCCCGCATGCGGAGCAGGCGAAGCAGCTGATCGAATATCTGACCCGCCCCGACGTTCAGGTGAAGACAGCGAAAGCGGTGGCTTTCTTCCCCGTCGCCAAGGTCGATCTGCCAACCGACATCAATCCCGGCCTGAAGCTCGAGATCGACGCGGTGCAGAAGATGACGAGCGCGCCGAACGCTCTGGTCAGCCTGCTGCCGGTCGGGCTCGACCAGCGCGGCGGCGAATTCGACAAGGTCTATCTCGACACCTTCCAGCGCATCGTCCTGCGTGGCGAGGACCCGAAAGCAGCGCTCGATCGGCAAGGCGAGGCGCTGAAGCGCATCATCACCGAGACCAAGGCCGCCTGCTGGCTGCCCGACAAGCCGAGCGACGGGCCCTGCCCGATCCAGTGAGCCGAGGCCGGAACTCATGCGCGAGCCCAAGCTCCTGCCGTATCTGCTGATCGCGCCCTCGGTGCTGTTCCTCACGGGATTGTTCCTCATCCCGCTGGGGCAGACCGCCATGCTGGCGTTCCAGAACGACGGCGCCTGGAGCCTCGGAAACTTCTCGCGCATGGCCGGCGACCTCAATTTCGAGGACGCGGTGGGAAACACCTTCAAGGTCGTTCTGCTGGCGGTGCCGCTGCAATTGGCGCTGGCGCTCGGCATGACCATGATGCTGCGCAAGATCCGGCGCGGACGTGATCTGTTGGTCTGGGTCTGGTCGATCCCGCTCGGCATCTCGGACCTCGCGGCGGGTCTGGTCTGGCTCGCCATCCTGAACGACCAGGGCTGGTTCAATTCGCTGCTCTTCAAGCTCGGGCTGATAGGTCAGCCACAGGCCTGGCTGACCTATGAGACGCCTCTTGCTCTTCTTGGGGCCATTGTCGTGGCCGAAATCTGGCGAGCGACGGCGATCATATTCGTCATCCTGCTCGCCGGCGTGCAACTGCTCCCCAAGGAGTATGAGGAGGCTGCCGAGGTCTTCGGCGCCACGCCCTGGCAACGCTTCGTACGGATCACGCTGCCGCTGCTCAAACCCTCGATCCAGACGGCGCTGATCCTGCGCACGGTTCTCGCCTTCGAGATGTTCGCGATGGCGCTGGCGCTCGGGGGGCGCAATTTCCCCGTCCTCGTCAGCGAGGCCTTCAACGCTCAATATTTCAGTCAGGATTATGGGGTCGCGGCGGCCTATGCCGTGCTGGTCATGGCCATCTCGATCGCCGCCACCCTCCTTTATCTCGTTGCTCTGCGCACACCTGCGGAGCAGCGGGCATGACCGGCGCCACGCGCTCCCACCGTGCCATGCTCTGGGCCGGCGTCGCCGTGGTCTGCGTCTGGACGCTCCTGCCGATCTATTTTCTGGCGCTGGGTGCGCTGGGCGGCCGCGAGATCGTCTCGCAATGGCCCAAGCCCTTCACCCCGTTCGGCGCTTCGTTCGAGGCGCTCAAGACCTTCCTAGCGATCGAGGGGGTCTGGCGGGCAACCTGGGTTAGCATCAAGGCGGCCGCCATGACCATGGTGATCGCCCTCGCGCTCGGTGTACCCGCCGGCTACGCGCTTGCGCGCTTCCGCTTCCGGGGCGCGGGCGCCTATCGCGTTCTGATCCTGATGACGCGGGCCTTTCCAGTTGCGATCCTGGCGTTGCCGCTGACCGTCTCTTTCATCAGGCTAGGCGTCTACGACACGCCCTTCGGCGTGGCGCTGGTCCATGCCGTGCTGGCGACGCCCTTCGCCACTCTCGTCTGCGCCAGCCTGTTCATGGGCATTCCGAAAGAGCTCGAAGAAGCAGCCTGGGTGTTCGGCTGCTCGCGCTTCACCGGCTTCATCCGCGTGGTATTGCCGCTGGCGCTGCCGGGGATCGCGGCCGCCTCGATCTTCGCCTTCGTGCTGTCATGGAACGAGGTGTTCGCGGCCTCCGTGCTGACGGTGAGGCAGCGCACGCTCACCGCCTATCTTCTGTCGGTGCTGTCGGAATCGCCGCTGCATCTGCAATTCGCCGGCGGGCTCGTGCTGATCGTCCCCTCCGTCCTCTTCATCTTCCTGGTCCGGCGTCGCCTCTTCGCGATGTGGGGCATCGGCAACCGGTAGGCGTCATGGCGACCATCACCATCGAACGCGTCGCGAAACGGTTCGGCGAGGTCACGGCTCTCGCGGAACTTGACCTGTCCGTCACCGACGGGGAATGCCTCGCCCTGCTCGGCCCTTCCGGCTGCGGCAAGACGACCCTGCTGCGCATCATCGCGGGCTTGGAAAGCCAGACGAGCGGCCGGGTCCTGATCGGCGGGCGCGACGTCTCCGCTTTGCCGCCGCGCAAGCGCGGCCTTGCCATGGTGTTCCAAAACTACGCAGTGTTTCCGCATCTGACCGTCTATGAAAACGTCGCCTTCGGGCTGCGCATGGCTAAGGCCGACAGGGCCCGCATCGCTGCCCAGGTCGAGAAGACCGCGGCGCTGCTCCACATAGAAACGCTGCTGAAGCGCCATCCCGCGCAGCTCTCGGGCGGCCAGCGCCAGCGCGTGGCGGTGGCGCGCGCCCTGGCGGTCGAGCCGGCGGTGCTGCTGATGGACGAGCCGCTCTCCAATCTCGACGCGCTGCTGCGGCTCGAGATGCGGGCCGAGCTCAAGGCCGTGCTGAGCGGCGCGGGTACCACCACGATCTATGTGACGCATGATCAGACCGAGGCGATGGGCCTGGCCGACCGGATCGCGGTGATGCATGGCGGGCGCATCGAGCAGATCGGCACGCCCTCCGACATCTACGACCGCCCCGCCACACGCTTCGTCGGCGGTTTCGTTGGAAGCCCGCCGATGAATTTCCTGGAACTGCCGGTCCATAACGGCCGTGCGGAACTCGACGGGCTCGCGCTGCCGGTTCCGCCCCACGCAGGCGAGCGGGTCGTGCTCGGACTGCGCGGAGAGGATTTGGCGCTCGCAGCGCCGGGCGAGAGCGCCTTCCCTTTCATCCTCAAGGTCGCGGAACTGCTCGGACCGCAGATCCTCCTCACCGGAACGGCTGCCGGCGACCAGCCGATGCGTGTCGTGTTGTCAGCGGCCGGCACACTGCCGCCGCTTGTCCCCGGCAGCGAGATCGCGCTGAAGCCCGACCGCAGCCGGCTGAGCTGGATGGACACTGCCGGGCAAGCTCTGGAGACCCACTGATGAGCCGTATCGAGGCCGCTCGCGCCATCCTCGCCGCCAATGACCGCGGCGGATACACCGTTCCCACCGATCGTCTCTATCCCTTCCAGTGGAACTGGGATTCCGCCTTCGTCGCCATGGGCTGGGCGACCTTCGACCTCGACCGGGCCTGGCGAGAGGTCGAAAGGCTGCTGGAGGGGCAATGGGACGACGGGCTCATCCCCCAGATCGTCTTCCATGCTCCCTCGGAGGATTATTTCCCCGGTCCCGAGGTTTGGGGCGTTCCCCGCCGAACCCCGCCAACTTCGGGCATCCCTCAGCCGCCCGTGCTCGCTACCGCAGCCCGCTTTGTGCTGGAGCGGCATGGCGAAGCAGGAGCGGAACGGGCACGCGCCATCTATCCGAGGCTGGTCCTGAACCATCTCTGGTGGCAGCGCGCGCGCGATCCGGACGGGACCGGGCTCGTCGCGACCCTGCATCCGTGGGAAACCGGCATGGACAACAGCCCGGCCTGGGACGATGCGCTGGAGCGCGTGCCGACTGAAACGCGAACAGAGATTCGCCGACGCGACACCGGCCATGTCGATGCCGCCTTTCGCCCCCGTGGCATCGAATATCAGCGCTTCATCCATCTGGTCGATCTGTTCCGCGAGGCCGGCTGGGACGCGACGCGGATGCTCCAGCTATCTCCATTCAAGGTCGCCGATGTCGGCACCAACGCGATCCTCCTGAGGGCGGAACGGGACCTTCTGGCGCTGGCTGAGCGGTTCGGCACGTCGCAGGAGCGGGAGGCGATCGCCAAGCGGATATCGCGCAAGGAGACCGTGATCGCAGGGCTCTGGGACGAACCGCTCGGCCACTATCTCACGCGCGACCTGATCGGCGGCAGTTTGATCCCCGTCAGGACCTCGGCAGGGTTTCTGCCGTTGTTCGCTGGGTTGCAGGATCATGCCGCCGAGCTCGCCGAACGGCTCGATGCCTGGCAGCGGCGTGGCGTCAGCCTTGTGCCTTCGACCGACCCGGATGCCGAAAGCTTTGAGCCGCAGCGTTATTGGCGCGGTCCGGTCTGGGCCGTAGTGAACTGGATGATCGCATGCGGCCTGCGTGAAACCGGTCATGCCGTGACCGCCGATACCGTCGCCTCGGAGACGCGCAGGCTGATCGGAGACGCCGGCTTCAGCGAATATTTCAACCCGATCGACCGCGCAGGCATCGGCGGCGAGACCTTTTCATGGACTGCGGCGATCGATCTGCTGCTCGGCGAGGAGAAGCGGAGATGAACGGCCTCGCTCTGGGCGGCATCGACTGCGACCTGCATCCGGCGGTACCCGGCATCGCGGCACTTATCCCCTATCTCGATCCGCAATGGGCCGATGCGGTGGCGCAACGCGGCGTGCATGATCTGGAGCCGACCAGCTATCCCCTGCGCGCGCCGCTGACATCGCGGCCGGATTGGCGCGTAGACGGGGGCAAGGCCGGCTCCAGCTGCGAACACCTCTGCACGCAGGCGCTCGACGGCTTCGGCAGCCGCGCCGGCATCCTGAATTGCCTCTATGCGGTGACCACGCTCTTCAGCGAGGACATGGCCGCGGCTTTCGCCCGCGCGCTCAACGACTGGCTGGCCGCCGCTTGGCTGGACAAGGACGACCGGCTCCGCGGCTCGATCGTGGTCCCGATCCAGAGCCCGCAACTGGCCGCGGCCGAGATCGAACGCCGCGCGCCTGACAGGCGCTTCGTGCAGGTACTCCTGCCATGCCTCGCGGACCAGCCGCTCGGCCGGCGCAGCCTGTGGCCCATCTACGAGGCGGCCGTTCGCCACGGCCTGCCCGTCGGAATCCATGCCGGCTCGACCTATCGCCATCCGGTGACGCCGGTGGGCTGGCCCTCCTATTTCACAGAGGACTACGTCAACCAGGCGCAAGGCTTCCAGACGCAGCTGACCAGTCTCGTCTGCGAAGGCGTTTTCTCGAAGTTCCCGACGCTGAAGGTCGTGCTGATCGAATCCGGCTTCACCTGGTTGCCGGCCTATCTCTGGCGGCTGCACAAATACTGGCGGGGGCTGCGCATGGAGATCCCTTGGGTCGACCGGCCGCCGCCGGAGATCATCCGCGATCAGGTCCGCTTCACCTTGCAGCCGGTGGATGCGCCGGTGGAAGGAGACGCCCTGCTGCGCATTCTCGATCAGGCGGGATCGGACGAGCTCCTGCTGTTCTCGACCGATTATCCGCACTGGCAGTTCGACGGCCAGGACGCGCTGCCGCCGTCTTTGCCCGATAGCCTCAAGACCAAGATCCTGATCGACAATCCGCTCGCGACCTATCCCCGTCTCAAGGAGGATTTCGCATGAATATGGAGCTGCCCGCCCGGCCGAAGCCAGAAACCGCGATCGTCAGACCGGTCATCGCCGATTGCGACATCCACCCCTGTCTGGCCAAGCCCGCCGACATCCTCCCCTACCTGCCGAAGCGCTGGCAGGAGCATTCCATGACCTATGGCATGCTGCCGCGGCACGGCTATCAGAGCGGGCCCGCATATCCCAAGGGCCAGCCCGATGCGGCCAGACTCGATTCCTGGCCGCCGGATGGACGGCCGGGTTCGGATCTCGGCTTCATGCAGGCGCAGCACCTCGATGCGAACCGCGTCGAACTCGGCATCATGACCGTGATCGCCCCGGCGGCCGGCGCGGCGCAAAACCTGGACTATTCGGCGGCGCTGTCGCGCGCATTGAACGAGTGGCAGGTGGCGGAATGGACGAGCCGCGATCCGCGGCTCAAGGCCTCGATCGTCGTGCCTTACGAGGATGGCCCCGCCGCGGCCGCCGAGATCGATCACTGGGCCGGTCACGAGGCCTTCGTGCAGGTACTGCTGCTCAGCCGCACGGCCGAGCCGCTCGGCCAGCGCCGCTACTGGCCGATCTACGAGGCGGCACAACGGGCGAAATTGCCGATCGGCGTGCACGCCTTTGGATATGGCGGCTACCCCGTCACGGCCGGCGGTTGGCCCTCCTACTACATCGAGGAGATGGTCGGGCATGCGCAGTGCTGCCAGTCGCTGCTGACCTCCATGGTGATCGAGGGCGTGTTCGAGCGCTATCCGGGCACGCGGATGGTGCTGATCGAGGCAGGGCTCGCCTGGCTGCCGTCTTTATCCTGGCGGCTGGACAAGCACTGGGCGCGGCTGCGCGACGAAACTCCTCACCTCAAGCGCGCGCCGAGCGACTATATCCGCGACCATGTCTGGATGACGACGCAACCGATGGAGGAACCGGAGAAGCGCAAGCATTTCCACGACATCGTCGAGTGGATCGGCATCGATCGCCTGCTCTTTGCTACCGACTATCCGCATTGGGACTTCGACGATCCGCTCTGGGCAGTGCCGGTGAAGCTCGACGATGCCGCCCGCCAAGCGTTGTTCATCGACAATGCCAAGGCGCTCTACGGACGGCGTTGAGATGGCGAAATTCGTCATTGGCCCTGCCGCGGCGCTGCCGCCCGGCGACCGCCTCGTTGCCGACGTCGCCGGCCGCAAGGTCGTCATCTTCAATCTCGGTGGCGAATTCTTTGGCCTGTTCAACCGCTGCCCGCATCAGGGTGGGGACCTGTGCATGGGCCGCACATCCGGGCTGGTCGAAGCGGGCTCGGAACCAGGGCAGTACAACTACAGCCGAGGCGGCGAAATCCTGCGCTGTCCTTGGCATGGCTGGGAGTTTGATATCCGCACCGGCAAATCGCGAGCGGAACCCGACCGGGTCCGCGCCAAGCGCTACGATGTCGAGGTTCTGGCTGGAAGAGAACTATTCGATGGGCCCTATCAGGCGGAGACTGTGCCGGTTAGCGTCGAAGAAAATTATATCGTCGTTGAAGCCTGACGGATGTGCAGAGCGGAGGCTGCAGCAAACTTCTTCGCAATAGCCAGCTGCGCCACAAACGCAGATCGCCCATCCGGACGAGATGCGCCAACTGCCGACATTCGACCGGCGCCCGAAAGCGGACATTCCAGCCGGGCGGATCACGAAAGGCCTTCGACCCTGCGCAGAAGTTGAGACGGACGGCTTGACGACGTGGACGATCCGCGCTCGACCAGCAAGCGCGGATAATTCAGATGGCCGGAGCAGCATCGTCGGCCCAGTTTGCAA
>SEEM01000291.1 GCA_004144595.1 Hyphomicrobiales bacterium
GGCCTATTCCTCGCCGTTCTTCCATCCGATGAGCCAGGGCATCGCGCTCGAAGGCATGCGCCTGGTGAAGACCTATCTGCCGCGCGCCTATGCGGATGGCAGCGATATCGAGGCGCGCACCCAGATGATGGCAGCCGCCGCGATGGGTGCCGTCGCCTTCCAGAAGGGGCTGGGCGCGATCCATTCGCTCTCCCACCCGGTCGGCGCGGTCTATCACACCCATCACGGCACCACGAATGCGGTGGTGATGCCGCCGGTGCTGCGCTTCAACCGCCCGGCGATCGAGGAGAAGATCGCGGCGGCCGCCGCCTATCTCGGCATCGCGGGGGGCTTCGATGGCTTCTACGATTTCGTGCTGAAGCTCCGGGCCGATCTCGGCATCCCCGACAAGCTCGGAGCGCTCGGCGTCGGCACGGACCGCATCGACGAACTGGCCGAGGCCGCCGTGGCCGATCCTTCGACCGGCGGCAATCCGGTGGAGCTCACGGTCGATGCGGCGCGGACATTGCTGATCGAATCGATCTGAGAGCGAGAGTGACTATCGACCGGCGCGCAGCCTGCGGACGATATTCGCCGCGCGCCGGATCGCGGTGACGGCGGCGCCGAGCGCGATCAGCCAGAGCGCCCCGACGAGGACCTGGTTGTGGCCGCTCCAGAGTGGCTCCAGCAACGACAGCGCGGCAGCGGCCGTGATCACCGCCATGCGGTGCGGTTTGGCCATCGGCCCCGAGAAATCGGCCGGCAAACCGCAGTTGCGGCCAAGCTCGCGGGTATAGGCGGTCAGCACGGCAAAGGCCGCCGCCGCCCAGCCCAACGCAGGAAGGCCGGTACCGTAACCGGCACCAACGAGGATGAGAATATCGGCGACGCGGTCCGGGAATTCGTTCCAGAAGGGCCCGTCCGGCGCCTGCTTGCCGCCTTCGATCGCGACCATCCCATCGAACAGGTTGCATAGCAGCCTGAACTGGCAGAACAGCGCGGCGATGAGAAGAAGTGCCACGCGAGAGCCGCCCGTGACCATGCCCGCCTGCCAGAAGGCCACGCCGGCGACCGCCGCCATCGCCATGCTCGCCATCGAAATCTGGTTCGGCGTCACGGCGGCTGCGCTGAGCCGGCGGGCGATGGCGCGAGCCCAACCGGAATCGCGGCTGGAGAGCGGGCGGCGGTTCTCGTCCTGCGCCATGGTCAGGCCTTCCGGGTGCGCCAAAGCGAGTAATTGTAGAGCGCGGCATAGCTCGTCGCGACGGTAAGCGGGACGGCGATCGTCTTCGCGATCTCCGGCGTGCCACTGAGCGTATGGAGGATCGTCAGCAGGCTCGCGGAGACGAGGCCGGCGATCACGGGCGGCGCCAGCAAGGCGGTGAGGCCGGAAAAGCGGTTTGCGAGATACTCGATCGCGCGTTTCAGGACCAGCGTGATCGTGGCCGAGATCGCGCCTTGAAGCAGCCCGGCTTGAAGCGGCGCCGGCATCGGATGGGCGCGATTGGCGAAGGCCGCCCAACCGCCCATCGCGAGGAAGGCGAAGCCGACATGGACGATGCCGCTCCGCATCAGGCGCGCCATCATACGGCCGACCAGCCGTAGCGGACGAGATGGAAGAAGATCGGGGCGGAGAAGACGACGGAGTCGAGCCGGTCGATGAAGCCGCCATGGCCGGCGATCAGGTTTCCCCAGTCCTTGACGCCGCGATCGCGCTTGATCGCCGACATGACGAGCCCGCCGCAGAAGCCCAGAAGCACGATGACCAGCGAGAGGAAAGCCGCCTGGAGCGGCGTGAAGGGCGTCATCCAGGACAAGCCGGCGCCGACGGCGGTCGCGCTCAACACCCCGCCGACGAAGCCCTCGACCGTCTTCGAAGGCGAGAGCTTCGGCGCGACCTTGGTACGGCCGATGAGCTTGCCCCAGACATATTGCAGGACGTCGCTGATCTGCACGACGATGACGAGGAAGGCGATCAGCAGGACGTTGCGGCCCTC
>SEEM01000099.1 GCA_004144595.1 Hyphomicrobiales bacterium
GCCGGCTGCGTCGCAGTCGAAGGTGGCGTGTTCGCCAAGGTGTTGCCGCGGCTGGCGCGCCATTGCCGGATTGTGGTGAGGTAAGCTAGGACCGTCCCCGAGCACCGTCTCGACCATCCGGCGGCGCGGAGTGCCACTGCGCAGACTCGGGACCGCGTGACGAGAAGGCGCCTTGTCCGGAGGACGATCCCGTGTCTGCGCAGCAGCGTTTAACGCCGCGGCGCGCACGGGATGACACCTTGGTCGAACTTACCCCCGCGCCCCGAAGATCGCGCTGCCGACGCGCACATAGGTCGCGCCGAGCTGGATCGCCGCCTCGTAGTCGGCGCTCATGCCCATCGACAGGCCCTTGAGCCCGTTGCGGGCGGCGATCTTGGCAAGCAAACCGAAATGCGGTGAGGGCGGCTCGTCTGCCGGTGGAATGCACATGAGCCCTTCGATGGCGAGACCGTGAACCTCACGGCAGCGCGCGATGAAGGCATCCGTGTCCGCCGGCAGCACGCCGCCCTTCTGCGCCTCCTCGCCGGTATTGACCTGGACGAAAAACCGCGGGGTCTTGCCCACCCGCGCAATCTCGCGTGCAATCTCCTTGGCCAGGCTCTCGCGGTCGAGCGACTGGATGACATCGAACAGCTCGACCGCCTCGCGCGCCTTGTTCGACTGCAGTGGTCCGATCATGTGCAGCTCGGCATCGGGGAAGCGCTCCTTCAGCGCCGGCCACTTCCCCTTTGCCTCCTGGACATAGTTTTCGCCGAAAATCCGCTGCCCGGCTTCGAGCACCTCGGTGATCTGCTCGGCCGGCTTGGTCTTGGAGACCGCGACCAGCGCGACCGAGCCGGCTTCACGGCCAAAATCGCGCTCCGTCCGGCCGATCGCCGTCCGGATTTCAGCCAAACGCGTAACCGTATCGCTCATCTGCCAGCCTCTCATGCCCCGCGCGCCGTTGACCGCGTGCGCGCAATGGTGTCCTAGAGCAGGTTGCAAGATTCCGACATCCGGTTTTTGCATTCAGCCTCTGCGCCGGCCTGCCTCCGGGAGCCGGCAAACCCGCAAGAATTGCCTGCTGAGAGAATTGCCTGCTGACATGGCCGTCGAACGCTACAATCCGAAAGAGTCCGAGCCGAAATGGCGCGCCGTCTGGGAAGAGCGCAAGCTTTTCGAGACGAAGAACGACGACATACGGCCGAGCTACTACGTCCTGGAGATGTTCCCCTATCCATCGGGCCGCATCCATATGGGCCATGTCCGCAATTATGCGATGGGCGACGTCGTCGCCCGCTACAAGCGCGCCAAAGGCTTCGCGGTGCTGCATCCGATGGGGTGGGACGCGTTCGGCCTGCCGGCCGAGAATGCCGCCAAGCAGAAGAAGGTTCATCCGCGCGAATGGACCTATGAGAACATCGCGGCGATGCGCAAGCAGCTCAAGTCGATGGGCCTGTCGCTCGACTGGAGCCGCGAGCTCGCGACCTGCGACCCCAGCTACTATCGCCACCAGCAGAAGATGTTCCTGGACTTCCTGAAGGCCGGGCTGGTCGACCGCAAGACCGCCAAGGTCAACTGGGATCCGGTCGACGAGACCGTGCTGGCCAACGAGCAGGTCATCGACGGCCGCGGCTGGCGCTCCGGCGCCCCGGTCGAGATCCGCGAACTGACCCAGTGGTTCTTCAAGATCACCGACTACGGTCAGGAACTGCACGACGCCCTGGAAGGCCTGACCCGCTGGCCCGAAAAGGTCCGGCTGATGCAGAAGAACTGGATCGGTCGCTCGGAGGGCCTGCTGGTTCGTTTCGCCATCGAATCGAATGGCGCCGGGCAGGACGAGGTCGAGGTCTATACGACCCGTCCCGACACCCTGTTCGGCGCGAAATTCGTCGCTGTCGCACCCGATCACCCGATCGCCAAGTCGATCGCCGCGAAGAGCCCGTCGCTGCAGGCCTTCATCGACGAGTGCAAGCGCACCGGTACGGCGCAGGAAGCCATCGACAAGGCCGAGAAGCTCGGCTTCGACACGGGCCTGCGCGCCCGCCATCCGCTCGATCCGAACTGGACCCTGCCGGTCTACGTCGCGAATTTCGTCCTGATGGAATACGGCACCGGCGCCATCTTCGGCTGCCCCGCTCATGACCAGCGCGACCTCGACTTCGTCAACAAGTACGGTCTTGGCAATATCCCGGTCGTGGCCCCCGAAGGTACCGACCCGGCGAGCTTCGTCATCACCGATACCGCCTATGACGGTGACGGCCGCATGATCAATTCCCGCTTCCTCGACGGCCTGACTATCGCGGAAGCCAAGGAGGAGGTCGCCCGCAGGCTCGAAGCCGAGACCCGCGGCAATCGCCCGGTCGGCCAGCGCAAGGTCAATTTCCGCCTGCGCGACTGGGGCATCTCGCGCCAGCGCTACTGGGGCTGCCCCATCCCGGTCATCCATTGTTCCGCCTGCGGAACGATCCCGGTTCCGTATGCCGATCTCCCCGTGCAGCTGCCGGACGATGTTTCCTTCGAAAAACCGGGCAACCCGCTCGATCATCACCCGACCTGGAAACACGTCGCCTGCCCGCAATGCGGCATGGATGCCCGCCGCGAGACGGACACGATGGACACCTTCGTCGATTCGTCCTGGTATTTCGCCCGCTTCACCGATCCGTGGCGGACAGAAAGCCCGACCGACCGCAAGGCCGTCGATCGCTTCCTGCCGGTCGACCAGTATATCGGCGGCGTCGAGCATGCGATCCTGCACCTGCTCTATTCGCGCTTCTTCACCCGGGCGATGAAAAAGACCGGCCATGCCGGCCTGGACGAACCCTTCGCCGGCCTGTTCACCCAGGGCATGGTCGTGCACGAGACCTACCGTGCCGCGAATGGCGACTGGGTAGAGCCCGGCAATGTCCGCATCGAGGTCTCCGGCGCTGACCGTCGCGGCTTCGACGTCGATACCGGCGCGCCGATCGAGATCGGCTCGATCGAGAAGATGTCGAAGTCCAAGAAGAACGTCGTGGACCCCGACGACATCATCGCCTCCTACGGCGCGGATACGGCGCGCTGGTTCATGCTCTCGGATTCGCCGCCGGATCGCGACGTGATCTGGACCGACGAGGGCGTCCAGGGCGCGGCGCGCTTCGTCCAGCGCCTCTGGCGCATGGTCGCGGAAATCGCCGAGCGGACCGGCGCCGAGCCCGCCGAGCCCGCCCAGATCGGCGAAGCCGCTCTGACGCTGCGCAAGGCGAGCCATCGTGCGCTCGATGCCGTCGGTGCCGATATCGAGCGCCTCGGCTTCAACCGCTGCGTCGCCCATATCTACACACTGACCAATGCCATCGGTAAGGCGCTCGACGCCGCGGCCGAGAAGCCCGAGCTCGATGCCGATATCGCCTTCGCGCTCCTTGAGGCCGCCACGATCGTCACCCAGCTTGTGGCGCCGATGATGCCGCATCTGGCCGAGGAATGCTGGCACGCACTTCGCCAGAAGGGTCTCGCCGGCGAGGCGCCGTGGCCGGAGGTCGACCCTGCCTTGTTGAAGGACAATCAGCTCACGCTGCCGGTCCAGGTCAACGGCAAGAAGCGGGCGGAGGTGACCGTGGCGGCCGATGCCGATACGATGACGGTGGAAGCGGCGGTGCGCGCCAGCGAGGCCGTTCAGCGGGCACTCGAAGGACGTGCGATCCGCAAGATCATCGTGGTTCCCGGGAGAATCGTGAATGTCGTCGTCTGAACTCGCTCTCCCCCGCGTCAGCCTGCTGGCGGCCGTCCTGGCGGTTGCCGCCCTGGCCGGCGGCTGCTTCCAGCCGCTCTATTCCGATTATACCACCAGCACCGTCGGCGGCAGCGTCAAGACGGCGCTGCGCGGCATCGAGATCCCGGAGATAAAGGGCCTGATCGGCCATTATTTCCGCAACGAGCTGGTCTTCGAATTGGACGGCGGCGCGGAGCCGGATGCCCGCAAGACCCTCAAGCTCCAGGCATCGACCGCCGAATCGGTCGAAATCGTCACGGTCGACTATGCCAATGGCCGTGCCGACTCGGCCGTGCTCGTGGCAACGGTAACGTGGAAGCTGACCCGGCAAGACTCGAGCGAGGTCGTCTCTTCCGGCACGAATTCCGTGCGCGTTCCCTATGAGCGCTCGGCGCAGCGTTTTGCCACCGTGCGTGCCGCGCGGGATGCGCAGATCCGCGCGGCGAAGAACCTCGCCACCATCGTCCGGGGCCAGATCGCCGCCGACATCACCTCCTGACGCCATGGTTGCGATCAAGGCGCACGAGGCCGAGCGCACCCTCGCACGACTCGATCCCGCCTGGCGGCTGGTCCTGATCTACGGCCCCGATGCCGGCCTCGTTTCGGAACGGGCAGCCGGGCTCGCCCGGGCCAGCGTCGACGATCCCGAGGACGCCTTCCAGCTCGTGCGCATGGATGGCGACGTGATCGCCTCCGATCCGCTCAAGCTCGCCGACGAAGCCAACACGATCGGCCTCTTCGGCGGGCGCCGCGCCATCCGCGTATCCCCGACCTCGAAGCCGCTTCTGGCCGCGCTGGAGCCTTTGCTGGCGACGCCGTCGCAGGACGCGCTCGTCATCATCGAAGCCGGCGATCTGCAGCGGAGCAACCCCGTTCGCACCGCCTGCGAAAAGGCGAAGACGGCGCTCGCCATACCCTGCTATGGCGATGCGGCGCGGGATCTCGGCTCGATCATCGATGAAATGGTACGCGCCGCCGGCAAATCGATCGATCGTACGACGCGCGATCACCTCGCCGGCCTGCTCGGCGGCGACCGGCAGACCTCGCGCCGCGAGATCGAGAAGCTTCTGCTCTATGTCGGCGCGAACCTCGCCGTCGAGATCGGCCATGTCGATGCGATCGTCGGCGATACCGCTCAGCGCGAGCAGGCCATGCTCGTCGATGCCGTTTTCGCCGGAAAGCTGCCGGTGCTCGATCTCGCCCAGGCGAAGCTCAGCAGCGAAGGGCTCGATTCCGGCGTGATGCTCGGCGCCGTGCTGCGGCAGGCGCTGGCGCTCCTTAAGGCCCGCCAGAGCATCGATGCCGGCCGTGGTGTCAGAGATGTCGTCTCCACCATGCGCCTGCCCTACCCACGTGTCGCCACGACGGAAGCCGCGCTGAACGCTTGGTCCAGCGCGAAATTGAGCGAAGCCGTCGGCTTGCTCGGCAATGCAGTGCTGGCGACGCGGCAAAACGCGGACATGGGTCGCGCCATCGCGACCCGCACCCTTTGGACCTTGGCCCGGCTCGGCCGCGCCGGCCGCGCCGAATAATTCAGGACTTCAGGCGGTGGCAGAGCGCGTCGAGCTGCTCGAGGGTCTTGTAGCCGATCTTGATTTCACCGGAGCCGTTAGCCCGGTGGCCGATCGAGACGGATAAGCCCAGCGCCTCTTCAAGAGCCTGCTCCAGGGCCCGCGTATCCGGGTCCTTTACCGGTTTCGGCTTGCTCGGCGCCGCGCTCTTGCTTTCGCCGCGCGTCTCTTCCTGCACGATCCGTTCGATATCGCGCACGCTCAGGCCATCGGCGATGATCTTGTGAGCCATGAATTCCGGGTCGGAAACGGACAGGAGCGCACGCGCATGGCCGGCGGAGACCGCGCCTTCGCTAACGAGCTTGCGTACCGGTTCCGGTAGTTTCGACAGCCGCAGCGTGTTGGCGACATGGCTGCGGCTCTTACCGATGACCCGGGCCAGGTCGTTCTGCGTATAGCCGAATTCGGCGATCAGGCGCTCGTAGCCGGCCGCTTCCTCGATCGCGTTGAGGTCCGTGCGCTGCACGTTCTCGACGATCGCGATCTCCAGCGCCTCGCGGTCGTCGGCCTCGACCAGAATAACGGGAACATCGTGCAATTCGGCGCGCTGGGCAGCACGCCAGCGACGCTCGCCGGCGATGATCTCGAAAGCATCCATCATTCCGGGGATGGAACGAACGATGATCGGCTGCAGGATGCCCCGTTCGCGGACGGAGGTCGTCAAATCCTCGAGATCCTCCTCGACGAAATTGCGACGCGGATTGCGCGCGCTCGGCCGCAGGAACTCGACGGGAACGCGACGCTGCCCGCGCGCCCGCTCGATCGCACCGATCTCGTCGCCGACATCCCCGATCAGCGCCGCCAGACCGCGGCCAAGGCGGGAACGCCCCTGTTCTTCGGCCATCGCCATCCTCATCAATCTCTAAGTTTGTTCTTAGGCTGCGGCCCGCAGGGCTCGCTCGCGCTTGATCACTTCCGAAGCCAACCGCAGATAGGCTTGCGAGCCCGAGCAGCGCAGGTCGTAGAGAAGGGCCGGCTTGCCATAGGACGGCGCCTCGGAGATGCGCACGTTGCGGGGAATCACCGTCTCGTAGACCTTGTCGCCCAGGAAACTCCTGACATCCGCCATGACCTGCCCGGACAGGTTGTTGCGGGGATCGAACATCGTCAGCACCACGCCCTGGATGATCAGGCGCGGATTGAGGCCGGCCTTGACCTGCTCGACCGTCTTGAGCAGCTGGCTGAGCCCCTCCAGCGCGAAGAACTCGCACTGCAATGGCACCAGCACGGCATCGGCCGCCGTCATCGCGTTGATGGTAATCAGGCTGAGCGAGGGCGGGCAGTCGATCAGGATATAGGTCAGATCCTGGCAGCGCTGGTCATAGACCAGCTCGTCGATGGCGTTTTTCAGGCGATGCGCCCGATCCTTGGCAGAGGCGATTTCCAGCTCGACGCCGAGTAGGTCGAGCGTCGAGGGCGCCAGGGACAACCCGGGAACCGCCGTCGGCTGCAGGGCCTGTCCAAGCCCGACATCGCCGCACAGCACGTCATAGGTCGACGATTTGCGGCTGCGACGATCGACGCCGAGCCCGGTCGAGGCGTTACCTTGCGGATCGAGGTCGACGATCAGGACCTTCTCGCCGATCGCCGCCAAGGCCGTGCCGAGGTTGATCGCCGTGGTCGTCTTGCCGACGCCACCCTTCTGATTCGCAAGCGCGATCACGCGCGGGCGGCGCGGTGTCGTCACGGATGTGAGCTCTGTCATGGATCGGCTCGTCTCTCGGCCGAGCGCACCATCAGGATTCGCGCGGCATCGTCGGTCACGGAGGAAACCGTTGTCGCTTGAATCTTCCAATATCTGGCTGAGTCGGTCAATTCCGCATCTAGATGTTGTCCCTTGGGAAACAGCCCGAGCGTGCCGGTTCTCAACAGCTCTTCGCACCAATCGAGCAATTGGGGCAGGGGAGCGAGCGCGCGGGCGGTCACGACGTCGACCTTGCCGGTGAAATCGCCGATCACATCTTCGATACGCGCCGCGTGAACCTTGACCGGAGCGCCCGTTATCCGGGCGGCGTGGCGCAGGAAAGCGCATTTCCGGGCATTGCTCTCGACCAGGTCGATCTGGCCCTTGCCCTGTTCGGCAAGGCGGATGCCGATGACCAGACCCGGAAAGCCGCCGCCCGAACCAAGGTCGAGCCAGCGCTCGCGCGCCTCCGCCAGGTCGAATATCTGCAGGGAATCCGCGATATGCCTTGTCCAGACATCGGCCATGGTCGAAGACGAGACGAGATTTTTCGCCGCTTGCCAGCGCCCGAGCTCCGTCACCAGAAGTGCGAGGCGCTCCTCTGTTTCACGTGAAACAGGCGTCAAGCGCAAAGCGCGCTGGCGGTCGCTTTTATCAACAGTCACGTCGATCCTGTGGATAATGCAGCAGCGCGCCCCTTCCGGGCATGGGCGGCCAGCAGCGTAAGGGCCGCCGGCGTCATGCCTTCGATCCGACCCGCCTGGGCGAGATCGGCCGGGCGGTGGGCCGCCAGCTTGAGCTTCAGCTCGTTCGACAGTCCCGAGATCGCGTCGAGATCGAGATCAGCCGGCACCTGAAGAGATTGATCCCGACGATAGGCCTGAATCTCGGCCGCTTGTCGATCGAGATAGACCGAATAAACGGCATCTGCGGTCACGCGCGCCACGACCGGTGCGGGAAACGCATTCAACTCCGGCCAGATCGTCATCAGATGCTCGAACGTAACATCGGGATAGGACAGGATTTGGTAGGCGCTGCGACGTAGCCCGTCGCGATTGAGTTGCAGGCCGAAGCCCTGCGCCTGCTGCGGCGTCAGCGATAGATGTTTCAGCTTGTCGCGCAGAACAGCGATCTCTCGATCGCGGGCCTCGAAAGCGATCTGGCGCGCCGAATTGACAATCCCAAGCTGCAAGCCCAGCGGCGTCAACCGCTCATCGGCATTGTCGACGCGCAAGGAGAGACGGAACTCGGCGCGCGAGGTGAACATTCGATACGGCTCCGTAACGCCATGCGTCACGAGATCGTCAACGAGCACACCGATATAGGACTGGGTGCGGTCGAACACGGCCGGCGCAGCTCCACCTGCCATCCGCGCCGCGTTCAGGCCGGCAAGTAGCCCTTGCGCGCCCGCCTCCTCATAGCCTGTCGTGCCGTTGATCTGCCCGGCCAGGAACAGCCCGGCAAGCGCACGTGTTTCCAGCGTGTTCTTCAGGGCACGCGGATCGACGAAATCATATTCGATCGCGTAACCCGGCCGCAGCATCGCTGCCCGCTCCAGTCCAGGGATGGTCTTCAGCAGGTCGAGCTGCACGTCCTCGGGCAAAGAGGTCGAGATCCCGTTCGGATAGACCGTATCATCGTCGAGCCCCTCCGGTTCGAGGAAGATCTGGTGGCCGTCCCGGTCGCCGAAGCGCCCGACCTTATCCTCGATCGATGGGCAGTAACGCGGCCCGCGTCCTTCGATCTGGCCGGAGAACATCGGCGCACGATGCAAATTGGCTCGGATGAGATCATGGCTCGCCAGGGTCGTCCGCGTGATCCCGCAGGAGACCTGTGGATTGGTGATGGCCGGCGTCAGCGCTGAAAAGGGCTCGGGCGGTTCATCGCCCGGCTGCATCTCGAGCGCGCGCCAGTCAATGCTTCGCCCATCGAGACGCGGCGGCGTTCCGGTCTTGAGGCGGCCGAGCGGAAAGCCATGGCGTTCCAGCGTCGCCGACAGGCCGAGCGAAGGCGCCTCGTCGACGCGGCCCGCGGGAATCCGCTTCTCGCCGATATGGATCAGGCCCCGCAGGAAGGTCCCGGTGGTCAGCACGACCGTTCCGGTAGCGAATCGACGTCCATCTTCCAGGATGACCCCGGCTACGTGCCCCGCCTCGATCTCCA
>SEEM01000292.1 GCA_004144595.1 Hyphomicrobiales bacterium
TCTATCACATTCCCTCGGTGACCGCGGTCGACATCTCCGTCGGGCTGGTCGAGCGGCTGAAGACGGCGTTTCCGGGCGTCGTCACCGGCGTGAAGGATTCCTCCTGCGACTACCCGACGACCGAGGCCTTCCTGAAGGCGCATGGCGAGCTCGCCATCCTGGTCGGCGACGAGCGCCTGCTCGGCCGCGCTGTTCGCGCCGGCGCGCAGGGCTCGATCTGTGGCGCCGCCAACCTTGTGCCGCATCTGCTGCGCCCGATCGTCTATGAGGGCGCCGAGGATGCGACGGTGAACGCGCTCGTCGACGAGATCTGTTCCTATCCGGTGCTACCGGCGGTGAAGGCGCTGGTCGGCCATCTCCATGGCGACGCCGGCTATGGCCCGATGCGGGCGCCGCTGGTTGCGCTCGACGAGGGCCAGCGCAAGGCGCTGTTCGCCGCCTTCGACCGCATCACCCGCGCCAAGGCGGCCTAGAGCCCGTTCCGATCAGCTTGCCGCGCAAGCTGATCGGTAAAACGGTCTCTAAACTGAAAGTGAGAGACGGATTCACCGATCAGATTGGTTCAATCTGATCGGATCCGGCTCTGAGGAGGAAACGATGAGCCAGTCCGAGCCGGACCGCGACGGCGAGCCGCTGAAGCTCAGGGAGCGGGCCTATGCCAGCTTCACCGAGCGGCTGCTCGCCCGCGAGATCCGGCCGGGCCAGTTCGTCACCCAGCGCGAGCTCGTCGCCATGACGGGCTTTCCGCTCGGGGCGATCCGCGAGCTGATCCCGCGGCTGGAGGCGGAAGGGCTGATCAAGACCGTGCCGCAGCGCGGCATGCAGGTCGCCCATGTCGACCTCAACCTGATCCGCAACGCCTTCCAGTTCCGCCTCTTCCTCGAGAAGGAGGCGACGGCTGCCTATACCCGGACCGCGACCGACGAAGAGATCGCCGAGCAACGCCAGCGCCACGAAGCGATCATCGGTCGGGCGCAGGCCGGTGGCGACGAGACGCTGATCGAGGATGCCGAGAATGTCGACCGGCTGATGCACGAGATGATCATCGATCATCTCGACAACGACATCGTCAGCCAGGCTTTTCGCGTCACCTGGCTGAAGATCAGGCTGATCCGGCAATACGAGACGCGGATCCAGAACCACATCCTGATCCCGGTGATGCAGGACCATCTCAAGATCATCGCCGCGATCGAAGCGCGCGATCCCGAGGCGGCTGCGGCCGAGATGAGCACGCACATCAACAACGCCCGGACGAGGGCGATGAGCTACTGACGAGCGATCAGGCGCCGATCCGTCAGGGGCGGCGCTGGCATACCGAGCCGGAGAACCGGCCGCTTAGGGAGGAGAACACGATGACCAAGCTGACGAAACGCGGGTTTCTGGCCGGCTCCACCGCTGCCAGCACGATGATCCGGACCAGCCCGAACCGCGCGCCGGCCAGGACACCCACGGCGAGGCCCATGAGCCCGCCGGCTGGCGTGAGCGCGGTCCCGGCCAGCGCCAGCACGACCGTGGGCAGTCGTGGATCGTCGCGGCGCAGCTCGGCCACCAGCCACAGGATCGCCGCGTAGCCGAGCAGCATGGGCCACTGGCCGATGGCGAGCCGCTCCAGCACGTACGGGTTCCAGATCGCGAGGGTCGCCGCTGCCATGCGGCCGGCGAGGCCCGCCGACGCGACCAGCCGCGCACCACCCACTCCGGCGAGGAACAGGGCACCGAGCAGGACCAGTCTCTGGACGAGCTGAGGGTCGACCACCGCCCCGAGCACGGCCACCACGGCGTCGGAGGGCACGGCGCGCGGCAGGGCCGACCCGAGCCCCCACAGGTCCGGACGGCCCAGGTCGAGTCGCGGGACCCAGACCATGTCGTAGGACAGCACGAAGCCCGGCCGGAACCAGGGCAGCCCCACGAGCACCGCCAGCAGCAGGCTCCACTGCAGGACGATCGTGCGGCGCCACGCGGCCAT
>SEEM01000293.1 GCA_004144595.1 Hyphomicrobiales bacterium
GAACGGGTGCTCATGCGCGCGGCCATAGCAGTGATGCGGGGTTGCGCCAAGCGGCTGGCCTGTTTGAAGGCGGCTTCGGGCTGTTTTTCCCGGAACCGTCCCGTCATCCCGGGCGAGCGAAGCGGAGATCCGCGATCCATCGTAGAGCTCCGGCGCCCTTCGATGGACCCCGGGTCAACCCGGGATGACGGCAAGGCTCACCCAGGCATCAAACTCAGCTTGCAAATTCTAATATCTAGGAATTATTCTCCATCTATGGAGTTCGACCACGACACCGAGATCGACCGGATGCTCGGGCAGCGCCTCAAGGCCGCCCGCCAGCGCCATGGCCTCACGCTCGATGGGCTCGCCGAGCGCAGCGGCGTGAGCCGGGCGATGATCTCCCGCGTCGAGCGCGGGGAATCGAGCCCGACGGCAGCGCTGCTGGTCCGGCTCGGCTCCGGCCTCGGCCTCACGCTTTCGGCCTTGCTGGAGGAGGCGGCGGGAAGCGGGCCGCTGGCACGACGCGACGCCCAGCCGGTCTGGCGCGATCCGGCGAGCGGCTATCTGCGCCGCAACGTCTCGCCGCGCGGGACGGGATCGGGCTTCGAGATCGTCGAGGTCGAACTGCCTGGTGGAGCGGAAGTGCATCTCGACAATGCGACGGGCGCGTCGGTGCTGGACCAGCAGATCTGGGTGCTGCGCGGGCAGCTCGATCTCACGGTCGAAGGCACCCGCCATGAACTGGCCGAGGGCGACTGCCTGCAGATGCATCTGCGCGGCCCGATCATCTATCGCAATCCGGGCGATGCGCCCGTCCGCTATGCCGTCATCCTTGCCGCCAGAAGCGGCGCCTTTCCGGGACATATCGCATGAACGCGAGCGCTTTCACCGCCTCCATCGAGACGCTAGACGCCAAGGCTGCCGAGGCGGCCATTCCGGCGCTGGCGGAGATCCTGCGCGACAGCGTCGCCAACGGCGCCTCGGTCGGGTTCATGAGCTGGAACACGACCGCCGATTACGAGCGCTTCTGGCGCGATGTCGCGGCCGGCGTCGCGGGCGGACAGGTCATCCTGCTCGCCGCGCGGAACGAGGATGGCATCGTCGGTACGGCCCAGCTTCACCCGACGGCCAAGCCGAACCAGCCGCACCGGGCCGAGATCGCCAAGGTTCTCGTGCATTCGCGCGCCCGCCGGCAGGGCATCGGCGAGGCGCTGATGCAGCGGGCCGAGGCGATCGCGCGGGAGAACGGCCGCGACCTGCTGGTGCTCGATACCGACGAGCACAGCGCAGCGCGGCGGCTCTACAACCGGCTCGGCTGGACCGAGGCCGGCACCATCCCGCGCTATGCGCTGATGCCGGATGGCGCCGATTGCGGCTCGACGTTCTTCTACAAGAGCCTGGCTTGAATGACAGGCGTCATGCTCGGGCTTGACCCGAGCATCTCGTGCCGGTCGAGGCTCCGGCGCATTCCCTGCCTGAGATTCTCGGGTCAAGCCCGAGAATGACGGCGGTGGGAGCGACTTGATCAGACTTCGGCGCTGCCGCGGATATAAGGCTCGACCGGGCCCTTGAGCGTGATCGTCATCGGCCGGCCGAAGCGGTCCTTGGCATTGCCGGCGGAGACCTTCACCCAGCCCTCGGAGACGCAATATTCCTCGACATTGGTCTTCTCGACGCCCTTGAAGCGAATGCCGATATCGCGCGCCAGCACCTCTTCATTGTAGAAGGGGCTCTCCGGATTGACGGAAAGACGGTCGGGAAGCTGCTCGGACATGGGTCTCGCACCTGAATTGCGGAGGGATGCTTTGCCCGCTCGATAGCCGCTTCCGCCCGCAAAGCCAACTCAGGGACTTGGCCGAGGCCTAGCGGCTGCCATCCAGCAGGCGGCCGACGACCTTCGCGGTGTAGTCGACCATCGGAACGATGCGGGCATAATTCAGTCGCGTCGGGCCGATGATGCCGACGACGC
>SEEM01000100.1 GCA_004144595.1 Hyphomicrobiales bacterium
AGGATGGAACAAGGACCTAATTCGAACGGCAATATCGTGGTGAGGATGCCAGATGCGCAAATTGTACATGACGGCGGGTTCGCCGTTTGCTCGCGCGGTGCGCATCGTCCTCGTCGAGAAGGGACTGGACTTCGAACGCATCGTGTCGCCGAGCCTCTGCGAACGAGCCGACGCGACGCCGACACTGCAAGTGCCGACCCTGATCGACGACGATGTTCGCCTGTGGGATTCCGCCGTCATTCTCGAATACCTGATGTCGACCTATCCGAATGCCTCGCAATCTTATGAAGCTAGTGCCTTCGCGACTGACTATGTTCGCAGCGGCCATCAGCTGCGCGACAAGCTGGTGCATGCAACCGTCCAGACCTTTGGCGTCTCGACCACGACGATTTCACAATGTCACTGGACGGGGATGATGCATGCGGACAATGCGCATCTGACCCGTTGTGCACTCCGCAACCAGCATCTGCTCGACTGGTTCGAGAATGAACTGATTGACGAGCACAATGGTTTTGTCGCCGGCCTCGATTCAGTGCAGGACATGCTTCTCGTCTGCATCTGCCAGTTCATCGAGCGACGCCCCTTGAACCTGACATGGGATGCGCCGCGACGGCCCAAGATGCGTGCTCTCGCCGACCGCCTGTCGCGCAGGCCGTCGTTCGACGCCGAGCCCGCGCTCTGGTGGGAGCCTGGCATGGACCTGACCGACCCGGAGCAGCTCGCCTGGGCCAGCCGCGTCACGATCGCCGACGGAATCGATTTCCCCGCTTGGAAGGCTTCGCGCGCCTAGGCGTCAGCGTGTGCCGCAGCACGCTCTCGACACAAGCAGACGGCAACGCTGGGAGCGTGTTCCATGACCTGTTGCGATAGTCGCGGTCTGCCGATCAGCACCGGATCCGAACAGGCAGCGGCGTTCTACCGCGAAGGCGTTGATCTTCTCCTGTCCGCCTGGCCCCAGGCAGACGCGAGGCTGGACGACGCCATAGCAGCCGACCCCGATCTTGCGGTGGCGCGAGCCGCCCAGGCGCGCCTGCATGCGATCCGAGGCGAGTCCGCAGCAGCGAGGGCCGCAATTGGCGAAGCAGTCCGGATTGGGCAAGCCAATGCTACTGACCGGGAACGCAGTCACATCGCGACGATTGCCTTCGCGGTCACCGGTCAGCCTGCGAAGGCCTTGGAGGCTGCCCTAGCTCATCTGGATGTGTGGCCCCATGACGTCGTCATCATGTCTCTCCCCCTCGGCGCATTCGGGCTGCTCGCATTCTCTGGGCGTGCCGATCACAATCAGGCCCGCGTCGATCTTTGCGAACGGCATGCCCGGCATTTTGCCGACGACGATTGGTGGTTTCTGGGCGTTCGTGGATGGGCGCATGTCGAAAACGGTACCGTGCCGCATGGACGCAGGCTGACGGAGCGAGCGCTTTCCCTGCGCCGCGCCAATGCGAACGCAGCCCATGCGCTGTCCCATGCAATGTTCGAAGCAGGTGCGGCTGCTGAAGCCGAGGCGTACATCGCGGATTGGCTGCCGAGCTATGATCGTACAGGGATCATGCATGGGCATATTGCCTGGCATGCCGCC
This sequence comes from Hyphomicrobiales bacterium, assembly GCA_004144595.1. GTDB lineage: Bacteria > Pseudomonadota > Alphaproteobacteria > Rhizobiales > Beijerinckiaceae > Allobosea. The sequence continues at coordinate 1,580 of SEEM01000100.1, forward strand.
CTGGCAGCCTTGGAGCGGGGGGACCCAGCCGGCGCGCTGGCGATCTACACCGAGAATGTGCAGCCCTCGGTCACCCATGCACTGCCGCTGAACGTGGTGTCGGATTCCGTTTCGCTTCTCTGGCGGCTGAAGGCCTACGGCCATGAAGTCCCGACGGGGCTGTGGGAAGCCGCCTGGACCTACGCGTCAGGCTTTTTCGACAAGGCCGGACACGCCTTCGTGGATGTGCACATGGGCCTGTTGGCCGCAGCGACCGGCGATACGCGAGGAGCGACAGTACGCATCGACGCGTTGGTGAGACTTGTGGAAGCAGGTACGCTTGCAGCCGGACCTGTCGTACCGGCGATCTGCCGAGCCGCGCTGGCGTTCGCGGAGCGGGATTATGAGCTGTGCGCCCGAATCCTGGAGCCGGCGGCATCTGAGGTCGTTCGCATCGGCGGCAGCGGGGCACAGCGCGAGATCGTGGAAGATACCTTGCTGCAGGCTTTCATTCGCGATGGCCAAACAGAGAAGGCGCGCGTGCTCCTCGAGAACAGGCTTCACCGCCGTCCATCGCACCGCGATATGACCTGGTACGACGCAATCAGGCCAGCTGAGAACGGAGGTTGATCAGCCAGTCTTCACCTCAAGTATCGCTAGCCGCAATAGGTCCGGTTTTAGGCAAAATACCAATGTCGGCTTCTGGCGCGAGCCGGATTCAGTCGACCCTTCCTGCCCAATTTTCGGCCGTTCTAACGGGCCGGTCACACAGAGCTTTTCCGGGACCACGCTTGCAGCGGTGGCGGTCCGCCTCCTACTATGCAGTTGGGGAACCAGAGCTGGAAATCAGCCTTACCGAGGAAACGGCATGTCGGATGCCTTGCGCATCGCGCATGGAGCCTTCGGGCGGGTGGCGCTGCTGGACATGGACCGGAGCCTGGTCCGGCACGCGCACCCCCATTGCCATGTCCTGCTCAAGGTCGATGGCGACGACACTCAGTTCCTTGTCGGCGACCATGTCGCGCCGCTGACCGATGATCTCGCCGTGCTGGTCAACGCCTGGGAGAGCCACGCCTATATCCACGACCCACGCCGCAGGAATGCGCTGATCCTGGCGCTCTATATCGAGCCCGACTGGCTGCGCAGCTTCAGGCCAAACTGGGCCGCGAGCGGCGCTCCGGGCTTCTTCGAACACTCGGCCGGCCAGGTCTCCGCCCATATCCGCCAGACCGCGCTCGATCTCGCAGCCGAGATGGTTCACGAGCCTGGCGCCTCGCGCCGGCAGGAGGCCCTGCTGTCGGAACTGATGATCGCGGTGATCGAGCGCTTCACGCCCTGGCGCACGGTCGGCGCCTCGCTGCGCGAGATCGCGCGCGCCAATGCGATCGACTGGCGTGTCGGCAAGGCAATTTCGCTGATGCGCGCCGATCTGGCGGCGCCGCTGAACGTCGACAGGCTGGCGAAGGAGGCGGGCCTGTCGAGGGCCCATTTCTTCCGCGTCTTCGAGGATTCGACCGGTGTGACGCCGCATGTCTTCCTGAACGTCGTCAAGGTCGAGATGGCGGTGGGGGCGATCGTCGAGGGCGAGGAGACCTTCGCGGCGATCTCGGACCGGCTCGGCTTCAGCGTGCCGGCCCATTTCACGCGCTTCTTCCGCGACCATTGCAGCGTCGCGCCGAGCGCCTTCAGGCAGGTGGCGCGGCTGGGCCGGTAGGCCGCCTGCCGCCGCATCATCATTTTGAGACTTTTTGGTAAGTCGCGAGACCCTGCGGGATCGCGCGACGACCGCTGATCGCCGAGCCTCCTGCCCCAGACGCCCATCAAGAGCGCGTCATCGGGAGCAGGCGTCGGTGCGGCCAGAGACGATTTCATGGACGGGACAATCGGTGGAGCGCGTCGAGGACGCGGCCCTGCTGACCGGCCGTGGCCGTTTCATTGATGATCTCGGGGTCAGGCCCGGCACGCTCCATGCCGCCATCCTGCGCTCGCCCCATGCCCATGCCGACATCCTCTCCATAGACAGCGCGGCGGCCGCCGCCATGCCGAGCGTCGTCGCGATCGTCACGGGCCGTGACCTCGCAAGGCTGACGACGCCTATGGTCGCCGGGCTCAAGGTCGCGGTCGAGAACTGGCCGATGGCGGTCGAGCGCGTGCGCTATGTCGGCGAACCCGTCGCGATCGTCGTCGCGCAGGACCGCTATCTCGCCGAGGACGCGCTGGACGCGATCGAGATCGAATACGGCCCACGGCCTTGCGTCGTCGATCCGTTGGCGAGCCTCGAAGCCGATGCGCCTGTCCTCCACGACAAGGCCGGGGCCAACCTCGTCAGCGACCGTTACTTTCGCTATGGCGAGCCGGAAGCCGCCTTCGCGGAGGCCGCTCACCGCGTCGAAGTCGCCATTGCCTATCCGCGCAACACCGGCTCGCCGATGGAGACCTTCGGGGTCGTCGCCGACTACGATCCCCATGAGGATGCCTACGAGATCCTCGCCAATTTCCAGGGGCCATTCAGCATCCATGCGGTGATGGCACGCTGCCTGAAGGTCCCCGGCAATCGGCTGCGCCTGCGCATGCCGCCGGATTCGGGTGGCAGCTTCGGCGTCAAGCAGGGCGTCGCGCCCTATGCAGTGCTCATCGGGGTCGCCGCGCGGATGGCCGGGGCCCCGGTCAAGTGGATCGAGGACCGGCTCGAGCATCTGAGCGCTGCGGTAGCTGCGACAAACCGCGTCACGACGCTGAAGGCCGCCGTCACGAGCGAGGGCCGCATCACCGCGCTGGACTGGGACCAGATCGAGGATTGCGGTGCCTATCCGCGCGCGCCCGAGCCCGCCACGCTCTACCGCATGCATGGCAACATGACCGGGGCCTACGCCATCGGCAATCTCGCCATCCGCAACCGCGTCGTGCTGACCAACAAGGCTCCGACGGGTCTCGTGCGCGGCTTCGGCGGACCGCAGGTCTATTATGCGCTGGAGCGGCTGATGCAGCGCATCGCCGTCGAGCTCGGGCTTGATCCGCTCGCCGTGATCCGCGCCAACCTCATTCAAAGCGGGGCGTTTCCCTACCGCACGGCCTCGGGCGCGCTCTACGATTCCGGCGACTATGTGAAGGCCGTCAATATCGCTGCGGCCGAAGGCAGGCTCGCCGAACTAAGAAAGCGTCGCGACGAAGCCCGCGCTGCCGGCAGGCGCTACGGCATCGGCTTTGCCGCGGCCGTCGAGCCCAGCGTGTCCAATATGGGCTATATCACCACGGTCCTGACCGCCGCGGAGCGGAAGAAAGCCGGACCCAAGAACGGCGCGCAGGCGACGGCAACGGTGTCGCTCGATCCCGTCGGCTCGGTCAACGTCCATGTCGCCTCGGTGCCGCAGGGACAGGGCCATCGCACGGTGCTGGCGCAAGTTGTGGCCGACGTCTTCGGCCTGCCCCTCGCGGCGATCAACGTCGTTGCCGATCTCGATACCGGCAAGGACGCCTGGTCGATCGCATCGGGAAATTATTCGAGCCGCTTTGCGGCCGCCGTGGCCGGCACAGCGCATCTGGCTGCAGCCCGCCTGCGCGACAAGCTGGCTCGCATCGCCGCAAGCCAGCTCGACGTCCCGCCCGGGCAGATCGGCTTTGCCGGAGGCGCGGTCTTCGCCAAGGGCGACGCGACCAAGACGCTGCCCTTCGGCCGCATAGCGGCGCTCTCGCACTGGTCGCCCGCGCTGCTGCCCGACAGCGTCGACCAGGCAATCCGCGAGACCGCCTTCTGGACGCCTCCGGAGCTGTCGGCGCCCACGGAGGGCGACGAGGTCAATTCCTCGCTTTGCCATGGCTTCATCTTCGACATGGCCGGCGTCGAGGTCGATGTCGAAACCGGCAAGGTTCGCATCGACCGCTATGTCACCATGCATGACTGCGGGCGCGTGCTGCATCCCGGCATGGTCGAAGGGCAGATCAGGGGCGGCTTCGCACAGGCGCTCGGTGCGACCTTCTACGAGGAACTCGCCTATGCCGATGACGGCGCTTTCCTGACCGGCACCTTCGCCGACTACCTGCTGCCGACCGCGACCGAAACGCCCGAAATCGAGATCCTGCATATCGAGACGCCATCGCCCTTCACGCCGCTTGGCGCCAAGGGCGTCGGCGAAGGCAACTGCATGTCGACGCCGGTCTGCCTCGCCAATGCGGTGGCCGATGCACTCGGGGTCGCGGAACTGAACCTACCACTGACGCCGGCCCGCGTCGCCGCGCTCATCGCCGCGCCGGAGCCTACCTTGCCCGAGGCCCATCGCGACCGTGCGGCGGGGCTGGGTGCAGCCAAGCCCGGCGACCGCACGCTGCGCGGCGAAGGGCAGGCCAGGTTCGCGGCCACGCCGGAAGCGATCTGGGCTATGCTGCTCGACACCGACCAGCTGGCGTCGATCATCCCCGGCTGCCATGGCGTCAGGAAGCTTTCCGAGACCCATTTCAAGGCCGATGTGACGCTCGGGGTCGGCCCGGTGAAGGGCCGCTACAAGGCAGAGATCAGGCTCTCGGACCTTGATGAGCCAAAGGCCGCGACGCTGACCGGCTCGGTCTCCGGCGCGCTCGGTACCGGCGGCGGTTCGGGGCGCGTGAGCCTGTCGCCTGGGGAAGGCGGGCTCACCATCATCTCCTATACCTATGAAGCGGCGGTCGGTGGCAAGGTCGCGGCCATTGGCGGACGCCTGCTCGACGGCGCGGCCAAGGCTATCATCGGGCAGTTCTTCGCGGCGCTCGCGCGCAAGGCCGCCCCCGCAAGCGCAAAGATTGGCTTCTTCGCCCGCCTGTTGCGGAGGCGCGCATGAAGCCCGCCGCTTTCGACTATATCCGCGCCGGCGACCTCTCCGAGGCGCTGGACGCGCTCAGCCGACACGGATCGGACGCCCGCATCATCGCCGGCGGCCAGTCACTGCTGCCGATGCTGAACATGCGGTTGGCGAAGCCTGCCGTGCTGATCGACGTGATGGGCATTCCCGGGCTCGACCAGGTCCGGCGCGAGGGCGACGTCGTCGTGGTGCCCGCCGGGGTGCGGCAGGCCGCGCTGATGCGGCGGCTTAAGCTTGCCGCCGAGCTGCCGCTGCTGGCGGCCGCGCTGCCCTGGCTCGGGCATTACCAGACACGGGCGCGGGGCACCGTCTGCGGCTCGGCTGCCCATGCCGATCCAAGCGCTGAGATTCCGCTCTGCCTCGTGGCGCTCGACGGCGAGATCAGACTGCGATCGCGCAAGAAGAGCCGAACCGTGAAAGCGAGCGATTTCTTCGCCGGCATGATGGTGACCGACAAGGGCGACGACGAGCTGATCGAGGCCGTAGCCTTCCCGGCCGCCAAACCCGGAACCGGCCATGCCTTCAAGGAGATCGCGCGCCGCCACGGCGATTTCGCCATCGTCGGCTGCGCTGCGGTTGCGACGCGCGATGCGATCCATCTCGCGGTTGCCGGCGTCGCCGACAAGCCGGAGCGCCGCAGCTTCCCGCTGCTGGGAGGCACCGCGCTCTCCGACGCGCTCAATGCCTTCGCCTGGGATCTCGACGCACGCGACGATGTCCATGCCACGGCCCGTCTGCGCCGCGACCTGGTGCGCTCGCTCGGCCGCGACACGATCGCGGAGGCGCTGTCATGTCGCGCCTGAGCGCCACGACGCGCCATCGCGTCGCCTTCACGCTGAACGGCAGGCCGGTTTCGCTGGAGGCCGAGCCGCGCCTGCTGGCGACTGACGCGCTGCGTCATGGCCTTGGCGCCACCGGAACCCATGTCGGCTGCGAACATGGCGTCTGCGGGGCCTGCACCATCCAGATCGACGGCGCGCCGGCGCGTGCCTGCCTAACGCTGGCGGTCCAGCTCGAGGGCCGCGAGGTCAGGACGGTCGAAGGGCTTGCGCCCGCCGCCGACAGGCTCTCGGTGATGCAGGCGGCCTTCCGCCGACATCACGCTTTGCAATGCGGCTTCTGTACCGCCGGCATCCTGATCTCGCTCGACGCCTTCCTGCGCGAGCAGCCTCATCCGAGCGAGGACGAGTTGCGCGAGGTCGTTGGCGGCCATCTCTGCCGCTGCACGGGCTACACGCCGATCATCCGCGCTGCGCTCGAAGCCGCCGCCCAGCTGCGCGCTGCGCCATCCCTCCCGGAATCTGCCCATGTTTGACCTCGGCACCAGCTTCATGGCCAGCGTCGCGCGCGATCCCGACGCGCTCGCCATCGTTGATGGCGATGTCCGGCTGAGCTATGCGCAATGGCTCGAGCGCATCTCGTCGCTGGTCGCAGCCTTCGACGGCATGGGCCTGAAGGCGGGCGACCCTATCGTCACGGTGCTCCAGAACCGCTGGGAGGCGGCGAGCCTGCATTGGGCCTGCCAGTTCGCTGGGCTGACGATCGTGCCGATCAACTGGCGCGCCAAGCCCGACGAGATCGATTTCGTCATCGAGAATTGCGAGGCCAGGGCGATCGCGTTCGAGGCCGTCGCCGGGCAAGCCATGGCCGAGAGCCGGCTCGCGCCCTCGATCCCGCGCGTCGCCGTCGGCGCCGATGCAGGCCAGGCGGAGCTGACATTTGCCGAGATGGTGGCCGTGCCGGCTCCGACCGCCAACCCCCGCGCATCCGCCGATGCCTGGTCGCTGATGCTCTACACCTCGGGCACCACGGCCAAGCCCAAGGGCGTGCCGCGCCGGCACCGGGCCGAGCGCATGGCGGGCCTCGCCCATGTCGCCCAGAACCTCTATGCGCATGGCGAACGCACGCTCGGCGTGATGCCGCTCTATCACACCATGGGCGTGCGCTCGCTCATTGCCATGTCGCTGATCGGCGGCGTCTTCGTCTGCCTGCCGCGCTTCGATGTCGGCCAGGCGCTGGCGCTGATCGAGGCGGAGGCGATCACCAACCTGTATCTCGTGCCGACGCTCTATCACGACGTCGTCCACCATCCGCGCTTCGCTGAAACGGACGTCACCAGCGTGCGCAAGCTCGGCTTCGCGGGTGCGCCGATGACGGACGGGCTGCTGCGCAAGCTCACCGAGGCCTTTTCGCCGGAGCTCTTCGTCAATCACTACGGTTCGTCGGAAATCTACACCTTCACGATCAATCAGAAGGCCGCGGCCAAGCCCGGCTCGGCCGGCAAGGCCGGGCTGAACCAGCTCATCCGCGTGGTCAAGCTCGGCGCGGTCTCGGCGCACGATCTCGCGGCCACCGGCGAGGAGGGCGAGATCGTCGCGCTGGCCGCAAGCGACGAGGCCTTCGAGGGCTACTGGAAGCGCCCCGAGGCCGATGCCAAGTCGTTGCGCGACGGCTGGTACTTCACCGGCGACACCGGCTTCTTTGATGCCGAGGGCGACCTCTACGTCTCCGGACGCGTCGACGACATGATCATCACCGGCGGCGAGAACGTCTCGCCGGTCGAGATCGAAAGCTGCCTTTCGCTACACCCCGGCGTCTCCGAGGTCGCCGTCGTCGGCCTGCCCGACGAGCGCTGGGGCAAGATCGTCGTCGCCTTCGTCA
>SEEM01000101.1 GCA_004144595.1 Hyphomicrobiales bacterium
GGCAGGGCGAAGCGCCTCTGCCCGCGCAGCTTCCTCTCGATCAGGATCAGGGCGAAGACGATCAGCAGCATGACGCAGGCGATCTGGGCGGCGCCCGGGAGCGAGCCGCGATTGACCCATGTCGTGTAGATCGACAGCGTCAGCGAGCGGACACCGAGATATTCGGTGGCCCCGATATCGTTCAGCGTCTCCAGCAGGACGAGCGTCAGGCCGGCGGCGAGCGCGGGGCGCGCCAGCGGCAGGCCGATGCGCCAGAACAGGCGGCCCGGCGCAGCGCCCAGATTGCGCGCGGCCTCCACGATGCTGGCGCCCTGCACGCTGAAGAGCGCGCGCGTACTGAGGTAGACGTAAGGGTAGAGGACGATCGCCATGATCGCGATCGCGCCGGGCAGGTTGCGCGGATCGGGAAACCAGTAGTCGCGCAGGGAACGCCAGCCGGTCGCCATGCGCAGGGCGCTCTGGAGCGGCCCCTGGAAGCCGAGAAATTCGACGTAGATATAGGCCGTGAGATAGGTCGGCAGCGCCAGCGGCAGCACGAGCAGCCATTCCAGCGAGCGTCGGCCGGGGAAATCATACTGCGTCACCAGCCAGGCGGTGCCGACGCCGATGACGGCACAGGCCGTGCCGACGCCAGCCAGCAGCATGGTCGTCTGGACCAGGGCCGTCGGCAGCACATTGGCGGCCAGATGCGGCCAGATCTCGGCGGCCTGCCGTGTCGAAAGGGCGGTCGCGACCAGCGCCAGAAGCGGCAGCACCACGAGTGCCGCCCCGCCGATCGCGGCATAGGCAAAACGCGTCGACGGCCGCCACTGGAATGGCGACCGTCGCGTGGGCTTGATCGGGTGGCTCAGGCTCAATTGTCGAAGCCGACCTTGTCGACGAGGTTGGATGCGGCCTTGCGCTGCTTGGCGACCTCGGAAAGCGGGAGCTTGTCCGGAGTGACGGCGCCCAGCAGCTTGACGGCAGCGGAGTCGGTCACCGCCGCATTGACCGGGAACTCGAAATTGCCGTTGGCGTACAGGGCCTGCGCCTTCTCGCCGAGCATGTACTCGACCAGCTTGACGGCGTTGTCCTTGTTGGGAGCATTCTTGGCCAAGGCCGCGGCCGAGACGTTCACATGGGTGCCGCCGGCGGCGAAGGTGGTCTTGAGCGGCTTGATCGCGTCGAACCAGCCCTTCTGCTCGTTCTTCGCCTCGCTCATCAGGCCGATATAGTACGTGTTGATGATCGCGATGTCGCAAAGGCCGGACTGGATGTCGCGGGCGACGTCGCGGTCGCCGCCGCCGGGCTTGCGAGCGGCGTTGGCGCGCACGGCCTTGAGCCAGGTTTCGGTCTTCTCGGCGCCGTGATGGGCGAGATAGGCCGCGAACAGCGCGTTGTTATAGGGGTGCTGGCCCGCGCGGATGCAGAACTTGCCCTTCCATTTGGGGTCGGCGAGATCCTCATAGGTGATCGCGTCCTGCTTGACGCGCTCTTTCGAGACCACGACGACGCGAGCGCGCTTGGTCAGCGTGACCCAGTTGTTGTCCGGGCGAAGCTGCGCCGGGACGGACTTGTCGACGAGATCGGACTTGATCGGCTGGGTGATGCCGGCATCGACCGCGGCGGCGATCTCGCCGACATCGACCATCAGCATGACGTCGGCCGGGCTGTTGGCGCCCTCTGCCTTGATGCGCTCCTGCAGGCCGTCCTTCAGGAAGACCGCGTTGACCTTGATGCCGGTGTCCTTGGTGAAGGCTTCCAGGACCGGATTGAGCAGAGCCGGCTCGCGGGTGGTGTAGAGGTTCACGCCTTGCGCGAAGGCCGGGGCGGCCAGCAGGCAGAAGGACAGCGCCAGGGCGTGGAGATAGGTCTTTGCGATCATTCTTCTGCTCCGTCGTTGGGCGCCATCAGCGCGCTGGGCGAGCGATAGAACGCCGCCTACGGAGCGTCAATGAAGTATTCCTTTGATATCAATGTCTTATAAGAATTCTAGTTTTCTTCTTATTTTGACCAGTTCTAATAAACTGAGCATTGCCTTGGAAAGACAAAGGGATTTGGACCGCATCCAGGGCGTACGTCTTTCGGATGGGACGACCTGTCGCGGTCGGGCCGGAGTTGCCTGTCGTCACGGTCGCAATGCTGACTCCAACGATGTGCCAGGCCGTCGTCGTTCCCAGGCGTCCAGAGGCGCCAACCCGGAACCGCAACACCATGGTCCCGGTCATGGGCGGGCTTGTCCCGACCATCTACGTCTTCGCCGGTCTGGGGCGTGTTCAAAACGTGGATGCTCGCCACAAGGGCGAGCATGACGGACACGTCAATTCGACCGGAAACCGATTGGGATCTAGCGCGCCGGCAGCGAGAGCGGGATCAGGCGGACGGGCTCGCGCAAGGTCGGCTCGACCGTGCCACGCAGGACGGCGTCGCTGGCGAGCGTATCGTCCTGAAGCTGCGCTTCGCGGACCCGCATCTGGCGCCGGACGCTGCGGGCCTGCGCTTCCATCCGGGAAATGCCGACCTGCTCGTCGATCTGCTTGCGCTGCGACTTGCTGAGCTCGGAGGCCGTGCGGAAATCGCGGAAGTCGCGGCGGTTATAGGGCCAGCTCGAACCGCCGGTGAAGGTCGAGACCTTGCCGTCGAGCACGACGCTGTCGCCGGGCCGCAGGGTGATGTCGCGCAGCAGCGAGACGCGTCGCTCGCCGGCCTGGACGATGGCCGGACGACAGGCGGCATCGGCCGCCTTCTCGTGACTGAAGGCCATCGGCAGCGCGCCGTAGCGCTTGCCGTCGGCGGCGACGGCGTCGGCGATACTGGTCCCGCCGGCGGCCATCCTGAAGACCTTGACCGGAACGCCCGGATTCATCGCCGTGCAGAGCGCTTCATGGGCCTTCATGTCTCTGGTTGCGCGGAGATAGCCGATCGGAGCGTGGAAGCCGTCGCAGAGGCGCACGCAGAAGGTCTGGGCGCGATCCGCTGCACCGGTGAGCGCATCGAGCGACGCGCCGGTCGTGCCGGCAGGCTTGCGCTTGCGCTCGGCGGTCTTCTGGGCCGATTTCCGAAAGGGATTGAGCTCGATCGGCGGCTGCGCGAGACGGCCGTCCGGCAGCGTCTGCATCAGCGGCAGGCGCCAGCCATTGCCGGCGGGCGCATAGGCAGTGGCCTGCGGGGGATAGCGGGTCGAGCTGTAGGTCGCGTTCCGGACGCGCCCCTGCTCGCGCCGCGCCGCTTCCTGGATCAGGAATTCGCGCGCGCTGCCCTCGCTCTCGGCCTGGACCATCGAGGCCGTCAGCACGATGCCGCCGGAGCCGAGCGCGATCCCGAGGGCGGCAAGCGCCAGCAGGCGCGCCGTGGGGCTGCGCCTCGCGATCTCTACCTTGCCGGAAACGGCAGCCAAAACCTCACCGTCGCGGGCAAAAACCCGCGCCGGGACTTCACGGACACGCAACATCGCGTCACTCCAAACTACGCTTGTCCACCGTCCGCCGCCATTGGGGGTGTAGTTTACTTTTCGTTAAGCTTCAACGCTTCCGGGGCCATGGTCACCGGAAACGGAGGGAATGCTTAACGGGGGCGGGAGGGGCCTCCGCTCAGAGTACGGCGATCAGCACCCCGACCCACATGCAGACCAGCGCGATGACGCCGATGCCGTAGACCGCGCCGCGCAGCGGCAGGTTGTTGGGGCCGATGTGGATCAAGGTGTGGACGACGCGTGTCGCGACATAGAGCCAGGCGAGCAGCGCCATGGCATAGCCCGTGGCGCCGGTCTCCATCGCGACCATCACGAGCGCGAAGAAGATCACCGGCGATTCGAACTGGTTGGTGAAGTTCGCGGCCGCTAGCCGCGCCGGCACCGGGTAGCGCTCGGTCGACACCGACACCTCGTCGGGCCGGACGGCGCCGCTGGTGAAGGCGGCCTTGCGGCGCCAGGCCAGGATGACGGCGACGACGAAGATCCAGAAGATCATCGCCAGCGTCGGGTAGATCAGCTTGAGAGTCATGGTTGCGCGTCGCCTCGTGCAATGCCGGCCTGGATAATTCAGGCCAGTGCTGCACGAAGCCGGCGCGGACTCAAGAGCGGGTCGGGTAGTTCGGGCTCTCGCGTACGATCGTCACGTCATGGACATGGCTCTCGCGCAGGCCTGCGCTGGTGATGCGGATGAAGCGGGCCTTGTTGCGGTAGTCCGCGAGGTCCTTGCCGCCGACATAGCCCATGGCGGCCCGCAGGCCCCCGGCGAGCTGGTGCAGCACGTTCGAGACCGGCCCCTTGTAGGCGACCTGGCCCTCGATGCCCTCCGGGACGAGCTTCAGCGCGTCCTTGATGTCCTGCTGGAAGTAGCGATCGGCCGAGCCGCGCGCCATCGCGCCGACTGAACCCATGCCGCGATAGGCCTTGTAGGAGCGGCCCTGGTACAGGAAGGTCTCGCCCGGGGTTTCGTCGGTGCCCGCGAGCAGCGAGCCGACCATGGCGCAGGAGGCGCCGGCGGCCAGCGCCTTGGCGAGATCGCCCGAGTACTTGATGCCGCCATCGGCGATGACAGGGACACCCGCCTTGGAAGCGGCCGAGGCCGCATCCATGATCGCGGTGAGCTGGGGCACGCCGACGCCCGCGACGATCCGGGTGGTGCAGATCGAGCCCGGGCCAATGCCGACCTTGATGGCGTCGGCGCCGGCATCGATCAGGGCCTGGGCGCCGCCGGCGGTGGCGATGTTGCCGGCGATGACCTGGACCGAATTGGAGAGCTTCTTCACCCGGCTGACGGCTTCCAGCACCTTGGCCGAATGGCCATGGGCGGTGTCGACGACGATCAGGTCGACGCCGGCGTCGATCAGCATCTCCGAGCGCTCGAAGCCCAGGTCGCCGGTCGTGGTCGCGGCAGCGGCGAGGAGCCGGCCATGCGTATCCTTGGCAGCGTGGGGATGGGCGACCTGCTTTTCCATGTCCTTGACGGTGATCAGGCCGATGCAGCGGTAGTGATCGTCGACGACGAGCAGCTTTTCGATCCGGAACTGGTGGAGCAGGCGGCGCGCCTCCTCCGGGTTGACGCCCTCGCGCACCGTGATCAGCCGCTCCTTGGTCATCAGTTCGGAGACCGGCTGGGCCGGGTTCTGGGCGAAGCGCACATCGCGATTGGTCAGGATGCCGACGAGCTTGCCCTTGTGGCCCTGCGGGCCGCGCTCGACGACCGGAATGCCGGAGATGCCGTTGTTCTTCATCAGCGCCAGCGCGTCGGCCAGCGTCTCGTCGGGATGGATGGTGATCGGGTTCGCGATCATCCCCGATTCGAATTTCTTGACGAGGCGGACCTGCGCCGCCTGCTGATCGGCATCGAGATTGCGATGGATGACGCCGAGACCGCCGGCCTGCGCCATGGCGATCGCCATGCGGGCTTCGGTGACCGTGTCCATGGCCGAGGCGACGATGGGCAGGTTCAGCGAGATGGTGCGGGTGAGCTTCGTGCGGATATCGACATCCGCCGGCATGACCTCGGACGGGCCGGGCTCGAGCAGCACGTCGTCGAAGGTGAAACCGTCGCGAATCAGACCATCGAGGGAAAGCGTCATCGTCAACTCCGACGCCGGGAAGACCGGCTTTTCAAAGGGGCAGGGCAAAAGGCCCGGTGCCGAGTTGACGAGGCCCGTTAGCATGGGCCGGCCGGGACTGCTAGTGCGCAGCGAGGGATTCTTTTTGCAGTGCGGAAACGGCGCGTGCAAAGGGCGGCGCCGTGTCCGCAGCGTGGTTGGCGTCAATGGGCGCGGCGGGCCGTGGCGGGCGCGTCCGGCGCGAAGCCGAAGCAGGCGATCCGGGCAATGCTCCGGTCGCCCGCATCGGCCATGCGCTGGCAGGTCTGCAGGCGCTGGCACATGTCGTATCGCATGGCCTCGCCGGCGCTTTGCGGTATCGACTTGAACTGGCAGCCGGCCTGCCAACTGGTCATGTCGGCTGCTGACGCGGCGGGGGACCAGCTCAAGCCCGCGGCAAGGGCGAGACCGAGTACCGCGAGACCGGGGGACAGGCGGCGAGCGGCGGCGAAAACGGGTGACATATCGATCATGGCGCTTCTCCGGAGAGTGAACGGCGCGCGCCCCTCGCGACGGTCCGATGCGAACGGACTTCAAGGAAATGGGGGTGCCGTTCCGCCCGAAGGAGTGACGCCAGCGCATGGCGGCGTTGTGCTTGCTGCCGGGTCATAATCCTGGCGCATGGCGGAAGCGCGCCGGCAGCGGTCCAAACCGTCGGCAAACCGCGATTTCGCTCTCGTCACTGCGTGTGCATGGCATTAATAGCCGAGCTTATGATTTCACACGCGCCTAATTCGACCGGCGCGGAAGGTCCGAAGCCCTAAAGCTCCGAAGTCTCAAGGTCCACAGACTTGCAGCGCTCAAAACTCCTGCCCCTGATCGTCGCCTGCGCGCTGTTCATGGAGAATACCGACTCGACGGTGATCGCGACCTCGCTGCCGGTGATCGCGAAATCGCTTGGCGAGGACCCGATCGCGCTGAAGCTGGCGCTGACCTCCTATCTCGTCAGCCTCGCCGTCTTCATCCCGATCTCCGGCTGGATGGCCGACAAGTTCGGGGCGCGCACGATTTTCCGTTCGGCGCTCTGCGTCTTCATGCTCGGATCGCTGCTCTGTGCCGTGTCGAATTCGCTCGGCGCATTTGTCGGTGCCCGCTTCATCCAGGGCATGGGCGGAGCGATGATGGTGCCGGTCGGGCGCCTCGTCATCCTGCGCAGCGTCAGCAAGTCGGAGATCGTCGGCGCGCTGGCCTACCTGACCATTCCCGCGCTGGTCGGCCCCGTCGTCGGGCCACCGCTCGGCGGCTTCATCACCACCTATTTCGACTGGCGCTGGATTTTCCTGATCAACATTCCGATCGGGGTCGTCGGACTCGTGCTGGCCAGCCTGTTTTTCGAGGACATCCGCGAGGAGGACGTTCCGCCCCTCGATATCCGTGGTTTCCTGCTCTCCTCCTGCGGCTTTGCCAGCCTGATGCTCGGGCTCAATACCGGCGGGCGCCATCTGGTGCCGGAGATTGTGTCCTATGCCTGTGTGCTGGGCGGCACTGCGGCGCTCGTCGCCTACTGGTTCCATGCGAAGCGCGTACCCTATCCCGTGCTCAACCTGTCGCTGTTCCGGATCCCGACTTTCCGGACCGGTGTGATCGGCGGCTCGGTCTTCCGGACCGGCATCGGCGCGATTCCGTTCCTGCTGCCGCTGATGCTGCAGCTCGGCTTCGGGCTCGATGCGCTGCAATCCGGCTTGATCACCTTCGCTTCGGCGGCCGGTGCGCTGATCATGAAGACCCTGGCGAAAACCATCCTGGCGCGCTTCGGATTCCGGCGCGTGCTGACCTTCAACGCCGTGATCGGCGCGGCCTTCCTCGCGGCTTCCGGCCTGTTCACGCCGACGACGCCGCACGCCATCATGCTGACGATGCTGCTGGTGGGTGGCTGCTTCCGCTCGCTGCAGTTCACCGGCATCAACGCGCTGAGCTATGCCGATGTCTCCAACCGGGAGATGTCGAGCGCGACCTCGATGTCCAGCGTCGCACAGCAGCTCTCGCTCAGCATCGGCGTGACGATCGGCGCCTTCGCCCTGGAGACGACGCATTTCCTGCATGGCGGCAAGGCGCTCGCGGCCGGGGATTTCTGGCCGGCCTTCCTGATCGTCGGCCTGATTTCGGCCTCTTCGGTGTTCTGGATGATGCAACTCGCCCCGGATGCCGGCGCCGAGGTGTCCGGCCATGTCCCGGTCAGTGCGCGCAAAATCACCGCCGAGGCGATCGCTGAGCAGAAGCCGCTCGACTAGATCGTGCATCGGCTTTTCCCGAAAACCGCATCCCACTTTTCGGGCCGATGCTCTGACTTGCCAGGAACGGCGTCTTGCCCCAGGGTCAGGGCATGCAGGCCGAGCCCGCGCCCTCGGATGAGACGCGCTACATGCTCTGCGTCGGTGACGGCGCGGCCCGCCTCAAGCTCGCGGATACCGAACTGACGCTCAGCGGCGAAGGCATCGCCTACATGCTCGACGGACGATCGGGCCTGCGGCCGTTCGCCAACCTCGCGGCCGTGCGCCTGCAGGCGGTGAATGGCGGACCACGATCGCCCTGGGAAGCGCTGGCCGAACTGAGGTTTTCCGTCGGCCGGCCGCTCTTCGTCCATTCCAGCAGCCCCTGGGGCATGGACGATCCGGAGCGCGATGAGAGCTTTATCGCCTTCATCGAGGACCTGCATCGCCGCCTCGTCGCAGGCGGGCATGGCCATGTCGCGTTCAAGCGCGGCATCCCGGAGGGGCGCCACCGCTTCCTGATCGTCGTCGCGCTCATCGCCGCCGTGATCTTCGGCGGCGCGGGATTGATGGTTCTCTATATCGGCCTGAGCGGCAAAGCCGGGTTCTTCGAAATAGCCGGGCCGCTTTTCGGCCTCGGCGGCTTCGGCTTCTGGATCTGGACTTCCGCGACGCGAAACGCGCCCGGCACCTATGATCCGCGTCACTTGCCACGGGATGTCTTCCCGGAGTGAGAGCTTGCTAGGCGAGGCGCCCGGTGCCATCGGCCGTCCCGTACTCCGCCTGAAGCGCCGGGACCATGAGCGGCACCAGATGCCTCATCACCACTCCGGCTGCGCTCAGGCGTCGTCGCCGTCGGTCTTCCGGGCCCGGCGATACCCGGTCGCCAGAACGTAGAGTTCCGAGGAATCGGCGCGGCTCGCTGCCGGCTTGACGTTGCGGACGAGCGTGAAGTCGCGCTTCAGCATGGTCAGGAGTTCGGCGCTGTCGCCGCCCTGGAAGAGTTTTGCCAGGAAGAAGCCGCCGGGCGCCAGGATGTCGTGCGCGAATTCGATCGCGGCCTCGGCGAGCGCGATGATCTTGAGATGGTCGGTCTTCTTGTGGCCGGTCGTGTTGGCAGCCATGTCGGACATCACGCCGTCGGCGCGGCCGCCGAGGCGCTCCGTCAGCAGGGCCGGCGCCTCCTCGGCCATGAAATCCATTTCGATCAGGTCGACGCCGGGGATCGGATCGACGGGCAGCAGGTCGATGCC
>SEEM01000294.1 GCA_004144595.1 Hyphomicrobiales bacterium
GTATAGGGCCGCAAGCCCTGCACCGTCTCGATCGTGTTGCGGAGGTAGAAGAGCGGCGCGATCTCGACGAGGCCGCCGATCGAGATCACCAGCAGGACGCCGATGACCAGGATGATCGAATTCGTCTCGAAGATCTTGTGCTTGGCCCAGAGCGAACGCCGCGGCGCCTTGTGCTCGATGCTCGTCATGACGGCTCCTCAGGCGGTGGCGAGCTGGCGCGGCGGCAGCGCCGTGGCTCCCGGCATCTCGGAAGCTTCCTCCGAGCGCACGGTCATCCAGAGATTGAAGGCCATGATCAGCGCGCCGCTCAGGAAGAGCGCGCCGCCCAGCGCCCGGATCACGTAGAACGGGTGCATCGCCGCGACGGTCTCGATGAACGAGTATTCGAGGAAGCCGAGCGAGGTGTAGGCGCGCCACATCAGGCCCTGCAGGATCCCCGAGACCCACATCGCCGTGATGTAGAAGACGATGCCGAGCGTCGAGACCCAGAAATGCCAGCTCACCAGCCTGAGCGAGTAGAGCCCCTTGCGGTTCCACAGCCAGGGCACGAGGCAGTAGATCGCACCGAAGGAGATGTAGGCGACCCAGCCGAGCGCGCCGGAATGGACATGGCCGATGGTCCAGTCGGTATAGTGCGAGAGCCCGTTCACCGCCTTGATCGACATCAGCGGCCCCTCGAAGGTCGACATGCCGTAGAAGGCGAGCGAGACCACCATCATCCGCAGCACGGGATCGGTGCGCAGCCGGTCCCAGGCGCCCGACAGGGTCATGATGCCGTTGATCATGCCGCCCCAGGAGGGCATCCACAGCATGATCGAGAAGGTCATGCCGAGCGTCTGCGCCCAGTCGGGCAATGCGGTGTAGTGCAGATGATGCGGGCCGGCCCAGATATAGATGAAGATCAGAGCCCAGAAATGGATGATCGAGAGCCGGTAGCTGTAGATCGGCCGCTCGGCGCGCTTGGGCACGAAGTAGTACATGATCGCGAGGAAGCCGGCGGTCAGGAAGAAACCGACCGCGTTGTGGCCGTACCACCACTGGAACATCGCATCCTGCACGCCCGACCACAGCCCGTAGGACTTCGGCGACAGGATCGAGACCGGCACCGCGACATTGTTGCCGATATGCAGGACCGCGATGGTCAGGATGAAGCCGAGATAGAACCAGTTCGCCACATAGATGTGCGGCTCCGTGCGCTTCCTCAGCGTGGCGAGGAAGATGAGGAGATAGGCGACCCAGACGAAGGTCAGCCAGAGATCGGCGTACCATTCCGGCTCGGCGTATTCCTTGCTCTGGGTGATCCCGAGCAGATAGCCGGTGCCGGCGATGACGATGAAGAGGTTGTAGCCGAGCACGACGAACCAGGGCGAGAGATCGCCGGCGAGCCGGGCCCGGCAGGTGCGCTGGACGACATAGAACGAGCTGCCGATCAGCACGTTGCCGCCGAAGGCGAAGACCACTGCCGAGGTGTGCAGCGGCCGCATCCGGCCGAAATTGGTCCAGGGCAGGTCGAAGTTCAGCCCGGGAAAGGCGAGCTGCAGCGCGATGATCAGCCCGACGGCAAAGCCGGCGATGCCCCAGACCATCGCGGCGACGGTCGCGAACTTGACCGGCCCCATATTGTAGTTCGGCTTGCCGTCGATCTCCTGCGGCGGGACCGCCGGCGAACCATCGAAGCAGCGATTGCCGATCAGGACCATGCTGGCTGCGGCTGCGGCTGCGCCTAGCATGGCGTGGAAGGCGTAGCCGGAGTTTTCGGTCAGGGCGCCGATCAGGATCAGCGGCAGCACGCTGGCGCCCGCCATCAGCACCCCGATCATCTCGCCGACCGTCATTGCCCGGACAGGGCTCGTCGTCGCCGTCACCGCTGACTCCCGCTTCGTCGCAGGCGCTGGGATGCGCCCTCAGCGTGAGGCTTAGCGGCCGGTTGGGCGG
>SEEM01000102.1 GCA_004144595.1 Hyphomicrobiales bacterium
CGGCTCGGCCATGCTGATCGGCGCCATGGACCAGCCCAGGCCGGCGAGCGTCAATTCAAGCATCCCATGCGTCGAGGGTGCCCAATGCGTTGGCGGCAGGCAGGTCTCACCGCAGGCCTCCCGCATCCAGCGAAACTGCAATTCGTCGCGCCGGTCGAAGCGCAGCATGGGAGCAGACCGCAGATTCCGGCTGGCCGCTCCTTGCGAGAAATGCTCGGCATGGAAGGAAGGGCTTGCGACGGCAGCGTAGTCCAAGGCGCCCAGCGGGTGGATCTTGCAGCCGGCCACTGGCGCAGGATCGGCGCTGACCGCAGCCATGACCTCGCCGGTGCGCAGCCTTTCGGCGGTGTGCGCTTCATCGTCCAGCACCAGATCGAGCAGCGCGCCGCTCGTGGCCGTGAACTGCGCTGCGGCGAGTGGGAACCATGTGGCGAGGCTGTCGGAATTGACCGCAACCCGCAGCACCGGCTTTTCGCCCCCCTGCCCTGGCAAGCCCTCCAGCTCGCCCGCCATATCGGTTTCCAGCAACCTGACGCGTTCCAGATGAGCGCAGAGCCTGGCGCCGATCGGGGTCGCGAGACATGGCGATCCCCGCGTCAACAAGGCAACCCCAAGACGCTCTTCCAAACCTTTTACGCGTTGCGAGACCGCCGAAGGCGTGACCCCGAGTACCGCCGCAGCCTTGTCGAATGTGCCTTCCCGCAGAACCGCGGCGACGGAAGCGAGCGCCAGGTAGTCAAGCATTAGCCATCTTAATTCTGTCTTAGTTATTTTAGTTAGACTACTCTCCTCGGCTGCAGCATCAAGCGCCGATGGATACGGCTTTGCTCCCTGCCCTCCTCAAGGGCTTCATGCTGTCGGCCGGCCTGATCATGGCCATCGGCGCACAAAACATGTTCGTGCTCAGGCAAGGGCTCAAGCGCGAGCATGTCTGGCCCATCGTGATGTTCTGTGCGGCAGCCGACGCCATGCTGATCGTCGCCGGCGTCAACGGGCTGGGCGTATTACTTTCGGCAGTGCCGGGTCTTTCGACGGCGTTGAGCCTCGGCGGAGCCGCCTTCCTGACGTGGTACGGTTATGGTGCCCTGCGTCGCTCCATGACCCCGTCGCGCCTGATCGTCGATCGCCAAGCCAGTGTCTCCCTGACGGCCGCCCTCGCCAGCACGGCCGCGTTCACGTTCCTTAATCCTCATGTCTATATCGACACGGTCATGCTGATGGGTGCGATCGGAACCAGCATGCCGGCGGACGAGCGGCCATGGTTCGTGATCGGGGGCGCATCGGCCAGTTTCGCCTGGTTTGCTTCGCTGGGTTTCGGGGCCCGTTTTCTGGCCCCGCTCTTCGCCCGGCCGATGGCCTGGCGGGTGCTCGATCTGCTTATCGCCCTGATGATGGCTGCCTTGGCCATCAGCCTCCTTCAGAGTGCGTTCGCCGGCTGATCCGGCATTCGGAGGCGGCTATGGGGCGACCACAGGGGCGACTGTGGAGAAGCACGTCGGGAATTTACCCGGAAAGGTCTTCAACCGTTCGATCAGAACGAACAGTGCGATCGAAACAATGCGATAGACAGCATGATCCTTCTCCGACTAGGTCGAGGAGAAGAAGGTTCTCCTATGGCCATGCACGCCCCTAGCCCCTCGCCCGCGTCGTCCAGTTCCTTTCTGCGGAGCGCCGGTCGCATCTTGCCGGGCCTCGGCCTCTGTGCCGGCATCAGCGCCATAGCCTTCGCGCTCGAGCATCTCGAAGCCTTCGCCGCCGGCCGCGCCTGGCTCGAGGCTTTGGTGCTGGCGATCCTGATCGGCACCGCCATCCGCACCGTCTGGACGCCTTCCGATCGCTGGCGCCCGGGCATCGCGTTCTCGGCGAAGATGGTTCTGGAAATCGCCATCGTGCTGCTCGGCGCGTCCCTGAACATGGCGATGATCGTCGCCGCCGGGCCGGCATTGCTCGTCGGCATCGCGGTGGTGGTGTCGATCGCGCTGGCCGGCAGCTTCATGCTGGGCCGGGCATTGGGATTGCCGAAGCGCATGGCGGTTCTCATCGCCTGCGGCAATTCGATCTGCGGCAACTCGGCCATCGCCGCGGTCGCGCCGGTGATCGGAGCCGATGGCAAGGACGTCGCTGCCTCCATCGCCTTCACGGCGGTGCTCGGTGTCCTGGTCGTGCTCGGGCTGCCGCTTCTCGTGCCGATCCTGAGCCTGAGCGAAACGCAGTATGGCGTTCTCGCCGGGCTCACGGTCTATGCCGTCCCGCAGGTCCTGGCCGCGACCGCCCCTGTGGCGGCGGCAAGCGTCCAGATCGGCACCCTCGTCAAGCTCGTCCGCGTTCTCATGCTGGGGCCCGTCGTCCTCGCGCTTTCCGTCCTGGGGCACCGGCTGCGGGACGACACCGACGCGGGCAACGCCAAGCCGGCTTCGCGACGCCTGGCCGTCAACAAGCTCGTTCCCTGGTTCATCATCGCTTTCCTGGGCATGGCGGCGCTTCGCAGCCACGGCCTCATCCCGGAGGTCGCGTTGGCTCCGATCGCCAAGACCGCGACCGTGCTCACCATCATCTCGATGGCGGCCCTGGGCCTGGGCGTGGACATCCGCGTCGTCGCCCGCGCCGGCGGGCGGGTCACGGCGGCGGTCACCCTGTCCCTGATCGCCCTGACAGTCGTCAGCCTCGGCCTGATCCGCCTGCTCGGCATCGCCTGAGCGCGCTCGGCAGACGTCCGGACATCGACCGCAGGTGTCATAATCAGTCCGGGATACGCTCCCAGTCCTTGAGCCAGGGCGCGGCCGAGGCATCGCTCGGCGCGCGCCAGTCGCCCCGCGGCGAGAGCGAGCCGCCGGAGGAGACCTTCGGGCCGTTCGGCACGGCCGAGCGCTTGAACTGACTGGTCTCGAAGAAGCGGCGGATGAAGACACCCAGCCAGCGCTTGATCTCGGCCAAGTCGTAGGCGACGCGCTTGCTCGCCTCCATGTTCGGCGGCCAGTCGCCTGTCCCAGCATCGCGCCAGGCGTGCTCGGACAGGAAGGCGATCTTGCCGGGCCTGAAGCCGTAGCGCGTCGTGTAGAACAGGTTGAAATCCTGCAGGGCATAGGGACCGACGAAATCCTCGGTCTTCTGCGCCGGCTTGTCGCCGTCGCCCGGCACCAGCTCGGGCGAGATCTCGGTAGCGAGGATGTCGAGCATGACCTCCGACGCCTCGGCGCCGAAGCGGCCGGACTGGGCGACCCAGCGGATCAGGTGCTGGATCAGCGTCTTCGGCACGGAGCCGTTGACGTTGTAATGCGACATGTGATCGCCGACGCCATAGGTGCACCAGCCGAGCGCCAGCTCCGAGAGATCACCCGTGCCCATCACCAGCCCGTTATGCCGGTTGGCAAGGCGGAAGAGCACGGAGGTGCGGGCACCGGCCTGCACGTTCTCGAAGGTGATGTCGTAGACGGGCTCGCCCTTCGCGAAAGGATGGCCGATATCGACCAGCATCTGCCGGCAGGCCGGCGTCATGTCGATTTCCTCGGCGCTGACGCCAAGCGCCCGCATCAGCCGCCAGGCATTGTCCTTGGTGTCCTTGCTGGTCGCGAAGGCGGGCAGCGTATAGGCGAGAATGTTCTCGCGGGGCAGGCCCAACGCGTCGAAAGTGTGGGCCGCAACGATCAGGGCCTGCGTCGAATCGAGACCGCCGGAGACGCCGATCACCACCTTGTCGAGACGCGTGCTTTCCAGCCGCTTGCGCAGGCCATGCGACTGGATGTTGTAGGCCTCGAAGCACAGCTCGTTCAGCCTTGCATCGTCATTCGGCACGAAGGGGAAGCGCTCGACCTCGCGGGCAAGGCCGAGATCGCTCTCGCGATCGGGCTCCAGCGCGAACGCGATGCGGCGAAAGCTGAGCCGGTCGCGGTTGAGATCGGCGCTGTCGCCGAAGGTGTTCTGGCGGATGCGGTCCATCGCCAGCCGTTCGAGGTCGATATCGGCGACGATGAGTTGCGGCTCAGCGGCGAAACGCTCGGCCTCGGCCAGCAGCACGCCGTTCTCATAGATCATCGCCTGCCCGTCCCAGGCGAGGTCGGTGGTCGATTCACCCGTACCGGCTGCGGAATAGGCGTAAGCCGCGATGCAGCGGCCGGAATGGGCCTTGCAGAGCGCATGGCGCCAATCAGACTTGCCGATCGTGACGTTCGATGCCGACAGGTTGAGCAACAGCGTCGCGCCCGCGAGCGCGGCGAAGGACGAGGGCGGGATCGGCGTCCAGACATCCTCGCAAATCTCCATATGGACGACGAGATCGGGGATATCGGTCGCCGCCAGCAGAATGTCCGTGCCGAAAGGCACATCCTGCCCGCACAAATCGATGGAGAGGACGCCGGCACGATCGCCCGAAGCGAACTGGCGGCGCTCGTAGAATTCGCGGTAGTTCGGCAGGTAGGTCTTCGGCACGGCGGCGAGGATGCGACCGCGATGGATCGCGACGGCGCAGTTGAACAGCCGGCCCTCGACCCGCAAGGGAGCGCCGACAACGGCGACGCAGCCCAGGCTGCGGCTTTCCTGCACGAGCCGCGCCAGCGCATCGCCCACCGCATCGAGCAGCGCGTTCTGCTGGAGCAGGTCATCGATGGCATAGGCGCTGACGCCGAGCTCCGGGAACAGGCAAAGCGAGGCGGAGCGCTCGTCCGCACGGCGCAGCATGGCGATGGTCTCGCCGACATTGAAGGCCGGATCGGCCACCTTCAGCCGCGGCGCGGCGCAGGCGATGCGGACAAGGCCATGGGCGTGGATGTTGCGGAACGTCATGCAGTCCTCTCGCAGCGAACCCTGCCGAGCGATCGTCCGCCGGGCAAGGTAGGCGTCATCATAGGCCATCCACCCAGCGACCGGCAGAGCTGCTTCGTCGGGACAAGACTGCATATATGAACCATGCTCGATCTTCAGCAGGGAACCGTTCAGAATCGCACGCGTATCTTCGGCGCTGAAGGAGTCATGACCATGCGATCATTTCTAAGAAACATCGCCGTTGCGGTATTCGCGCTCTGGGCGGCGCAAGCGAATGCGTTGCCAATGACGGCGATGCAGGTCGATTCCGGCATCACGCAGGTTCAACTCCAGTGCACGACCGCAAGCTGCATCGATCCTCGGACCGGCGTCTACACGCAATCGACCTGTGATCGCTACGGCTGCCGCCCGAGCAGCGGCCCGGTCGGCCGTCTCGGCGGCGGAGGCGGAGGCTACGGCGGTGGGCCAGGTTATGGCGCTCCTCCGCCTCCCCAGCCCCGCCAATGGGGCGGTGGCGGCTATGGCGGCGGCGGGGAGGGCTTCGACTGCAATCCGAGCCGCTGCATCGACGGGAACGGGCGCGTCTGGGAAAGCACCTGCAACCGCCGCGGATGCCGCCCTCTCCGGCCTGCCCGTGGGTCGCGCTGGTAGTCACAAGCGTATTCCCGCCCCCCTTCAATCGATCCATCGTTCAGCCCTGCGCGAGCTGAACGATGATACCAGGCAGGCGATCGCACGCTGCTGACACGGCGCCCATGGTTCAGCTAAGTTCAAGTTGCTTTGGCTTCTCGGCTGGTCGTCGCTGGTTGACATCTTTCTAAGGCGGCGGCTAATCCACCGGCCAAACTAGCCTGCTGCGCCTCGAAGCGCCCTCCCAATCAGAAAGCCGGTCATGTCTTCATCGCCGATAGCATCGTCCGTTTCCGACGGGGCCGAGCATCTGACCGAGCAGCTCGCCCGCATCGCCTCCAAGAGCTACCGGATCGGCATCATCGGCCTCGGATATGTCGGCATCCCGCTGGCTCTGACCGCCTGCAAGGCTGGATTCAAGGTCGTCGGCTTCGATATCGACGCAAAGCGCGTCGCGCAGATCAACCGCGGCGAGAGCTTCATCAAGCATATCCCGACCGAGGCCATCGCCGCCGCGATCAAGGAAGACCGGTTCCGCGCCACGACCGATTTTGATGAACTCCGCGACGTCGACGCCATCATCATCGCCGTGCCGACGCCGCTGACCAAGCATCGCGAGCCCGACCTGAGCTATGTCGAGGCGACGGCGCGGGCGATCGCACCGCGCCTGCGCAATGGCCATCTCGTCGTGCTGGAATCGACGACCTGGCCCGGCACGACCGACGAGATCATGCGCCCGATCTTCGAGAAGACCGGCCTCAAGAGCGGCGTGGATTTCTACCTCGCCTTCTCGCCCGAGCGGGAAGACCCCGGCAATCCGGATTTCGGCACCTCGACCATCCCCAAGGTCGTCGGCGGCGACGGGGCGGAGGCGCTCAAGCTCGCCGACGCAGTCTACAGTGCGCTGGTGGTCAAGACCGTGCCGGTCTCCTCCTCGGCGACAGCCGAAGCCGTCAAGCTGACCGAGAACATCTTCCGTGCCGTCAACATCGCCCTCGTGAACGAGCTGAAGGTGATCTACGGCAAGATGGGGATCGACGTCTGGGAGGTGATCGACGCCGCCAAGACCAAGCCTTTCGGCTTCATGCCGTTCTATCCGGGCCCTGGCCTGGGCGGGCACTGCATCCCGATCGACCCGTTCTACCTGACCTGGAAGGCGCGAGAGTTCGACGTCACGACCCGCTTCATCGAACTCGCCGGCCAGATCAACACCGCCATGCCGCACTGGGTGGTCGACCGCGTCGCCGAGGCGCTCGACCGCCAGCAGGGCCGCGGACTCAGCAAGGCGAAAATCCTGGTGATGGGCATCGCCTACAAGAAGAACATCGACGACATGCGCGAGAGCCCCTCGCTGCGGCTGATCGAGTTGCTCGAGGAGCGCGGCGCCAAGGCCGATTATCACGATCCCCATGTGCCGGTGATCCCGCCGACCCGCGAGCATGCCAATCTGACCGGCCGCGCCTCGGTCGCGCTTTCATCCGATACGATCACAGGTTATGACGCCGTGCTGATCGCGACTGACCACGACGCGGTCGACTACAAGGCGCTCGTTGCCGCCGCCCGCCTCGTGGTGGATACGCGCAATGCCTGCGCAAAAGCCGGACTAACCGGCGACAACATCGTCAAGGCCTGAGCCGCGACACCCGGGAAACGCCAGAGAACCAATCATGACGTCATTCGCACTGATCGGTGCCGCCGGCTATATCGCGCCACGCCACATGAAGGCCATCAAGGCCGTCGGCGGCGACCTCAAGGTCGCCTTTGATCCCAACGATTCCGTGGGGATTATCGACAGCCATTTCCCACAGGCGCATTTCTTCACCGAGTTCGAGCGCTTCGACCGCCATGTCGACAAGCTGCGCCGGCGCGACGAGCGCATCGACTATGTCGCGATCTGTTCGCCGAACTACCTGCACGACGCCCATATCCGCTTCGGACTGCGTGCCGGCAGCGACGTGATTTGCGAAAAGCCGCTTGTTCTCAACCCTTGGAACATCGACGGGCTGATCGAGATCGAGCGCGAATCGGGCCGCAAGGTCAACACCATCCTGCAGTTGCGCCTGCATCCGGCGATCCAGGCCCTGAAGGAGCGCATCGCGACCTCCAACGAGCGTCACTCCGTCGACCTGACCTACATCACCTCGCGCGGGCGCTGGTATCACGCGTCCTGGAAGGGCGACGAGGCCAAGTCCGGCGGTGTCGCCACCAATGTCGGCGTCCATTTCTTCGACATGCTGGCCTATGTCTTCGGCCCGCTGCAGTCGCAGACTGCGAACCTGCGCGAGGGCGAGCGCGCCGGCGGTCTGCTCTCCTACGAGAAGGCGGATGTGCGCTGGTTCCTCTCGGTGGATGTCAACGACCTGCCGGACAGCGTCAAGGGCCAGAAGACGACCTATCGCTCGATCACCATGGACGGCGAGGAGGTCGAATTCTCCGAGGGTTTCACCGATCTGCACACCCGCAGCTACGAGGAGATCCTGGCCGGCAAGGGTTATGGTCTTGAGGATGTGCGCTTCTCGATCGAGGTCGTCTCGCAGTTCCGCAATGCGCCCGTCGTGACTGCCGGCGAGACGCATCCCTTCGTCGCCAAATATCTCAAGGGCTGACCATGGCGGGCGCGTCGCAGATGCGGGAAGACCCGCGCTTCCCCGGCGCGCTCATCCATGAAAGCGCCTATGTCGACGAAGGCGCGACACTCGGCAGCGGCACCCGCATCTGGCATTTCGTCCACGTCCTGGGACAGACAACGATCGGTCGGGAGTGCGTGCTCGGCCAGAATGTCATGGCCGGCCCGCGTGTGACGATCGGCGACGGCTGCAAGATCCAGAACAACGTTGCGCTCTATGATGGCGTCGAACTGGAAGCGGACGTGTTCTGCGGCCCGTCCTGCGTCTTCACAAACGTCAACAACCCCCGCGCTTTCATGAACCGGAAGGCTGAATTTCGTCGCACGCTGGTCAAGCGGGGCGCGAGCATCGGCGCCAATGCGACCATCGTCTGCGGACATACGCTCGGCGCGTATTGCTTCATCGCCGCCGGCGCGGTGGTGACCCGGGACGTGCCGGACTATGCTTTGATGGCCGGCGTCCCGGCGCGCCGGATCGGCTGGATGAGCAAGGCGGGCGAGAAGCTCGGCCCGGACCTGACCTGCCCGCTGAGCGGAACGCGCTACCGGGAAGCCGCCCCCGAGCATTTGGAGGAGATAGCCTGATGAGCGAGCGTCCCGCGATCGAGTTCATCGACCTCAAGGCCCAGCGTCAGCATATCGGCAAGGCCATCGACGAGGCCATCCTCAAGGTCGTCCATGACGGCAATTACATCCTGGGCGAACAGGTCCAGCGGTTCGAGACCGAGCTCGCCGCCTTCTGCGGGGCGAAGCACGCTATCGGTGTCGCCAACGGCACGGATGCGCTGATCCTGGTGCTCGAAGCGCTTGGCATCGGTCCCGGCGACGCAGTGATCTGCCCGAGCTTCACCTTCGCCGCGACCGCCGAGGTCGTCGCCTGGATGGGGGCCACGCCGGTCTTCGCCGAGATCGACGAAGCGACCTATAATATCGA
>SEEM01000295.1 GCA_004144595.1 Hyphomicrobiales bacterium
CGAGCAGCAGGACCTCGCCGCCCGCCAGCATCCGGCTCGGCACACCCTTGTCAGCCAAGCTGAGCATCGTCGCGACGGTCGTCGGCGCGATCTCCCGCAGGCGCCTGAACAGAGCCAGCGTCGCCCTGGTGTCTGCCATCGCATCATGGGCGTCGTCCTCGGAGAGCGCGATGCCATTGGCGCGGCAGACATCGCCGAGCTTGAAGCTCGGCTTGCCCGTAGCACTGAGCGGGACCGCGATGACGCCCGGCTCCAGCATCGCCACCGCCCTGACCATCGTCAGCAGGTCGGCGCGGCGGTGTCCGTTCAACTGCGTCGCATAGGGCGGCAGGAGATGGGTGAAGTAAGCGTGCCTGAGGATCTCCTCGTCGAACCGGAGGGTGTTGTAGCCAATTACCGTAGCGGGCGCCCAGGATATCAGGGCTTTGGCGATGATGCCGAGCATCTCCGTCGTCGACAGCGGCGCCTGCTCGAGCTGCTCGGGCCGGATGCCAGTGGTCAGGAGCGCGCCCGGCGACGGCACGATATGGGCCGGCAGCCGGCAGCGCAGCGAAAGCTCGCCCAGCGGCTGGAGCGCGGCGTCGGTGTGGATCATCGCCGCCTGCAGCGGCACGTTCCACTGGGGCTGAAGACCACTGGTCTCCAGGTCATAGATCACGAAGGACATGGGCGCAGGTTCTCAGTGCCGGCTCGGCGAGCCAGGGGAAGCCGGGATCCTGGTGAGGTTGATCCCGAGCTCGCTGGCATCCTGCTGCATCGCAGCCTCGACCATCCACGCAGTCCGCGTGCGGCGGATCTCGTCCTCGTCGAAGGCGATGGCCTCATAGACCATGATCTTGCGCTCGAAGTGACTGGTGTCGCGCGCCGGCGCCTCCGCCAACATGAAGGCAAAGAAGCGTGCGGTCGCTCGCGCTCCTTCCGCCAGCTGCAGGCCGTTGAGGCCACCATGCTCCGGATAGCTCCGTTCCGGATTCTGCTCGAGCAACAGCGCATGCGCCATCGCTTCCTGCCAGTGCCAATAGAACCGCTCGACCTCGTCCGTCGTCATCCGGTAGCTACGCCGATAGCGAGCCAGCTCCGCGTCCGTCGGGCGCGCCTCGTCCCAGGCGGTGTCGCCGCCCTGCTTCGTCTTCGTCATTCCCAGAAATCCGTTCAGGCTCGCATGACCCGGAACGGCGCGTCGGCTCAGTTCACGGGGGTTCCCTGAAGCGGGTTCCGCTCACCACGAGTTCCTGTCCGATACCCTCTCCCTGTGAGTGCCGCCAATGCGCTGTCCTTGCCCCTACCCGAGTCAAAGGCCTGGCGCGCGACGCTCATTTCTCCATCCCCTCGCTTAGAGTCTGGATCGCCCGGCGAGCGAAATCAGGTCAGCGGCGAGCCGATGATGCTCTTCCGCCGGAACCACTGGGTTCGTCGACCTTCAAAGCCTGCCCGCGACCAGGATGTATCTACGTCCGGCGTCGTTGGCTATGCGACCGATGTATCATGGCTGTCAGCTTAACTGCTCAGGTTCCCCGACGCAGGCGAACTGGTCCTCCCGCGGGCATCTTGAATGAACCGCTCGGCCCCCCGATGCGTATCGGCGACGATACCGGTTTCAACCTCGACAGCGGTCCGCCCCCAACACCGTCGCTCTGCGAGAGGCTCCGCCGCGATTCGCAAGCACGAAGATGCACCCGTCAGAGAAAACCGGGTTTTTCATAGCCGATTTGTAAACTCAGTCTTTACGATTTTGCGCGTCACCACCGAAAAATGTGGCGTCCCAGCAACACGCCTCCAGCTAATGGCCAGTTTAGCGCCATGGTGGTTGATCGGCGGGGCGGCTTTCGTATGGTGGAAATGCGTCGGGACAGTCCCGGTCGCTGTTTTTCGCCTTCGCCTCCGAATAAGTCGGTGACGCAGGCGAAAGGCCGGGAATAGGC
>SEEM01000296.1 GCA_004144595.1 Hyphomicrobiales bacterium
GGCTTGCCCCATGCATGCCGTGCTGAACGGGCTCGGCGACGATATCGATGACCGGCTTCCCGGCGGGCCAGGGATTGCGCCAGCCCTGGCGCATCTCGATCGGATCGTAGCCGGCGAGCACGATCAGGTCTGCCGCCTCGATCAGCGGTCGCACGATCGCATCGGCCTTCGGCGAGAGACCAACGGCGCCGATCACGCGCGGATGATCCTCCGGCACCAGCCCCTTGGCCTTGTAGGTGGTGAGCAGCGGCGCGCCGGTCGCGGCCAGGAAGCGATCGAGCGCGACTGCGCCGCCCTGGTCGACGAGGTCGAGCCCGGCGATGACCAGAGGCTGCTTTGCCGCGGCGAGCAGCGCCTGCGCCGGCCGCAGATCGGCGGGGACCAATGGGGCGGCAAGCGTGATCGCGGGCGCTGTGCGGTGGGTCGTGCGGGCCTCGGCAACTGAGATCGGCAGGTCGATATGAACCGGCCCAG
The DNA here is from genome assembly GCA_004144595.1 of Hyphomicrobiales bacterium. Classification (GTDB taxonomy): domain Bacteria; phylum Pseudomonadota; class Alphaproteobacteria; order Rhizobiales; family Beijerinckiaceae; genus Allobosea. The sequence continues at coordinate 475 of SEEM01000296.1, forward strand.
GGCGGCCGCGCCGGGCTATGGCCACGGCCTTGGCCACCACGAGATCCTCGGTGCCGGGAGCGGCGCGGAAGCTCGCCTTGACCAGCGGGCGCAGCACGGCCTGATGATCGAAGACCTGATGCGTATAGCTCTCGGCCAAGGCCTGATCGATGCAGCCGGTCACAAAGATCAGCGGCACCCGGTCCTGCTGCGCATTCGCGACGACATTGACCGCATTGGCGACGCCGGGGCCGAGCGTCGCGACCAGCACGGGCAGCGCACCGGTCGCATGCCAGAGCCCTTCGGCCATGAAGCCAGCGGCATTCTCATGCCGGGCGAGCTCGAAACGGATGCCGGCGCGCCCGAGCGCATCGACCAGGGCCAGCACCTCGCCGCCGGGGATACCGAAGGCATGGGTCGCGCCGGCAGCAGCCAATTGAGCTGCCAGGAGATCGGCGCCCGTGACGGGTTGCCCGAGGCCAGTGCCAGCCGGCTCCGCCGCTATCCGTTCATGGCGCATCATCTCTCTCCGCTTTGCCGCCGCGGCGGCCATGCGAGAGAGATCGCGCGGACGGCGGGTTTGGTTACAGGATCACGGAGACGTGAGCCGGCCCTGTGCCGCGGAGACAGCTTCGCCTGCCGGCATCGCCAACCTCCAGGCGCGCTCGACCCAGTCCGGATCGGCCCAGTGGCCGCCGGCGTGCAGGCAAAGCTCCAGCCTGGCATCGCCAGCACATCCGCTCGCGATGCGGCAGGTGAGCTCTTCGCTCTCGGAAACGGCGCGGACAGTTTCGGCCCAGGCCGCCGTGCAGCCGCCTGGCGCGATGATCGCCAAGCTCCTGAAGACATCGCCCTGCCGCGCTCCGGAGCGCAAGGCGCGGCCGGCGAGCGGCACCGTCGCATCGCTCGTGCCGTGGACGTGGATCAGCGGCGGCCGCGGCCCGTCGCAGCGTTCCGGCAGGGGCTCCCAGAAGGCTCCGGCGATCGGCGCGAACGCGGCAAAGCGCGTCGGCATCCGGCAAGCGAGATACCAGACCATCGAGCCGCCCTGCGAGAAGCCGCTCGCCAGGATACGACGTGAATCGACCGGGAAGCGCGCCGCGACATCGTCCAGCACCTGTCCGACGAAGGTGAACTCGTCGCGATGGCGCGCGGGCGAGCCGGGATAGGACCAGCTGTGCCCGGCCCCGCCCGGCGCGATCAGCGCGACGCCGAGGCGCCGGGCCACGGCAAGGAGGCCAGGATCGGCGATCGTCTCCTCGGCCGAGCCCTGATAGCCGTGGAAATACATGATCGCCCCGACCGGCCGCTCCCTGGCTGCCCGCGGCGGCAGGATGATGCGATAGCTGCCGCTCGCGACAACGCAGCCCGCATCCTTCGGACAGGCATCGCCGGGCTGCGGCCGGACAGGCTCCTGCGCGCCAGCCGATGCGACCGTGATGAAGCCGGCCAGCGCGCCTGC
>SEEM01000297.1 GCA_004144595.1 Hyphomicrobiales bacterium
AGGCGGAGCGCCGCCGGGTCGAGGCCGAGCGCGAACGGCTGGCCGAAGAGCAGCGGCAGGTAGTCGCGCTGCTTGCCGACGGGCTCGATCTGCTGGCTCAGGGCGACCTGACCTATCGTATCGGCGACGAGGTCGCGGCCGATTATCGGAAGCTGCGCGACGACTTCAATCGCGCCGTCAACCGGCTGGCCGAGACGGTGAGGACGATCCAGACCACCGCTTCGGAGGTCGGTACTTCAGCGCGTGAGATCAACATGGGCGCCGACGACCTCTCCAAGCGCACCGAGGAGCAGGCCTCCTCGCTCGAGGAGACGGCGGCGACGACCGAAGAGCTGGCGGCCTCGGTGAAAGCCTCGGCCCAGGGTGCGCGCCAGGCGGCGGCGGTCGCCGAGGAGGCGATGAAGGCGGCGCAGGACGGCGGCGCCATCGCCGGCGAGGCGGTCAGCGCCATGGCCCGGATCGAGGACGCCTCGCGCAAGATCTCCGACATCATCCGCGTCATCGACGACATCGCCTTCCAGACCAATCTTCTGGCGCTGAATGCGGCGGTCGAAGCGGCGCGGGCGGGCGATGCCGGCAAGGGCTTTGCGGTCGTCGCCTCGGAGGTGCGCACCCTGGCGCAGCGCTCGGGCGAGGCGGCCAAGGACATCTCCGGGCTGATCTCGTCCTCCAATGCCGAGGTCGAGGCCGGGGTGAAGCTGGTGCGCCGGGCCGGCGAGTCGCTGGAGACGATCCTGGCGGCCTCGCAGAAGGTCACCGGCACGATCCAGGAGATCTCGGCGGCGGCGGGCGAGCAGGCCAACGGCATCGAGGAGATGAGCCAGGCGGTCGCCCATCTCGACGAGATGACGCAGGCCAACGCGGCGTTGGCCGAACAGAGCGCCGCCTCGGCCGGGGCGCTGTCGGGCCGGATCGGCGAGCTCAACACGCTGGTGGCGAGCTTCCGCACCGGCGGCGCGCCGCAGAGCGCGATGGCCGCCGGGCAGCCTGCCCGGCCTGCGATGCGCGCGCCCGCACGATCAGCCGGCAGCGCGCCGCATGCCGCCGGCGCGGCCGATCGCGGCAGCGGCCAGGCGCCCGAGCCGGAGCGTTTGCGCCAGCTCGCCGAAGCCGCCTTCGCCCAGAGCAAGGCCGCCGCGCCCCAGCGCGCTCCAGCCCAGACCCGCAAGGCCGCGAACGGCCGCGCAAACGAGTCCGGATGGGAAGAGTTCTAGGCGGGTAGTGGCGAGGCGCCGCGCAGGCGCGCGACGTCGCGCAGCGGCGGAGCTCCGAACAGGCGACTATATTCCCGGCTGAACTGCGAGGGGCTCTCATAGCCGACCTGGAACCCGGCCGAGGCCGCGTCATGCGCCCTGGCCAGGATCAGCCGGCGCGCTTCCTGCAGGCGCAGTTGCTTCTGGTATTGCAACGGGCTCATCGCCGTCACCGCCTTGAAATGCTGGTGCAGCGCCGAGGGGCTCATCCGCGCCTCCGCCGCGACGATCTCGACGCTGAACGGGCTGCGGTAATTGCGCTTGATCCAGGCGATGGCGCGATTGACCTGCTGCAGCTTGCTCTCCGCCACCGCGATCTGGCGCAGGCGCGCCGCCTGCTCTCCGGTCAGCAAACGATAGAGGATTTCGCGCTCGACCAGCGGCGCGAGCACCGCAATGTCTGCGGGAGCCTCCAACAGGCTGGTCAGCCTGATCACGGCGTCGCGCAAGGCTGGAGTCATCGGGCCGACCGTCAGACCCGGGCCGGATGACAATTCCGGCTCGGTGAGCGGCGGCGCTTCCAGCATCAACGCGCCGATGGCGGCCGGATCGAGCTCGAGCTTGACGCAGAGATAGGGCTCTTGCGGCGTCGCCTCGATCACCTGGCCGATGACCGGCAGGTCGAGCGAGACGACGAGGCAATGG
>SEEM01000103.1 GCA_004144595.1 Hyphomicrobiales bacterium
ATACGCATCAACAACAGCCTCGTCGGCGCCATCGAGCGCAGGGCTTTGGCCTGGCTCGTCCGGCGGATGCCGCCACGCGTCACCCCTGACAAGCTCACGGCCTTCGGCATCTTCGGCGCGACTCTCACGTTGGTGGGCTACGTCCTGACGGCCTGGTCGCCGGGCTTCCTGTGGCTCGCTTCGCTCGGCCTCGCCTTCCACTGGTTCGGCGATTCCCTCGACGGCAGCCTGGCGCGCTTCCGGAAGATCGAACGGCCCAAATACGGCTACTTCCTCGATCAGACGATCGACGTGATCGGCAACCTGCTGATCTGCGTCGGCATGGGTCTATCCGCCTATGTGCGCATGGATTTCGCCCTGCTGGCGCTCGCCGGGTATCACGCCTTGTCGATCTATTCGCTGGTCAAGGCCTGCGTCTCCGGCGAGTTCCATATTTCGCTGGTCGGCTGGGGCCCGACGGAAATGCGCCTGTTGATCATCCTGATGAACACGACGATCTTCTTTTTCGGCGCGTCGTCTTTCACCCTCGCCGGCCTGACCATGACCTGGTGCGATATCACCGTCTTCCTCATGGCGGCAGGGTTCTTCACGGCCTTCGCCTTCCTGTTTGCAAGCTACGCCGCGGAGCTCGCACGGGAAGAAGCCACAGATCCGCCCGTCGATCCCGACAAGGCGGCGGTGACGGGCTGCCGCCCTCACCCGTAATAGGCGATGTATTTCCGGAAATAGTCTTCCCAGGTCAGCCACTCGCCCCGCACGAGATATTTGCGCCTGGCATCCGCCCAGCCGATCCCCAGCGCGGCCGCGACTTTCGGATGGATCGGCACCTGCAGACGGCGCAGCGAATCGAGCGAACCGGGCAGCCAGAAGTTCAGCGACAGCCCCAGCTCTCTGGTGACCTGCCTGACCAGCATCTTCATGATCCGGCCATTGGGATGCGCCGTCGTGTAGAAGGTCTGCTTCGTCCGGAAGTTCTCGAGGATATAGGCACCGATTCCGGCCGGGAATTTCCGGTCCATCTCCTCTAGCCTTGTCTGCTCGAACTGGTGCAGGCGGTTGAAATCGATCAAGCGCTCGATCGCCAGCGATTCATAGGTGCGGAAGCGCTGCTCCGGATCGGCGATCTGGCGCCGCAGCCGCCCGAGCAGGCCGTCGAAATAGGTGAACTCGAAATTGGGGAGATCGCGGTTGCGGGCGAGCCTGTCGTCCGGACCGTTGAAGGCGTCGAAGGGCCAGGGCGAGGCGAAGCGCACGCAAGGGTAGCGTAGCGTCGGCAGGTCGCTCGGCACGTCCGCGCGCAGCGGATATTGCTCCCATTCCCGGATGTCCTGGATCAGGAGCAGATCGCATTCCTGCAAGTCGCGCCGCCCCTGCTCGTGCAGGTTCACCGGCAATTCCATGTAGTGGTGCTTGACCGAGAAATGGCGCGTGAAACCGGAATGGTAGCGCAGGGCCTCCGCCAGTAGATTGCCTTGGCAATTCCCGAAGATGACGATCTGCTTCTTGGCGTCTCCGGAAACCGCAGCCCGCCTGGTCGGCACCGGCGACGCCGCGGCCGGAGCTTCAGCCGAGATGCGATACAGATCGAGAGAGCGCAACGACAGGCTCGCATTGCGGAAGTGGCGCAGCCGGATATCGATCGTGCGCGGCACGCCAGCGTCGAGCCCGATATCCTGCGGCACCATGAATTCGAAAGAAACCCGGCCCGTTTCCAGCTCGCTCGCCAGGAAGCGGCCTCCCCCCAGCGGAATGCCGTCCCGGGTCTCGATTTCGACCGCCAGCGCAGGCTCCGACGGGCGCCGGGTTCGCTTCAGTTCGCAGCCTAGCTCGGCACGATAGATGCCGGCCGGCAGCCGCAGCACCGCCGAACTGCGCCACAGCTTCAAAGGCATGATCGAAAGCGGCGATAGATGCACGGCGCCAGGCAGCGGCAAGGTGCGGAGCCGGCCGAGCAGCCGCCAGGGCTCGAGCTCAGCAGGAAGGTTGTCGGGGACGGTGGCCGTTGGCTCGCGATGAAGCTTCAGCTCGGTCATGGTCAGCAGAGCATTGCCGAAATGCGTGAAGCGGAATTCGAAGGGAACGTCGGCACCGCCTTCGATGCCCAGTTCGCGTGGCACCTCAAAGGCCAGGCTCAGCTCGCCCTCGCGCAACTCCGCTGCGGTATAGTCGCGCCAGGCGCGCAGGATCCGGTTCTGCGCGACGATTTCGAGACCCATGACCGGGTGTTCGCCTTGAAGGGGCATGCGCACCCGGCAGCGGAAGGACAAGCGGTATCGCCCCTCAGGCAAGCGCAGGAACGGCCCATAAAGAAAGGCCTGGGCCGGCACCAGCAGAACGACCGAGACCGAGCCGTCCGCCCAGCGCCGGGCCGGCTCGCGCACCTCCATGACGGGTAGCAGCGAGCGGAAATTCCCGTTTTGCGGCTTCCCCATCGGTTCCTGCGGCGTTCCCGCTTGAGCTAACGTATCCATCCTCGGTTCCACCGGTTCGTTGCCGGCTCTCGCGCATACATGACGAAGCTGATCGGCGCATGCTCTAGCATCACTGGCCCAAACATGCAGCCGGCACCTCCATGCTGTTGCAGGTTGATCTCGCCGGAAGCGCACTCCATAGAAGGCAAGAAGCTTTCTCGACCTCGTCCCGGCGCGTTAGAGCAAGCGACAGGTGCGATATACTCCCGGCCACTGGCGACGCTTGTTCCGTAGATCGATTGCGATGAGCCATTTTTCCTCACTGGCCGAGGTTCTGCGGCACCAAGCCATGTCTCGGCCGGACATCGCTGCCGTGACGATCTATTCCGATCGGCCGGGCGAGCGGCCGAGCCTGACCTTCGCCGAACTTTACGCTCAGGCCGCGCATCTGGCGCGCCAGCTCGCGGCCGAAACGACCCCGGGCGACCGCGCCCTGCTGATCTTTCCCTCCAGCGTCGAATTCGTGGTCGCCTATTTCGCCTGCCTGATGGCGGGCGTGGTCGCGGTGCCGATGATGCAGCCGCGCCGCAACGCGAATCACGACGCCAGCGCGGCAATTATCGCCGATTGCGCACCGCGTCTGGCGATGAGCCCGGCTTCGGACCCCGATCCGCGCGGCCTGCTGCGGGAGCGCCTGGCGGCGCATGGCATCCGCCATCTCCCGATCGCGCTGGTGACGGACCCGGCGCCGCTCGACGCCTTCCGCCCCAATGCCGACGGCCTCGCCTTCCTGCAATATACCTCCGGCTCGACCTCCTCCCCCAAGGGCGTGATGGTGAGCCACCGCAATCTCATCGACAATCTCGCGATGATGCGAGATCGGCTCGGGAACCATACGGATTCGGCGCATGTCAGCTGGATTCCGCTCTATCATGACCTCGGCCTCATCATGAATCTGCTGCAGCCGATCTATCTCGGCGCGCCCTGTGTCCTGCTGACGCCGTCGGGGTTCATGCACCGCCCGCTGAACTGGCTGCGGGCCATCCACGAGCATCGCGCCGAGGTCGGCGCCGCCCCGAACTTCGCCTTCGATCTCTGCGTCGACCGCTTCCGGCCGGAGCAGATGGAGGGCATAGACCTCAGCAGCTGGAAAATCGCCCTCAACGGCGCCGAGCCGGTGCGGGCCGCGACGCTGAAGCGGTTCGCCGCGACCTTCGCACCCTACGGTTTCGCACCCGAGGCTATGCGTCCCGCCTATGGGCTGGCCGAAGCGACGCTGCTCGTCACCGCCGCGAAGCGAGGTTCCCTCCCCCGCACGCTGGAGGTCAGCGCGAAGGCGCTCAAGGCCGCACGCATCGCACCACCCGAGGATGCCGCCGACCGGCACGTCAGCGCCAGCTGCGGTGCGCCCATGAGCGGGCTGACCATCACGATCGTCGACCCGGAGACGCGTCGCCCGCTGCCGCAAGGCGAGATCGGCGAGATCTGGATCCGCGCCTCCAGCGTCGCATGCGGCTATTGGCAGCGCCCTGAGGACAGCGCTCAGACCTTTCACGCCAAGCTAGCCACGGACGAACCGAGTGTCGGCGGCTCCTGGTTGCGGACCGGCGATCTCGGGCATCTCGACGAAGCCAGCGAACTGCATGTCGTCGGCCGGATCAAGGACGTGATGATCATCCGCGGCGTCAATCACTATCCGCAGGATATCGAAGCCACGGTCGCCGCGAGCCACCCCTCCCTGCGGCGCGACCATGGCGCGGCCTTCACCATCACCGATGCCGATGAAATCGAGCGCATCGTCGTCGTCCAGGAGGTCGAGCGGACGCAGCGCCGCGGCATCGCCGAGGCCGAGGTCGTCGCGGCCGTGCAGGCGGCGGTGGTCAACAATCACGACGTCGCACTACACAAGGTCGTGCTGATCCGGACGGGCTCCCTGCCGAAAACGACAAGCGGAAAGGTCCAGCGCAACCTGACCCGGCTTCGCTGGCTGGAGGGCACGCTCGAGCCCTGGAACCCGTCCGGCGAGGCCGAAGACCGCGCGGTTTCCGCTTGACGCAAGCCAGCCGGCCCGGCAAGCGAAGGCCCCGCGCCCAATCCCAGGGATCATCATGCCGCCCGTTTCCGAGATCGAACGCTTCTGCCGGTCCAGCCTGGCTGCCATGCTCGACATCGACGAAGCGGGCATCGCACCCACGACGACGTTCGCGAGCCTCGGCCTGGACTCCGCTGCCGCGGTCCATTTCGTCTTGGAGGTGGAGCAGGAATATCGCGTCGAACTCTATCCGGGTGTCACTCAAGATTATCCGACGGTCGCGCAGTTCGTGGACTATCTCGGCACCTTGAAACCGCTCTAAGCTACGGGCGTTGCAATCGATTTCATGCAGGGCAATCCTGCATGAACTGATCTTTGCCGCACGATCCGACCTCGACGGCACCGATGATCGGCGGTAGGTAGGCCCGGCCGACGGACCGATGCGGCAGAACGATCCACCGATGGACAGGCGCTGATGGCACATGCTTCGAACGCGGCAGGCAGCCAGCACATGGGCAACGCCGAGGACATCATCCCGCGCGATATCCGCTTCGGCATCCTTGAGAACGCCCAGCGCCACTGGCTGGAAGACGACATCATCAAGACGGTGCTGATCGACGGGCTGTCGATCTTCCTGCCCGAGGGCGAGCGCTTCTTCATCCGCTCGCTGAAGCATTACGGCCCGAAGCTGCAGGACAAGGAGCTCGCGGCCGAGATCAGCGGATATTCCGTGCAGGAGGCCTATCACACGCGCGAGCACGAGGAATACAACCGCGCGATGATGTCGCTCGGCTACGATGTCGAGAAGATGGAAAAGCCGATCCGGCAGGGCTTCGAGATCGTCAAGAACCCGCTGCACCGCCTGTCGATCACCTGCGCGATCGAGCATATGACGGCGACTTTGTCGTCGCTGACGCTGCGCTATCCGGAACTGCTGGAACAGGGTGCGCCGGCCTACCGACGGCTGTGGATGTGGCATGCGCTCGAAGAGCTGGAGCACAAGGCTGTCGCGCTCGACGTGCTCAAAGCGGCAACGCCGGGAATGTCGAGCTGGAAGCGCTATTTCGTCCGCGTTCTCGGCATGAACGCAACGCTGTTTCCCTTCCTCGTGCTTTTCCTGCGGAACGTGCCGATCTACGCGAAAAACGACGGGGTCAAGACCGGTCTGCGCTTCTGGCTGCGCTTCTTCTGGGTGACCATGGTCTATCCCGGCTACTGGCGGCGCTGCCTGCCGAACACATTGCGCTACTATCTGCCGGGCTTCGACCCCCGCAACAGCGACGACCAGGAACTGATGCGCAAGGGGCGCGACTGGCTGGCCGCGAACCTGCCGCCGGCGCCGGCGACCCCTGCACCCAAGCCTAGCGCCTGAGGTCTCGCGCGATGGCGAGCCAAGCCTTCTCCCGCCTGCTGGAGGCCATCGACAGGGGCGCCTTTCCGCGAACCCGGAAATGGCTGTGGCGCGGCCTCTACAACATCCTGTCGCGACGCTGGCGCGATGACGACTGGCGGTTTATGAATTACGGCTTCCTGCCGCCGGGGGAAGCCTTTCCGCTGGAGCAGGGCGACGAAGCCGACCGCCCCTTCATCGGGCTCTATGCCCAGGCCGTGGCGGGCTTGCCGGTGAACGGCGCGCGGGTGCTCGAGATCGGCTCCGGCCGCGGTGGCGGGGCGCGTTACATCGCCCGTTATCATGGTGCAGCCGCGGTCACCGGGCTGGATTACTCGCCGGCGACCGTGCAGCTGGCGCGCCGCCTCAACCAGGATACGCCGAACCTCGCCTTCGAGATCGGCGACGCGGAGAAATTGCCGTTCCCCGACGGCTCGGTCGACATCGTCGTCAATATCGAATCCTCGCACTGCTATGGGGACGTACCGGCCTTTGCAGGCGAGGTCGCGCGCGTATTGGCGCCAGGCGGTTGGTTCACATTCGCCGACATGCGCGGCAGGAGCGCGCTTCCGCTGCTGCGCCGGCAACTGGCGGTGCCCGGCCTGACCCTTCAGAGCGAAACCGATCTGTCTCCGGGCGTCACCGCTGCGCTCGACGCGGCCGAGCAGCGCAAGCGGGCTCGAATCTCCCGAATCCGCTTCATGCGCGGCTTCATCAGCGAGTTCGCTGGCGCGAAGGGATCGATACTCTATCGCGAGTTGAGCGAGGGCGGAGTCGTCTATCTCGCCCAGCGCTACCAGAAGGATGGCCGCGTATAGGCGCGGGCCTCCCTCCGTAACATGTCACGGCCGCTCGGGCGCACGCTGCTCTGGCGCCTCCTGGCGGCGAGCATTCGGCTCGAAACTCTCCAGCGTCTTGTCGTAGCGCGGATGCAGCGTGCCCATCCAGCGGTCCCAGAGCGAGAAGGTGTGGCCGTAATTGAAGCGGAACGTCCCGTGATGCTGGTCGTGGAACACGGTGCTGGCGAGCGGCCAGGGCGAACGGCCGGCCGGAGAGGCGAAATGCTCGAAGCCGGCATGGCCGAGCATCCCGCTGACCTGATCGTAGAGCTTCTGCAGCACGAGCATCTGCCAGGGAATCGGCAGGACGAAGACGATGATCGCGTAGTAGGCCTGATTGAGGGCCGCCTCGACGAAGCTCTCGTGATGATTGCTCCAAACCGTCGGTGCCACGCTCTTATGGTGCAACGCGTGGAAGCGGTAGAAGACGCGGCTGTGGAGCAGGCGGTGAACCCAGTAGAACCAGGCATCGTAGAGCACCACCGAAACCAGCAACATCAACGGTCCCGACCACCATGAGAGTTCCAGCGGTACCAGCGACCAGCCCTGCTGCTGCGCGAACAGCCCGAAGGCGAAGCAGACCGAGAGTGTGAGGATCGAGATCGGCGCCTGGCGCAATTCCTTCCATTTACGTCGGTTGACCCGGTCCTTCTGGATGCGGCGCCCGGGGTGGCGGGCGTTCATGATCTCGAAGAACAGCCCGGTCAGCAGCATGACGACGACGACAGCCGCGATCACGAGGCCGAGAAGGCGAAGAAAATCGAGGAGCAGCGTCACTATAAAAGCCCTGTTCTCGATCGTCGGCGATCGACAATCACTTCCTGCGCTGGATCGACCTGGCTACATTGCAGCGGCAGCAGTCGAGAATTGTGCCTATGAAAGCTTATCCAAATAAAGGAGGCGGTCTTCGCGATTGGTCGGATCCAGCAGCTCCTGATCCGAGACCGGAGCAACCTCGGCATCGTAATCGAGGCACTTGAGCTCAGGATAGAAGGCACGCAGCCGAACAAGCAGCCCTTGAGGATCACGACACCGCCCGGGATTGAACTCAAGTACGATCTGCGGCCGCCAGCGCTCGATGACCTGACCGAGACCGAGGACAATGTCCTCCTCTGCCCCCTCTGCATCAATCTTGAGAAAATCCACACGAGGAGAGGCGTGAAGGAGCATGTCGAGGCTATGAATGGGCACCGCGACCAGCGCCCCGTCATGGTTCGGCGTGGCGCTGTTTACGAGCGCTGCGTTCTTCGGTTCTCCCGCTGGCACCATCAAGCGCCCCTCGCCCTCGCCTGACCCTGCTGCGGCAACCGCTACGGTGCTGCGGCTCGTAAAGCCGTTGAGATTGAGCGTCCGTTTCAATGTATCGGCGACGGGCGGGTTGGGCTCGACGGCCAGAAGCCGGCCCGCCGGACCGACGAGGTCGGCCATCAACAGCGAGTAATAGCCGAAGTTGGCACCGACATCGGCGACATGCATCCCGGGAACGATCAGGCGGGCCATGAATTGCGTCAGCCACATCTCCCAATAGCCATCGAGCATGACATGCGCGCCGAAACCCTGGTCCCGCGTGTCGAGGAACATTTTGTATCGCCCTAGCACGCGCGACAGCACCGTATGCTCGCCGAGATAGACGGCCTGGGTCGCGGCCCTGCAGATACATTCCGCACGATAGCGGTCCGGCCCGCGCAATTCGTCAAGCGACAGGAGGCTTCCGGGAAGGGTCGGCGCCAGCAGCGGAGCTTGCGTCGAGGTATGCATTTTTTTCATCAGCCTGCCTGTTTCGGCCAGATATCCGGGACCGTGAATGGCTTCGATAGAATGGCGTGCTAAGTCACGATATCCCGCTGCACCAGGAAGTGCACGATGAGATCAGCGAGTTCGTCGGCTCCGTATTGACCGGCGTCAAGATGAAAATCGGGAGCAGTTGGTCGCTCGTAAGCCGAATCAATGCCGGTGAAGTTGCGGATTTCACCCCGTCGAGCCTTTGCATAGAGCCCCTTCGGATCGCGTTGCTCGCAGATATCGAGCGGAGCATCGACGAATATCTCGAAGAATGGCACGCCGGCCAGACGCTCGCGCACCATGGCGCGATCGGCGGCGAAGGGCGAGATGAAGCTGCAGATCACGATCAGCCCGGCATCGACCATCAG
>SEEM01000104.1 GCA_004144595.1 Hyphomicrobiales bacterium
GCCTTGCCCGGCGCGATCGCCAAAATGCCGCCGCCGACGCCGGACTTGCCGGGCAGGCCGACCCGGAAGGCGAAATCGCCCGAGGCGTCGTAATGGCCGCAGGTCAGCATCAGCGCGTTGATGCGCCGCGCCCGCTGGCCTGAGACGACGCGCGGTCCGCCGGGCTCGTAATAGCCGCCATTCATCAGGAAGCGCCCGGCCATGGCGAGCTGGCGGCAGGTCATGGCGATGGCGCATTGGTGGAAATAAACGCCGAGCGTCAGTTCCGGCGGATGGGTGATGTTGCCGAAGGCCTTCATGTAATTGGCGAGGGCGATGTTGCGGAAGCCCGTCGCCTGCTCGGCCCGCGCCACCGCTTCGTCGATGATGACCGTGTCGTCATCGGCGAGGTAGCGCATGAAGCGCAGCAATTCGCCGATCGCGACGCGCGGCTCGTGGCCGGCGAGGTTGATGTCGGCGACGACGAGGGCGCCGGCATTGATGAAGGGATTGCGCGGCACGCCCTGCTCGCGCTCGAGCTGGACGATCGAATTGAAGGGTGTGCCAGAAGGCTCGCGCCCGACCCGGCGCCAGAGCGTGTCGCCGACCTTGCCGAGCGCCTGCGTCAGGGCGAAGACCTTCGAGACGCTCTGGATCGAGAACGGCTCCTCGCTGTCGCCGGAGGCATGGACGTCGCCGTCGGCCGTCACGACGCAGAGCCCGAACTGGCGGGGATCGATGCGAGCGAGCGGCGGAATATAGGTCGCGACCGCGCCGCGCTCCTCTGCGCCGCGCATCTCGTCGGTAATGTCGCGGACGAGCCGCCCGATATCCGTCACGCTTCCGCCCCGGCTGTTTTCGTCCCGGCGCGACAGCCAAGCCCCAGGCAAGGCCCGCGGTCAAGCGCCCGACGAAAGCCATTGCAGCCGGCCCGAAACTGCGATGATCTGAGCTCCATAGCCCGGAGGCCACCAGAATGCGCCGCGCCGCCGTCGTTTCCGCCCTGCTGGTCGCAGCCTTGCCGGCCATCGCCCGGCCGCTCGAACGCGAACTTCCCGCGAAGCGTGATGCCTGCTGGGAGCGTGCCTATGACGAGGCTCATCTCAAGGCGCACCCGCAGCAGAGGGTCGCGAAGATCCGCCTCGTCCACAAGCCCGACACCTGGCGGGCCGAGCCACATGCGGCGATCTATGTCGCTCTCTATTTCAACCTGAGACAACGCACGACCACCGGCCGTTTCGACTACCAGCTCGGCGGCTTCTGCAAGCCTTTGGGCAAAGGCCTGCGCTGCGTGCCGGAATGGGATGCCGGAAGCTGGCGATTGGAGAGCGGGCCGCAGGGCGCGCTCGATATTCGCAATGGCGGGCTCGTCGCCAATCCCAATCCCTACGATGCAGAGGAGATCGCCGATGGCGCCGTCAAGATCCCGGCGAAGCCCGACGATGGACTCTGGCGCCTGATGCCGGCGAGCGGCGCCTGCGAGATCGAATAGACCTTATTGCAGTCGCGGGTGGCGCCCGCTCCCGGCACGCGCGTCCAGGACGGAGCGCTGCCCGGCGATGACGCAGAGAGACTTGCCGCGCGACTTCGCCTGGTAGAGCGCCGCGTCGGCCGCCGTCATCAGGCTGTTCATGTCGCGGCCATGCTCCGGCGCCAGCGCGATGCCGACGGAGGCGCCGATATTGAGCTGGTGGCCGCTGTCGAGCTCGTAAGGCTCCGAGATTTCGCGGACGATGCGCTCGCCGAAACGCTGGAGCTGCACCCGCTCGGTCTGTTCGGAGAGCACCACGAACTCGTCCCCGCCGACGCGCGCCGCGATATCGGAACTGCGGACGAGGCCGCGCAGGCGCTCGGCGACGAGCTGGAGCAGGGCATCGCCCGCCATATGCCCGTAATTGTCGTTGACCGCCTTGAAGCCGTCGAGGTCGAGATAGACCAGCGCCAGACCGCGCGGGGCGGCCTCGCTCTCGAAACGGGCGGAAAAGGCCTTGGTCAGGCCCGCCCGGTTCGAGAGGCCCGTGAGCATGTCGTGCCGGGCATGGAAGGCGTTCTCACGCTCCGCCCGCATGGTCGAGATCAGCATCGCGTTCAGCTTGAAGGCCGCGACCGCCATGCTGAAGAGATAGAACGGAATCTGCATGAAGGTGATGAGCATGATCGGTTCGGACAGGAAGGGCGCCGCGAGCACGCAGGGCCCCAATGTCAGCCCGATCATCAGCCCTGCCATGCGCGGCGCGGCGAAATTGCGGAAGCAGATGCCGCCGACCATCGCCGCGGCGGAGAGGCAGGCCAGCGTCGCCGCGACCCAGTCCCCGCTGGTCAGGCTGAGGAAGGTGCCGGCACCGATGCCCGCGGCCCAGGCGACGCCGAGCAGCAGATAAAGATCGGTCGGCGTCGAGGCCCCGCGCATCGCCCGGCGGCGGGCCAGGATCAGGACGACCAGGCGAATTCCGCAGCAGATCACCTCGAAGGTGCACCAGAGCATGAACGGCAGGGTCGGGATGCGCCAGGCGATCAGGAAGGAGACCGCGAGCGAATTGACGACGCCGCCGGCGAAGATCGGCAGCGTGCCATAGAGACTGGCGATCAGTGCGACACGGATTTCGGGCGGGACATCCGGTCCGGCATCCGCCAGCCAGCGCGTCAGGCGCCAACGGGGCAAACTGTAACGGAGGACTGCGCCACTCATCGGCTGTTAGGCTCCTCGCTGGCGAGCAGGCCAGCAGGCACCCGATCGCGAGGGCTGCTTAACAGGCAGGTCTTACGATTTCGTGTGGAAACGGCCGAAATCCGTGGCGCACCACGATGACGCAGCGTCAATCCCGCCGAAAATCAACGAATCTGGCGATAAACCCAAACCCGCGCCGGCGGGATGTTGCGGAGCACCCAGTCGGAGACGAAGGCCTTGAGCCCCGAGGCCTTGCGCGGGATCGGCGAGATCACCGAATAGGTGAACTGGATGAAGGGTGCGCCCTCGACGAGCAGCGGAAACGCCTCGCGCGCCAGGGCCGAGCGCGTGGCCGGCGGGCGGTTGAACAGCGGCAGGCTGGAGACCACCGCTATGGCCTTCTCGTGAAGGTGGCCGGCGAGCGTCACTGAGAGGGCATAGGCATCGCCCTGCACGATCGTCGCGCGCGGAAAGCGCTTGCTCAACAATTCGCAGAATTCGGGGCTGTACTCGACGAGGATCAGGCGGCTCTCGTCGATACCTCGCTCGATCAGGGCTTCCGTGACCGGGCCGGTGCCGGGGCCGATCTCGATGACCGGGCCGGGCTGCGCGGGGTCGACGAAAGAGGCCATCCGCCTGGCGAGCGCCGGGCTCGACGGCGTAACCGAACCGGTCCGGCCCGGGTCGTCGATCCAGGACTTGATGAAGCGCGCCTCGTCTCCCAGCTTCGCCTTGGCCTCGCTGACGCGGCTCCTGAACTTTTCGGCGGTGTTGCGGACCTCGCCCTCGACCTTGTAGCGGACGGCCGCGACCTTGAGCTTCGCCTCCGCCACCCGATCGACGAGATCGGCTGCGGTGACGCGCACCTCGCCCTCGATCCGGGTCGCGACGCGGGACTGCCCGAGACGGGTCGCCAGCGAAGCGGCACGCGGTGGGCGATGACGAACCGTCGAAGACATGAAACCCCTTGAACGCGCGGAGACGGCGCGTCTGACGCAAATCAACGTTACCTGCGCGGCATATGGGGTCAAGAGCGAGGCTTCGCCAAGTCTTTATCCATATCCGCCCCGAATGCCGCCTCAGATCAGCGGCCGCGGCGCCGTGATCTGCTCGTAGGCCGCAGCCATTCGCGCGGTCAGGCGCGGATTGAGCAAGGTGAGCCTGCCTGCCGCCAGCGCGAACAGCCCTTCCCGGCGCAGCCGCGACCATGTCTTGCTGGTATGGACCAGCGAGAGGCCGAGCGCATCGGCGATCTGCTGCTGGGAGAGCGGAAATTCGAAACCGGCATTGGTGACGAGCCCGAGCGCATCCGCCCGATGATAAAGCGAGATGATCAGCGCGGCGAGGCGTTCGCCGGCACTGCGCTGCCCGACCGAGGTCAGGTTGTCGTCGATCATGCATTCCTCGCGCGAGCCGAGCCAGGAGATTTCGTAGGCCAGCGACGGCATTCGCTCGAAAAGGTCCCACAGACGTTTGCGCGGGAAGACGCAGAGCTCGACATCGGTCAGCGCCTCGATGCCGTGCTCGGCTGCCGAGAGCAGCGAGGCCTGCAATCCCACGAGATCGCCGGGCAGGAGGAAATTGAGAATCTGGCGCCGCCCGTCCGGAAGGGATTTGTACCGGAACGCCCAGCCCGAGAAGAGGGTATAGAGTTCCGCATCCTCCTGGCCGGGGTGAATGATATCCGCGCCTGCCCGCACCGGCCGGTGGTCGACCTTCATCGTCTGGATGAAGCGGATTTCATCATCGGCCTTGTCACGGAAGGCGGGTTTGAGCCGCAACGGACAAGCGAGACACGGTGTGCCGAGGCGCCCCGGCCGGCTGGCGATATTCATGGTCGAATTGATCCCCCGATCATCGGCATAAGCCCGGGCTAATCGACAACTCGGCGAAAGCGCTTCGCGTTCCGCATCGACCGGCGAGACCTGCTTTTTGCGCTGTTTTGGAACCAAAGCAAGTTTTGCGGCGTTTTCCCTCCCGAAAGCCGGTCAATCGGTCGGTCAGCCCTGGAGACATCCATGCCGAAGTCCAGCCTTGCGCCGGCCATGCGCGCCATCGTCTTCTTCGGCCTCATGGGCACGGCGGTTTCCGCGCTGACCCTGGGGGCGGAGTTCCAGATGCCGGCCGACCAGAGTTCGACCACCGTCGCCGCGGCAAAGGGCGTAAGCGAACGCGGTTATAACGAAAGCCTGCAGCTTGCCGCCGTCGACCACGCAGACCGCGCGCGCAGCGCCGCCAAGCGCGCCATCGCCTCACCGTCGCAGCAGGCCATGGCCGACGCACCCGTCACCCATATCGTGCGCTGACCAAGAGCGAATTTCCTACGATAGCGCGTCGCCGTCCGGGCAAGCCCGAGATGGCGGCGCGCTTTTTTGTGCGATCGGCCTGCTTCAGGTGCCGTGACCGATGCGCCAGCGGCCCAGGCTGCGGCCCTCGGGCTCCTGGATCTGCACCGCCTCGATCTGCGTCAGCAGCCCCGCGAAAAGCCGCGGTGGGGGACGATGCTCAATCTCTCTGTCGACCTCGAGCGCGACCTCTATCGCGGACACGTCGATATCCAGAACCTCGATGACGATCTGGACGCCGGGCGTGCCCCTCAAGGCGCGGGACGCGACATCCGCGACCAGGAAGCCGAGCGGGATGATCCGATCGACGGGCAGCGTCGCGGTCGTCTCGATCCGGCTCGCCACCCACTGGTCGCGGCCGCGGATCAGGTTCGAGATCATCGTGACGACATCGTCGAGGAAGAGATCGACACGGACCGGCTGCATCTCGCCGTCGGCGAGGGTGAAGCGATAGGCGGCCGACAGCACGTGCACACGGCATTCGGCGTCAGCCAAAGCCAGCCGCGCCTCGTCGTGGTGGTCGCGCTTGCTCAGCCCGATATAGCTCTGCACGACCTGCAGGCTGTTCTTGACCCGATGATGCAGCTCGCGGACGAGGAAGCGGTTGTCGTCGAGCGCCGTCTGGAGACGACGCTGGCGAACCTCCTGCTCCTCGACCATGCCGTTGAAGGCTTCGGCGACACTGCGAATGTCGATCGGCATGCCGTCCGCGACCGTGGCACGGACCCGATTATTCGCAGTGCGCGAACGGGCCGCCACCTCGATGCCGCGCAGCCAGCGCAGGCAGTGCTTGTCGATCGCCCGCATGCAGACGAGGCAAAGCAGGGCTAGCGTCAGGAGCGGCGCGAGCAGCAGCACGATGAATTGCAGGCGGGCCGCCCCGGCCGGACGATCATCGAAGCTTGCGACGATGTAGAGATCCGGTTCTGCGACCATACGGGCGGCGAAGACGCTATCCGTCCCGGCGCGGTTCGGTGCCGACCAGCGCGCGTGCTTTTCCGGCATCCGCTCGGTGCGCGGCAGCCAGGACGGCTCGCGATTGTTTCCCCGGCTGGCGATGACGCCGGACTCGCGCCCGATCAGGGCAACGTTCTCGACCTGACCTTCCTCGCCGAGATCGAAGACGTTTTCGAGCAGTTCCGGAGCGACCAGCAAGAGCGCCTGCTGCAAACCGCCGTCGGCGCCGGGCAGATCCGACGCCAGGATGGCGAGATAGCGCTGCCCGCCAGCGGTGACCTGGTCGTAACGGATCCGGCCGAGATTGGCGCCGTTCCACATCCCGACGACCGGCCGCCCCGCGAGCTGGGCAGCAATGCCGCCCAGCGCCTCGGTCGTCAGGCCGGGATCGAGCGACCCGCTGCAGAGCCGCCCATCCGCCTGCCGCAGGAACACGGCACGGAATCCTCCGGCGCGCTCCATCGCCTTGACGCCGCGATCGCGGCAGCCGGGCTCATCGAGGCCGATCTCGGCCGCTGTCGTGCCGAAGGCGAGCAGGGCGCGCGACATGCCGCGATACCAGACGCGGGTGCGCACGGCGAAATCATCGACGGCGCGCGACTGCGCCGTCTCGATGGCGACGATCGCGGACCGATAGGTCGCATAGGCCGCGAAAGCTGAGGCACAGGCGATCGGAACGGCAATCGTGACCAGCAAAGCCAGCAGGCGCGACCTGACAGTGCTGAAACGCTGCAAACGCATCAGGAACCGACGGGTTCGGAACCAGTTCTCTGCATCGCAGCGGCATTGGTGCGGCCCGGCCCGAGATCGTCGATGCTGCCGATCGACAGCAGTTCGGCGAGTTTCGTGCGTGCGCGATTGACCCGGCTCTTGATCGTGCCGATCGCCACGCCGCAGATCTCAGCTGCTTCTTCGTAGGACAGCCCGGTGGCGCCGACCATGATCAGCACTTCGCGCTGTTCCTCCGGGAGCTTCGCGAGCGCCTTGCGGAAATCGGCGAGATCGAGATGGCTCTCCTGATTGCCATGGGTCGCCATGCGCTCGGCATAGGTGCCTTCGCTGTCCTGCACCTCGCGGCCGCGCTTGCGGTAGAGCGAATAATAGGTGTTGCGCAGGATGGTGAAGAGCCAGGCGCGCAGGCTGGTGCCCGGTTCGAACTTGTCCGAATTGCCCCAGGCCTTGAGCAGCGTGTCCTGAACCAGGTCATCCGCCAGCTGCATGGAACCCGAGAGCGAGGCGGCGAAGGCGCGCAGATTGGGAATCTCGCGGATCAGCCCATCCTTGAAATCTTCGGTCCGGCGCTCCTGCGCCAGCGTTGCTGTCTGGCCTGCGGGGGTAATTTCAGCGGGACTCATCACGCGACGCTCCCGCTGCACGCTGCTCGGTATCCTCAAGCTGCGCCAGAAGCATGAGAAACTTGTCGGGCACGGGTGCGTTGACGATGTCGTCGTAGTGGGCCTTGAGGGAGCGGCCGATGGATTCCTGCACCTTGGGGTCCAGAACCAGTTCGAAACCTTCGTCGGGATCGTCCGGTTCAGTCATAGCCCCATCCAACCTGCTCATGTCAGCCCTCGCACTACCGCGCGCCGGCTTTTTGCAGCCAGTCCCGCATGCTCACAACTTCTCGTCACCGGTGTTGCGATTGCGCGGCACGCCGAAGCCACGCCGCGATGGCGACACCAATACGTCATCTTAACCGGCACCCTGCGCGAAGGTTCCGTCAACGCTCAAAAATAAATATCTTGTCTCTCGCGCATCCTAAGCCATTATTCCGGCACGTTAAAAGGACGCGTCCATGTCGATTGCAAAAGAAATTGCGCCTCACCTTCCCTACCTGCGCCGCTTCGCGCGCGCGCTGTGCGGAAGCCAACCGAGCGGCGACGCCTATGTCGTCGCTATGCTCGAAGCGCTCGTCGCGGACCCCTCCGGCTTTCCGCGCGACATCGATCCGCGGATCGGCCTGTACAGGACCTTCCTGAAGCTGTGGTCATCGGCCAGCGTCGATGCCGCCGCTCCGATCGTCGAGCTCTCGCGCGCGCCGGCGGAGCGCAATCTCGAGGCGCTGACCCCGCGCCCGCGCCAGGCTTTCCTGCTGCGGACGGTGGAAGGCTTCCCGCTCGACGACGTGGCCAAGGTCATGGACGTCACGGCCGCGGAAGCTTCCACGCTGATCCAGACCGCCGGCCAGGAGATTGCCGAGCAGGTCGCGACCGAAGTGCTGATCATCGAGGACGAGCCGATCATCGCGCTCGACATCGAGACGATGGTCGAGGAGCTCGGCCATACCGTCACCGGCGTCGCCCGCACGCAGCGTGAGGCGATCGCGCTCGTCGCCAAGAGGCGGCCCGGCCTCGTGCTCGCCGATATCCAGCTCGCCGATGGCAGCTCGGGCCTCGATGCCGTCAACGAGATCCTGGCGACGATCGACGTGCCGGTGATCTTCATCACCGCCTATCCCGAACGCCTGTTGACCGGCGACCGGCCGGAGCCGGCCTTCCTGATCACCAAGCCGTTCCAGCCGGAGGCCGTGAAGGCCGCGATCAGCCAGGCCCTGTTCTTCGACCGCCGCGCCGGGCGCAAGGCTGCCTGACGCTTCAATTGCTTCGAGGACGATCAAGGCCCGCGGCTCTGTGTCCGCGGGCCTTTTTTCTTGCCAATCGGGAACCCGTGCGGAGATGATGCGTTCCGCGTGGAATGACAGTTTCGTTTGCAGTTGGGGAGGGCGTGGATCATGGCGACGACCTGCTTCTCGGCCGCCATCGCGGCACTATCGATCGGGGCCGCGCTGTTCACCGGCATCGTGCAGCCGGGGGCGCCGAGTGCGGATTTCCTGTCC
>SEEM01000298.1 GCA_004144595.1 Hyphomicrobiales bacterium
GTCTATGCCCGCGCCCTCGAACTGACGCGCACGCCATGAGCGAGGCGCTGCGCAGCCGGCGCGCCCGCCATTCCGGCCTCGCCGGCCGCCGCGGCGAATGGCTCGCGGTCGCCTTCCTCGGCCTCAAGGGCTACCGCCTGCTGCAGCGCCGCTTCGGCGGTAAGGGCGGCGAGATCGACCTGATCATGGCCCGCGGCGACGACATCGTCTTCGTCGAGGTCAAGGCGCGCGCCGCACTCGACGACGCCGCCGGCGCGATCACGGCGGACAAGCGCCGGCTGATCGAAGCGCGCATCCGGCAATGGCTGGCGCGCAATCCCTGGGCGATGCAGCGGAACCTCAGGGCCGATGCCGTCTTCCTCGCGCCCTGGCGCCTGCCCCGTCATGTCCCCCGCGTGTTCGAGCTCATGCTCTGACGCAAGGCAGAGCCCCTTGCACGAGCGGGCTGCCGCAGCCGATATAACGGCCGCAACCGGAGCTTCCGCCATGCCGCTGAACGTCGCCATCCAGATGGACCCGATCGGACAAGTCCGCATCGCCGGCGACACCGGCTTCGCGCTGATGCTGGAGGCGCAGGCGCGCGGGCACAAGCTCTTCACCTACACGCCCGACAAGCTCACCTTGCGCGACGGCAAGGTCACGGCCGTGATCAGCCCGGTCGAGGTGCGCGACGTCGAGGGCGACCATTACACCCTCGGCCAGCCCGAGCGCACCGATCTCTCGACCCTCGACGTGGTACTGCTGCGCCAGGACCCGCCCTTCGACATGGCCTATGTCTCCTCGACGCATATGCTCGAGCGCATCCATCCGAAGACGCTGGTGGTCAACGACCCCACCGAAGTCCGCAACGCGCCGGAAAAGCTGTTCGTCACGCATTTCCCCGAACTGATGCCGCCGACGCTGATCACGCGCGACCGGGCCGAGATCGAGGCCTTCCGCGAGGAGTTCGGCGAGATCGTGATGAAGCCGCTTTACGGCCATGGTGGCGCGACCGTGTTCAAGACCGGCAAGGGCGATCCGAATTTTGGCTCGCTCTACGACCTGTTCGCCAACCTCTTCCGCGAGCCCTGGGTGATCCAGGCCTTCCTCAAGGAGGTCTCCGAAGGAGACAAGCGCATCATCCTGATCGACGGCAAGGCGGCGGGCGCGGTCAACCGCGTGCCGGCGGTCGGCGACCTGCGCGCCAATATGGTGCGCGGCGGCGCGGCCAGGCCGACCGACCTGTCGAAGCGCGAGCTCGAGATCTGCGAGCGCATCGGCCCGGCGCTCAGCGAGCGCGGCCTGCTGCTCGTCGGCATCGACGTGATCGGCGGCAAGCTGACCGAAATCAACGTCACCGCCCCGACCGGCGTGCGCGCCATCAAGAAGCTCGGCGGGCCCGATCTTGCGGCACAGCTCTTCGATGTGATCGAGGCCAAGCGCGCGGCGAAATAGTTCAGGCGACGACGCCGGCCGTGCCGCTCAGCGGATTGTCCGGGTCCCAGCCGTATTTCATCGTCTCGAAGCGCATCGCCATCGCATCGACGAGCAGGAGCCTGCCGACCAGCGGCTCGCCGAAGCCGGTGATCGCGCGGATCACCTCCAGCGCCATCATCGAGCCCATGACGCCGGCGAGCGCACCGAGCACGCCGGCCTCGGCGCAGGGCGCGACGGTGCCGGGCGGCGGCTCCTGCGGGAACAGGCAGCGATAGGTCGGGTTGGGGCGCCCGTCGGCGCCGGCCTCATGCGCGCGGATCGTGGTCAGCGAGCCGTCGAAGCGGCCGAGCGCCGCCGTCACCAGCGGCTTCTTCTCGTGGAAGCAGGCATCCGAGACGGCATAGCGCGTCGCGAAATTGTCCGAGCCGTCGGCGACCACATCGTAGAAGGCGACGAG
>SEEM01000299.1 GCA_004144595.1 Hyphomicrobiales bacterium
TCGCGGATGCCGGCGAGCATCAGCGTCGACAGCGGATAGTAGATCATCGGCTTGTCGTAGACGGGCAGGAGCTGCTTCGACATCGCCAGCGTCATCGGGTGAAGCCGCGTGCCGGATCCGCCGGCCAGGATGATGCCCTTCATCGTTGCTGGTCCTTGCCTTGATCCGAGAGGAGCCTTGCGACGCAAAGTCGGAGCGAGCCCTGCCACTCCGGCAACCGTATCTCGTGCGCGAGCGCGAGCTTGCCGCAATCGAGCCGGGAATTGGCCGGCCGGCGCGCCGGCGTCGGGTAATCGACTGTGGCGATCCGGTTGACCACGACCGGCTTGCCGCCCTGCCGCTCGCGCTCGGCAAAGATCGCCTCCGCGACATCGGCCCAGACGGCCTCGCCCGCCGCGCTCATGTGGAACACGCCGCGGAGGGAGGTCTCGTCCTTCCGGCTGGTCAGGTTGCGCGCGACGGCGAAGATCGCATCGGCGATGTCGAGCGCGCTTGTCGGAGATCCCGCCTGATCGGCGACGACGCCGACCTCGTCGCGGGTCTCGGTCAGGCGCAGCATCGTCTTGACGAAGTTCTTTCCGAACGGGCTGTAGATCCAGGCGGTGCGCAGGATGGCATGGTTGTCGGTGGCTGCGGCGACCGCCTGCTCGCCGGCGAGCTTGCTCGCGCCATAGGCCGAGATCGGGCCGGTCGCATCATCTTCGCGATAGGGTCGGTCGAGCGCACCGTCGAAGACGTAGTCGGTCGAGAGCTGGATCATGGGGATGCCGAGCGCGGCCGCGGCGCGTGCCGCCTCGCCTGCAGCCTCGCCATTGACGCGCATCGCAAGCTCGGGCTCGCTCTCGGCCTGGTCCACCGCCGTGTAGGCGGCCGTGTTGACGATGACGTCGGGCTTGGCCGCGCGCAGCGCCGGCGCGACCGTCCTGGGGATGGCGAGATCGAGATCCGGGCGACGCAGCGCGATGACCTCGACGCCGACGGGCACGCGCTCCAGCATGGCGCAGACGACTTGGCCGGTCCAGCCGGTGACGGCGATGCGCAATGCCATCAGTCGAAATAACGCAGCAGCTCGGCGAGGCGCGGATGCTTGCGGTCCTTGTCGGAGAGGGTGAGGCTGGACAACGGCAGGCGCCAGTCGATGCCGAGCACGGGATCGTCGAAGGCAAGCCCGTGGTCGTTCTGGGGCGCGTAAGGAGCGGTGACCTTGTAGATCACCTCGGTGTCCGGCTCCAGCGTGACGAAGCCATGGGCGAAGCCGACCGGCACCAGCAACTGCCTCCAGTTCTCGGCGGAAAGCTCGACCGCGACATGCTGGCCGAAGCTGGGCGAGGACGCCCGGATATCGACGGCGACGTCGAGGATGCGGCCGCGCGTGACCCGTATCAGCTTGTCCTGCGCGAAGGGCGGCGACTGGAAATGCAGGCCGCGCAGCGTCCCGACGGGCGCCGACAGCGACTGGTTGTCCTGGACGAAGTCGAGATCGAGCCCGGCGTCAGTGAAGCCCTTGCGGCTCCAGGTCTCCGAGAAGAAGCCGCGATGGTCGCCGAACTTCTTCGGCGTGATGATCTTGACGGCCGGGATCGCCGTGTCCTCGACGCTCAGCATGTTCCTGTCTCCGCTCAGGCCGCGCCGAGGCGTTCGCCGCGATAGCTGCCGGAGCGGATATCGCCCCACCAGCCCGCGTTGGCGAGATACCATTCGACCGTGCGACGAAGCCCGGTCTCGAAGGTCTCCTTCGGCGCCCAGCCGAGTTCGCGGCCGATCTTGCCGGCATCGATCGCATAGCGCGCGTCGTGGCCCGGCCGGTCGGTGACGTAAGCGATCAGGCGCTCGCGCGAACCCTTGGGATCGGGCCGGAGCTCGTCGAGGAT
>SEEM01000002.1 GCA_004144595.1 Hyphomicrobiales bacterium
TTCTTCATGCGAGCACCCAGCGGTCGACGACCAGCGCGCCGAACAGGAGGAAGAGGTAGAGGATCGAGTAGGAGAACAGCGTCTTTTCCGGCTTCATCGCGTCGCCCTCGTGCTGGCGGCGGGTGGCGACGCGCAGCGCCAGGCCCGCGAACACGGCGGTCAGCACCACCGACATGGCCCCGTGGATCCACCCGGTCAGCCCCAGCACCCAGGGCGCTACCGCGACCAGCGCCATCGGGATTGTATAGACCCCGACCGCGCGCCGCGTCGCCGCCTCGCCCGCGACGACGGGCAGCATCGGCACGCCGGCGGCGGCGTAGTCCGTCTCCATGAACAGCGCCAGCGCCCAGAAATGCGGTGGGGTCCACAGGAAGATGATCGCGAACAGCACCAGCGAGTGCCAGCCGAAATCGCCGGTCACGACGGCTTCGCCGATCATCGGCGGGAAAGCGCCGGCGGCGCCGCCGATCACGATGTTCTGCGGGGTCCAGCGCTTCAGCCACATCGAATAGACGACGGCGTAGAAGAAGATCGTGAAGGCGAGCATCGCCGCGGCGAGCGCGTTGGCGATGAGGCCGAGCACCAGCACGGAGCCGATCGACAGCGTCAGTCCGAAAGCCAATGCCTCGGACGGCAGGACGCGGCCGGACGGGATCGGCCGCTTGGCGGTGCGGCTCATCAGCGCGTCGATATCGGCGTCGTACCACATGTTGAGGCAACCCGACGCACCCGCTCCGACCGCGATCGCGAGCAGCGCGGCGAGGCCGAGCACGGGATGCACCGAGCCCGGCGCGGTAGCCATGCCGGTCAGCGCCGTTACGATGACCAGCGACATCACGCGCGGCTTCAGCAGCGCGAAGAAATCGCGTGCTTCGCCGGTGGAGGCTGTCAGGCTCTCGGTGCGGGTTTCGAACGCAGCAGACATCAGTCGAATCGTCTTCGTACTCTTGTGAACGGCGCCCGTGGGCGCAGGGTCTTCGCGGCGGTGTTTGCCGCCCGTCTCCGGAACGCCCCTGGGGGCGCTCTGGGGAAGGGCGGCGGCGGGCCTGTGAGGCCCGCCGCCTGGTATCTCAGTGGTCCGAGCCGGTGATGCGCGGCAGCGTCTCGAACTGGTGGAACGGCGGCGGCGAGGACAGCGTCCACTCCAGCGTCGTCGCACCTTCGCCCCACGGATTGTCGCCGGCGAGCTGCTTCTTCGTGAAGGCGACGAAGAGGCCGTAGAAGAAGACCAGCAGGCCGCAGGCGAAGATGTAGGAGCCGATCGACGACCAGAAGTGCCAGCCCGCGAAGGCATCGGGATAGTCGACATAGTGACGCGGCATGCCGGCGAGCCCAAGGAAGTGCTGCGGGAAGAACAGCAGGTTCGCGCCGACGAAGGCGATCCAGAAGTGCAGCCGGCCGATCCAGTCCGGGATCACGTAGCCGCTCATCTTCGGGAACCAGTAGTAGAAGCCCGCGAAGATGCCGAACACGGCGCCGAGCGAGAGCACGTAGTGGAAGTGCGCCACCACGTAGTAGGTCGCATGCAGCGAGCGGTCGACGCCGGCATTGGCCAGCACGACGCCGGTGACGCCGCCGACCGTGAACAGGAAGATGAAGCCCATCGCCCAGACCATCGGCGCGGTGAAGCGGATCGAGCCGCCCCACATCGTCGCGATCCAGGAGAAGATCTTGATGCCGGTCGGCACCGCGATGACCATCGTCGCGAACACGAAATAGCGCTGCGTGTTGAGCGACAGGCCGGCGGTGTACATGTGGTGCGCCCACACGATGAAGCCGACGACGCCGATCGCGACCATGGCATAGGCCATGCCGAGATAGCCGAAGATCGGCTTCTTCGAGAAGGTCGAGATGATGTGGCTGACGATGCCGAAGGCCGGCAGGATCATGATGTAGACTTCGGGGTGGCCGAAGAACCAGAACAGGTGCTGGTACAGGATCGGGTCGCCGCCGCCGGCCGGATCATAGAAGGTCGTGCCGAAGTTGCGGTCGGTCAGCAGCATGGTGATGGCGCCGGCGAGGACGGGCAGCGCCAGCAGCAGCAGGAAGGCGGTGACCAGCACGCCCCAGGCGAACAGCGGCATGCGGTGCATGGTCATGCCCGGCGCGCGCATGTTCAGGATCGTGGTGATGAAGTTGATCGCGCCCAGGATCGAGGCGGCACCGGCCAGGTGCAGCGACAGGATGCCGAAATCGACCGACGGGCCGGGGTGACCTGCCGTGGAGAACGGCGGATAGATCGTCCAGCCCGTGCCGACGCCATGCGCGCCCGGAGCGCCCTCGACGAACATCGAGATGATCATCAGGATGAAGGCGGCGACCGTCAGCCAGAACGAGATGTTGTTCATGCGCGGGAAGGCCATGTCGGGCGCGCCGATCATCAGCGGCACGAACCAGTTGCCGAACCCGCCGATCACGGCGGGCATGACCATGAAGAAGATCATGATCAGGCCGTGGCCGGTCACGAAGACGTTGTAGCTCTGGCCGTTGGCGAAGATCTGCAGGCCGGGCTGCTGCAGCTCGATGCGCATCATGATCGAGAGGAAGCCGCCGACCAGACCCGCCAT
Source organism: Hyphomicrobiales bacterium (assembly GCA_004144595.1). Classification (GTDB taxonomy): domain Bacteria; phylum Pseudomonadota; class Alphaproteobacteria; order Rhizobiales; family Beijerinckiaceae; genus Allobosea. Next base: position 2,568 of record SEEM01000002.1, read on the forward strand.
GATCGAGAAGATCAGGTAGAGCGTGCCGATGTCCTTGTGGTTGGTGGACAGGAGCCACCTGCGCCATCCGGTCGGGTGGTCGTGATGGGCCTCATCATGACCGTGGCCGTGAGCGTGCTGAGCCGCTGTTGCCATCGTTCTTCTCCTCGGCGACTTACTTGGAAGAAGCGAGCTTGTGGCCCGCGTCTTCTGCATTGGCGAATTTCTGCTTCGCTTCAGCGAGCCAGGCGGCGTAGCGCTCCTGGCTCACGACGCGGAAGGCGATCGGCATGAAGGAATGATTCTGGCCGCAGATGAACGAGCACTGGCCGTAATAGATGCCTTCGCGCTCGGCCTTGAACCAGGTTTCGTTGAGGCGGCCGGGGATGGCGTCGATCTTGATGCCGAAGGACGGAACCGTGAACTTGTGGATCACGTCCGCGCCGGTCACCTGGACCCGGACGGTCTTGCCGACCGGCACCACTGCCTCGTTGTCGACCGCGAGCAGGCGCGGGGCCTCGGCGGCGGCAATCTTGTTGCTGGCGATGGCCTCGGCGCGCTGCTTCTCGTCGAGCATCAGCGAATCGAAGCCGAAACTGCCGCTGTCCTGCGCGTATTCGTAGGACCAGTACCACTGCTTGCCGGTGACCTTCAGGGTCATGTCGGCCTGCGGGATCTCAAGTTGCAGCTTGAGCAGGCGGAAGGAGGGGATCGCGATGACGACGAGGATCAGGACCGGAATCACCGTCCAGCACACTTCGAGCAGGGCGTTGTGCGTGGTCTTGGAGGGGACCGGGTTCGCCTTCTCGTTGAACCGGAAGACGACATAGATCATCAGCCCGAGCACGAAGAGCGTGACGATGGTGATGATGATGTTCAGCCAGTCATGGAACCAGTGGATGAACTCGGCGACGGGGGTGACCGCTCCCTGCAGGTTGAGCTGCCAGGGGGAGGGCATGCCGGTGCCGGCGAGGGCCGGGACAGTCGCCAGCGCGGCGACGGCAAGGGCCGTGGCGGCCGCTGTTGCAAAGGTCCTGCTCAGAAATCGCATCGATCCGACATGCTCCTCAATCGACTTGCATGGGCGCCGACCGGCTTTGCCCCACGCATGAAGGGGCGACCGCGAAGTCGCCTCATTCTTCGAGATTGCGATAAATCAAAGATCGCACTTGCGCCAGTGGGACAATGACGACTGCCCCCAACGACCGTGCGGCATAATCGCACGAGCCCTTGACGCAAGCGCCGAACTGCCATGCCGCCTTGACAGGACCGGACCTGCATGGTCCGAACGCGGTTTATGTTGAAAGGCAGCGGGATTCTCTGGCGTGGTCGGCGTTTTGCCTGAATTCTGCGCTTCTGCTGCGGTTTCTAAGTCCGGTTTGGAAGGGATGGCAGGGATGATGAGGATCATCGGAGCGTTGGGCGTCCTGGCGCTGGCGCTCATGGGAACGAGCCTCGCCGCCGGCTCCGCTTTCGCGCAGGGCGCGGTGCGCTCCACACATGGCGACTGGCAGATGCGCTGCGAGGTGCCCCCGGGCGCCAAGGCGGAGCAATGCGCGCTCGTCCAGAACGTCGCGGCCGAGGACCGTCCGAATCTGACGCTCCTCGTCATCGTGCTGAAGACGGCCGATCAGAAGAGCCGGCTCCTGCGCGTCGTCGCGCCGCTCGGCGTGCTCTTGCCTTCCGGCCTCGGTCTCAAGATCGACGACAAGGATATTGGCCGCGCCGGCTTCGTGCGCTGCCTGACCACCGGTTGCGTGGCGGAGGTCGTCATGGACGATACCCTGCTTGGCCAGCTCAAGGGCGGCAAAAGCGCGACGTTCATCGTATTCCAGACGCCGGAAGAGGGAGTGGGCGTGCCCGTCTCCCTCAATGGCTTCGGCCCGGGTGTGGAGGCGTTGCCGTGATCGATCAAACTCTTCGTCAGGGCCGCTGGCTCGCCTTGCCGCTTCTGTGTCTCGGCCTTGCCGGTTGCGGCTCGGGCTCGTCTTCCCCGGCCGGCAATACCGCGCTCAACGTCATCATGTTCCAGTCCACGACGCCGCCGCCTGCGGATCAACTGCCGAAGGACGACCCGGACGAGGAGCGGCAGGTCTGCCCCGAGGTCACCATCTCCGATGGCGGCGCCGCGATCCGCGCCCAATCCGGTCAGGATTCGAGCGGCCTGCGCTATCAGGTTTCGATCGCCAACGTCGCGCGCGAATGCAACGTGACCGGTAACGGCGCGTTCCGCCTCAAGGTCGGCGTCGAGGGCAGGGTGCTGCTTGGTCCGGCCGGCAGTCCCGGCAATTACGGGGCGACGCTGACCACGACCGTGATGCGCGGGACCACCGTCATCGGCAAGCGCAGCGCCCGCGTCGGTGCCACGATCCCCTCCGGCCAGGGCGGTGCCGATTTCACTCATATCGAGGAAGGCATCATGGTGCCGGCCGGCAAGGGCGACGTCGAGATCTTCGTCGGCCTGGGCGGCGGTGGGCCTGCCACGCCGGCGCGTCGCCGCCGCTGACAAGACCGCTTTGCCGTGAAAGACCACGGCGTGCCGATTGACTCAGTCGGCACGTCTTGTATCTCTGCCGAAGCCGCATATCCCCGCGGGAGAGACCGGGCCTTGAGCCCGGCGCCGAAGGCGCAACCGCCCCGGAAACGCTCAGGCAAAAGGGCCGCTGGGGATTTGGCGCTCTGGAAAGCGGCGGGCAGCGATGCCCGCCCACCGACGGGTGTAACTTGTCCGACCTTGTGGGTCGGGCCGGGAAATCTCTCAGGTGCCGAGACAGAGGGGGCGCGTTCCGGACACTATCGTCCGGGGCTTGCGCTTGACTCTGGGAGGGGCACGCCATGGCTGCCGAGGCCAATACCGACACCGCTGGCGCGAGCGCGCCGCTGAAGACCCCGCTCCATGCGCGCCATGTCGCGCTCGGCGCCCGTATGGTGCCCTTCGCCGGCTATGACATGCCGGTGCAGTACCCGGCGGGCATCCTGACCGAGCATAACTGGACGCGCGAGAAAGCCGGGCTCTTCGACGTCTCGCATATGGGCCAGTGCTTCCTGATCGGCCCCGATCACGAGACCACGGCCAAGGCGCTGGAAGCGCTGATTCCCGCAGACATCGTCAATCTCGCTCCCGGCAAGCAGCGCTATTCGCAGCTCCTCAACGAAGAGGGCGGCATTCTCGACGACCTGATGGTGACGCGCTCGATCGATCCCGACGAGGATGGCGCGCTCTACGTCGTCGTCAACGCCGCCTGCAAGGACGCCGACTATGCCCATATCGAGGCGCGCTTGCCGGCCAATGTGAAGCTGGTCAAGGCCGAGCATCGTGGCCTGATCGCGCTGCAGGGCCCGGGCGCCGAGGCGGCGCTTGCCAAGATCGCCCCGGAAGCGGCCGAGATGGGCTTCATGTCCTCGCGCACCATGAAGGTCGCCGGCATCAAGGCGAATGTCAGTCGCTCCGGCTATACCGGCGAGGACGGCTACGAGATCTCCGCTGCCGCGAACAAGATCGGCGAGATCTGGGACACGCTGCTGCTCGACGGCAACGTCAAGCCGATTGGCCTCGGCGCCCGCGATTCGCTCCGACTCGAAGCGGGCCTGTGCCTTTACGGACATGACATCGACACCACGACTTCGCCGATCGAGGCAGCGCTCAACTGGTCGATCCAGAAGCGCCGCCGCGAGGAGGGCGGTTTCCCCGGCGCCGCCCGCGTTCAGCGCGAGCTGGCGGAAGGCGTCTCGCGCATCCGCGTCGGCCTGAAGCCGGAAGGCCGCGCTCCCGCCCGCGAGGGCACGGAGATTGCAACGCCCGAGGGCGAGGTGATCGGCCTCGTGACGTCGGGCGGCTTCGGACCGACGCTGAACGGCCCCTGCGCCATGGGCTATGTCGCCAAGGCCCATTCCGCGCCGGGCACGCAGCTGAACCTGATCGTGCGCGGGAAGCCGCTGCCGGCTGTCGTGGCACCAATGCCCTTCGTGCCGAACGGCTACAAGCGCTGAATTCTTTTCCAGACAACCGACGCCAGGAGGAAACCATGGCCGAGACTCGATACAGCAAGGACCACGAATATATCCGCATCGATGGCGACGTCGGCACCGTCGGCATCTCCGACTATGCGCAAGGCCAGCTCGGCGACGTCGTCTTCGTCGAGCTCCCGAGCGTCGGCAAGGCGCTGTCAAAGGGCGGCGAAGCTGCCGTGGTCGAGAGCGTGAAGGCCGCCTCCGAGGTCTACGCCCCGGTCTCCGGCGAGGTCGTCGAGGTCAATGGCGAGCTCGAAGCCGCGCCCGGCACCGTCAACGAGGACCCGGCAGGCAAGGGCTGGTTCCTGAAGATCAAGATCAAGGATACCGGCGAGCTCGACGCCCTGATGAACGAGGCCGAGTACCAGGATTACGTGAAGTCGCTCTGACCCGCGTGTCTTCCCGCACGCGCTGCGGCACGTCAGTGCTGCGGCGCAGATGAGGGACCGTCACCAGGATAAGGCGCCTTCCCGTCGCACGGTCCCGTGTCTGCGCCGCATCGCTAAAGCGCTGCAGCGCGCACGGGATGACACTCCTAAACGGAATCACCCCATGCGCTATCTCCCGCTCACCGATACCGACCGCGAGGACATGCTCGCGCGGATCGGCGTCTCCGATGTCGACGCGCTGTTCAGCGACGTGCCGGCCGGCAAGCTGCTGAAGGCCCCGGTCGACCTGCCCCGCGCCAAGGGGGAGCTCGAGGTCGAGCGCATCCTCGGCAAAATGGCCGGCAAGAACACCGCCGCCTCGGCCGTGCCCTTCTTCGTCGGCGCGGGCGCCTACAAGCACCATGTTCCGGGGACGGTGGATCACCTGATCCAGCGTTCGGAATTCCTGACCAGCTACACGCCCTACCAGCCTGAGATCGCACAGGGCACGCTGCAATATCTCTTCGAGTTCCAGACGCAAGTGGCGGCGCTGACCGGCATGGAGGTCGCCAACGCCTCGATGTATGACGGGTCGACCGGCACCGGCGAGGCCGTGCTGATGGCGCATCGCGTCACCAAGCGCCGCAAGGCGGTGCTCTCCGGCGGCTTGCATCCGCATTACACCGCGGTCGTCGAGACGCTCTCCGAGATGGCGAGTGACGACGTCGTGGTGATGAAGCCCGACGTCTCGGCCCAAGAGGACATCCTCTCCCAGATCGACGACAGCACCTCCTGCGTCGTCGTCCAGTCGCCGGACGTCTTCGGCAATCTGCGCGATCTCAAGCCCATCGCCGAGAAGGCCCATGCCCATGGCGCGCTGCTGATCGCGGTCTTCACCGAGGTCGTTTCGCTCGGTGCCGTCGTGCCTCCGGGCGCCCAGGACGCCGATATCGTCGTCGGCGAGGGCCAGTCGATCGGCAACGCCCTGAATTTCGGCGGCCCCTATGTCGGCCTCTTCGCCGCCAAGTCGAAATACATCCGCCAGATGCCGGGCCGGCTCTGCGGCGAGACGGTCGATTCGACCGGCCAGCGCGGCTTCGTGCTGACGCTCTCGACCCGCGAGCAGCATATCCGCCGCGACAAGGCGACCTCGAACATCTGCACCAATTCCGGCCTCTGCGTGCTGGCCTTCACCATCCACATGACGCTGCTGGGCCAGACTGGCCTCGCCCGTCTTGCCGAGGTGAACCATGCCAATGCGGTGAAGCTCGCCGACCTGCTCTCGGGCGTGGAGGGCGTCTCCGTGCTCAACGACAGCTTCTTCAACGAGTTCACGGTGAAGCTGAAGAAGCCCGCCGCCGAGGTCGCCGAGGTGCTGGCCGCCAAGGGCATCCTGGCCGGCGTGCCCGTCTCGCGGCTCCTGCCCGGAGCCGGGCTCGACGACCTGCTGATCATCGCCTCGACCGAGGTGAATACCGATGAAGATCGGGCAGCCCTCGTGGCGGCGCTCGTGGAGGTGCTGTGATGTTGAACCGTCAGGGACGTCCCACCCAGGCCGGCGAGGCCTTGCATGAAGAGCACCTCACCTTCACCGGCAACAAGGCTCTCCAGCAGATCGAGCCGCTGATCTTCGAGATCGGCCATCATGAGTCGACCGGCGTCGACATCGACAAGCCGGCGCCGTTCAAGTCGCGCCTCGGCAAGCATGCCCGTAAGGAGCAGATCGGCCTGCCCGGCCTCTCCGAGCCCGAGACGATGCGCCACTATGTGCGCCTCAGCCAGAAGAACTACGGCATCGATACCGGGCTCTTCCCGCTCGGCTCCTGCACGATGAAGCACAATGCCCGCCTCAACGAGAAGATGGCGCGGCTTCCCGGCTTCTCCGACGTGCATCCGCTGCAGCCGACCTCGACCGTGCCCGGCGCGCTCGAGTTGATGCTGGAGCTTTCCCGCTATCTGATGACGCTGACCGGCATGCCGGCCGTGGCGCTGAGCCCCAAGGCCGGCGCCCATGGCGAGGCCTGCGGCATGATGGCGATCAAGGCGGCGATCGCGGCCAAGGGCGAGGGCGCGACCCGCAATGTCGTGCTCGTGCCCGAATCGGCCCATGGCACCAACCCGGCGACCGCGGCGCTGATCGGTTTCTCCGTGCGCTCGGTTCCCGCCCGCCCGGACGGCACCGTCGCAGTCGAGGACGTCAAGGCCCTGCTTGGGCCCGAGGTCGCCGCGATCATGCTGACCAACCCCAACACCTGCGGCATCTTCGAGCCTCAGATCGTCGAGATCGCCGCGGCTATGCATGAGGCCGGCGCCTATTTCTACTGCGACGGCGCCAACTTCAACGCCATCGTCGGCAAGGCCCGGCCGGGCGATCTCGGCGTCGACGCCATGCACATCAACCTGCACAAGACCTTCTCGACGCCCCATGGCGGCGGCGGTCCCGGTGCTGGCCCGGTCGTGCTCTCCGAGCGTCTGGCGCCGTTCGCGCCGGTGCCGTTCATCCATGTCGAGAACGACAAGCCCCATCTGATCGAATCGCGCGATGAAGCCCCAGCGGGCAACCAGCCCTTCGGCCGCATGACCGCCTTCCACGGCCAGATGGGCATGTATGTCCGCGCGCTCGCCTATATGCTGAGCCACGGCTCGGACGGCATGCGCCAGGCTTCCGAGGATGCGGTGCTGAACGCGAACTACATCCGCGCCGGGCTGGCCGATCTGATGTCGCTGCCCTTCCCGGACCATCCGTCGATGCACGAAGTGCTGTTCGACGACGACTGGCTGAAGGGCTCGGGCGTCTCGACGCTCGATTTCGCCAAGGCGATGATCGACGAGGGCTACCACCCGATGACGGTGTATTTCCCGCTCGTCGTCCACGGCGCCATGCTGATCGAGCCGACCGAGTCGGAATCGAAGGCTTCGCTCGACCTCTTCATCGCGACGCTGCGCGACCTCGCCATCGCGGCCAAGGGCAACGACAAGGAGCGCTTTACCAGCGCGCCGCATCACGCCCCGATCCGCCGCCTCGACGAGACCCGTGCCGCCCGTTCGCCGGTCCTGAAATGGGAAAAGCCGGCCCCGGCCAAGGCCGCGGAATGAGGCGCGCCCTGTCATGCTGACGGCATTCGTCAGCATGGTGAAGGACGCCGCAGCTTGTTAAACATTCCTTGACCATGTCGCGGAATGATCCCCCGGTGCCGCTCTGTGCGGCCCGGGGGTTTTCATGTCTGCGCGTCCCTCCATCCTCGCTGTTGCGACGGCTGCTTTGCTGGCCTCGACCGCGCTCGTGCGCGCCAACGAGCCCAGCTACGGCCCGAACACCTATGACCGCACGCTCGAGGCCCTGATCACCCATGAGGACGTCGCCAATCGCGGCGGCTGGCCCAAGGTGCCGGCGAGCGCGGCTTCGCTGAAGCCGGATTCGCAGGGACCTGATGTCGCGGTGCTGAAGCAGCGCCTGCTCGCTAGTGGCGATCTCGCGCCCGAGGCCATGCCCGGCGACGTCTACGACGCCAACGTGACCGAGGCGGTGAAGCGCTTTCAGCGCCGCCATGGCCTGTCCGATCTCGGCACCGTCGGCCGCCTGACCCTGAAGGCCATGAACACGCCGGTCGAACTGCGCCTGAACCAGCTCACCGCGACGCTGGAACGCCTCAAGGGCAACGGCTTCAACTTTGCCAGCCGCTATGTCGTGGTGAACATCCCCGGGGCCAGCGTCGAGGCGGTCGAGAACGGCACGGTCGCCCAGCGCCATCTCGCCATCGTCGGCCGGCCGGACCGGCCCTCGCCGGTGATCCAGGCCAACATCACCTCGGTGAACCTGAACCCTTACTGGACGGTGCCGATGTCGATCGTGAAGGCCGACATCATCCCGCATATGCGCAAGGATCCGAGCTTCATCGCCAAGTCGAACATGAAGCTGCTCGGCGCCGAGAACAAGGAAATCGACCCGGCCAGCGTCAACTGGGCGACGCTGAAGAGCCCCTATTTCTACGTGCGCCAGGAGCCGGGCCCAACCAACTCGCTCGGTCAGCTCAAGATCGACATGCCGAACGGCGAGGCCGTCTATATGCACGACACGCCAAAGAAGACGCTGTTCCGCAACGATGTGCGCTTCAACTCCTCCGGCTGCGCCCGCATCGAGGGCGTTCGCGACCTCGCTGCCTGGCTGCTCGAAGGCTCGGAATGGAACCGCCAGTCGATCGAGGACGAGATCGCCAAGGGCGAGCGCAAGAATATCGCGCTGAAGAAGTCGGTGCCGGTCGCCTGGGTCTATCTCACCGGCTGGCAGGGCGCGGACGGTCAGGTCCAGTTCCGCGACGACATCTATGGGCTCGACACGCCGCAGGGCATCGTCACCTCGACGATCCAGGCGCGCAAGCCCAAGCCGAAGGCCACGGCCGCGACGCCGCCCGCAAGGCCTGCCGCGGCACCGATGACTGCGTCCGGAAATCCGCCGGCCGCGCCGGCGACCGTCAGCAACTGAAGCCTTCGAGCCTCGGAATGACAAGGGGGCCGACCGGGAGAGCTCCAAAACGATCCGGGCAGCCTAAGGCTTCCTCAGGATCGCCATTACCGCATCGATCGCCTCTGCGCGTGCCTTCGGGTCGCTGCCGATCGTGACCAGGCCGTCGGGCCGCTGCGAATGGGCCGCCTTGCGCTCGCGCAGCCTCAGGCTCGGATGGTCGAAATCGTGATAGGCGCCGGGGAAGCCGACGAAGCGCGCCCCGCCGCTGCGCGCCAGTTCCTCGCAAGGCGCAGCCGGCGTCCAGTCATCAGCCAGCCCCTGGAAAATCGCGGTTTCGGTCTGCGCCTGCCAGCCGCGCTTCAGGAAGCCGCGGCAGCCCGGATAGAAGGTGACGACATGGCGCAGGCGCTTGGCTTCGGGCGCGCCCGCGACACGCAGCGCCGTCGAGCCGCCATTCGACCAGCCGATCAACGCGATGCGCTGCTTCTGGACGAAGCTCTGCCTGTCCAGCCAGTCGATGGCGGCGAAGGCATCGCGGGCGCGGCCGGCCGGCGTCAGCGCGCGTTCGCGCTCGTTGCAGAGGGATTTGATGCCGCGTGGCCCGAAGCTGTCGACGAGGAGCACGACATAGCCCGCCGCCGTGAGGCGCTGCGACCAGTCGCTCTCGCGGGCGTTGATCTCGCCCGAGCGCGCATAGAGTCCGGCGCAGCCATGCAGGCCGATGACGGCCGGGAAGGGGCCGGTTCCCGCCGGCTGGGCCAGCCATCCCACGAGATCGCCCGATTCGCGCGAAGGCAAGGCCACCCTCTCGAAGGCAGTCGCCGGTGCGGCCGTGACGGCGAGGGACAGAAGCGCAAGAAGCGCACGGGCAAGGCGAGCAATCATACCGAAACTCCCCGGATTGCCGATGCTTGGCAGACGATGCGGATGGCTGCATCCCGCACGGCAATCTCGGCGGAACAACGGCAACGAAAAACGCCGCGTCCTCGCGGGCGCGGCGTCAAACTTCGCAGATATCGGCTACAGGCTCAGTTGAGCTTGGCCTTGACCTCGGTCAGCCCCGCCGCGAAGGCGGCTTCACCCGCCTTGCCGGCCATCTGGCCGCGCAGGATGGTCTCGGCGGCCTTGGTGGCGGCCTCCGCAGCCGCGGCGCGTACCTCGGCCTCGGCCTGGCTCTCGGCCTGGGCGATCTTCTGCTCCGCCGCCTTGGTCCGGCGGGCGACGAAATCGGCGAGCTTGGCCTCGGCTTCCGCCGCGAGGCGCTTGGCCTCGTCATTGGCGGAGGAGACGATCTCGGCGGCCTCGGCCTCCGCGGCCTTGCGCTTGGCATCGTATTCGGCGAGCAGCTTCTCGGCCTCCTGACGCAGGCGACGGGCTTCCGCCAGTTCCTGCGCGACCTTCTCGCCGCGGGAGTCAAGAGCCTTCACGATCGCGCCCGGCACGCCGAACTTGACCAGGATGGCCAGGAAGATGACGAGGGCGACGCCGACCCAGAAAGTATCCATCTGAACTCTCCTCAGCCGCGCGTCAGGGCCTGGTCGACAGCCGCAGACGCCTCGCTGGCGCTGGGAGCCTGACCGGTCAGCTTTGCGACGATGGCGATGGCGATATCGCTGCCCAGGCCGCGCACGTTGCCCATCGCATCGGTCTTGGTCTTGGTGATGGTTGCCTCGGCCTGCGCCAGTTTGGCGGCAAGCTCGGCCTCGGTGGCGTGACGCTGGGCGTCGCTCGCCTTGGCGCCTGCTTCGCGCGCCGTCTGGGCGATGCCCTGGGCGTTCTTGCGGGCCTCGGCGAGGGCCGTCTCATAGGCCTGCGCCATGTCCTCGGCCTTGGCCTGCATCTGCGTGGCCTGGTCGAGATCGCGGCCGATCGTCTCGGCACGCTCTTCCAGGATGGAGCCGAGGCGCGGTAGCGCGACCTTGGACATCAGCCAGTACAGGGCACCGAAGGTGATCGCGAGCCAGAACAGGTTGCTGGCGAAGTGCGCGGGGTCGAAGGGCGGGAAGGAAGCCTTCTCGCCGCTCAGGCCCGGAGTGGCAGCCTGCGCCGCACCCGCCAGCAGAGTGGCGAACGAGCCGACAGCCACAGGCCATCCTTTTCGCACGAACCCTGAAGATCGAACCGGCATGACGTGCCTTTCAGCGCTTGCAGATAGGTAGCCGCCGCGCGTTTGGCCGGATGGCCCGAACGCGCGACGCGAAAGCGGTCGACGAAAGCGTCAGACCACGAAGAGCAGCACGAGCGCGACGACGAACGCGAAGATGCCGAGACCTTCGGCGAGCGCCGCGCCGATGAAGGCCCGCGGGAACTGGCCGTCGGCCGCCGACGGGTTGCGCAGGGCGCCCGAGAGGAAGTTGCCGAAGATGGTGCCGACGCCGATGGCGGCGAGGCCCATGCCGAGCGAGGCGAGGCCGGCGCCGATGAACTTGGCTGCAACAGGATCCATGGTCTTATCTCCAGTGTGGAACGTTATGACAGGGTGGGATGAACTCTCGCGAGCGCTGCCCTTAGCCTCAGTGGCCGGGGTGCAGCGCGTCGTTGAGATAGACGCAGGTCAGGATCGCGAAGACGTAAGCCTGCAGGAAGGCGACGAGGAACTCCATCGCAGTCAGCGCGACTGCCAGCAGCAGCGGCAGCGGGGCAATGATGGTCGCGGCGCCGCCGGCGGCGATGAGCGCGACGACGAAGCCGCCGAATACCTTGAGGGCGATGTGGCCGGCCAGCATGTTGCCGAACAGACGAAGCGAGAGCGAAACCGGGCGTGACAGGAAGGAAACGACCTCGATCAGCACGATGAAGGGCAGCAGCCAGCCGGGCACGCCCGACGGCACGAACAGGCCGAGGAAATGGCTGCCATGCTTCATGACGCCGTAGATCACGACGACGCCCATGATGAGAACGGCGAAGGCGGCGGTGACGATGATCTGGCTGGTGACGGTGAACGAGCCGGGGATCATGCCGAGCATGTTGCTCGCCAGCACGAACATGAACAGCGAGAACACGAACGGGAAGAACTTCATGCCTTCCTTGCCCATCACGCCGGTCAGCGTGGAGGCAACGAATTCGTAGGTCATCTCGGCGAGCGACTGCAGGCGGCCGGGAACGACCGCGCGCTGGCTCGAGCCGTAGATCATCAGCGCCGAGACGACGGCGAGCACGATCACCATCCACAGCGAGGTGTTGGTGAACGACAGGTTGATGCCGAGCGGCTTCAGCTCAACGAGATTCGTGATGTGGAATTGGTGGATCGGATCGATTCCGCCGCCGGCCGCCATGGTCTCGTTCCTCGTCGCGCGGCCGGAAGGGCCGCCTTTCGATCAATTCGCCTTCGGATCGCCCTTCGACCCGGAGGTCGGACGCGAACCGAGCCGATAGACGGATCTGAAGCCCGCGATGGCTCCGATCACCAGGAAGGCGATCAGCAGGAACGGGGACGTTCCAAGCCATCGGTCGCCGAGGTACCCGATCAGGGCGCCTGCGATGATGCCGCCTGCGAGATCCGTCGCGGCGCGAAAGCCTGAGGACATCGCGCCCGCAAGCGCCTTGTCCTCTCCAACCGGGCTCGCGCCCGGCTTTTCGCTCTCTTCCGCCCGCTTGATCGCGGATTTCAGGGAGCCCAGTCTTGCGCGCAACTCCGAGTCTGAGGCGTTTGGGTCGGGTTCGGACATGGTCTTGGGTCTCCGTCTTGATCGCGTTTACGCCGCGATCCCGCGAAAAACCACTATAACCACGACCAAACCCGCGCATCGAGCCGTCGTCAGCACGGCCTCCTTTATTGGCAGCCCCCGGCCCTGTCAAGGCAGGTGGATAATAGCTAACGCATTGGAATATATATAACTTCTGGCGAAGTGCGACAATCTTGCCGCATTGCGGGACCGAATGTGGCATTTTTTCAGCGGGGCGCGACCGTTCTCAGCAGCGTTTTTGGGGATGATCGGCTCCCACGCCCGTCCCGTCATTGAGAGGAGCAAAGCGACGAAGCAATCCAGGGGGACTGGCTCAGACGTTCAACCCGGTCCCCTGGATTGCTTCGCTGCGCTCGCAATGACGGGTACCGGGCCGCCGATCAGCCCGCCTCGCGGATGCGCTCGGCCGTCGCCAGGTCGACCGAGACCATCTGGCTGATCCCGCGCTCGGCCATTGTCACGCCGAACAGGCGCTCCATCCGCGCCATGGTGATCGGGTTGTGCGTGATCAGGATGAAGCGGGTTGCGGTATTGTGGGCCATGTCGACGAGCAGGTCGCAATAGCGCTCGACATTGGCGTCGTCGAGCGGCGCGTCGACCTCGTCGAGCACGCAGATCGGCGAGGGATTGGTCAGGAACACCGCGAAGATCAGCGCGGTCGCGGTCAGCGCCTGCTCGCCACCGGAGAGCAGCGTCATCACCTGCGGCTTCTTGCCGGGCGGCCGGGCGAAGATTTCCAGGCCTGCATCGAGCGGGTCTTCCGAATCCACCAGCTTCAGTTCCGCCTCGCCGCCGCCGAACAGCACGCCGAAGAGCCGCTGGAAATGACCGTTGACGACGTCGAAGGCGGCGATCAGGCGCTCGCGGCCTTCGCGGTTGAGGGCGCCGATCGCCTGCCGCAAGCGGCGGATCGCCTCGGTCAGGTCGTCGCGCTCTCCCGAAAGCCCTTCGCGCTTGGCCTTCACTTCGGTCAGTTCATCCTCGGCGCGCAGGTTGACGGCACCGAGCCGCTCGCGCTCTCCCTTGAGATTCGCGAGGCGTCTTTCGACCGCCTCGGGCTCGGGCAATGCGTCGTCCGGCTTGATGCCGGCGATCGCCTGCAGGCCGTCGAGCCCAGTATCGAGCCCATCCTCGATCTGCCGGATGATGTCGGCGGCGCGCTGGCGGGCGGCTTCGAGCCGTGCTTCGGCCGAGGCGCGACGCTCGCGGGCGCCGGACAGTCCTTCCAGCGCGGTGCGCGCCTGCCGGTCGGCTTCCACGAGGGCGGTCTCGCCGGCAGCCAGCCTGTCGGCGGCTTCCCGGCGCGCAGCCTCGGCCTGCTCGATCTCGGCGACGAGGCGCCGCCGCTCGGTCAGGAAGGTATCGGGCGCCTCGAGAAGCGCCTTTCGTTCAGTGCTGGCGGCCTCGATCCGGCGCCGCGTTTCCTCGGCGCTCTGGAGGCTGGCGGCCGCGCGCTGTTTCCAAGCCTGCATATCGGCGGCGATGGCCTCGCGGCGGTGGACGCGCAGATCGGCTTCCCGCGCCAGGGTCTGGACCCGCGCCCGCGCGTCGGAGGCAGCGGCGCGGGCCTCGCTCAGCGTCACGCGGACTTTGAGCAGCGTATTCTCCAGCTCGGCGGAGGCGGGCAGGGCGGAAAGACCGGCTTCCTGAGCCGCGACCTGTTGCGCGGCCTCCGATACCGACTGGCCGAGACGCTTGATCGCCTCTGCCAGGGTTGAGCGCTTGACCAGCGTCTGCGCCGCCTTGCGCTCGGCCGCAGTCAGTTGCTCGCGGGCCTGGTCGACGCCGCGACGCGCCTGTCGCGCGGCTTCGATCGCCGTGGTTTCGGCCTGCGCTGCCTGCCGGGCTTCGCCGCTGACGGCTTCCAGCGCCCGGCGCGCAGCCTCTGCCGCCTCCCGAGCCGCCTGCGCCTCGCGTTCGAGATCGGCGAGGCGGTTCTTTTCCGATAGCCGCCGCGCCGCGGGGGAGGGAGCATCGGCCGCGCTGGTGAAGCCGTCCCAGCGCCAGAGATCGCCCGCCTGCGACACCAGGATCTGCCCCTGCTTCAAAGCCCGCCGCAGGGTCTCGCCTTGGTCGCGCGTGACCACGCCGATTTGAGCCAGACGCCGCCGCAGGGCGGCCGGCGCCTTGACATGGGCGAGCAGTGCCCCGGCCCCCTCGGGCAGGGCAGGGTCGCCGCCGCCTTCGCCGGTGTCGTCCCAGTGGGCAGGAGCGGTGGCCTCGGTCGAGGCGTCGAGATCGTCGCCCAGCGCGGCGCCGAGTGCGACCTCGTAGCCCTTGGCGACGCTGACGGCTTCGAGAACCGCCGGCCAGCGATCGCCTGCGGCCGGTGCCAGCAGCTTGCGCAGCGTGCCGATTTCGGTGTCGAGGCGCTGCGCCCGACGATCGGCCTCGGCGAGCGGCCCCCGCTGCGCCGCTTCGCGCTCGCGCGCCGAGGCGACGGCCGCGCGTGCCGCGACGACATCCCCGTCGACGCTCTTCAGTGTCGTCTCGGCTGCAATCAGCGCTTCGCGAAGCTTGTCGAGCAGCGTCTTCGCATCGGATGCGTCGAGGACTTCGAGTTCACGCCGCAACTTGTCGCGCTCCGTCGCGGCGCGATCCCGCCGCTCCCGCGCCTCGCGCAGCGAGCGTTCCAGCGCGGCCCGCCGCGCGGCGAGGTCGGACAGGGCGGCCTGCGCGGTGGCTTGCTCGCCCTCTGCCGCGGCGAGGGCGGCTTCCGCTGCACGCTGCGCCGCCGTTGCGGCTTTCGCGCCTGACTCGGCGCCATCGCCTTCCTGCGCGAGTGCCGCGTCCTCTTGCGCCAGCCGGGCCAGGCTCTCGGAGGCATCGCGGCCGATACTCTCCTGCCGGGATAGATCGGCCTGCAACTCGGCGAGGCGCCTGCCGAGTTCTTCGGTGCGTTGGCGGGCCCGGCGATTCTCGGCTTCCAGCTCGTCCAGCCCGCGCTTCAAGCGGACGAGAGCGGCGGCGGCGGTCGCCTCACCCTCGCGCAGCGCCGGCAGTTCATAAGCGGCGATGGCCTGTCTTTTGGCAGCTTCGGCCTGGAGGCCGGTCTGGTTGGCGACGCCGCGTACGGCTTCTTCGAGAACATGCGCCGCCTGCGCCTCCTGGGCGCGGGCATCGTGCAGGGCGATGACGGCGAGTATCGCCTCGGCCCGGCGGATATCGGAAGCGAGGCTGCGGTAGCGCCCGGCCTGCCGCGCCTGCCGCTGCAGGGCGTCGATCTGTCCGTCGATCTCGCCGAGAACGTCTTCCAGCCGGGTCAGGTTGTCTTCGGCGCCGCGCAGACGCAGTTCCGCCTCGTGCCGGCGGCTGTGCAGGCCGGCGATGCCGGCGGCGTCTTCGAGGATGCGGCGGCGCGATTGCGGCTTGGCCGAGATGATCTCGCTGATCTGCCCCTGCCGGACGAGGGCCGGCGAGCGCGCGCCGGTCGCGGCATCGGCGAAGAGGAGCTGCACGTCCTTGGCCCGCACCTCCTTGCCGTTGATGCGGTAGGTCGAGCCTTCCTCGCGCTCGATCCGGCGCGTGACCTCCAGCACATCGGCTTCGTTGAAGGCGGCCGGCGCCTTGCGGTCGCTATTGTCGAGCGTGAGCGAAACCTCGGCCATGTTGCGAGCCGGGCGTTCGTTGGAGCCGCCGAAGATGACGTCGTCCATCCCCGAGCCGCGCATGTTCTTGAACGAGCTTTCGCCCATCACCCAGCGCAGCGCTTCGACGAGATTGGACTTGCCGCAGCCATTGGGGCCGACGACGCCGGTCAGTCCCGGCTCGATCGGAAATTCCGTCGGCTCGACGAAGGTCTTGAAGCCGGCGAGCTTCAGGCGCGTCAGATGCATGGCCGCGCCCTTGCAACATCTGCGTCCGTCATTCCGGACAAGCGGCGAAGCCGCGCCGATCCGGAATCCATCGTAGAGCGCGCTGCCTTATGATGGATTCCGGGTCTCCGCTTCGCTGCGCCCGGAATGACGGGAATCTTGGAGTAAGGAGATCTCGCCCGCTCAGTTGCCGAGGAGCGGTTCCAGGATCTTGTCGAATTCGGCCATTGTGAGCGCACCGGAACGCTTCTGCCCGTTGATAAAAAAGGTCGGCGTCGAATCCACGCCAGCCTTGGCCCCGCCATCCTTCACCACCGTGACGGCGTCATAGATATCCTGGCGCTTCAAGCAGGCTTCGAAGGATTCCTGTGTGAAACCGGCCTGCTTCACCAGCGACGAGAGAGCATCGACCGGCTTGTCGGTGAAGGCCCAGTTGCGCTGCTGCGCGAACAGCAGGTCGGTCATCGCGATATATTTGTCGTTGCCGTTGCAGCGGGCGAGCATGAAGCCGGCCGTCGCCAGCGGGTCGAGCGGGAATTCGCGCAGGGTAAAGCGCACCTTGCCCGTGTCGATATACTTCGTCTTCAGCTCAGGCCAGGTCGCGGCATGGAAGCTCGCGCAGTGCGAGCAGGTCAGCGAGGCATATTCGACGATGGTCACCTTGGCATCGGTCGGGCCGAGCCAGACATCGCCCAGCGGGCCGGCATCGGGCAGCTTGGTCTGGGCCCGCGCGGCGGTGCCGCCCGCGAGCGCGGCAGCGGCGATGCCGGCTGCGCCGGTCAGGAGCTGTCGCCTGTTCGTCATCGTGAAGATCCTCGGAGGGTCAAAGTCGGTTGGAGCTATAGTGGCCAGCGCGATTGTGGCAAGAGCGCATCCTGCCGCGCAGGCCGCCGCTCACGAAGCCGTGTCATCGCCTTGCGCCCTCGCGCGCAGCGCCACGGCGCGTCCAAGCTTGGCCAAAGCCTCGCGCAGGCCTTCGTCGGCGACGCCCGAGACCTGGGCGTCGACGCGCGCGACCGTTTCCCCGTCGAGCTTCGGTATCGGCCTGGTCGTGACCGGCGCCGCAACGGGCCCCTGCTTGAGCACGAGCTTGCCGACGGCGCGCCAACCGAGATGGGTGTTGACGCGCTCGACCAGCAGCGGCCCGAGTTGCTGCATCTCGAGGGCGAAAGCGCTTTCGACCCGCACCACCATCGTCGCCGGTTCGGAGGCCTCGCCTGGCGCTGGCCGGCGGCGCGGCCAGTCGATCTTGAGCGGCCGCGAGCGCGTTGCCAGCCGCTCGCCGACGATTTCCGGCCAGAGCGAGACGATCGCGCGGCCCGCAAAGCCCTGCGCGGCGAGCGCGGGCGCGATGCAGTCGTCGATCAGCTCTGCGAGGGGTTTGGCGGCCATGGCCGCATTGTGGGCGTGCGGCCGACGACCTGCAAGCCGCCATCAAGTCGCTTGCGGTCATCCATAGCTGCGCTACATCCGCTGCATGACCCCAGAGGCCCGCGCCGCCGACCTTCTCGCCTGGTACGACCGCCATCGCCGCGCGCTGCCCTGGCGCGCGAAGGCGGGCGAGCAGCCCGATCCCTATCGGGTCTGGGCCTCCGAGATCATGCTGCAGCAGACCACCGTCACGGCGGTGAAGCCCTATTACGAGCGCTTCATGGCCCGCTTTCCGACCGTCAGGGCCCTTGCCGAAGCTCCCTCGGAGGAGGTCATGCAGGCCTGGGCCGGGCTCGGCTACTATTCCCGCGCCCGCAATCTCCACGCCTGCGCCAAGGCCGTGATGGAGAACCATCGCGGCCGCTTCCCCGATACGGAAGATGGCCTGCGCGCCCTGCCGGGCATCGGCGCCTATACCGCCGGTGCCGTCGCGGCGATCGCCTTCGACCGGCCGGCTGCTGCGGTCGACGGCAATGTCGAGCGCGTCATGAGCCGGCTCTTCGCGATCGACGACGCATTGCCCGGCGCCCGCCCTCTGATTCGCGAGCGCGTGCTGGCGCTGCTGCCGCAGGACCGGTCGGGCGATTTTGCGCAAGCCCTGATGGATCTGGGCGCCACCATCTGCACGCCGCGCAATCCCGCCTGCGGCCTCTGCCCCTGGCGCGAGCCTTGCCGGGCCCGGATCGCTGGTACCCAGGAGAGCTTTCCACGCAAGGCGCCGAAGAAGGCCGGCGCGATGCGTTACGGGGCTGCCTTCGTGCTGACCCGGCAGGATGGCGCGATCCTGTTGCGCACCCGGCCGGCCAAAGGCCTGCTTGGCGGCATGGCCGAGGTGCCGACCAGCGAATGGCGCGCCGATTACGAAATCGACGGTGCCGCGCAGGACGCGCCATTGCCGCTGAGCTGGACCCAGCTTGCCGAGCCGGTGCGCCACGTCTTCACGCATTTTCCGCTGGAACTGACGGTGTTCACCGCCAGAGTGCCGGAGCCCACAAAGGCACCGGCCGGCATGCGCTTCACGCCGCTGGCTAACCTGTCCGCGGAACCGCTGCCGAGCCTGATGCTGAAGGTGGTCGAGCGCGCCGGACTCTATAGCTCGAAGACGCGATAGGTCATCGTCGGCAGTTCGACGGACCATTTGAAATAGCCCTTCGAATAGATCTTGCCGCGGTTCGGCGGCCAGGGGTCGTGGATGCGCAGCGTCGTGCCGGTGCCGTCCGCATTACCGTCGCCGCGCATGCCGACGATGACGATCATATGGCCGGGGCTGCCGCGGCCAGCGGTGTATTCGTCGACGCGCCACAGCATGTCGAACATCAGCGGCCCGCGCGCCACCGCCTGCCTGAGCTGCTCGACCGACCAGGATTGCGGCGCGTTGCAGCGCAGCCCGTGAATGCGGCCATAGCGCTGGCCGGTGACGATCGCCTGGTCGCTTTCGGAGGAGTTCAGCAGACCTCCATCGGAGGCGATCATATCCGGCGGCGTCTTGGCGATGATGATCGGAACGGTCGATTTCTTCATCATCGCCGTCGAGGTCGCCCAACAGGTCGTGCTGGTCGGCTGAGCGATGAAGGGCACCTTGTGCAGGATCGGCGCGAAGGCCTCGGTATCGTAGAGGCAGGCTTGGGTCGCAGGTCCCGCCTGGCCATCCTCGACCAGCCAGTTCTTGCGTTGGAAAGCCGCGACCGCATTGTGCGTGAAGGTGCCGAACTGGCCGTCCGGCACCAGCTTCGGCATCGGCTTGAGCTTGGCGTTCAGGGCTTCCTGAAGCGTCTTGACCTCGGGCCCGCGGGAGCCGGTCTTGAGGATCGTCGCCATGCTGCCACCCTCGCTGTCATGTTTTCAGCATGCGCGCGCCGGTGGCAGAGGCGCATCATCTAAACATATGACGGAAGGGCAGGGCGCGCGTGAGGCCGGCGTTTCAGGCGGCCGCCATCTGCGCCCTGATTTCGCCGCGCAGCGTATCCAGGACAGTGAGCCCGCCTGCGCGCTCGACATGCCAGAAGGTCCAGCCATTGCAGGCCGGCAGGCCCTGAGCCAATGCGCCCACCTTGTGGATCGAGCCGACTGCGGGGCCGAGGATCAGCGTACCATCGGCCCGCACCGTGGCCTTGTAGCGGCGCTTCTCGTCATGAACGGTTTCGCCGGCTTTCACCAGCCCGGCCTCGACCAGGCTGAGGAACGGCACGCGCGGCTCGCTGCGCTTGGACGGCGCGGTCGAAAAGGCCTCTGGTGCCAGCGGGATCACGGCATCGATCCGCTCGCGCGCCGCCTTTGCATAGACGGGATCGCGTTCGAGCCCGATGAAGCGGCGGCCCAGCGCCTTGGCGACGGCGCCGGTCGTGCCCGTGCCGAAGAACGGGTCGAGGATGACGTCGCCGGGATTCGAGGCCGAGAGCAGCACGCGAGCGAGCAGGGCTTCCGGCTTCTGGGTCGGATGCACCTTGGCGCCGTTGTCGTCCTTCAGGCGCTCGTCGCCGGTGCAGAGCGGCAGATACCAGTCCGAGCGCATCTGCAGGTCGTCATTGCCGCCCTTCAGAGCCTCGTAATGGAAGGTGTATTTCGAGCTCTCTCCGCGCGCCGCCCAGATCAGCGTCTCATGCGCATTGGTGAAGCGCCGGCCGCGGAAGTTCGGCATCGGATTGGCCTTGCGCCAGACGATGTCGTTCAGCATCCAGAAGCCCAGATCCTGCAGCGTCGCGCCGACGCGGAAGATGTTGTGATAGCTGCCGATCACCCACAGCGCCCCGTCCGGCTTCAGCACCCGCCGCGCGGCCGAAAGCCAGTCGCGGGTGAAGCGGTCATAGTCGGCGAAGGAAGCGAACTTGTCCCAGTCGTCGTCGACGGCATCGACGAGGCTGTCGTCGGGCCGGCGCAGGTCGCCGCCGAGCTGGAGATTATACGGTGGATCCGCGAAGATCAGGTCGACGCTTGCCGGCGGCAGCGCGTTCATCGCCGCGACGCAGTCGCCGACGACAATCTGATCGAGCGGCAGCTCCTGAGGAATGCCGATATGTTCGGGAAGGCCCTTGGCCTTCATCCGAGCCCCCAGTGCAGGCCGTCCGGTACGCGAAACCTGAATCCGGACGGGAGCACTGGCGGTCCCGGTACGCAAAATACCCATGACGCCAAGACCGTTACGCAACTTCAACGAGCCGGATATTGGCCAGACAGGGTAAAGGTCGGGTTTCCGCTTTGAAAAAAATGCGTCCCATTCTGGGGCTGCAATTTTTGCCTAGGTCATTGGCAATCCAAGGAAATTCGTAAACGCCGGTTAACGTCTGAACCTGCCGCTGGGGCAGTTGACGGACGTTCGATCGGGACCGGGAGCCGTCTCCCGTCATGCGCGCGCTTGTCGGATCATCCGTCTTCCTTCGGCAAGCGCGGTGTTCGAGACGGGGATGCCTGCCACGAGGGCGAGCATGACGGGGGAAAATGCCGTCGGGGTCATCGAGGCGGGACCGAGGGCTTCCTGCGCGCCGGCGAGCGACGCGCGAACAGACGCGTCTCTACCGGAACCAGACGCCCTTCACCGGGGAGAAGGAGTAGCGGTGTTCGGCGCAGGGGCCGTGCGCGGCGATCGCCTGGCGGTGCTGCGGCGTCGCGTAGCCGACATGGCCGGAGAAGCCATAGGCGGGATAGCGCTTGCACAGCCGCGCCATCATCCGATCGCGCGTCACCTTGGCGATGATGGATGCGGCCGCGATCGAGGCGATCTGCCCGTCGCCCTGGATGATCGCCTCGCAGGAGCAGGCGAATTGCGGCGGGTCGTTGCCGTCGACCAGCACGTGCAGCGGCGCCAGCGGGAGCGCAGCCACCGCCCGGCGCATCGCCAGCAGCGTGGCCTGCCTGATGTTGATCGCGTCGATTTCCACGGCCGTCACGCTGGCGACCGAAACGGCCAGCGCCCGCTCCATGATCTCGCCGAAGAGTTCCTCGCGGATCGCAGCCGGCATCTTCTTCGAATCGTCGAGACCATGAGGCACCCGCTCGGGATCGAGAATCACGGCCGCGGCCACCACCGGACCGGCCAGTGGCCCGCGCCCGACCTCGTCGATGCCGGCCAGCGGCCAGCGACCATTGGAGATGGCGAATGTCTCGCGGTTGAAATCGGCGGGCATGACGGGGTTATGCAGCAGGCCGGGGCGTTGGACCAGAGCGGCGGGAGCGCGCTCCACTGCCATGCTCTTACCCGACTCAATAGATGCGCGAACCGCGGGGAACCCTCTCCCGGAGGGAGAGGGCAGGGTGAGGGGTAGGCCGTTGGACGCTGTGGCTGTGCCCGACCGCTGCTGCGGGGAGGGGCCCGTAACTGGTCCAAGGGGCCGACACCTCACCCCTACCCCTCTTCTTTCAGGAGAGGGGTTCCCGCGGTTCTCAGCCATCTCGCCGTGCTGCCTGGCAGTCCTTCCTCAAAACAAACTCAACTGCGCCTTCTCTTTCTCGGGCTTGACGAAGAGATCCGTCCGCAGGCGCCGCCGCGTCGTGTTGAAGCCGATGCGCTCGGCCGCCATCTCGAAGCGCCTGCCGATCATCCAGGCATAGGGGCCGGAGCCCACCATGCGCTGTCCCCATTGCGAATCGTAGTCCTTGCCGCCGCGCGTCGAGCGGATCAGCGACATCACATGCCGGAGCTTGTCGGGATGATGCGTCAGCAGCCATTCCTGCACGATATCGCGCACTTCAAGCGGCAGCCTGAGCAGGACATAGCCGGCAGCCTCCGCGCCCGCGGCCTTCGCCGCGTCGAGAATGCGCTCGATCTCGTGCTCGTTGATCGCCGGGATGATCGGCGCGACCAGCACCGTGACCGGTATGCCCGCCTCGGACAATTTGCGGATCGTCTCCAGCCGCTTCGCCGGGGAGGCGGCGCGCGGCTCCATGCCGCGCGCGGTCTTGGGGTCGAGCGTCGTCACCGAAAGCGCGACCTTGACCAGCCCCTTCTCCGCCATCGGGGCGAGGATATCGATGTCGCGCTGCACCAGCGCCGATTTCGTGACGATGCCGACCGGATGGTTGAATTTCGCCAGCACCTCCAGGATCTGGCGCATGATCCGGAGCTTCTTCTCGATCGGCTGGTAGGCGTCGGTGTTGGTACCGATCGCAATCGTACGCGGCTGGTAGGAGGGCGAGGAGAGCTCCTTTTCCAGAAGCGCCGCCGCATCGGGTTTGGCCGTCAGCTTGCTCTCGAAATCGAGCCCCGGCGACAGGCCGAGATAGGCATGGCTCGGCCGGGCGAAGCAGTAGACACAGCCATGCTCGCAGCCGCGATAGGGGTTGATCGAGCGATCGAATGAGATGTCGGGCGAGTCGTTGCGCGTGATGATGGTGCGCGCCTTCTCGTAGGCGATCTCGGTCGAGAACGGCGGCAGTTCCTCCAGCGAGCCCCAGCCATCATCCTCGGTGACGCGCTGCTCGGCCTCGTAGCGCCCCCCCGGGTTGATCGTGGCGCCGCGCCCGCGCCGCCTGTCGGGGTCGATACGGTGACCGGCATAGGCCATCGGGTCGGCTGGGGCGACGACCGGCGCCGAGAGGCTCGGCTCCCTGTCGGCGCGTCGCAGGCGCTGCGCCGCCGGGAAGGGCCTTGAGGTAGGTCTGGCCTGGGGCATGGCTTTCGTACCGGGTCCCGCGCCGGGAATCGGCGCCGTCTGGTCTCATATAGAGTGAACATACAGAGAACAAAAGGCAAGCGGCGGGATTGTGGCATGTTGCAACGCGGCATAGGATTTTGCCTATGCTCACAGCCGTGATCCGCAGCAATGGTTCCCAGCAGGCGCTCGCGGCGACGCTTGCCGTGCTGATCCCGGCCGTCGCTGAAGGTTTTCTGGGCCATGCGGTGCTCGTCGACACGCTTGGCGCGGCGGAAACGGAGCGCGCAGCGGATGCGACCGGCGCGCGTTATCTGCGGGCGACCCATGAGCGGGCCTGGCAGGACGCGGCCGCTAAGGCCCGAGGCGATCGGCTCGTCCTGTTCGACGCCGGCGATGTGCCACAGGGCCATTGGGTGCAGGCGGTGGAGCGCCATTTGCTCGTCGCTGCCGGCACCGCGGCCTTGATTCCGTTGCGTGGGGCCGCGGCCTCTCTGCGAGAACGATTCGCTTTCGCGATCGGAGGTCGCGAGCTCGCGGCAGGGCTGGTCATGCCCAGGGCGATGGCGCTGACCGGCCGTCTCGACCGGGCTCCGGTGCGTCTGCCGGTCTTGCGGGAACGAGCGGGCTAGGCTGCTACGCGGGGCCGCGATCCCCGAATTCGCTATGCCGGCTACGCATGGCTGGACCCTTTTCAATCGGGAACTTGTGCGTTGCAGCATAAGTTCATATGTACACGGTTGCCTGAAGCACCTCCCTCAGACATCGAAAGGAGAGATCCATGCTGGAACGGCACGATTCCTGTTCTGCGCTCGAAGCGGAGCGCGACGAGGACAAACGCGAGGAACAGCAGGAGGGCGAAGATACGTTCTCGCCTCGCGTTCACCAGGAAGGATTCTGGAGCTGACGGCTCCATGAAAACGAAGCGGAGGGCTGGATGAAAGCCCTCCGCACCAAATGATCGGGCCCGCTCTGTTTTGGGGCCTTGCCGGGACCATCGTCGATGGCGATGGTTCACGCCGCGCAACCGATGGCGACGCCCTGATGCGCGCCGATCGCCCCGTTACACCTGATTCCGAAACGTGTCGCAGCTCTGCATCGAGCCGGACTGGAACCCGGTGGTGAACCATTTCATGCGCTGCGCCGACGAGCCATGGGTGAAGGAATCCGGCACAACCGTGCCTTGCGCCGCCTTTTGCAGCTTGTCGTCGCCGATGGCGGCTGCCGTGCGCATCGCCTGGTCGATATCGCCCTGGTCGATCCGGCCCATCGCCTGGACGTTGTGAGCCCAGACCCCGGCGAAGCAGTCTGCCTGCAATTCGATCCGCACCGAGATCGCGTTCGCCTCACGCTCGGAGGAGCGTTCGCGCAGCTGGTTGGCCTTGGGCAGGATGCCGATCAGGTTCTGGATGTGATGGCCGACCTCGTGGCCGATCACATAGGCATAGGCAAAGTCGCCGCCGCCGCCGAGCTTGCGCTGCATCTCCTGAAAGAAGGAGGTGTCGAGATAGACCTTCTTGTCGACCGGACAATAGAACGGCCCCATCGCCGATTGCGCGGTGCCGCAGCCCGAGCGGTCGACGCCGGAGAACAGCACGAGCCGGGGCGGCTGGTAGCGGGTATTGGCCTGCTGCGGCAGAAGCTTCGACCAGATGTCCTCGTTCTGCGCCAGAACGGCGGAGACGAAGCGGCCCATCTGGTCCTGCGGCGGGCCCGACGAGCGGCGCGTTTCCTGGGTCTGCTCGCGCCCCCCGATGCCGCCGATCAGTTCGGCGCCGCCGATGAGCAGGCGCGGGTCGATGCCGAGCGCCCAGCCGAGCAGGCCCAGCACGACCATCGTGCCGATGCCGACGCCGCCGCGCCCGCCGGGCAGGCCGGCGAAGCCGCCGCCACCGCCACCGCCACCGCCACCGCGTCGGTCCTCGAGATTATCGGACTGGCGGTAATCTTCCCATTGCATGAAGGCATCCCCGGCGAAGCTCCCCCGCAATCTCGCCGGGAGAT
Organism: Hyphomicrobiales bacterium; assembly: GCA_004144595.1. Classification (GTDB taxonomy): domain Bacteria; phylum Pseudomonadota; class Alphaproteobacteria; order Rhizobiales; family Beijerinckiaceae; genus Allobosea. The sequence continues at coordinate 27,912 of SEEM01000002.1, forward strand.
GCGGGGAACTCAAGTCGTCTTTACAGGCTGGTCCTGAACGCGGGGTGACTGCGGCGGTTCCCGGGTCAGACTTTGCCGTCGAGCGCCGCCTTCAGCGCCCGCAAATCCCGCCAGGCGAGCCGCTTCTGCATCGGCTGCCGCAACAGATAGGCTGGGTGCAGGGTCGCGATGGCCCGGATGCGCCGGCCCCCGGTGTCGTATTCCACCCATTTCCCGCGCGAGCGCAGGATACCGTTGAAGCCGAGCAGACCTTGCGCCGAAGGCCCGCCGACGCAGACCAGGATATCGGGATCGGCAAGCTCGATCTGGCGCTGGATGAACGGCAGGCAGATCGCGACCTCCTGCGGCGTCGGCGTGCGATTGCCCGGCGGTCGCCAGGGCAGCATGTTGGCGATATAGACGTCGTCCTTCCGACTGAGGCCGATCGCAGCCAGCATGCGGTCGAGCAATTGGCCGGAACGCCCGACGAAGGGCAGGCCCATCCGGTCCTCGTCGGCACCGGGCGCCTCGCCCACCATCATGACCCGGCCTTCGGGGTTGCCGTCGGCGAAGACCAGGTTTTTGGCGGTGGCCTTCAGCGCGCAGCCTTCGAAGCCGGCCAGCGCGGTCTTCAATTCGTCGAGCGTGCGCGCCTCGCGCGCCAGCGCCTTGGCGCTGACCGCCGCGTCGTCGGGAGCCGTCGCCGCCGCCGCAATCGGCCGTGTCGGCGCGGCTGGGCGGCCGGGCAACGGGCGCATGCGCGGCGGTCCGTCGCCGCGCTCGCCGACAGGCGCCGGATCGGCGAAATGATTGCGCGGCGTCTCGTCGAGCGCCTCCGTCACGCCCATCTCGGCGTACCAGCTCAGCAACTCATAAGGATCGGGCGCGTCGGGGCCGACTGCATCGGACAGGCTCATGCGCGCATCCTATACCCTGAACGCCCGCTTCGCGAGCCGACGCAGTTGCAAAATGGAACGCACGCTTGGATAGAGGGGTTCCAGACTGGACGAAGGCCGGCATTGAACGACCCGGCGAAATAGTTCATATGTAAACTATCGTGCGGTGCGGTGCGGTGCGGTGGCTGAGGCGGAGGTGGAGGGCAGGATGGATCTCAAGGAAGCGCAGAGCGAACCGCGCGAGAGCATGGATTATGACGTCGTCATCGTCGGCGCCGGCCCCGCGGGCCTGGCTGCTGCGATTCGGCTGAAGCAGCTCGACGAGAACCTGACCGTCGTCGTCGTCGAGAAAGGCGCCGAGGTCGGCGCCCATATCCTGTCGGGCGCCGTGATCGATCCGATCGGCCTCGACCGTCTCGTGCCGGACTGGCGCGACGATCCTGATCGTCCCCTGACCACCGAGGTCAAGGAAGACATCTTCTATTTCCTGACCCAGCCGAACGGCATCCGCCTGCCGAATTTCGGCATGCCGTCGCTGATGAACAACCACGGCAATTTCGTCGGCTCGCTCGGGCTTGTCGCCAAGTTCCTGGGCGCGCGGGCAGAGGCGCTCGGCGTCGAGATCTACCCGGGCTTCGCCGCAGCCGAGCTGCTCTTCAACGAGGACAGCTCGGTCGCCGGCGTCGCCACCGGCGACATGGGCATCGCCAAGGACGGCACGGTCTCCGAGCGCTTCACCCGCGGCATGGAACTGCGTGGACGCTATACGTTGCTGGGCGAGGGCGCGCGCGGCTCGCTCTCCAAGATCGCGATCAAGCGGTTTGCTCTGGACGAGGGCCGCGAGCCCCAGAAATACGGCATCGGCCTGAAGGAGCTCTGGCAGGTCAAGCCGGAGAAATTCCACAAAGGCCGCGTCCAGCACTCCTTCGGCTGGCCGCTCGATAACGAGACCGGCGGCGGCTCCTTCCTCTATCATTTCGACGACAACCTGGTCTCGGTCGGCTTCGTCGTGCATCTGAACTACCAGAACCCGACGCTCTCGCCCTTCGACGAGTTCCAGCGCTTCAAGACCCATCCGCTGATCCGCGACACATTCGAGGGCGCCAAGCGCATCGGCTACGGTTCGCGCGCCATTACCGAGGGCGGCTGGCAGTCCGTGCCGAAGCTGACCTTCCCGGGCGGCGCGCTGATCGGCTGTTCCGCCGGCTTCGTCAACGTTCCCCGAATCAAGGGCAGCCACAACGCCATCCTGTCGGGCATGCTCGCGGCCGAGAAGCTGGTGCCGGCGCTGCAGGCGGGTCGTCAGCATGACGAGGTGGTGGAGATCGAAAATAGCTGGCGCGACAGCGCCATCGGCCAGGACCTGAAGCGCGTCCGCAACGTCAAGCCGCTCTGGTCCAAGTTCGGCACCTTCCTCGGCATCGGGCTCGGCGGAATCGACATGTGGCTGAACCAGCTTTTCGGCTGGTCGCCCTTCGGCACGCTGAAGCACGGCAAGCCCGATTTCGCGACGCTGAAGAAGATCGACGAGGTCAGGACGCTGGTCTACCCGAAGCCGGACGGCAAGCTGACCTTCGACAAGCTGTCCTCGGTCTTCCTCTCCTCGACGAACCACGAGGAGGACCAGCCGGCTCATCTGAAGCTGACCGATCCGTCGGTCCCGATCGCGCAAAACCTGCCGCTCTATGGCGAGCCGGCGCGGCTCTACTGCCCGGCGGGCGTATACGAGGTGGTCTACGAGAATGCGGAGGCCAAGACCAATCCGCGCTTCGTGATCAACGCGCAGAACTGCGTCCACTGCAAGACCTGCGACATCAAGGACCCCGCCCAGAACATCACCTGGACGGTGCCGGAAGGCGGCGGCGGTCCGGGCTACGCGAATATGTGATCGCGGTCGATTCGCTGTCCGAGAATCAAAAAGGGCGCGCCGGAAGGCGCGCCCTTTGTCGTCAGGCCTCGAGCCGATCAGCCCTTGCGGACGATCGGGGCGACCGGCTTGGTCTCGGTCTTGGCGCAGCCGGCGACGAAACCGCCGAGGAGCGCGACGGCGGCAACGCTCAGAATGATCTTCTTCATTGGAATAATCCCAGTGGAATCGCTGCGAAATCTGCAGACAGGGGCGTTTATAGGCCGCATTTCCCTACGCAAGGGTGGTTGTTTTCCAGTGCCGATCCCTTCGTCATCGAGATTTCGGCAAGTGTTGCGCCGCTGCTACGAAACCACGGCATTCACCAGGAGGCCCGCTTGCCCGCCCGCCCGGAAACCGCCATCTTGGCAGCCTACGCGAAGCGATCACGGTCCGCTTGAAGAGTGCGCCCCGAGATGGTGAGGCTGCGGACCGAGGGAGAATGGCAGACGTGACATTATTGAAGAAGGTACGTGCCTCCGGCACGGCTGCTGCGTTGTCGCTGTTGATGTTCCTGCCAGCTGTGGCCGTCGCCCAGGGCGCGACCCAGCCGCGTGCCGCCGATACGCTCGAGCCGGGCGACAGCCTGGAGGGCAATTACCTTGCCGCCATCGTCGCCGGCGCCTCGCGCGATCTCGGCGCGGCCTCGGTCTATCTGCGCGAGGCGATCAAGGAAGATCCGCAGAACAACGACCTGACCGAGCGCGCCTTCGTCGCCTTCCTGGCCGACGGCGCGATGCAGGATGCCTTCCGCGCTGCCGACAAGCTGATCCAGCAAGACCCCAGCAATGGTCTCGCCCAGCTCGTCATCGGCATCCGTTCGATCAAGCAGAAGAGCTACCAGGCCGCGCGCAATCATTTGCAACGCGGGGGCAGGGGCCGTGCGGCCGACATCACCGCGACGCTGCTCTCGGCCTGGTCCTATCTCGGCTCGGGCAATTCGCGCCGCGCCATCGACACTCTGGAGCGCCTGAAGGGCGAGCCGTCCTACAATCTCTTCCGCGATTATCACGCTGGCCTGATTCTCGACGCCGCCGGCCGCAAGGCCGATGCAGAGAAGCGGCTGAAATCGGCCTATGACGCCGAAAAGACCACGCTCCGTCTGGTCGATCTCTGGGCCCGCTTCCAGGCTCGCAGCGGCGATTTCAACGGCGCGGCCGAAACCTACGCCGCCTTCGATCGCCTGCTGCCGAATCACCCGATCATTCGCGAGGGCATGGCGCTCGTCGGGAAGAAAGATGCGCCGCCGCGCCAGATCTCGACGCCGCAGCAGGGTGCGGCCGAGGTGCTCTACGGTCTCGCCAGCGCCGGCAACCGCCAGGGCGACGAGGCGGCTGCGCTGCTCTACCTGCGCATGGCGATCTATCTCGATCCGGGCCACGACCTCGCCATCCTGACGTTGGGCGACATTCTCGAGCGCGCCCGCCAGCCGGAGGATGCCGTCGCCGTCTATGACAAGATGCCGGCCTCATCGCCGCTGCGTCCGAATGCCGAGATCCAGGCCGGTTTGGCGCTGGAGAATCTCGGCAAGCCCGAAGAGGCGGTGAAGCATCTCGACAGGGTCATCGCCGAGCGGCCGGACGATGTCGACGCGCTCTCCGCGCTCGGCAACATCTATCGCTCGCGCAAGCAGTTTGCCGAGGCTGCGGCGGCATATGACAAGGCCATCGCCAAGATCGCCTCGCCCGGTCGCGCCAACTGGGACCTGTTCTATTTCCGTGGCATCGCCCGCGAGCGCACCAATCGCTGGCCCGACGCGGAGGCCGATCTGCGCAAGGCGCTGGAACTCCTGCCCGATCCGCTCGGCCGCGAGCGCGCGCTGGTGCTGAACTATCTCGGCTATTCGCTGGTCGACAGGCATCTCAAGCTCGACGAGGCGCTCGACATGCTGCGCCGTGCCGTCGAGCTCAGGCCGCGCGACGGCTACATCATCGATTCGCTGGGCTGGGCCTATTATCGCCTCGGCCGCTACGAAGATGCCGCCCGCGAGATCGAGCGCGCCTCGGAGTTGCGCCCGTCGGATCCGGTGATCAACGACCATCTCGGTGACGTCTATTGGCGCACGGGTCGCCAGCTCGAGGCGAAGTTCCAGTGGAACCACGCCCGCGATCTCAAGCCCGAGCCCGAGGATCTCGAAAAGATTCTGCGCAAGATCGAGCGCGGGATGGAGGACCCCTCGGCGAACGCCGTCGAGGAGACCAAGAAGGATGGCGGCTGACGCTTTCGCGTCGCCGGCCTGACGCCGTGGTTCTGCCGCTGACGACGCGCGCGCGCGCCAAGGTCAATCTCGACCTGCGCGTGCTCGGTCGCCGTGCCGACGGCTATCACGAGCTCGAAAGCCTCGTCGCTTTCGCCGGTGTGGGCGATACGCTCTCGCTCTATCCCGACGCACCGCTCTCCCTGTCGCTCGCCGGGCCGCGGGCTGAAGGGCTTGCGGCCGATAACGACAATCTCGTCCTGCGCGCCGCCCGCGCGCTGGCGGCCGGTCGCCCCGGCCTGCGTCTCGGGCGCTTCCATCTCGTCAAGCGGCTTCCGGTTGCGTCGGGAATCGGCGGCGGTTCCGCAGATGCGGCTGCGGCGCTGCGCCTGCTCGCGCGCCTGAACGGCATCGCACCGGCCGATCTGCTTTTGCGGGAGATCGCCGCGAGCGTCGGTGCCGACGTCTCCGTCTGCCTCGATTCGCGCGCGCGTATGATGGCCGGCATCGGCGAGAAGCTCGGGCCGGTGCTCAGGCTGCCACCGCTCTTTGCCGTGCTGGTCAATCCGGGCGTGGGTGTCGAGACGGTCGCGGTATTCCGGGCGTTGGGCCTAAAGGCCGGCGAGGCGGTGTCTGATGCGCGCATGGGGACCTTCGTGGCGCCGGCATCGACCTCGGAACTGCTGCGTTATCTGGCGGCGACCGGCAATGATCTCGCCGCACCCGCGCAGCAGATCGCGCCTGTGATAACCGGCGTCCTCGACCGGCTTGCGGCGTTGCCCGGTTGCCGGCTCGCGCGGATGTCCGGGTCCGGCGCGACCTGCTTTGCGCTGTTCGACGATTGCAGGACCAGCGCCGCCGCAGCGAAGGCGTTGCAGCGCGAGCGACCGAACTGGTGGGTGAAGCCGACGCTGCTGAGCTGAGTGCGCCCGCGAAACAACAGAGCGCGGGGAACCCTCTCCGATGGGGAGAGGGCAGGGTGAGGGGTCGGCTCATTACCGTATTGGGCGTGAAGTGATCGCTGCGCATGGGTGAGGCTGCGCTCGGTTGGTCCGAGGGCCTACACCTCATCCTTGCCCTTCTCTTACAGGAGAGGAGATCCTGCGTTTGCCTCTACGCCGGCTGCCTCAATGCGCCCGCGCGACGCAGAAATCGACGGCGGCGTTCAGCGCCTGCTTCATCGGCGACGCGGGAAACAGCCCCAGCGCATCCTTGGCCATTCGGGCATAATGCTCGGCGCGGGCGATCGTGTCGTCGAGCGCCTTGTGCCGGCGCATGATCGCTCGTGCCTCTTCGAGATCGCCGTCGCGGATCTCGCCGTCCTGCAACGTGCGCTTCCAGAAGGCGCGCTCGGCCTCGTCGCCGCGGCGGAACGACAGCACGACCGGCAAAGTGATCTTGCCCTCGCGGAAATCGTCGCCGGTGTTCTTGCCGAGCGTGGCGGCGACGCCGCCATAGTCCAGCGCATCGTCGATGAGCTGAAAGGCGATGCCGAGATTGAGGCCGTAGCTGCGGCAAGCGGCAGCATCGGCCTTGGAGGAGTTGGCGATCACCGGCCCGACCTCGCAGGCGGCGGCGAAGAGCTCGGCTGTCTTGCCGCGGATCACCGCGAGATACTCGTCCTCGGTCGTTTCCGTATTCTTGGCGACCGAGAGCTGCAGCACCTCGCCCTCGGCGATCACCGAGGCGGCCGTCGACAGGATGTCGAGAGCCCTGAGCGAGCCGACCTCGACCATCATCTTGAAGGCCTGGCCGAGCAGGAAGTCGCCGACCAGCACGCTCGCCTCGTTGCCCCAGAGCATGCGGGCCGCGAGCTTGCCGCGGCGCATGTCGCTCTCGTCCACGACGTCGTCATGCAGCAGCGTGGCGGTATGCATGAACTCGACCGAGGCAGCGAGCTTCACATGGCCTTCGCCAGCGTAGCCGCAGAGATCGGCCATCGCGAGCGTCAGCATCGGCCGCAGGCGCTTGCCGCCGGACGAGATCAGGTGGTTGGCGACCTCCGGGATCATCGTCACGTCCGAGCCGGTGCGCGACAGGATCATCGCGTTGACGCGTTCCATGTCGGCGCGCGTCAGCGCGACCAGCGGCTCGATGCTGGCTTGATTCGATTCCCGTTCCTCGAGGGAGACGACGACACCCACTGGAAACACTCCGGGTCAGATTCGCGCGCCGGTCGGCGCGCTTGTGGCTTGGCACAACCGTCGCATGGGACGCCAGCCCCTGCAAACCGACGCGACGCCGCACCTTTGCATGAAGAGGGACTGAAGCCCTCCGGCTCTTGCGCGAAGCAGGGTGCTTGGGCTCCATGGGGCGATGCACGAACTCATGCGCACCAACGACCTCATCCTGCTCGGCGCCGTCGAGGCCCTGCTGGCCTCGGCCAATCTCGACTGCCTGATCGCCGACCAGCATATCAGCTCGCTGGAGGGCATGATCGGCGCCTTCCCGCGTCGCCTGCTGGTCCGCGATGCCGATCGCAAGCGCGCCCGCGCCCTTCTGATCGAGGCCGGCTACGGATCAGAATTGCGTGATGAGTGAAGGCGGGTCGGATGCCGGTCTGGGCGAGATCGTCGAGGACAGGCTGCTCGACGGCCGCCTGCGGCTGCTCCAGCCGCGCAAGGGCCATCGTGCGGGAAGCGATGCGATCCTGCTGGCGGCGGCCTTGCCGGAACTTGGGCAGGGCGCCTTGCTCGATATCGGCGCCGGCGTCGGGACGGTCGGCCTCGCCGCGGCGCTGGCGCAGCCGGAATTGCGTGTCACATTGCTGGAGCGCGATCCAGAACTCGCCGATCTTGCCACCCGCAATGCCGGGCTCAACCAGATGGCGGAGCGCGTGACTGTTGTGGCCGCAGATGTCACGGCGCGCGCCGCAATTCTCGGTGAACGGGGTCTCGCGCCTGCCTCCTTCGACGCCGTCGCGATGAATCCGCCCTTCTATCCGCCAGGCGGGAGCAGGGCCTCGCCCGTCCCCAACCGCAAGGCAGCTCATGTCGCCGAAGGCGCGCTCGCGCCCTGGCTGCGCACGGCCCGGCGCCTGCTCCGGCCGGGTGGCCATCTCGCGCTGATCCACCGGGTCGAGGCGCTGCCCGAGGTGCTGGCCGGTCTCGCAACGGGCTTCGGCGCGGTTGCGGTCCGCCCCGTCCATGCCTTCGCCGACAGGCCGGCGATCCGCATCATCGTCACCGCGGTGCTGAACAGCAGAAAGCCGGCAGGGGTGCTGCCGGCTTTCGTGATCAATGGCCCCGACGGGAAGCTGACTCCCGCGAGCGATGCCGTGCATCGCGGCCGCGAGGGCCTTTAGCTTCGGAAGAATCCGATGCGATACCAATGGGCCCGATCATCGCGCGTCCGGTAGAACGCACGATGATCTGAAGCCCGGATTATCAATAAAAGGGGCGCGGGCCATAGAACCGCGGCGGGCCGTAATAGGGGCGCGGGCCGTAAAAGCGCGGCGGGCCGTAGTAACGCCTCGGCGCGTAATAGGGCCGCGGGCCATAATAGCGCGGGCGGCCGTAATAGCGGCGCGGCCCGTAATAATACTGCGCCTGCTGTACCATGCCTTCACTCGCCACCATCGGCGCGGCGGCGATTGGCGCGGCCCCGACCGGGGCAGCGGAGGCGGGAGTGGCAGCGAGCCCGGCCACGCCCAGCGCGCCGGCGGTCGCCATCGTGACGATCATTGCCCGAAACATGAAATCCTCCATGAGATGGCGTCGGCAGCCTCTGCCGTCGGATGAAACGCCGTCCTTGAATTGAACATTAGGACGCCGAACCTGAACGGCAGGGGAGTGCGTCGTTCAGCTTGCTTTCAGCCAATCGCCGCATTGCGGCCATTCTTGGAAACCGCTCAGCGGCAGACCCGCACCGGGCGAACCACCCAGCGCCAGCCGTCCCAGACGCGGCGGTCTGACCAGAAGCAGCGCGGGCGATGGCGATAGAAGGGCCGTGCCCGGTGAGGGCGGCGCGGGCCGTCATACTGTACCGGCGCGACGAGGCCTTGTCCCGCCTGTGCGGCCTGTCCCAGCGCAACCGCGACAGGCGCTGCGGCAGGCGATGTCGCCATCAGGGCGCCACCGCCGAGGACCACGGCCGTCGCTGCGGCGAGGATGGCTGCCCGGAACATCGTCGTCTCCATGGAACGCCCCATCGGCTGGGCCGAGGGAAAGCCCGCCGTCTCTCATCGAGAGGGCGGGCCCTGAAGCGTGATCAGCGCGAGATCGCGCCGTTCAAGCGGTCGTCAAAGCGATGCGCTGCGCTCAGCGGCAGACGCGGACAGCGCGCCGAATCCAGCGATGGCCGTTCCAGACGCGGCGGGATTCGGTCCAGCAGCGGCGCATATGGGGGCGGCCACGGCCATAATGCGGGCGGCCACGGTGCCAGGCTTGCTGGACGAGGCCCGTCTCGGCGCCCGAAGCCAGCGTCGTGCCGGCTGAAATCGGGGCCGCGGAGGCTGGGGCGCTGCTCATTGCGGCACCGAGCAAGGTCGCGGCGCCGAAGGCGGCGGCGATGATGCGGGTTGTCAACATGGGCTTACTCCTTGGGTTTACAGCCACTGGCCCGGCATCAAATGCTCGCCCCGAACATCGCGGACCATGCGGTTGCCTCTGTCGATATCAGACAGGACATGAACGAAACCTGTCCGCATCTGGTTCCGGCCCGCGCTTGACCATGGCGGGTGCGAACCCTAATCACCGCTCCATTCCCTCGTTATCGGAAGGTTGCAGGCACTTGTCCGCCCCCGCGCCACTCTCGCATTCCGCCATCCCGGCTTCGTCCCCGGCGATGGACCCGACCCGCTCCTTCCAGGGGCTGCTCTTGACGCTGCAGCGCTTCTGGTCCGAGCGAGGTTGCGTGGTGCTGCAGCCCTACGACATGGAGGTCGGCGCCGGCACCTCCCATCCCGGCACGATGCTGCGCTCGCTTGGGCCGAAGCCCTGGCGGGCAGCCTATGTCCAGCCCTCGCGCCGGCCCAAGGACGGCCGCTATGGCGAGAACCCCAACCGGCTGCAGCATTATTACCAGTTCCAGGTCATCCTGAAGCCGAACCCGCCGAACCTTCAGGAGCTCTATCTCCAGTCGCTCGAAGCCATCGGCATCGACATGCTCCTGCACGATATCCGCTTCGTCGAGGACGATTGGGAGAACCCGACGCTGGGCGCCTGGGGCCTCGGCTGGGAGTGTTGGTGCGACGGCATGGAAGTCAGCCAGTTCACCTATTTCCAGCAGGTCGCCGGCATCGAATGCGCGCCCGTCTCCGGCGAGCTGACCTACGGCCTCGAACGCCTCGCCTGCTACCTGCAGAATGTCGAGAGCATCATGGAGCTCAATTTCAACGGGCTGGAAGGCGACGAGAAGGTCACTTATCGCGACGTCTTCCTGCAGGCCGAGCAGGAGTATTCCCGCTACAATTTCGAATATGCCGATACCGATGCCCTGTTCAGGCGTTTCGCCGAGGCGGAGGCCGAGTGCCGCGCCCTCCTGCAAAAGGGCGAGGCCGGCGAGCGGCATCTCATGGTCCAGCCGGCTTACGACCAGTGCCTCAAGGCCGGCCATACCTTCAACCTGCTTGATGCGCGCGGGGTGATCTCGGTCACCGAGCGGCAGAGCTACATCCTGCGCGTGCGCGAGCTCGCCAAGGCCTGCGGCGCGGCCTGGCTGAAGACCGCCGGCGGGGGAGCGAACTAAGGGTCTGTACCCACTATGGATGACGTTCTGATCGGGCCAAAATGCCCGAGAGCAAGGAGGCGCCCGCCGCCCGATGCCCTGGGCATCGGGCAAGGGACCGACACAGCTGTCGGGCATTTTGGCCCGACCCCGAAGGGGCGCGGGCCTTTTGATCGGCCGGTGCGTCGCGCGACCTTGCAAACCCGACGGTTTGCTGCGGCCACGCTCCTGCCCGCCGATCAAAATGCCCGGCGTCAGAACGCCATCCATAGTGGGTACAGACCCTAATGCCCGATCTTCTCCTTGAACTGTTCTCCGAGGAAATCCCCGCGCGCATGCAGCGCAAGGCGGCCGACGACCTGAAGAAGCTCGTCACCGATGCGCTGGTCGAGCGCGGCCTCGTCTATGAAGGCGCGAAAGCTTTCGCGACGCCGCGCCGGCTCGCGCTGCATATCGCCGGCCTGCCTGTGCGTGGCCGTGACGTGCGCGAGGAGCGGAAAGGCCCGCGCGTCGGTGCGCCGGACGCCGCCGTGCAGGGCTTCCTCAAGGCTGCCGGCCTGGCCTCGCTCGATCAGGCGACGATCGTCAGCGACCCGAAGAAGGGCGACTCTTACGTCGCTATCATCGAGAAGCCCGGCCAGGAGACCGTAGCAGCCATCGCCGAGATCGTCCCGGCCGTGATCCGGTCCTTCCCCTGGCCGAAATCGATGCGCTGGGGCAAGGCATCGGCGGCCGGCGCAAGCCTGCGCTGGGTGCGCCCGCTGCACTCGATCCTCTGCACCTTCGGCGCAGCCGAGGTCGAGGACCCGGAGATCGTGCCCTTCGAGGTCGACGGCATCGTCTCCGGCAACGCAACCCGTGGCCACCGCTTCCATGCGCCTGCGACCATCACGGTGAAGCGCCTGGAGGACTACGTCGCCTCGCTCGAGAAGGCGAAGGTCGTTCTGGACGCCGACCGGCGCAAGGAGATCATCCTCACCGACGCCCGCAACCTCGCCTTTGCGCAGGGGCTCGACCTCGTCGAGGACGAGGGGCTGCTGGAGGAGGTCGCCGGCCTCGTCGAATGGCCGATCGTGCTGATGGGCTCCTTCGAGGAGCGCTTCCTCGACATCCCCGGCGAGGTGATCCGCGCCACGATCCGCGCCAACCAGAAATGCTTCGTGCTGCGTGATCCCGCGACCGGGACCATCGCCAACCGCTTCCTGTTGACCGCGAACCTGGCCGCCAGCGATGGCGGCGCGGCGATCGTCGCCGGTAATGAGCGGGTTGTCCGTGCGCGCCTGTCGGATGCCGCCTATTTCTGGCAAACCGATCGCGGCGCGCTGCCGGACATCGATACGCTCAAGGAGAGCGCCGAAAAGCTCGGACTCGATCTGGCAAAACCGCTCGACCAGCGCATGGCCAAGCTCGACAAGCTCGGCGTCGTCTTCCACGCCAAGCTCGGCACGCAAGGCGAGCGCGTCCAGCGCATCGCAGCGCTGGCGCGGGAACTGGCGCCGATCGTCGGCGCCGATCCCGACAAGGCCGAGCGCGCCGCCAGGCTCGCCAAAGCCGACCTGCCGACCGAGATGGTCGGCGAGTTCCCGGAGCTGCAGGGCCTTATGGGCCGGAAATATGCGGAATTGCAGGGCGAGGACGCTTCGGTCGCCGCGGCGGTCGAGGAGCACTACAAGCCGCTCGGTCCGTCCGATCGCGTGCCGACCGATCCGGTTTCGGTGGCGGTGGCGCTGGCCGACAAGCTCGACACTCTGGTGGGTTTCTGGGCCATCGACGAGAAACCGACCGGGAGCAAGGATCCTTATGCGCTGCGAAGGGCTGCGCTGGGCGTGATCAGGTTGGTGGTTGAGAATGGAGCACGGCTTAGTCTCAACCAGCCGATCGACACAACTCTTGACCTTTTGGTTGTGCAGCGGGGTACCGAACCGCTTCAGCAGGCGATCACATCTGCAAGAAAGACCTTCGGCGAAGCACTCTCATTGGCCGAAATCGTTCGGCTCTTGAATGAAAAGATAAGGCTCGAACAAACACAAATCACAAAAGAAAAGCTTGCTTTGTATGGAAGAGCAGACGACCTCCTCTCCTTCTTCCACGACCGCCTAAAGGTCATGCTCCGCGATCAAGGCGCGCGGCACGATCTCGTCGATGCGGTGTTGGGAGAGGGGCAGTCGGCAATCGGCGGTCTGCAGTCGGAAGGCACAACCGCCGGCGCCAAGACTGCCCACATCCCACTGCCGACTGCCCAAAGCGACGACCTGCTCCTCATCACCCGCCGCGTCGCCGCGCTCGGCCGCTTCCTCGACACCGAGGACGGAAAGAACCTGCTCGCGGGCTACAAGCGCGCCGCCAATATCCTCAAGGCCGAGGAGAAGAAGGACGGGGAGGGCGCCTTCGCCGCTGCTCCCGACCTGCACCTCATCGCCGATGCCGGCCTGATCGAGGAGAAGGCGCTGGCCGTCGCACTCGCGCAGGCGACGCCGAAGGCGCAAGGCTCCGTCGCCGCCGAGGATTACGAGGGCGCCATGGCCGCGCTCGCCGAAATCCGCCCGGCGGTCGATGCCTTCTTCGACAAGGTCACGGTCAACGATGCCGATCCGGCCTTGCGCGCCAACCGCCTGAAGCTGCTCAACCAGCTCCGCCAGGCGACGCGCGCGGTCGCGGATTTCGATCGCATCGCCGGCTAAGGCGCGGACAGCGCGGGGAACCCTCTCCCGGAGGGAGAGGGCAGGGTGAGGGGTCGGCCGCTGGTCGCCCTTGTCGTGCCCTGACCGCAGCCGCGGTTGGTTCTGCGCCGGACTGGTCCAAGGGCCGACACCTCACCCCTACCCCTCTCCTTACAGGAGAGGGGTTTTCTGTTTTCGGTTCCCGCGCACTCCTAGGCGCCATCTTTCGCCCCACAACCCCAACTCCGGAACCAATTCCCGACCTGCGACGTTCTGTCGGCGGGGCTGACTAGCCGCGAATGCGTCGCGGCTGGGCTCCGGGGGGCCGGCTACCGGCCGAGCTAAAGGGCTGTACGCCATGTCTATTCTGATTTCGCTGCTGATCACCGTTCTCGTCATCGGCCTGGTGCTCTACCTCGTGCGGATGCTGCCGCTCGACGGGCAGATCAAGAACGTCGTCCAGATCATCGTGATCGTGATCGGCATCATCTCGCTGCTGCGCTATCTCGCTGTTTTCTAAGGCGATTGACGGCGCCATCGCGCTGGTTCACACTTCGTGAGGTCCAGAAGGCCCCGGACGATCCCGTCCCGGGGCCTTTTCCTTTTTCAGGACGTGACCGCGATGAACGCGCCGAACCGCAACGGCCATATCAGGCTGACCTCCCATCCCGAGCCGGGCGGCGCCGCCACGCGCTTTCCGATCCGATGGGGCGCTCCGACCGCCATTGAGCGTGGCCCGATCATCGCCTCGACCACCAATCCGGCCGACCGCAACGTCATCGGCGCCCATGGCGGCTCCTATTCGGTCTATCGCGCGCTGGCGATCTCGGCCCGCGCGATGAACCCGCAGCAGCGTCCGGACCTGACGAACACCTATCCGACCGCGGAAATCCTGCCGCAGCCGCAATGGGCCGATCCGAAGAGGATCGTCTCGCTCGATCCGTTCGGCCACACGGTGGCGCAGGATTTCGGCAAGCTGATCGGCGAGGGTATCGATATCCGCCCCTCGATTGCGATCACCAAGGCCAGGCTCAACCTGCCCGAGATCCTCGCGGCGATGGGCGCCCATCGCCTCGCGGCGGATGGCCATATCCTGCACAGCACCGGCGATATCAGCGTCACCAAGATCGCGGTCGATCCGGTCTGGTACCTGCCGGGCATCGCCGAGCGCTTCGGCACGAACGAGAGCGAGCTGCGCCGCACGCTTTTCGAACAGACCGGCGGCATGTATCCCGAGCTGGTGACGCGGCCGGACCTAAAGGTCTTCCTGCCGCCGATCGGCTCGATCACGGCTTACGTCATGGGCGAGGCCTCTCGGCTCGCCGATCCGAAGACGCGCATCGCCTGCCGCGTCCATGACGAATGCAACGGCTCGGACGTCTTCGGCTCCGATATCTGCACCTGCCGGCCCTATCTCACCCATGGCATCGAGGAATGCGTGAGGGAGGCGCAGGGCGGCGGCGTCGGCCTGATCGTCTACAACCGCAAGGAGGGCCGGGCGCTGGGCGAGGTCACAAAATTCCTCGTCTATAACGCCCGCAAGCGGCAGGAGGGCGGCGATTCGGCCGCGACCTATTTCGAGCGCACCGAATGTGTCGCCGGCGTGCAGGATGCCCGCTTCCAGCAGCTGATGCCCGACGTGCTGCATTGGCTCGGCGTCACCCATATCGACCGGCTGATGTCGATGTCGAACATGAAATACGATGCCATGGTCGAGAGCGGCATTGCCATCGGCGAGCGCGTCGCGATTCCGCCGGAGCTGGTCCCGCCCGATGCTTCCGTCGAGATCGAGGCCAAGAAGGCCGCGGGTTATTATTCGCCCGAGGGCGCTCCCGGCGACAACGCCCTGAAGTCCACGGTCGGCCGCGATCTCGACAAGTTCTGAATTCTGCCCACGCCTGCCCGAGTTGACGATGCCCGACCGCGACCCCGAGGCGTTCCGCGCCCTGTTGAAACCCACGGCCGTGCGCGAGCGCGCGCAGGAGATGCTGGAGCTCGGGCTTGCGGGCAAGCTGCTGCATTTCAGCTTGCAGCCGGACCGACTCGAAGCTTGTGCCGACTATGTGCTGGAGACGATCCGCGCGAATTATCCGACACTCGACATCCCTTTTCATGCCCGCTGGCGCCATTTCACCTGCGAAGGCGCGGATCGCTGGAAGGCGCTCGACCGCGAGGCCAATTTCGCCGACCCGGCTGCGCGCGGCCGCGCAGCCTATGATCTCGCCGTCGTCAGCGTGCTGCTCGATGCCGGCGCCGGGCCGGACTGGCGTTATCGCGACGCCGCGAGCGGCCGCGAGATCGGCCGCTCGGAAGGGCTGGCGCTCGCCTCGCTCGACATGTTCGCCGCAGGCCTCTTCTCCAGCGATCCGGCCGATCCCCTGCGAGCCGATGCGCAGGCGCTGATGCATTTCGACACGGCCGTGCTGGCCAAGGGCTTCCAGGCGGGGCCGGACAATCCGCTGCTGGCGCTCGATGGGCGCGCCGCTCTGCTCAACCGCCTCGGCGAGGAACTGGAAAGGCAGGGGCTGTCGCGGCCCGGCGACCTCTTCGACCGCTTCGTCGCGTCAGCCGATACCGGGACACTACGGGCGCCGCATATGCTCGGCGAAGTGCTCGACGCCTTCGGCGGCATCTGGCCCTCGCGCCTGACGCTGTCCGGCGTGGCGCTTGGCGATACCTGGCGCCACCCGCTGATCGCAGCCGGAAAGCCGACCGCGGGGCTCGTTCCCTTCCACAAGCTCTCGCAATGGCTGACCTATTCGCTGATCGAGCCGCTGGAATGGGCCGGGATCACGGTGGTCGATATCGACGAGATGACCGGCCTCCCAGAGTACCGCAATGGCGGGCTCTTCCTGGACAGCGGCGTCATCGCGCTGAAGGACGAGGCGGACCGGACGAAGGCGCATGAGGTCTCATCGCCGCTCGTCGTGGAATGGCGGGCGCTGACCGTTGCCCTGCTCGACGAGATCGGCGCTCTCATTCGCCAGCGCCTCGGCCGTTCGCGCGAGGAACTCCCGCTCGCCAAGGTGCTCGAAGGCGGGACCTGGGCTGCCGGCCGCCGGATCGCGCGCGAAAAGCGTGTGGATGGCGGTCCGCCCTTGACCATCGTCAGCGATGGCACGGTATTTTGAGGGTAAGGCCAAGTGCGAGAAGATAGAGGGGTAAACGGCGTATGACTTCGAGCCAGGACGGCGTCACCGTCGTCGACCACCCGCTGGTCCAGCACAAGCTCACGCTGATGCGCGAGAAGGATCGCTCCACCAAGAGCTTTCGCCAGCTCCTCAACGAAATCGGCATGCTGCTCTGCTACGAGGTGACGCGCGACCTTCCGCTCGAACTGATCGAGATCGAGACGCCGCTGCAGACGTCGATGCAGCCGGTCATCTCCGGCAAGAAGCTGGTCTTCGCCCCGATCCTGCGCGCCGGCGTCGGCTTTCTCGACGGCATGCTGGAGCTGGTTCCGGCCGCGCGCGTCGCCCATATCGGGCTTTACCGCGATCCCGACACGCTCCAGGCCGTCGAATATTACTTCAAGGCGCCGTCCGATATCGCCGATCGCATGATCGTGGTGATGGACCCCATGCTGGCGACTGCGAACTCGGCCGTCGCGGCGGTGGAGCGCCTGAAGGAACGTGGTGCCAAGGACCTGCGCTTCATGTGCCTGCTGGCCGCACCGGAAGGCATCGCGCGCTTGCGCGGGGCCCATCCCGATGTCCGGATCTGGACGGCGGCGATCGACGAGCGGCTTAACGAGCACGGCTATATCGTGCCAGGTCTCGGCGATGCCGGCGATCGTATGTTCGGTACGCGCTAGAGTATCGGACTCTTCAGCCAAGTGCTCCAGCGCTTGGATTTTGCATCGGCTTTCCAGAATACCACGCGGCCGTTTAAGGGCCGATGCTGGACAGCCTCTGCCGGGAACGCGAAAAGCCCGCCCGGTAAGGGGCGGGCTTTCCTTTCGATTCAGGTGCCGCCTAAACCGAAGTGCCGATCATTCGATGATCTGAACGATACGGCGGCTCTGCGGCTCGACGATCACGGTCCGGTCGTTCACGACCGTATAGCGATAATTCGAGGCGTTCGGAGCATAGTCGGACGGCAGCGCGTGGTAGACGACGCCCTGCTGCGGCAGCACCGTGCCGACGGCGACCGGCTCCGCATAGGTGTAGGACGGGACGCGCTGCTGAACCACATAGGTGCGGAACTTCGGCTCAGCCGCATCGCCGACGATGGCGCCAACAACAGCCCCGCCGACACCGCCGACGACTGCACCGACCGGGCCACCGACGATGGCGCCACCGACCGCGCCGGTTGCGGCACCGCTGGTCGCGCCGCCGACCGCGCCGCCGGAAGGCTGCTGGCCCTGAGCAAAGGCAACCGCGGGAGTGATGGCAAGCGCGGCAACGAGAGCAAGCTTCTTGATCATGGGATGTTTCCTTTCGAAGCTAATCTTCGGCGAGACAACCACATCGTGTCGGAACAGTTCCAAAAAACCCGGTCACGAGATGTTAACGTGCGGTAACCGGCGCCAGAAAGAGCTTCCATACCAGAGGCTTGCCAGGTCATCGCCGAAGCGTGCCCAGCGCGCGACGGATATCGCGCGGCTTTCAAACGAAAAACGGCGGGCCGGGCGCCCGCCGCGTCGTTGTTGAATTCAGGTGGTGCTTACTGCTTCGGCGCGGCCGAGAGCGCAGGCGTCAGCTTGTCGGCATCGCGCTTGATCAGCGCAGCGAAGCCGGCTGGGGTGCGCTCCTCGGCGGTCGGCAGCACGGTGCCGAGATCGAGCAGGCGCTTCTTGGTGCCCTCGTCGTTGAGCGCCTTGTTCAGCGCGTCGACCAGCTTGTCCACGGCCTCCTTCGGCATGCCCTTCGGGCCGGCGATGCCGTTCCAGGCCTCGATCTGGTAGTCGGGCAGACCGGCTTCCTTGGTCGTCGGCACGTCCGGCAGGGCCGGCGAGCGCTGGGCGGAGGCGACGGCGTAGGCCTTGATCGTGTTGGCGCGGACCTGTTCGGCGACCGAGACGATCTGGTCGCACATGAAATCGACCTGGCCGGAGACGAGGTCGTTCAGCGCCGGGCCGGTACCGCGATAGGCGACGGCGTTGATCTTCGGCGTACCCAGGACGCCCTTGAGCAGGGTGCAGGTCGTCCATGAGACGGAGCCCAGACCGGCATGGGCTTCATTGAACTTGTCAGGGTTGGCCTTCACGGCGGCGACGAAAGCCTTCAGATCGGCCGCTTCGAGGGTCTTTCGGGCGACGATCAGGATCGGCGTGCCACCGGCGAGTCCGATCGTCTGCATGCCGTTGATCGGGTCGTATTTCAGGCCGGGATAGGTGGCCGGCGCTGCCGAGAAGGTGCCCAGATGCCCCATCGCGATGGTGTAGCCGTCCGGCGCAGCCGTCACGGCCCGGGTGATGCCGGTGGTACCGCCGGCTCCGGCGACGTTTTCGATGACGATCTGCTGGCCAAGCGTCTTCGACATGTTGTCGGCGACGATGCGGGCGATGATGTCGGTCGGGCCGCCGGCCGCGAAGGGCACGATCATGGTGATGGGTTTGGTCGGATACGCTTGCGCCTGTGCGCCGCCGGCAAAGGCAAGCGTGACAGCGGCGGCAAGACCGAGAACGAGCTTTTTCATCCGTATTTTCTCCCTAGACGTTGCGTGAAATGAAACTGGACGGCCGCCGCCGGGGCGGCAACCCCGTCATTCGGTGAAGACTTCCTCGCGCTTCTTCGAGATCGAAGGCAGCAGCGCGATGGCGAGCACGAGCACGGCGACGACCAGAAGCCCCGCCGAGATCGGCCGCTCGATGAAGGTCACGAAGGAACCGCGCGAGATGATCAGCGCCTGCCGGAGCTTCTCCTCCATCAGTTTGCCCAGCACGAAGCCGAGCAGCAGCGGCGCCGGCTCGAAGCCGAGCTTGATCAGCAGATAGCCGAACAGGCCGAACAGCGCCGTGAAGGCGACGTCGAGCGGCTGGTTGTTCACCGAGTAGATGCCGATGCAGCAGAAGATCAGGATCGCCGGGAACATCAGCCGGTAGGGCACCTGCAGCAGCTTCACCCAGACGCCGACCAGCGGCAGGTTGATTATCAGCAGCATCAGGTTGCCGACCCACATCGAGGCGATCATGCCCCAGAACAGCTCGGGGTTGCGGGTCATGACCTGCGGGCCGGGGATGATGCCGTGGATGGTCATCGCGCCGACCATCAGCGCCATCACCGCATTCGGCGGGATGCCCAGCGTGAGCAGTGGAATGAAGGCGGTCTGCGCGCCGGCATTATTGGCCGATTCAGGTCCCGCGACACCCTCGATCGCGCCCTTGCCGAAGCGGGAAGGGTCCTTCGCGATCTTCTTTTCCATGGTGTAGCTGGCGAACGGGCCGAGTACGGCGCCGTTGCCCGGCAGGATGCCGAGGATGCCGCCGATTGCGGTGCCGCGGAGAACAGGCGCGATCGATTGCTTGATGTCGTCCCAGCCCGGCAGCAGCCGGCCGATCTTGCTCTTGACGACGTCGCGCGCCTCGGGGCTCTCGAGGTTGCGCAGCACTTCTGCGAAGCCGAACACGCCCATCGCCAGCACCGAGAAGTCGATGCCGTCGGAGAGCGAGGCGACGCCGAAGGTCAGGCGCTCCTGCCCGGTTTCGAGGTCGGTGCCGACGGTCGAAAGCAGAAGGCCGAGCATGATCATGCAGAAGGCCTTAAGGATCGAGCCGCGCGCCAGCACGACCGCGAAGCACAGGCCCATCACCATCAGCGAGAAATACTCGGCCGGGCCGAAGAGCAGCGCCATCTTGGTCAGCGGCGCGCCCAGCGCCGCGATGATCAGGGTGGCGACGCAGCCGGCGAAGAAGGAGCCGATCGCTGCCGTGCCGAGCGCGACGCCCGCGCGGCCTTGTTTGGCCATCTGGTGGCCGTCCAGCGTGGTGACGACCGAGGTCGCCTCGCCGGGGATGTTGACCAGGATCGCGGTGGTCGAGCCGCCGTACTGCGCACCGTAATAGATGCCGGCGAGCATGATCAGCGCGCCGGTCGGGTCGAGCCCGAAGGTGATCGGCAGCAGGATCGAGATCGTCGCGATCGGTCCGACGCCGGGCAGGACGCCGATCAGCGTGCCGACAAGGCAGCCGGCGAAGCAGAGCGCGATGTTCTTCATCGTCAACGCGACGCCGAAGCCCAGTGCGAGATTGGAGAACATATCCATCGGTCAGATCCCCAAGAGCCAGGGCGCCAGCGGGATCGGCAGCGACAGCGCGTATTTGAAGAGGAGGATGCAGCCAGCCGACATCGCGATGGCGAAGATCAGCAGTTCCTTGATCTTGCGGTCATCGGCGGCGAGGCCGGAAAAGAAGATCAGCAGCGGGCCAGAGACCAGCAGGCCGAGCGCCGGTACGCGGATCGGCCCGAACTCGAAGCCGCGGATGGTCAGCCCGAACAGGCAGGCGCCGCCGAGCGCGAAGAAGACGCCCCTCCACGACCAGCCCGAGAGCTTCTCGCCATTGTAGCGCAGCGAGGCCAGCGCCAGCATGAGGCCGAGCGCGCCGCAGATCACCGCGAAGGCCTTGGGCAGCATGCCGGGCCCGAGCTGGCGCAGCGTGCCTGCGGGGAGCTCCCACGAGAAGACGAAGGCGCCGAGCGCGAGCACGACCATGAAGAGGCCGCCGGCCAGGTCCTGCGTCGATCTCACGCGCAGGCCCCGTGCTTGCTCTATCTGGTTCAAACTCATCAGGCTCCTCCGACTGGCGACACGGTGCGGGCGGTTCGTTTCTGCGGTTTGGGTGCGACGAAGGGCAGGACATGGCGTTCGTCGAGCAGGGTTACGCTTTCCCTGAGGATCGCGAGGAAGTCGTCGCGCGAGGGCAGCTTCTGTTGGGGGCGCCAGGCCACCCCGATGAGCGCGCCCGGCGGCGGCGGATCGAGCATCGCGCCGCGCAGGCGCCGCATCGTCACACCGGGGAAGGACAGCCGCGAGACCCAGTCGGGCGCCAGCGCCATGCCCAGCCCCGCGGCGACCGCCGACATCATCGCAGGCTTTTCCGTCGCCTCGATGGTGACGTTGGGGACTGCGCCGACGCTCTCGAAATAGGCCATGACGAGATCGTAGGCATAGGGCCGCAGGCGCTTGGATGGCACCACGAAGGGCTCGCCGACGAGGTCGAGCATGGTCAGGTGCTCGCGGGCAGCGAGCGGGTGCTTCTCGTTGAGCACGACGACCGGGCGCTCCACGCGCAGGATCTCGAAGGCGCAATCGGTCGGTTTGCGCGGCGGACGGGCGAGCGCCAGATCGAGCTTGCCGGTTTCCAGCATCTGGATCAGTGCGGTGGTGATCGCCTCGACGAATTTGATCTCGATACCGGGGAAACGTGCGCGGAAGGCCACCAGCGCTTCCGGGACGAAGCTCGACGAGGCCGCATCGATCGCGCCGACGCGCAGCACCTTGCCCGACGCCAGCGAGGCCTCGCGCACGGCGCGCGAAGCATGCTCCATCTTGACGAGGATGCCCTTGGCCTCCTCCAGCATGATCAGCCCGGCGCGCGTCATCGCGACCTGCCGCGTGGTGCGGGTCAAAAGCGCAACGCCGAGTTCGTCTTCGAGGGCACTGATCTGGCGCGACAGCGCCGGCGGCGCAACGCCGAGCCGCTCGGCCGCCCGGCCGAAATGCAGCTCTTCTGCCACCGCGATGAAGCATCGCAGTTGCCGCACGTCCATGAGCCGTCCCCTGTCCCGTGTATCGCTTGCCGCGATATCTCTATCGGTGGTCGTGGCCATTAGCGGTTCCGGCCAAGGTGTCGACCCTACAGAAATTCATAATCTTTTGGCAACAAAGCCTTTCGGCTGAGCCTGGGGCGGGTGCTCGCCTGTGGAAGGCTCCGGAAACGCGTGCTGCGTCAAGAGCTTGGGGCGGGACCTCGCCGGGCGATGCGCGCGATGCGGCCGTCGATGAGCGCGAGTCCGACGAAGATCGCGGCCATGCCGGCGAAATGGCGCGGCAGCAGATCCTCCCCCAGCAGCCCGTAGCCGAGCAGGATCGCGCTGACCGGGATCAGGAAGGTGACGAGCATGACATTGCTCGGCCCGGCCGAGCGCATGATTCGGAAGAACAGGAGATAGGCCAGTGCCGTCGAGATCAGCGCCAGCCCGGCGAGCGCGAGAAACGCGGTCTTGGACGGCACGGGCAGCGTCCAGGGCGGGTGCATCACGAAGACGATCGGGATCATCATCAGGCTCGAGGCCGAGAGCTGTCCGGTGGCGGCGACCAGCGGCGACACGCCGCGAAAGCGCCGGCCGAGCAGGCCGGAGAAGGCATAGGAGACTGCGGCGAGGATGCAGGCGATCTGCGCCGCCAGATTGGAGCCGAGGCCGCTGAGCGCATCGGGCCCCATCAGGATGGCGACGCCGATGAGGCCCGCCAGGACGCCGCCGAGCTTCAGGCCCGTCGCCCGCTCGTTGCCGAAGCAATGCATCACCAGCACGGCGAAGATCGGCGTGGTCGCGTTCAGGATCGAGGCGAGACCGCTCGCGATCTGCTGCTGGCCCCAGAGGAAGAGGCTGAACGGGATCAGGTTGTTGAGGATGCCCATTCCGAAGAAGGCAAGCCAGAGCTCTCGCCCGACCGCCATCGAATGCCCGGCGATTCGCACCACCAGGAGCAGCGCCAGCGCCGCCAAACCGACCCGCACCTGCACCACCGCGAAGGGCGGCCATTCCGCCACGGTCAGCTTGTTGAAGAAGAACGAGCCGCCCCAGAGGATCGACAGGATGATGAGCAGGAGCCATTCGAGCGGGCCCATGCGCAGCACGGGAGCGGAGGTCGGCTGTTTCATGGCGGAAGCTCTGCTCTTGGGCCGGGTCATCCCGCGTCAGTAGGTGGCCGGGCGCGGCCCGGCCACCCGAATTCCGGGCGAGGCGTCGGCTCAGGCGGCTTCGGCGTCGCGCGCCTGCCACATCGCCTGGAAGGCGGGCCGGGCCTGGCAGGCGTCGAGCCAGGCCTTGACGTTCGGATTGGCGTCGAAGAGCTGGGTTGCAGGCTTCGCGTAGCGGATCACCTCGGCGACGTTGATGTCGGCTACGGTGAAGCGGTTGCCCATCACGTAGCCGCCATTCTCGGCGATCGTCTTGTCGAGCACGGCGAAGGGGGCGGGCAGGGCGGCGAGGGCGGCGTCGACCAGCTCCGGCTTGCGCTTCTCGGGCGGATAGGCCGCCAGATGGAACTGCAGGTTGAGTGCGTGCATCTCGCATTCGGTCGCGGCCCAGAGCGACCACATGATCGCGAGCCCCTCCTCCTGCGCATCCTTCGGCGCGAGCGAGCCGCCATGCTTGCGGGCGAGATAGAGGTTGATCGCCAGCGATTCGTGCAGCTTGAAACCGTCGTCGTCGATGCTGGGGATATGGCCGTTGGGATTGATCTTCAGGAAGTCGGCGCTGCGGGTATGCAGCGGCACGCCCGGCGCGGCTGGATCGGGCAGGCGATAGGCCTGGATCACCGGCACATGGTTGAAGGGCAGGCCGAGCTCGTTGGCGAGCCAGATGACGCGCGTCGCGCGCGAGCGGTAACAGCCATAAATGGTCAGGGACATCGGCGGGATCCAGCGAGAGAGTGCGCGGCGACGTGGCCGGCATCTGCCGGGTCGTCATCCCGGACAATAGGCCGCACATGCCGCATCGGCCAATGCCAATGAACGGCCCGCCAGCGCAGCAAAAACCGTTTGACGCGGGCGCTTTACGGGTGCATTGGCCTCCTGCTTCCGGTCTCTGTGGCCGGCTGCTCACAGGAAATCCCGACCCGATGCCCAGCGACAGTCCAAGCCGACAGTCGAAGCCGTCTGCCGCCGCCTCGCGCGCCTGACCGGGTCCCCCGGCTCGCCTGCGATCCGGCCATGACGGCCCGATCGCAAGGAACAGAGCCATGAACGATACCGCCGCCACGACGGACCTCCTTGCTGTGACGCTGGCCCAGACGCTGGCGCAGGAACACGTCGCCGACATCGTCGAGACGTTGAACGAACAGGACGACGCGACCATCGCGCATATCCTGGCCGAGCTGCCGTTCGAGCGCGCCGTCGAGGTGCTCGACCAGCCCGAGCTCGCTGCTGGCGCGGAAGCCATGGCTCTTCTGCCCGACCAGCGTGCCGGTGCGCTGCTCTCGGCCATGTCGGCGGACCGGGCCGCCGACGTCTTCCAGGAATTCGACGAGGAAACCCGCCAGCGCCTGAGCGGACGGCTCGATCGCCAGACCCGTTCCGACCTCAAGAAGCTGCTGGCTTATCCCGAGCACAGCGCCGGCTCGATCATGACGACCGAGTTCGTCAGCGTGCCTTCGAACTGGAGCGTGCAGCAGACGCTCGACCATATTCGCCGCGTCGAGCGCTCGCGCGAAACCGTCTATGCGATCTACGTGCTCGATTCCGTCACGCGGAAGCTGGTGCGCGCCGTCTCGCTGCGACGCCTGATCAGCGGCGATCCGGATGCGCCGGTCGAGTCGGTCGTGCCCGCGCACAAGCCGATCTGCGTCACCGCCGAGGTCGATCGCGAGGAGGTCGCCCGCCTCATCACGAAATACGACCTGCTCTCGGTTCCCGTCGTCGATGCGGACGAGCAGATCATCGGCATCGTGACCTTCGACGACGTCATCGACGCGATGATCGCCGAGACCACCGAGGACGTGCAGAAGCTCGGCGGCATGGAGGCGCTCGACCAGCCCTATAACGAGATCGGCTTCCTGGCGATGATCCGCAAGCGCGCCGGCTGGCTCTCGATCCTGCTGGTCGGCGAGATGCTGACGGCCTCGGTGATGCAATTCTTCGAGGGCGAGCTGGAGAAGGCGCTGGTGCTGACGCTGTTCATCCCGCTGATCATGAGCTCGGGCGGCAATTCCGGCTCGCAGGCGACGTCGCTGATCATCCGGGCGCTGGCGCTGCGCGAGGTCACGCTGAAGGACTGGTGGCGGATCGCGCTGCGCGAATTGCCGACCGGTCTCACGCTCGGCGGCATTCTCGGGGTGATTGGCGTGGCAAGGATCATCGCCTGGCAGTGGCTCGGCTTCTACGATTACGGGCCGCACTGGATGCTGATCGCCGCGACGGTCGGCGGCGCGCTCGTCGGCATCGTCACCTTCGGCTCGCTCGCCGGCTCGATGCTGCCATTCGCCCTGAAGCGGCTCGGCTTCGACCCTGCCAGCGCTTCGGCGCCCTTCGTCGCGACGCTCGTCGACGTCACCGGCCTCGTCATCTATTTCGGCGTCGCCGCTGCAATCCTGACCGGGACGCTGCTCTGACCAAATGATAAAGCCCGGGGCAGCGGACCCGGGTTTTTTTATGTATCTCGGCCGTCGCTCGATCAGCTCGCCAGCACGCGCTGCGGCGGGAAGGTGATCTCTACCAGCGTGCCCTCTTTCTTGACGCTGGTGATCGCCATCGCGGCGCGGTTGGCCTCGACCAGCGCCTTGGTCAGCGGCAGGCCGAGCCCCGTGCCGCCGGCACGCCGCGTCGTCGGCACCTGGCGGAAGGGTTCGAGTGCGAGCCGGAGCTCGTCGTCGTCCATGCCGATGCCGGTATCGCGGACCCGCAGGATCGCCTCGCCCTGGTCGCCGAGCGCCGTCGAGATGATGACCTGCCCGCCGGCATCGGTGAACTTCACCGCGTTCGAGAGCAGGTTGATCGCGATCTGGCGGATCGAGCGCTCGTCGGCGACGACGGGCGGCAGCTTCGGCGAGAGACCTGAGCGCAGGACGACGCGGCCGCGCTGCGCCTCCGGCTGCAGCAGCGACACCGTCGAGAGCGCGATATCGTTCAGGTTGACGCTGACGAAGTCGAGATCGAGCTTGCCGGCTTCGATCTTGGCGAGGTCGAGCAGGTCGTTGACGAGGCTGATGACGTAGCCGCCCGACTGGTGGATGTCGCGCAGGTATTCCTTGTAGCGATCGTTGGCGATCGGCCCGAAGCGCTCCTCCGCCATGACCTCGGCGAAGCCGATGATCGCGTTGAGGGGCGTGCGGATCTCGTGGCTGATCTTGGCGAGCACGTCGGATTTCTGCGCGCTTGCCGACTCCGCCGCCTTGCGCGCTTCGACCAGTTCGCCTTCGGTCTTCTTCCAGGCTGTCAGGTCGCGCAGCACGGCGCAGAATCGCGGCTCGCTGCCATGGGCGATCTGGCCCATCGTCATGAACAGAGCGATCCTGCCGCCCTGGCGCACGCGGCCCAGTACCTCGCGCCCGTCATTCAGGACCGAGGCGACGCCGCCGCCCTTCAAGCCTTCGAGATAGTCGAGCGCGGGTGCATGGCTCTCCCCGGCGAAGAGCAGCGTGAACAGCTCGCCGGTAACTTCGCGCTGATCGTAGCCGAACAGGGCCTCGGCAGCCTTGTTCAGCGAGAGGATGCGTCCACGGTCATCGACGGTGACGACGCCGTCGGTCGCGGTGTCGAGCATGGCGGTGAGCTCGCCGATGCGGGCATCGCGCGCGTCGGCATCGAGCCGGAGCGCCTCGACGCGGGCGGCCGATTCGGCCTCATCCGCTTCGAATTCGGCCGCAAGCTCGGCCTCCTCCGCCTCTTCCGGGGTCAGAACCGGCACCTCGCTGCCGTCGCCACTGGGATGGCGGAAAGCCATCAGCGTCGCGGGCTCGTCCTGCCAGCTCACGCTCGACAGCACGGCATCGACATGGACGAGATGGCCGAGCCGGTCGATCAGCGTCATCGTGCCGCCATCGGTGCGGGCGGCGTCCTTGATCAGGCGGCTGACCTTGCCGCCGGCCTTCAGGTCGGCAAGATCGGCATAATCCAGCAGCTCGAGCAGCGTACGATTGGCATAAAGCGCCTCATCGCCGCGGTTGACGAGAACCGCGACCGGGAGCCGGTCGAGCACGTCCGCATGGGAATTGCGCTGGCGTGCCGGGGCAATGGCCTCGGCCTCTGCGGTCGCCTTCGCCGCTGTGGCCTCTTCCTTGTCCTTCACCTGCAGGGGCGCCACCGGCGGCAGCCGTGGCGCGCTCGGCTCGTCGTCGCCGGCGAGCCTGGCGCCCAGCGCCTTGGCGATCTCGCGAAACGCATTGCGTTCGGCCGAGCTCAGATGCGACTTCGAGGGCTCGAGAACCGGCCTGATCGCGGTGAGGTGTCCGTTGCGAAGCGGCACGATCTTGCTTTGGGGCACATCCGGTTCGGGCTCGGGCGCGATCGGCGCCTCGGCAGCCTGTTCCGGCGGGGGCTCGTCCTCCGGCTGGTCGAGAGCCGCCAGGACGGCAGCATCGTCCGCGTCCTGCTCGGGCAGGTCCGAGAGATCGTCTGCTTGGGGTTCGTCGGCGGTGGGAGTTTCCTCATCCGCTACCGGCGGTGCAGAAGCGCTCATGTCCTGAGTGATGGGCGAGGTCGTCGAAGTGATGCCGTCCATGGCAGCGAGATCGGCAATCGGCGGCAGCTCCTCCTCCGGCGCGGTCTCGACAGCAGGGGCGGTTTGTTCCGCTTCCGCCTCGACAGCTTCGGCTTTGGCGGTATCCGCCTGCACCATGGAGAACGGGCAGCGCTCGTTGAGCCGGGCGATACCAAAGCCGCGGAAGCCGGCGATCTGCCGCCCGCCATCGAGAACCGGCACGCCGGAAAGCTCGACCGGCGCGGCTTCGCCGGGCGAATCGGTGCGCCAGAGCACGCTATGGCTGCTCCAGGTCGTGGGCTTGTCGAATCGCTCGATCAGGCCGCCGTCGCTGTCGGCGAAAGTCGAGCCGAGCAGGTCCTGCCAGCGCTGGCCGATCAGCGCGGCCGCTGCCGGCTGCCCGGTCAAGGCCGCGATGTTGTCGGAGAGCTTGGTCAGCCTGCCCTCGCGGTCGCTCTGCCAGAGGAAGCGGACCATGGCCGGCTTGGCGGGCGAGGGCGCCTCGACGCGGGGCGGCGTCACAATCGGAGCGGCAGCAGGCTCGGCCGGTGGAACCTGCGGAACGGTGATGCCGAGGCGGCGCAGTTCGGAGGCCTGCACGGCGATGGCCAGAGCCGAGCGGCCATCGGCCAGCGAAACCAGCTTGCTGCCGCAGGTGACGGGTACTGCGGCAAAGCTCGCGGTCAGGCGCAGGCGCTCCAGGCGGATGCCGTTGGCGGAGGCCAGGCCGCCGGCCAGAAGGTTCAGGCGCTGCCGGGTCGGGGCCGGCAGGCTCGCTTGTCCGCCCAGCAGCGCTTGCGCCGCGGCGTTGACCAGATGCGGTTGCTCGGTGGCCGGGTCCCACAGAAGCAGGGCGCCGCCGGCAGAAAAGGATGCAAGGGCAGCGTCTTCCGCCGCCGCCACGCCCCAGTTCGCCCAGTCCTCTCTGGCCTTGCTCATGCCTGCCCGCTCGTTCGATCCGCGCCTGTTATGCCTAACAAAGCCTTAATAGACCCCAAACGGCAGTAAATCCATGGAACCGAAGATCGCTCTCCCGCTTCTCCTCGAAACAGCGTTAACATGATGGCTGTCGCCGATAGTCACGATGTTGTCATTGCGGCGCAACAATGATATTGCAGTGCACAATGATCTAGGGACGGATCGCCACACCACAGGAGGAAACGATGAACGGCAAGCAGCCTTATGAAGTGCCCACCGAAATGCGCGAGTTCGCCGAGCGCAGCGTAGAGCAGGCCCGCAAGGCGTTTGACGGCTTCATGGGCGCTGCCCATAAGGCTGTGGACAATGCGCATGGCACGGCCGAGAGCGCCCGCGTCAACACCCAGGACGCGACCCGCAAGGCCATCTCCTATGCCGAGAACAATGTCGCGGCGGCGTTCGATTTCGCCCAGAAACTGGTGCAGTCGAAGGACTTGACCGAGGTCATGCAGCATCAGTCCGAGTTCCTGAAGTCGCAGGTCGCGGCGCTCCAGAGCCAGATCAAGGACCTCGGCACCGCCGCGCAGGACGCCGCGACGAAGGCCGCCGAGACCGTCAGCAAGGCGACCAAGGGCCGCTGAGACGTGACTGATTCGGCGCCGCGAGGCGCCGTTATATTACTCTCGGCCGGGCCACGGAGCCCGGCCTTCGCTGTTTGCCGTTGAAGGAGAGCTGTCATGGTAAAGCCTGCTCCGACCCGGACGAAGTCCAAGGTTCCGGTCAGCCTGTCCCCGGTGAAGGCGCTGGCGACCGCGCCCGCCGAGGCGTCGCCAGTCGCCGCAAAGCCGCAGGAGACTGCTCCCGGCAAGCCCGCGGCCGTGGCTGCGATTCCCGCGAAGCCTGCGCCGGCTGCGCCCTCGAAGCTGGCCGCCCCCGTTGCGCCCTTGGCTGCTGCTGCCAATACCGCCCCCGTCGCTCAGC
Source organism: Hyphomicrobiales bacterium (assembly GCA_004144595.1). Lineage (GTDB taxonomy): Bacteria > Pseudomonadota > Alphaproteobacteria > Rhizobiales > Beijerinckiaceae > Allobosea. The sequence continues at coordinate 57,479 of SEEM01000002.1, forward strand.
CTGCTCCTGCCGCCAAGCCTGCGGTTGCCAGCACCCCGAAAAAGGCGGCGCCGATCAAGGTCCAGGTCGCCAAGCCCGTGGCCAAGACTACAGCGCCGAAGGTTGCGGTGAAGGCAACCAAGCCCGCTGCAGCGGTCTCGCGCCCGGTCGTTGCCGAAGCGAAGCCCGCGCCCGCTAAGCCGGCGGCGGCCGTTCAGGCAGCTCCGGCCGCTGCGGTCGCAAAGCCTGCGGAAGCGGTGCCCGCGGCCAAGGCTCCGCTTGCGCAGCCCATCCCCCTCAAGTCGCTGCCTCTGCCGCGCCCGCCCGAGGCGGCTGCGGTCGTGACCGCGACGGCGATGAGCCAGGCGCTCACCATGGCACGTGCTTTCGGCGCCTTGCAGGCCCGCATGCTCGACCATGCCTGCGCCGAGCTGGAGGCGACGCTGGGCGACGCGCAGTCGCTCGCCCGCACCAATAGCGCATCCGAGGCGATCGCGGTGCAGGCCAAGGCGGTGCGCCGCAGCTACGAATCATATGCCGAGCATCTGAAGGAGCTGGCGCGCGTCGCCAACGCGGCCCTGCGCAAGGACTGATCGGGCGAGCGGATTCGGCGCGTGCGAAGGCCGCGCCGAAATTACGTCGCCGGAGCTGAATTACGCGGTTGCAAAACCGCAAGCACGGCTCTAGGGTCCGCGCCGCTGACGACCCCCGCCACGGCGGCCGGTCTCGCAGCCCTCGGTACGGGCAGCCATAGCTCAGTTGGTTAGAGCGCTAGATTGTGGATCTAGAGGTCCCCCGTTCAAGCCGGGGTGGCTGTACCATCTTCTTCCGGACATCGTCGGTCGACACTCGCGGTCATGCCCGCCTTGTGCTGGGCATCCATGTCTCGGGACCGCCCATCGAGGAAGACGTGGATGGTCGGGGCAAGCCCGACCATGACGGTTCGGGGGGATCTGAAGCGACCCTCGCTCCACTGTCGCTGCCGTTCGACTCCCCTTGAAGCGCCCTCGGCGCTTCGCCATATCTCGATCAAGCGGAAGGGTTCGCCTTTCGCCCGCGGGGTGCTGCCGACGGCGGGTCCCGATGTCCATGAGGCGCCTTTCGAGGGCCTGAAGTGATGACGCGTACGCCTAGCCTGTCCCACCCGTTCCTGCTCGGATTCGACGATATCGAGCGTGCGCTCGACCGCGTCGCTAAAGGCGCGAGCGAGGGTTATCCGCCTTATAATATCGAGCGGCTGACTCGGACGGAGGACGAGCCCGATCGTCTGCGCATCACCCTGGCCGTCGCAGGCTTTGCGCGCGAGCAGCTCGAGATCACGCTGGAAGAGAACCAGCTCACGATTCGCGGCCGCCAGAGCGACGACAAGAATCGCCAGTTTCTGCACCGCGGCATCGCCGCCCGCCAGTTCCAGCGCAGTTTCCTGCTGGCTGAGGGAATGCAGGTTCTTGGCGCCGATCTGTCGAACGGCCTGCTTGCGATTGATCTGGTCAGGCCGGAACCGGAACGGCTCGTCCGGCGTATCGATATCATGAGCCGGGAGTAGAGGACGGAGACACGTCCAGCTTTTGAAGGGTGCGTCAGCGGTTTTCGCATCTGTTCATAATTGAAGGCGCAGTATCAGAACCGCATTCGCACTGCTCTGAAGGAGGGCGCGATGAAACAGGAAATGGACTTCATCCAGACCAGCCCGCTGACCCCCGCGGAATTCGCCGCGCTCGGCGCTGGCCAGGTTGCCTATATCAAGTCGATGAGCTCGGACGAGCTGATGCGGATTTTTCCGCAGGCTCCGAAGATCGAGTCCGGCTTGCAGCTCTTCACCCTGCTCTCGGCCGACGGCGCGCCGATTCTTGTCACGGATTCCCGCGAGGCCGCCACGGCCAATGCCTGGGAGCATGATCTGAGGATGGTCAGCGTCCACTGACGCTGGCCGGCTCCTCGATGATCAGGGCGCGGTCGCCATTCCGGCGACCGCCGACTGCAATCGCACGATATCGTCCGGCGTGGACAGGCGGTGATCACCGTCCTTGATCAGCGTCAGCACGACCGGGTCGCCGCTGAGGTGCTCGACGAGCTTCAGCGCCTGGCGCCACGGTACGTCTGGGTCGCGCATGCCTTGCAGGATATGCACGGGGCAGCCCGCCTTGATCTCGCCGCCGAAGAGCAGGTGTCGACGCCCGTCCTCGATCAGCGCGCGGGTGATCGGTGTCGGCTCGGGCGAATACTCCGACGGCCGCATCCAGACGCCTTCGTCGAGGATCGTCCGGCGGATCGCGTCGGGCATCTGCGCCCACATCAGGTCTTCGGAGAAATCGACGGCCGGCGCGATCAGGACGAGCCCGGCGGGCTGCAACGGCGTGCCGAACAGCTTGCGCGCCGCTAGCAGCGCGATCCAGCCCCCCATCGAGGATCCAACCAGGATCGGGCGCTGACGGCATTGCCTCTGAATCACCGCGATCGCGTCGTCGAGCCAATCCGATAGAGTGAAGCTGCCGAAGGCGCCTTCGCTCTCGCCATGGCCGCCATAGTCGAGGCGCAGGCAGGCGTGGCCTTTGGTACGCGCCCAGTCCGCCAGCGCCTCCGCCTTGGTCGCACGCATGTCCGAGCGGAAACCGCCGAGCCAGACGATCGGGGCGCCGGTTCCCTCCTGCAGGAGATAGGCGAGGCGGCGCTTCGAGGGGCCTTCACCGACCTCGAGCCATTGCGGCGGCTGGCGCTCCAAGGCAAATCTCCTGTGACGAATCATCCGGCTGCGGCAGTTAGAGGCTGCGGCTGGCCATCGATACGGGCATATTCGCCCTCGCTCACGAAAGTCCAGACCGAGACCGAATGTCCTTCCAACCGGGTGCCCATCTTTCGCTGCCGTCGACCGAAACGCATCCGCTGGCGGGGCGGACGATCCTGCAGATCATTCCCGAGTTGGAAGCGGGTGGGGCCGAGCGCACCGCCGTCGACATCGCCAAGGGCCTGACCGATGCCGGAGCCCGCGCGCTCGTCGCCACGGAAGGCGGGCGTCTCGTCGCCGAATTGCAGGCCAAGGGCGGGGTCTGGCTGCCGTTCCCGGCGGCGTCCAAGAATCCTGTAGCCATGCTCTTCAACATCCGCAGGCTGGCGCGCCTTTGCAAGCAGGAGGGGGTAGAGCTGATCCATGCCCGCTCGCGTGCCCCGGCCTGGGTCGCGCTCGGCGCGGCGCGGCTGCTGAAGCTGCCTTTCGTCACCACCTATCACGGCTCGTATAACAGCCGCTCGGCGGTGAAGACGCTCTATAATTCTGTGATGGCGCGCGGCGACGTCGTCATCGCCAATTCCTACTATACGGCCGGGCTGATCCAGGCGAAGCATCCTGTCGCCGGGGACCGGGTCAGGGTCGTCAATCGCGGCACCAATTTCTCGGCCTTCGCGCCTATGGCGGTCGGTGCAGAGCGGGTGCAGGCCCTGCGCAAGGCCTGGGGCGTCGAGCCTCACCAGCGCATCGTGCTGCTGCCCGGCCGCTTGACCAACTGGAAAGGCCAGCGCGTGCTGATCGAGGCCGCACGCATCATGCGGGACGGCGGCGATACCGACACGGCCTTCATCCTCGCCGGCGATGCGCAGGGCAGGGACGGCTACGTCAAGGAACTCGACGCGCTCATTGCCAAGGCCGGGCTGGAGAGCCGCGTGAAGCGCGTCGGCCATTGCACCGACATGCCGGCGGCGATGCTCTCGGCTGCGGTCGTCGCCGTGCCATCGACCGATCCGGAGGCCTTCGGCCGCGTCGCGGTGGAGGCGCAGGCGATGGGCACGCCCGTCGTGGTCTCGGATCTCGGCGCCGTGCCCGAGACGGTGCTGGCGCCACCCCAGGTTCAGCCCGGCGAGCGCACCGGCTGGCGCGTGCCGCCTGGCGTTGCGCCGGCCCTCGCGGCCGGGCTGAACGAGGCCCTGGCGCTCCGGCCTTCGGCCAGGGATGCGTTGGCGCGCCGCGCGCGGGTGCATGTCGAGCGGCATTTCTCGCTCGAAGCGATGGTCGCGGAAACCCTCGACGTCTATTGCGCGTTGCTCGGGCGTTGATCTGCGCGCAGGCGAATGCCTGCCGTGGCGGTGTCATGCATTGACATCGCGCATCTTTGTGCAATGTGTCTGCAACAACGGCGCGAACTGCGCCAAGTACAGGAGAATACCCCCATTCGTCGTCCCTACCGCGCTGCCCCGACCCCGACCAAGGAAGGTCCCCGCTCGAACCGCGACATTCGCGGCGTTCGCGAGGTACAGCTCATCGACGATACCGGCGCCAACCGTGGCGTGGTCTCGTTCTTCGATGCGTTGAAGCTCGCCGAGGATGCCGGCCTCGACCTTGTCGAGATCGCCCCGAACTCCGTACCGCCGGTCTGCAAGATCCTCGATTACGGTCGCTTCCGCTTTCTCGAGCAGAAGAAGGCCTCGGAGGCGCGCAAGAAGCAGCGCACCATCGAGATCAAGGAAATCAAGCTGCGCCCCGGCATCGACAAGCATGACTACGATGTGAAGATGAAGGCCATGCACGGCTTCTTCGAGGAGGGCGACAAGGTGAAGGTCACCCTGCGCTTCCGCGGCCGCGAGATGGCGCATCAGGACCTCGGCGTGAAGGTGCTGGAGCGTGTCAAGGTCGATACCGCCGAGATCGCAAAGGTCGAGAGCGACTGGCAGCTCGAAGGCCGCCAGATGGTGATGGTGCTCGCCCCGCGTTGAGCTGCGTCGACCCGCGATCCTATTCTGATCGAGAAAAGGGCGCCGCTGGCGCCCTTTTTCATGGTGTTTTTCGTAACAGCCCGTCCAGCATCGCGTCGAAGGCGTCGGTAGCCGCCTTGAGCGCCGCCTCCGGATCGGGCGCATGCGCGATCCACTGCGCCGCATGCTGGGTCGCGCCGAAGATCAGGCGTGCCACCGCCTCCGGATCGAGCGGCGCCAGCACGCCCTCGGCGACGAGCGCGTCCAGTCCCTGCGTCATCATCCGGATGCAGTCGTTCTGGATCGGCCAGCTCCAGGGATCGCCGAGCACGGCCGGGCCGTCGCGCAGCATGATGCGCTGGATCTCCGGCTCCAGCGCCATGGCGAGATAGGCGGCGCATTCGTCGCGGAAGCCGGTCCAGCCATTCTCCGCCCGGGCCGAGACCGCGCGCAGCCTGACGGTCATCTCCGCATCGATCTGGTCGAGCACGGCGGCGAACAGACCCTTCTTGTCGCCGAAATGGTGATAGAGCGCGCCGCGCGTCAGGCCGGCCGCCGCCGTCAGGTCATCCATTGAGGCGGCCGCATAGCCGGTCGTGCCGAACGCCTCGCGGGCAGCGGCGATCAGGCTGGCGCGGGTTTCCGCGATCATGTCGGCACGAAGTCTGCGGGCCATCACTTCCCCATCACATACGGGGCGTATGTTAATTGACATGCGCGGCGTATGCAATTACGCATTCATTCACATACGCGGCGTATGTCTACTTTTCTCGGTTCGGAACATGCCTAACCCCTATCGCGAAATTTTCCGGGCGCCGGGCGCCTTCGCCTTTTCCGGTGCCGGTTTCATCGCCCGCCTGCCGGCCTCGATGGTTGGGCTCGGCATCGTCACCATGCTGTCGGAGCGGCGCGGCGAATATGCGATCGCCGGCGCTGTAGCCGCGACCTTCGCGCTGGCAGGCGCGCTGATCACGCCGCAGGTCTCGCGTCTCGTCGATCGCTATGGGCAGCGCCGCGTGCTGATGCCGGCCACCGCCGCCGGAGCGCTCGCGCTCAGCGGTCTGATGGTCGCGACCTGGACGGCTGCGCCGAGCTGGCTGCTCTTCGTCTTCGCGCTGCTCGCCGGCCTGATGCCGAGCATCGGCGCGATGGTCCGGGCGCGCTGGACAGAATTCTACCGCGATACCCCGCAATTGCGTACGGCCTTCGCCTTCGAATCGGTGGTCGACGAGGTCATCTTCATCGTCGGGCCGATCGTCGCGATCGGGCTCAGCGTCAGCCTGTTCCCCGAAGCCGGGCCGCTCGCCGCCCTGATCTTCCTGGTCGTCGGCGTGCCCTTGCTCTGCGCACAAAGGCGGACCGAGCCACCGGTCCGCGCCTATGTCGCGGACGCTGACATCTCGGTCGTCCGCGTCGGCGGCGTCCAGGTCGTCGTGCTCGCCATGATCGCCATCGGCGCGATCTTCGGCACGGCCGAAATCACGGCGGTCGCCTTTGCCGAGGCACAAGGCCAGAAGGCCGCTGCGAGCTTCGTCCTGGCCATCTATGCGGCGGGCTCGCTCATCGTCGGCCTCGTCTTCGGGACGTTGAAGCTCAAGGCCTCGCTCGCCGCGCAGTTTCTCGCGGCAATCGCGCTGGCGGCTTTGACGACCCTGCCGCTGCTCGCGGTAACAGGCCTGTCCTCGCTGGCGCTGGTCTTCTTCATGGCCGGTGCGGCGGTGTCTCCAACGATTATCATCGCGATGGGGTTGATCGAGCGCATCGTTCCGCCGCGGCAGCTGACCGAGGGCATGACCTGGGGCATCACCGGCATCGGCATCGGCATGGCGGCCGGGGCCTCCGCAGCCGGCATTCTGATAGACGCTTTCGGCGCCCATAGCGGCTTCTGGATTTCGGTCGGAGCGGGCGTCGCAGCCGTGCTGGTTGTGTTCGCCGGCTTTAATCGCCTGCTCGGTGCGCGGTCGGAAACGCTGGCCTGCAAAGCCGCCTGAGGCCCGCAGACGAAAAAGGCCGCTCCCCGAGAGGAGCGGCCCGATTTCAGGCGCCTTCCTGCCTCAGCGGATCGGCGGGCCGTATTGCAGGCCGCCCTTGGTCCAGAGGTTGTTGACGCCGCGCGGCAGCGGGTTCGTGGTCTTCGCGCCGAAATGGCGTTCGAAGCTTTCGCCGTAATTGCCGACGGCCTTGATGATGCGCACGACCCAGTCATTGGTCAGGCCGAGGCCTTCGCCGAATTTGCCCTCAGTGCCGAGCATGCGGCGGATTTCGGGGTTCTGCGAGGTCTTGGCCAGTTCCTCGACATTGGCTTGGGTCACGCCGAGCTCTTCGGCATTGACCGTGGCGATGACGGTCCAGCGCACGAGGTCGAACCAGGTCGGGTCGTTCTTGCGCACCCAGGGGCCGAGCGGCTCCTTGGAGATGACCTCCTGCAGCAGCATGTGCTCTTCGGGGTCCTTCAACCGGCCGCGCGTCCCGGCGAGCGCCGAGAGATCGGTGGTGTAGGCGTCGCAGCGCCCGGCCTCGTAGGCCTGCACCGTATCCTCCAGCGTTGCAAAGGCGACGGTCTCGAACTTGATGCCGTTGGAGCGGCCGTAATCGGCAAGGTTGAGCTCGGTCGTCGTGCCCTGCGAGACGCAGACCGAGGCGCCGTTGAGGTCCTTGACGCCTTTCACGCCAAGCTTCTTGCGGACGATGAAGCCCTGGCCGTCATAGTAATTGACGGTGGTGAAGGCCACGCCCTGGCCGATATCGCGGCCGAGCGACCAGGTGGTGGTGCGGGCGAGCACATCGATCTCGCCGGATTGCAGCGAGACCAGCCGGTTCTTGCTCGACAGCGAGAGATAGGTCGCCTTGTTCGGGTCGTTGAAGATCGCGGCTGCCAGCGCGCGGCAGACATCGGTGTCGAAACCCTGCCAGACGCCGTTCTTGTCCTGCAGCGAGAAGCCGGGAACGCCCTCGCTGGCCCCGCAGATGATGTGGCCGCGCGCCTTGATCTTGTCGAGCGTCGACTGGGCCAGCGCAGGAGCGGAGGCGGCGGCGGTCAGGACAAGGCCTGCCGCGAGGGTGAGAAGCTTATTCACGGAGTGTCTCCAGATGCGGAACGCGCCTGTTGACCATACGGCGTGACGATCGTTTGACGGAAGGGGGATAAACCGCTGTTGATTTTTCGGGCGGCCTCCGCGGGCATTGCCGGCTTCGCACTTGCAAAAGCCGCCTTTTTCTGCGATAGGCCCGGCCTTCGATCGCCCGGCTGATAAGGGCTGCCGTGGCGATCGTGCTTTGCTTCCTGAAAGCAAGACATTGGCAACGCGTCCGAAAAGGCGCGCAGCCACGACCATTGAGGAGCTCAAATGCCCAAGATCAAGACGAAGTCGAGCGCTAAAAAGCGCTTCAAGATCACCGGAACCGGCAAGGTGATGTACGCCCAGGCCGGCAAGCGTCACGGGATGATCAAGCGGACCAACAAGCAGCTCCGCAATCACCGCGGCACCAACGTCCTGTTCGAGGGCGATGCGGCCAACGTGAAGAAGTTCTTCCTTCCCAACGGCTGACGCCACCTGACATTCCGGAGATCATGATATGGCTCGCGTGAAACGGGGCGTAACGTCCCACGCCAAGCACAAAAAAGTATTCAAGGCTGCGAAGGGCTTCTATGGCCGTCGCAAGAATACGATCCGCGCCGCCAAGGCGGCCGTGGATCGCTCGATGCAGTACGCCTATCGCGACCGCAAGAACAAGAAGCGCACTTTCCGCGCGCTCTGGATCCAGCGTCTCAACGCTGCGGTGCGCGAGCACGGCCTGACCTATTCCGTCTTCATCGGCGGCCTGATCAAGTCGGGCATCGAACTGGACCGCAAGACCCTGTCGGCCATGGCCATCGACGACGCAGCCTCGTTCGCTGCCGTGGTCGAGACGGTCAAGGGCGTGCTGGGCGCCGAGGCCAAGGCCGCGTAACGATCGCTGCCTGAGCCGCCTTGCAGAGGTGAATTTGGAAAAGGCCGGCGGTGACGCCGGCCTTTTTCTTTTGCCGACCGTCATGCTCGCCCTTGTGGCGAACATCCACGTCTTGAACGCGAGCTTTAATCAGAGAAGACGTGGATGGTCGGGACGAGCCCGACCATGACGGTGAGGCGGCGGGCTACGACTGCACGCTGCCGTTCGTCGGCGGGTTCCAGCCTTCGCCGGCGCCATCGACGATGCGCTGATACGCTTCCTCCGGCGAATCCACATAGCTGAACAGCTTCAGGTCATCGGGCCGGATGAAGCCGGCCGCCGCCATCTGGTCGAGATTGAGCAGGCCCTTCCAGTAGCCGGAATCGTAGAGCACGATCGGCACCCGCCCCATCTTGCCGGTCTGCACCAGCGTCATGATCTCGAACAATTCGTCGAGCGTGCCGAAGCCGCCGGGGAAGACCACGAGCGCCGCCGCCCGCATCGCCAGATGCATCTTCCGCATCGCGAAATAGTGGAACAGGAAGGTCAGGTCCGGTGTCGACCAGGCATTCGGCTCCTGCTCGTGCGGCAGGGTGATGTTGAAGCCGATCGAGATCGCGCCGGCTTCCGTCGCGCCGCGATTGGCGGCTTCCATGATGCCCGGGCCGCCGCCGGTGGCGATGACGTGGTGGCGCCCGGCCTCGCCGTCGCGCAGCGCGCCGCCGCGCTCGGAGGCGATGCGGCCGAAAGCGCGCGCGGCCTCGTACCAGGGATTGCCCTCGCGTATGCGCGCCGAGCCGAAGACGACGATGGTGGAGACGACGCCGCGCGCCCTGAGATTGTCCTCGGCCTTCTGGTACTCCAGCATGAAGCGGGCGCCGCGGGTCGAATCCCCGAGGATGAAGTCGGGATCGAGCGCGGCCAGCCGATAGGATGGCGATTCCTTCTGACGGGTATTGTCGGGCAAGGCATTCTCCTCAAGTGGCCGCTTCGCTCTGGCATAAGCCGGCCGTTCCCGCTAGAACGCGCCCGTTCCCACGCCTTCAAACGCTTGCGACTGAATTCATGACCGATATCGCCACCCTGGAACGCGACGTCCTCGCCGCGATCGATTCTGCCGCCGATGAAGCCGCCGTCGAGGACCTGCGCATCGGCGCCCTCGGCAAGTCCGGCTCGATCTCGGCGCTGCTCAAGACCTTGGGCGGCATGACGCCGGACGAGCGCAAGGAGAAGGGCCCGCAGATCAACGGCCTGCGCGATCGGGTTCAGAGCGCGATCGCGGCGCGCAAGGAGGCGCTCGGCGAGGCCGCGCTGGAAGCCCGGCTCGCCTCGGAGCGCGTCGACGTGTCGCTGCCGGTGCAGGACGGCCCGGAAGCGCGTGGCCGCATCCACCCGATCAGCCAGGTCATCGACGAGATCACCGCGATCTTCGGCGACATGGGCTTTGCGATTGCCGAGGGGCCGGATGTCGAGACCGACGACCTCAACTTCACCAAGCTGAACTTCCCGGTCGGCCATCCCGCCCGCGAGATGCACGACACCTTCTTCTTCGCGCCGGATGAGAATGGCGAGCGCAAGCTCCTGCGCACCCATACCTCGCCGGTCCAGGTCCGCACCATGCTGGTGCAGGAGCCGCCGATACGCGTGATCTGCCCGGGCCGCACCTATCGCAACGATTCCGACCAGACCCACACCCCGATGTTCCATCAGGTCGAGGGTCTCGTCATCGACAAGTCCGCCAATCTCGGCCACCTCAAGTGGATTCTCGAGGAGTTCTGCAAGTCCTTCTTCGAGATCGACGACGTGAAGATGCGCTTCCGCCCGTCCTTCTTCCCCTTCACCGAGCCCTCGATGGAGGTCGACATCCAGTGCTCGCGCAAGGGCGGCGAAATCCGCTTCGGCGAGGGCGACGACTGGCTGGAAATCCTCGGCTGCGGCATGGTCCACCCGAACGTGCTGCGCAACTGCGGGCTCGATCCGGAAGTCTATCAGGGCTTCGCCTGGGGCATGGGCATCGACCGCATCGCCATGCTGAAATACGGCATGCCGGACCTGCGCCCCTTCTTCGAGGCGGATGTGCGCTGGCTCGCCCATTATGGCTTCCGCCCGCTCGACCTCCCGACGCTGACGGGCGGCCTCTCCTCATGACGGCATCGACCGGGCAGGGGAGGGCGCGATGACGCCTGCGGGCTGGGCGGCGGCGATCGCCGTGCTGCTGGTCGCGATCAACCTGGCGAGCCAGGCGATCGCGCTCTGGCGGCTGCGCCGGCCCCTGCAGCGTTCGGCCCTGCTCGATACCCTGCCGCCGGTCACGATCGTCCGGCCGGTGCGCGGCCTCGAGGCCTTCAGCCGCGAGACGGCAGTCTCCGGCCTCGAACTCGACTATCCCCGCTACAGCACGATCTTCTGCGTCGCCGACGCGCAAGACCCGATCATCCCGCTGATCGAGGAACTGATCGGCATCTACGGCACTGGGAAGGCCCGCCTGATCGTCGGCGATGTGCCGGTCAGCGCCAATCCCAAGCTCAACAACTGCGTGCGCGGCTGGGAAGAAGCAGCGACCGACTGGGTCATCCTCGCCGATTCCAACGTGCTGATGCCCAAGGACTATATCCAGCGCATGCTGGCCGCATGGCGGCCGGCGACCGGACTGGTCTGCTCGACGCCGGCCGGCTCGCGGCCGCTATGCTTCGGCGCCGAGGTCGAGTGCGCCTTCCTCAACGCCTTTCAGGCGCGCTGGCAATATGTCGGCGAGGCACTGGGCCTCGGCTTCGCGCAGGGCAAGTCGATGCTCTGGAACAAGCCCTTCCTCGATGCCAATGGCGGCATCGCCGCGCTGGGTGCCGAGATCGCCGAGGATGCGGCCTCGACCAAGCTGGTGCGGAACACCGGCCGGCAGGTCCATCTCGTTGGCCAGCCCTTCGAGCAGCCGCTCGGCCGGCGTCGATTGAGGGACGTCGTGCAGCGTCAGTTCCGCTGGGCGCGGCTCCGGCGCGTGACCTTCCTGCCCTTTTTCGCGCTGGAAGTCATCGCCACGCCCTTGCTCGCGGCCGTGCTGGCCGCCTTCGGAGCGTCCGCGCTTGGCCTGCCGGTCTGGCTTGCGCCGCTCCTCGTGCTGCTCGTCTGGTATGCCGGCGATATCGTGCTCTCGGCGAGCGTCGGCTGGTTCCTGAACTGGCGCTCAGCCCTCGCGATGCTGGTGCGCGACATCGTCTTCCCCGGTATCTGGGCCTATGCCTTCGTCGGTGGCGAGGTGAGCTGGCGCGGCAACGCCATGAAGATCCGCACCGACGGCGCCAACAAGCTCAACGATACGGCCCCGGCCCTGTCGGCGGCCAGCACCAAGATTTCCGATTGATCCGAAGATACTGACCCGATAGCCCGATGAAATTCACGATCTCCTGGCTCAAAGAGCATCTCGACACCGACGCCTCCGTTGCGGAGATCGCAGACGCCCTGACCCGCGTCGGCCTCGAGGTCGAGGCGATCGAGGATCGCGCCGCGGCGCTCTCCGCCTTCACCATCGCCTATGTCATCGAGGCGAAGCAGCACCCGAACGCCGATCGCCTGCGCGTCTGCATGGTCGATACCGGCGCGGGCGAGCCCGTCCAGGTCGTCTGCGGCGCGCCCAACGCCCGCACCGGCATGAAGGGCGTGTTCTCGCCGCCGGGTAGCTACATCCCCGGCAAGAAGGTCACGCTCGGCAAAGGCGTGATCCGCGGCGTCGAATCGAACGGCATGCTGGTCTCGGAAGCCGAGCTCGAGCTTTCCGAGGATCATGACGGCATCATCGAATTGCCCGATGATGCGCCGGTCGGCCAGCCCTACGCCCTCTACGCCGGGCTCGACGACGCCGTGATCGAGATCGCGGTGACGCCGAACCGCGCCGATGCGCTTGGGCTAGCCGGCATCGCGCGCGACCTCGCTGCCGCCGGCCTCGGCAAGCTCAAGTCGCGGGCTATCGAGCCGATCAGCGGCTCCTTCCCATGCCCGGTTAAGGTGACGCTGGACTTCGCCGAGGAAGACAAGAAGCTCTGCCCAGCCTTCGCCCTGCGCCTTGTGCGTGGCGTCAGGAACGGCCCGTCGCCGGACTGGCTGCAGGCGCGCCTGCGTGCCGTGGGCTTGCGTCCGATCAACGCGCTGGTCGACATCACCAATTTCATGACGCTCGACCGCAACCGGCCGCTGCACGTCTTCGACGCCGCCAAGGTGAAGGGCAATCTCACGGTGCGCCGCGCCCGGGCCGGCGAGACCATCCTCGCGCTGGACGGCAAGACCTATACACTGACCGACGAGCAGGTCGTGATCGCCGATGAGCACGGCGTCGAATCGCTCGCCGGCATCATGGGCGGCGAGGCCTCCGGCTCAAGCGAGGCCACCACCGACGTGCTGATCGAGAGCGCGCTCTGGGACCCGTTGAACATCGCCCGTTCCGGCCGCGCGCTCGGCATCAATTCGGACGCGCGCTACCGTTTCGAGCGCGGCGTCGATCCCGATTTCGCCCGCCCGGGCCTCGATCTCGCCACCGCGATGGTCATCGAGCTCTGCGGCGGCGAGGCCTCCGAGATGGAATTCGTCGGCGAATTGCCGGGCAGCCCCGCCGCGATCGACTTCCCCTGGTCCGAGGTCAAGCGCCTGACCGGGCTCGACCTGCCGCAGGACGAGATGCAGGCGGCGCTGACCTCGCTGGGCTTCGATGTCTCGGGCGCTGGTGAACGGGTGAAGGTCGCGGTCCCGTCCTGGCGTGCCGATGTCGGCGGCAAGGCTGATCTCGTCGAGGAGATCGTCCGCATCGCCGGGCTCGACCGTGTCGCCTCGACGCCGCTGCCGCGCATCAAGGACGAGGTCGTCAAGCCGGTGCTGACCGTGCTGCAGAAGCGCACCCGCACCGCCAAGCGCACGCTGGCCGCACGCGGCCTTGTCGAGGCGGTGACCTGGTCCTTCATCTCTCAAGACCAGGCCAAGCTCTTCGGCGGCGGCTCGCCCAGGCTCGCGCTGGCCAACCCGATCGCGGCCGATCTCTCGGACATGCGGCCCTCGCTGCTGCCGGGGCTGATCCGTGCCGCGCAGAGCAATGCCGATCGCGGCTTCCCGGATGTCGCGCTGTTCGAGGTCGGCCAGGTCTTCAGGAGCGACGAGCCGGACGGCCAGCTCATCGCCGCGACCGGGCTGCGCCGCGGCACCGCGCGGCTCGACGGCACTGGTCGCCACTGGAATGGCGGCGCCAAGCCCGTCGACCTGTTCGATGCCAAGGCGGATGTGCTCGGCCTGCTCTCGGGGCTCGGCATTCCGACCGGCGGTCTGCAGATCGTCGCTGGCGGCCCGGCCTGGGCGCATCCTGGCCGCTCGGCCACGCTCCAGTTCGGTCCCAAGGGCGTGATCGGCGCCTTCGGCGAGGTCCATCCCAAGATCCTCAAAGCGCTCGACGTGAAGGGCCCGCTGGTCGCTTTCGAGATTCATCTCGATACGCTGCCGCTGCCCAAGGCCAAGCCGACGAAGGTCAAGCCGAAGCTCGCACTTTCCGACTTCCAGCCGGTGACGCGCGATTTCGCCTTCATCGTCGACAAGGCGGTGGCGGCCGGCGACATGGTCAAGACGGCACAGGGCACGGATCGCGCGCTGATCGCCAATGTCGGTGTCTTCGATCTCTATGAGGGCGCGGGCGTCGAGGCCGGCAAGAAGTCGGTCGCGCTCGCCGTCACGCTGCAGCCGACCGAGAAGACGCTGACAGAGGCCGAGATCGAAGCCGTCGGCAGCAAGATCGTCGCCGAGATCGGCAAGCGTTACGGCGCGACGCTGCGCGGCTGAGAGCGCATAGGCGCCGTCATGGTCGGGCGTGTCCCGACCATCCACGCCTTCCTGTGTCGAGGGCGGTGTTCAAGACGTGGATGCTCGCCACAGGGGCGAGCATGACGGGCCGGTTCGCCCGCCGGAAGCCCCTTCCCACCATTGATCGAGATTATGTAATAATCCGTGCGCGAAATCCCGGCGCTTTCGGGGTATGCGCTGGCTCATTCTTGCATCTTAGCGGTCCTATGGTTCTCACCGAACGTCCCGTCACGGACAATCTGTTCCCCGGCTTTCGCCTGCTCGACGTCCAGACGTCGGGCCCGCGGATTCGCGTGCGGACGGGCGGGGAGGGGCCGCCGCTCCTGCTGCTGCATGGCTATCCGCAGACGCATGTGATGTGGCGCCGGATCGCGCCGTTGCTCGCCCCGCATTTCACCCTGATCTGCCCGGACCTGCGCGGCTACGGTGATTCCGGCAAGCCGTCGAGCGATGCTGAGCACGCACCCTATTCCAAGCGCGCCATGGCGCAGGATATGGCCGAGGTCATGAGCGCGCTCGGGCATGAGCGCTTCGTCGTCGGCTCGCATGATCGCGGCGCCCGCGTCGCGCACCGGCTGGCGCTCGACCATGGCGAGCGTGTGCTGAAGCTCGCGACGCTCGACATCGCGCCGACGCGCGAGATGTATCGCGGCACGACCGACGCCTTCGCCCGCGGCTACTGGCACTGGTTCTTCCTGATCCAGCCGGCGCCGATGCCGGAGCGCATGATCGAGAGCGATCCGGAGTTCTACTGGACGAGCCGGCGCGCCTCGGACATGCGCCTGTTCGAGCCGGAGGCGCTCGCCGAATATCTGCGCTGCTTCCGCGATCCCGCGATGATCCATGCGAGCTGCGAGGACTACCGCGCCGCCGCGACCATCGACATCGCCCATGACGATGCCGATGGCGGCCGGAAGCTCGAAATGCCGCTGCTGGCCCTGTGGGGCGAGCGCGGCATCATCGGGAAATGCTTCGACCCTCTCGCCTTATGGCGCGAGCGTGCGCAGGATGTGCGCGGGCATGCCCTGCCGGGCGGCCACTATCTCGCGGAGGAGGTCCCCGATCTCGTCGCCGCGGAGTTCGAAGCCTTTTTCGGAGAAGCCGCATGAGCGCCACAACGACCAGCGGGACCAATCGCGTCTATCGGATCGCCGTGATCCCCGGCGACGGCATCGGCAAGGAAGTCATGCCCGAGGGCCTGCGCGTGCTTGCGGCCGCCTCGAAGAAATATGGCTTCGAACTGCGCATCGACGAGTTCGATTTCTCCTCCTGCGACTACTACGCCAAGCACGGCAAGATGCTGCCGGACGACTGGAAGGACAAGATCGGCGGCCATGACGCGATCTATTTCGGCGCCGTCGGCATGCCCCAGCAGGTGCCGGACCATATCTCGCTCTGGGGCTCGCTGCTGCTGTTCCGCCGCGAGTTCGATCAATACGTCAACCTGCGGCCCGTGCGCCTGATGCCGGGCGTGCCCGGCCCGCTGGTGGGCCGCAAGCCCGGCGATATCGACTTCTTCGTCGTGCGCGAGAACACCGAGGGCGAGTATTCCTCTGTCGGCGGGCGCATGTATGCCGGCACCGAGCGCGAGATCGTCATCCAAGAGACGGTGATGAGCCGCGTCGGCGTCGACCGCGTGCTGAAATACGCTTTCGAACTCGCCCAGCGCCGCCCGCGCAAGAAGCTGACCTCCGCCACCAAGTCGAACGGCATCTCCATCACCATGCCGTACTGGGACGAGCGGGTGAAGGAGATGGCGAAGAACTATCCGGATATCGCCGTCGATCAGTATCATATCGACATCCTGACCGCGCATTTCGTGCTCAATCCGGACCGTTTCGACGTGGTCGTCGCCTCCAACCTGTTCGGCGACATCCTTTCGGATCTCGGCCCGGCCTGCACCGGTACGATCGGCATCGCGCCGTCCGGCAACATCAACCCGACCGGCGATCACCCCTCGCTGTTCGAGCCGGTCCATGGTTCGGCGCCGGATATCGCCGGCCAGGGCATCGCCAATCCCGTCGGCATGATCTGGTCGGGCGCGATGATGCTGGACCATCTCGGCGAGCGTGAGGCTGCCCAGGGCATCGAGGCCGCGATCGAGCGCGCGCTCGGCGATGCCCGGACCCGCACCCGCGATCTTGGCGGCACGCTCGGCACGGAGGCCGCCGGCAAGGCGGTCGAACAGGCGCTCTGAGCAGGCATTTGACCGCAAGGATTTGAAGATCATGGATTTGTCGTCGGTTTCCTTCGTCGACCCGCTTGTCTGGGGCAAGCTGGCCGAGATCATCCTGCTCAACATCGTGCTCTCCGGCGACAACGCCGTCGTGATCGCGCTGGCTTGCCGGGCGCTTGCCCCGGCGCAGCGGACCAAGGGCATCGCGCTCGGCGCCGGCGTCGCGGTCGTGCTGCGCGTGGTGTTCACGGTGCTGATCGCCTCGCTGCTCAACACGCCTTTCCTGCGTATCGTCGGCGCGGGCCTCCTGATCTGGATCGCGGTGAAGCTGATCATCGAAGAGGAAGGGCAGGACGAGGATTCGATCACGGCCAGCAGCAAGCTCTGGAAGGCGGTGCAGACGGTCGCCATCGCGGACATCGTCATGAGCCTCGACAACGTGCTGGCCATCGCCGCCGTCGCCAAGGATTCGATCCCGCTGCTGGTCGCCGGCCTCGTCATCTCGATCCCGCTGATCGTTCTCGGCGCCTCGCTGATCACCAATCTGCTGACGCGCTTCCCGATCCTGGTCTGGGCGGGCGCGGCGCTGCTCGGCTGGGTCGCCGGTGAGATGTTCGAGAGCGATCCGTGGCTGATCGCCCGCTTCGGCGAGGAGCTGATGCACAAACTGGAATATCCGGCCGCGATCCTGGGCGCTCTGCTCGTGGTCGGCCTCGGCTACCTCATCAAATCGCGCCGGCCTGATCCGGCCCACTGACAAACTGCAAAGGGACAACCTGACCGATGGATTTCGCATCCCCCGCCTTCTGGACCTCGCTGCTCCAGATCATCTGGATCGACCTGCTGCTGTCGGGCGACAACGCGGTCGTGATAGCGCTCGCCGTGCGTTCGCTGCCGGAGAAGCAGCGCAAGGTCGGCATCTGGCTCGGCGCCGGCGCGGCGGTGGGCCTGCGCATCATCTTCGCGGTTGTGGTCAGCTATCTCCTGAACGTCCCGTTCCTGAAGGTTGTCGGCGCGCTCCTCCTGTTCTGGATCGCCATCAAGCTCGCCAAGGGTGAAGACGAGGTCCATGGCGATGTCGCTGCCAGCGACAATCTCTGGAAGGCTGTGCGCACCATCGCCATCGCCGACGCGGTGATGAGCCTCGACAACGTGCTTGCGATCGCAGCCGCGGCGCGTGGCCATTTCGAGCTGTTCGTGTTCGGCCTGCTGCTGACGATTCCTCTGATCATCTTCGGCGCGCGCATGCTCTCGTCGGTCCTCGAGCGCTTCCCCATCCTGATCTGGCTCGGCGCGGCGCTGCTCGGCTGGATCGCAGGCGAGATGCTGCTCAGCGACATGGCGGTCATGCAATGGCTCCAGGTGCACATGCCGAATTGGGTCCAGAGCGTGCCGGTCTCCGACGTCAATCCGGCCGGTCTCCTGCCGGCGAAGGTGCCTTTCTACACGGCGGCGGTGCTCGGCGCGGCCTTCGTCTGCATTACCGCTTACGCCCTCAAGAAGAAGCCGATCGATCAGGCGGGCTGATCGGCTGCCTATTCGGCAATGACGAACGCGGCGGCCATGATCTCATGGCCGCCGTTTTCCATGGAACGGAAGGCCCCGCTGGCGTTAGTCGGCGCGCGGGGGTCCGTCACCCGAAAGGCCGTCTCCGAGAGAAGCGACACTGCGAAGCTCTCCGGAGCCCGCCGGAAGCCCGATCCGAGCGCCTTCACGTAGGCTTCCTTCGCGGCCCAGAGACGGATGAAGGCCCGGGGCCAGTCCGCAAACGCGGTTGCGTCAAGTGCCATGCGTTCGGCCGGATGCAACAGATCGAGCGTCGGTGCAGCGGCCGGATCGACCGCTTCCACGTCGACACCCAGCGGCTGGCGGGCGAGGCCGACGGCGACGACCCCGGCCCGCGTCGCCAGCGACAGGCACAGGCCGGAAGGTCCGGGGGCGGCAAGAAACGGGCGGCCTGCCGTGTCGTGCCCGATGACGACGTCGTCTTCCCGGCAGCCGAACTGCCGTGCCACGATCCGCAGCGCCGTGCCACGCCGCAGCGCCGAGCGCTCCGTCAAGTTGCGCGGCGTGGCCGCCGTCCGGACGAGCCAGATCGCGGGCAGGGCGGGGGCGATGGCCTCGGCATCGTCGAACCAGTGCATGGCCCATCTGTAGTCATCCTGCCGAATGCTGTCGCGCCCTGCGCGGAATTCATGCGGCCGCATCATTTGCGCGCGTTGACCTTCGCGCGGGCTTTCCGCTTGTGGATGATGATGTCAGCCGACCCGAACACGCCGCCGGCCGCCGGAGCAGCGCCGATCACTGCCGCGGGCATGATGCTCGGCCTGCGCAAGGTCTCCGTGCTGATGCCCGGCGTCGTCGTCTTCGCCGTCGCCTTCGGCGCGGCGGCGGCAGGCAAGGGGCTCACCCTGCTCCAGACCTTGCTGATGAGCGGCTTCGTCTATGCCGGCGTCGCGCAGCTGGTTTCGCTGGAACTCTGGCGCCCCGAATGGAGCTGGGGCGCCATTGCCGGCATCGCCGTGGTCACCGCGACCGTCAATGCGCGCATGGTGCTGCAGGGCGCATCGCTTCAGCCCTGGTTCGCCAGATATCCGAAGACGCTCAACGCCTTCCACCTCTTCTTCTTCACCGATGCCAACTGGCTGATCGGCACGCGCTACCGGGCCGAGGGCGGGCGCGATCTCGGCGTGCTGGTCGGCGCAGGGCTCGCGCTCTGGCTGGTCTGGGTCATCGCGACGGGCGGCGGCTATATGCTCGGCGCGCTCGTCAGCGATCCGCGACGCTATGGCATCGATCTCGTCATGCCGATCTTCTTCGCCGCGATGATCGTGCCGCTCTGGCGGGGCAAGCGCGGCATGGTGCCCTGGGTCGTCGCCGGGCTCGTCGCACTGGTTACGGCCCGGCTCGTCGACGGTTATGCCTTCATCATCGTCGGCTCGCTTGCCGGCGCGATCACGGGAGCGTTCAGCGATGACGCTGCCTGATCTCGGCACCTGGGGCCCACTGATCGCCATCACCGCGATGGCGATCGCGACCTATCTCTGCCGCATTTCCGGCGTGGCGCTGATGAGCGTCATTCCGCTGACCCCGCATGTCCGGCGCGGCCTCGCGGCCCTGCCGGGGTCGATCGTCGTGGCGACGGTCCTGCCGCTGGTCGAGCGGCTGGGCCTGGCGGCGGCGGTCGCGCTTCTCGCAGCGGTCGGCACCATGATCCTGCGGCGCAGCGAGCTCCTGGCCCTGCTCGTCGGCATGGCCGCAATCTCGGGCCTGCGCGCGCTCGGCTTCTGACCCATCACCCCTTCCGATCGCTTCCATCACATCCCGTCATCGCGATATGCGTCGCGACATGTTGACGGCAGGCGGTGGGGGGAGGACGGTGCGGCTGAGTTAAATCGCCTACAATGGAGCGCCGTCATGGCATGGTATTCTCAGACGTGGACCTGGTTCGATGGCTCCTGGCATGAGGGCAATCCCGGCATCGTCGGTCCGCGCAGCCATGTGCTCTGGCAGGCTTCCTCGGTCTTCGACGGCGGCCGCTATTTCGACGGCGTCGCGCCGGATATCGATCTGCACGCCGCCCGCGTGAACCGCTCCGCGACGGCGCTCGGCCTGAAGCCGACCGTCGAGGCGGATTTCATCGTCGGGAAGATGTTCGAGGGCGTCAAGAAATTCGCCCCCGGCACCGCCATCTACGTCAAGCCGATGTACTGGGGCGAGGCTGACGGCCCGTCGACCATCATGCCCGATCCGGAATCGACCCAGTTCGCACTCTGCCTGTTCGAGGCGGCGATGCCGCAGCCCTCGGCCGGCTTCTCGGTGACCAAGGGCGCCTTCCGCCGCCCGAGCTACGAGACCGCTCCGACGGACGCCAAGGCCGGCTGCCTCTATCCCAACAATGCCCGCGTGCTGAAGCTGGCCAAGGCCGCCGGCTTCGACAACGCGCTGGTGCTCGACATGCAGGGCAATGTCGCGGAGACCGCGACCTCGAACATCTTCCTCGCTAAGGACGGCGTCGTGAAGACCCCCGTTCCGAACGGCACCTTCCTGAACGGCATCACCCGCCAGCGCGTCATCAAGCTGCTGCGCGACAGCGGCGTTCCCGTCGAGGAATGCAGCCTGCGCTACGAGGATTTCGAGCAGGCCGATGAGATCTTCATGTCCGGCAACTACTCCAAGTGCATGCCGGTGACCCGCATCGACAACCGCACGCTCCAGCCCGGCCCGCTCTTCCGCCGCGCCCGCGAGCTCTACATGGACTACGCCCACAGCAAGCCGAAGGCCGCCTGAGCCGGAAGGCAGGCTCCATGGCACGTCTCGCCACGCGACTGACCGAACGCCTCGGCATCGCCCATCCCATCCTGTCGGCGCCGATGGCGCTGGCAGGTGGCGGGGCGCTCGCTGCGGCGGTCACCCGCGCTGGCGGCCTCGGGCTGATCGGCGGCGGCTATGGCGACGCTGGCTGGATCGCGCAGCAGTTCTCCGCAGCCGGTAACACGCAGGTCGGCTGCGGCTTCATCACCTGGTCGATGGCGAAGAAGCCGGAGCTGCTGACGCAGGCGCTGGCTCACAAGCCCGCCGCGTTGATGCTCTCCTTCGGCGATCCGCGCCCCTTCGCCAACGAGATCGCGGCGGCCGGCGTGCCCCTGATCTGCCAGTGCCAGTCTCTTTCGCATGTCCGGCAAGCGCTCAAAGCCGGCGCCGCGATCGTCGTCGCGCAGGGCTCCGAGGCCGGTGGACACGGCGCAAGCCGCTCGACGCTACCCTTCGTGCCCGAGGCGGCGGATCTCATTGCCCGTGAAAGCCCCGATACGCTGCTCGTCGCCGCTGGTGGCATCGCCGATGGCCGCGGATTGGCCGCCGCGCTGATGCTAGGCGCCGACGGTGTGCTCGCCGGCACGCGGTTCTGGGCGAGCCGCGAGGCCATGGTCCATGAGCGTCACCATGCGGCGGCCGTCGCCGCGACCGGCGACCAGACCGTGCGCTCGTCGCTCCCGGACATCGCGCGCCAGCTCGATTGGCCTAAGCCTTTCGACATCCGGGTGGCCGACAACGCGTTCATCGGCAACTGGGCCGGGCGCGATGCCGCGCTCAAGGACGCCATCGCCGTCGAAGGACCGGCCTATCGCGAAGCCTTCATGGCCGGTGATCCCGACAAGGCCGCGGTCATCTTCGGAGAGGTAGCCGGCTTGATCTCCGATATCCCGAGCGCCGGCGAGATCGTCGAGCGCATGGTGGCGGAAGCGGTAGCGCTGCTTGGCAGGGCAGGACGCTTCGTCGCGTGAAGAGCATCCTCTGTCATGCTCGGGCTTGACCCGAGCATCTTTTGCCGAAGAGGGCTCCTTTAGCCTCACCTTGCCTGAGATTCCCGGGTCTGCGCTTCGCTGCGCCCGAGAATGACGGCTACAGCTCGGCATTCTATCGCAGCAGCCTGAGCAGCCCCGTCACTTTCAACAGTCCACCGGCAAGCACGGCGTAGACGATCGCCGCTACGCCGGACACCAGCAGCACCGTAATCAGCAGCGGTTCGAAGGGCAGGGCGGCGGTGAACTGGAGTGCCAGCGGCTTCCCCCACCAGGCCAGCACACCGCAGGTTGCAGCCGCGCCGCAGACGATGGCCGCGAAGCCCGGCAGATGGCGGTCCGGCTCCGTCCAGCCACGCCGTCGCGCCATCACGAACAGCGTCAGCAGGTTGACCCAGGCGCCGGCAGCGGTCGCGAGCGCCAGCCCTGGTGCACCCCAATCGCGCCAGAGCAGCAGCTTCAGCAGGAGATTGCAGGCGATGGCCGCAAGTGCGACCAGCATCGGCGTGGTGGTGTCGCCGCGCGCCTGGAAGGCCGAGACCTGCGCGCGGATCATCACGATCGCGGGCAGGCCGAGCGCGTAGGCGAAGAGCACGGCGCCGGCCGCCGCGCTCGCCTGCGCATCGAAAGCGCCGCGCTGGAACAGCCCGGCGACCATCAATTCCGGCACGGCGACGAAGGCGGCGACGAAGGGCGCGCTGGCGACGAGGGAGATCGCGATGGCGCGGTTCTGGGCGCGATTGGCCGCGGCTTCGTCGCCACGCGCGATGGCACGGCTCATCGCCGAGAGCGCGACGGTGCCGACCGCGATCGCGATCAACCCGAGCGGCAACTGGTAGAGCCGTTCGGCATAATAGAGCGCCGCATAGCCCCCGCGGGGCAGGAGCGAGGCGATGATCGTGTCGGCGAATATCGCGATCTGCACGCCGGCCGAGCCGATCACGGCAGGCCCGAACATCTTGAGGAAGCGCCGGACGCCGGCATCGGCCCGCGGGCGCACGATCTTGCTCGACACGCCGGCGCGCCTGGCCGCGACATAGAGCACGATCCATTGCGCCACGCCCGAGATGGCGACCCCCCAGGCGGCTGCATGCGCGGCGCTGGGAAAAAGGAAGGGCACGGCCAGCGCCGCGACGATGAAGACGTTGAGCAGGATCGGTGCGGCAGCGAAGGCGGCATAGCGCTCGACGGCATTGAGCGTCGCGCCAAGAAACGTGACCATGGTCACGAACAGCAGATAGGGGAAGGTGATCCGCGTCAGCGCGACCGCGAGCTCGAACACCGCCGGGTCCGCGCTGAAGCCCGGTGCCAGCAGCCTGACCAGCCAGGGCATCAGGGGCAGGGCGAGTGCCAGCAGGACGACCTGCACGATCAACTGGACGGTAAACAGCCGGTCGGCGAAGAGGCCGGCCGCTTCCGGCCCTTCCTTCTCGGCGATCTGGGCATAGGTCGGCACATAGGCCTGATTGACTGCACCCTCGCCGAAGATCGCACGGAAATGATTGGGCAGGCGCAACGCGACCGAGAACGCGTCCATCGTCGCGCCGGCGCCGAGCACGGCCGCGAGCGCGATATCGCGCACGAACCCGGTGATCCGCGAGATCAACGTGTAGCCGCCGACCGACAGGATATTCTTGAGCATCGCCAACCTCGTCATGCTCGGGCTCGCCCGGAGCATCTCGGGACGCTGAGGCGCCTGAGCCTCTTCCTGAACGAGATTCCCGGGTCAAGCCCGGGAATGACGCCCTCTCATACCTTCAGCGGATCAGCGGCGGCAGGGCGTCGCCGCGCGGATGATCGACGGTGCGGGCGTCGAATCCGACGCGCTCGCCGATCAGGTAGAGCGGCCGGCGCTTCACCTCGGCGAAGATGCGCCCGACATATTCCCCGATCATGCCGAGCGAGACGAGCTGTATGCCGGAGAAGAACATGATCGAGACGATCAGCGACGGGAAGCCGGGCAGGTCGGTGCCGAAGAGCAGCGTCCGCAGCATGAAGTAAAGCGCCGACAGCGTCGCGATCACCGCGATGATGACGCCCGACCAGGTCGCGATCTTCAGCGGCACGGTCGAGAAGGAGGAGAGCCCGTCGAAGGCGAAGGAGAACAGCTTGCCGTACCTGAACTTCGATTGCCCGTGCTCGCGCTCGGCGACATGGAAGGGCACGCCGATCGAGCGGAAGCCGACCCAGGCATAGAGCCCCTTCGAGAAGCGCGCCCGCTCCGGCAGGGCGCGCAACGCATCGACGGCCTTGCGGTCGAGCAGGCGGAAATCGCCGGCGCCTTCCGGGAGCGGCGTTTCGCCGAAATAGCCGAATATCCGGTAGAACAGCTTGGCGAAGCCGCGCTTCATCCGGGTCTCGCCCTCGCGGTCGGTGCGCTGGCCGTAGACGTTGAGATAGCCCTCGCGCCATCTGGCGAGAAAGGCGGGGATGGTTTCCGGCGGATGCTGCAGGTCGGCGTCCATGATGATGACGGCGTCGCCCAGCGCATGGTCGAGCCCGGCTGCGATTGCGATCTCCTTGCCGAAATTGCGGCTGAAGGAGACGGCGCTGATGCGCGGATCGGCGGTGTTGAGGTCGCGGATGACGGCCAGCGTCTCGTCGCGGCTGCCGTCGTCGACGAAGACGATCTCCCAGGATGCGACCTCCCCGGTCAGAACCGTGCGCAGGCGTTCGACGAGCAAGGCGAGATTGTCGGCCTCGTTGTGCACGGGCACGACGATGGAGAGCTCGGGCCAGCGGGAGGCCCGAGGCGCACGTTGAACCGGCTGGGACCCGATATCCGACACGAACGACCTTTCGATTGCGGCTGCATCCGCCTCTCGGGCGACGCGCGACGCACAGAACCGCAAAGCTTGCCGGGCGACAAGCCCGGCGCGGCAAAACGACCCCGCTAAAACGCTCGGCTTCATGCCGGTCGTTTCCATCATGAGGGCGCCGCGCTATAGCGCGAGCCCGATCAACAGGGGACGACACGCATGATGGCGAAGGGCTTCATCCTCTGTGCCGATGATTTCGCCCTGACGGAGGGCGTCAGCAGGGCGATCCTCGATCTTCTCGCGCAGGGCAAGCTGACCGCGACGGGGGCGATGACCAATCGTCCGCATTGGCGCCGGCTGGCGCCGGATCTCTCCGCCTTCGCCGGCAAGGCCGATCTCGGCATGCATCTCAACCTGACCTGTGCCGCGCCGCTGTCAGCGATGCCGCGGCTTGCGCCCGGCGGCATCCTGCCGGGCCTGAAGGATGTCGCACGTGCCGCGGCCCTCTCTCATGCGGTGCGGGCCGAGATCGCGACGGAGATCGCGCGCCAGCTCGACGCGTTCGAGGAGGCGCTCGGCCGGCCGCCTGATTTCGTCGATGGCCATCAGCATGTGCATGTGCTGCCCGGCGTCAGGCGCGCACTGCTCGACATCTTGGCGCGGCGCTATCCGGCAGGCTCGCTCTATGTGCGCGATCCCGCGGATCGTCTGTCCGCGATCCGTGCGCGCGGCGTGGCGGTCGGCAAGGCGTTTGTCATCGCCGGGCTCGCCACCGGTTTCCGCAGCGCGGCGCTGAAGCGGGGCCTGCGCGTCAACCGGGGCTTTTCTGGCGTGGCGCCCTTCGATCCCCAGCGGGATTTCGCTGCCGACCTGGCGCGATTCCTGATCGAGCCGGGCCCGTGCCATCTCGTGATGTGCCATCCGGGCTTCGTTGATGACGAACTTGCCTCGCTCGATCCGGTGGTCGCGTCGCGGCCTGTCGAGCACGCGGCCATTGCCGCCTTCGTGCCGCCGCCCGGCCTGCCGCTGAGCCGTTTCGGCGCATTGGAGGCGTGATCGCGAGCGGCATCCGCAAGCGATTTGTTTACCAGGATCGGCCATTGTGGCGGCTGGTTGGAGGCGCCGCTCTTCGCAGCAGCATGCGCCGGTTTCGGAGATGATCGGCTCGATGAAGGTGTTCAGGCGCGCAGCCGGCGCGGGAGAGCAGGCACAGCCGACCGGGCAGCGCTTCGGTTCCCTCGGCCGGCAGATCGCAGCAGCGGCGGTGGCGATCGTTGCCATAGCCATCGTGCTGGTGGTGCTGGCGATCGCTCGCTACAACGACACCCGCACGCGCGCCGATCTCGATCAGAAGGTCACGGCGCTGACCCTGATGGTGGTCAACGCCTCGCCCTCCCTGATCCTGTCGCGGGATAACAATACGCTCGGAGATCTTCTCTCCTCGCTGCAGCGAGACCCGGATTTCGATGCCGGAATCGTCGGGGACGATGTCGTCGCATTGGCCTCCGCCGGACGAACCGAGGAAGCGCGGCTCTCCCTGACGACGCGCTGGCTCACCGGCGCGATCGGCCAGGAGCCGTGGAAGGCCGTGCAGCAGCGCACCGCGATCGACATCGAGGACGATACCTACCTGACGAAGATCCATGCGGTGCGCGTCGGCAGCCAGCAGACGCAGATCGGCTATGTTGCACTGCGCTTCGACAAGACGCGCCTCGTGGCCCGCGCGGCCTGGGAACAGTTCGTGACCATCGGGCTCGGCCTGCTCATCCTGCTGGTGCTCGGCCCGGTGCTCTGGTTCTCGCTGTCGCGGGCAATGCGGCCGCTGCGTAGCATGACCAAGGCGATCGTCAGCATTTCGGACGGTCATCTCGGGACGCAGATCGATGCGCTGGACCGGCGCGACGAGATCGGCGCGATTGCACGCGCGCTCGGCGTTCTCAAGATCCGCCTCGCCGAGCGGGCGACCCTGGAGGAGCGGCAGAGCGTCTCCGAGGTCGAGCGGGTCTCGCGTCAGCAGGGCGTCGACCATGCGATCACCTCGTTCCGCACCGATGTCGGCCTGGCTCTGGAAGCGTTCAAGAACAATGCCGAGCGCATGCGTGAGGCTTCGGACGGTCTCGCCCGCGTCGCCGCCGAATCCTCGGAGCGAGCGGCGCGTGCTGCCGACAATGCCCACGGCGCCTCCGGCAACGTCGAGAACGCCGCGCAGGCCGCCGAGGAGATGGGCGCGGCCATCCGCGAGGTCGAGTTCCAGGTGCGGCGCGTCCGCACCGAGATCGTCGAGGCGGCCTCCGTCTCCCGCGATACGGCGGGCTCCGTCCAGGCGCTGGACGAGACCGCCCGCGCCATCGGCGAGGTCGTCAACCTGATCCGCGATATCGCTTCCCAGACCAACCTGCTGGCGCTCAACGCCACCATCGAGGCGGCACGCGCCGGCGAGGCGGGCCGCGGTTTCGCCGTGGTTGCCAGCGAGGTCAAGTCGCTGGCGGCACAGACGGCGGATGCGACCGACCGCATCGTGGCGCAGGTCGCCGCCATCCAGGGCGCGACCGGCCAGGTCGTCGGCGCGATCCAGAACATCGCCGAGCGCATGAACGCCATCGAGAAATTCGCCAACTCGGTCGCGACCTCGATCGAGCAGCAGGCTATCGCGACCGGCGAGATCGCCAGCGGCGTCGCCATGGCAAGCACCTCGGCCCTCTCGGTGTCGAGCGATCTCAGCGTGCTGGCCGACAGCGTCGAGGAGACGGGCCGCTCGGCCGAGCAGGTGCGCGGCGCGGCCGGGGAGGTCGCGGACCAGGCGCAGCGCCTCGACTCGACCGTCGACCAGTTCCTGCGCAACGTCGCCGCCTGAGCGCAGACCGCATCGCGCCTGAGCGGTGCGGGATAGATACCTGCAAACAAAAAAACGGGGCCGCGAGGCCCCGTTTTCCTATTCAGCAGCTGCCGGCTTACTTGGCGGCGGCGTCGAAGCGTTCGGCCACGTAGTCCCAGTTCACCAGGCTCTCCAGGAAGGCCTTGAGATAGTCGGGGCGACGGTTGCGGTAGTCGATGTAGTAGGAATGCTCCCAGACGTCGACGCCGAGGATCGGGGTGGCGCCATGAACGAGCGGGCTCTCGCCGTTCGGGGTCTTGCTGACGGCGAGCTTGCCGTCCTTGACCTCGAGCCAGGCCCAGCCGGAGCCGAACTGGCCGACGCCGGCGGCGACGAAGTCTTCCTTGAACTTGCCGACCGAGCCGAACGAGTCGACGATCGCCTTCTCCAGCGCGCCCGGGATTTTGCCGCCGCCATTCGGCTTCATCCACTTCCAGAAATGGAGGTGGTTGTAGTGCTGGCCGGCATTGTTGAAGACAGCCGGGTTCTTGCCGTGGGAGCCCTTGACGATCTCCTCCAGCGACTTGCCCTCGAACTCAGTGCCCTTGATGGCATTGTTGCCGTTGGTCACATAGGCGAGGTGGTGCTTGTCGTGATGGTACTCGAGCGTTTCCTTCGACATGAAGGGCTGGAGCGCATCATGGGCGTAGGGAAGATCGGGAAGGGTAAAGGACATGCGGCCTCTCCTTGGGCTGTGAAATCGCTTGAAATGAGAATGGCCTGCCCAGGGCAGGCGGAGCCGTGGCGGCCCTGCCATTCCCTGCGATAGTTAAGCGCCTCCGCGCCGGTCGACAACCGCTCCGGCAGCGAAAAGCACATGTCTTCTCGACAGGTCGCCACAATCGCGCCAGATTTCTCGCTCTAAGCGGTCAGGATTGGAAACTCTCCCTTATTCAATACATTAGATAATGACGCGACGGTCGCCTCAGCCCAAGGCTGGCGCGGCCCTGCCGAGGATACGGAATTGATCGCGATTTTTACTGTTCTGGGCTTGCTCCTGTTCGGCGGCGGTGTCTTCGCCATCTATGACGGCTGGCCGTACCTGGTGCTGGAGCGCGGCTTTACGGAAGTCATCATCGGCGCGATTGCCAGCAGCGCCGGCCTGATCATGCTCTCGCTCGCCTGGGTCCTCAAGGAAGTCCGCGCGACCCGGCGCGCGCTGCTCGAAGCGATCGAGCTTCGGCCGCAGGCGCCGCTTCCCGTCGTGACGGTCGAGGAGGCGCCCTTGGTCGCGCCTGTCCTGCCCGAGAGCCCGGCCTTCTCGCGCGCCGTCGTTCCGGCCGCCATCGGCGCAGTCGCCGGTGCTGCGGCCACGAGCGCCGTCGCGCAGGCCCTGGCCGGATCCGACCACGAGAATGCGCCGGCCCCTGCCGAAACGCCCGCTTCGCCCGGGGACCGCGATCTGTTCGGCGCCCTCGTCACGCAGCAATTGCAGGAACCTGAGCTGGAACCGGCGACGGAGAGCGAACCGGAGGAGGGGACGGAGCTCGTCCCCGTCTCG
Source organism: Hyphomicrobiales bacterium (assembly GCA_004144595.1). Classification (GTDB taxonomy): domain Bacteria; phylum Pseudomonadota; class Alphaproteobacteria; order Rhizobiales; family Beijerinckiaceae; genus Allobosea. The sequence continues at coordinate 86,514 of SEEM01000002.1, forward strand.
GCCGAAGAGGCGCCGCCGCTGCCCGACATCTTCGATGAGGCGCTGTCGACGCCATCTTCGGAGCCTGCCGAAACGCAGGCAAAGGCCGAGCTCGATGTTCCCCAACGCCTCGAACCGGTCGCTGCCACGCCGCAGCCCGATCACGACGAATGGACCTTCCCGGTGCAGGCCGAGCCCGCTCCCTCCGAGGAGCCGGTTCCGCATGAGCGGCCGGCGACGCCTGTCTCGGCCGCGGACATCCCGGCCGAGACAGGCGATCATGCCGAACTCGACGAGTTCAGCGCCCTGCGCGCGAGCCTGGCAGGTCATCTCGATGAACCCGAGGCCGATACCGGCCGCATCGAGCCTTCATTCTCTCGTGAGCCGGACCCCTTCGCCGCGGCGGAGACTTGGATGGACCGAGCCTCGCCGCGCCGCGAGCCCTGGCTCGATACGCCGCCGGCCGAGGAGCCGCCATCAGTCGACGAGGACGCTCCGCTCTGGCCGCCACGAACCGAGGCCCCGGCCTTCGAGGCGCCGGCCGAACCCGCATACCTCAGCGTCGAAGCCGAGACGTTGCCTGACGCCATCGAAGCGCCTGCTCATGAATCGCCGGCCCATGACGATCTGGACGATGAAGCGCCGGCGCGCGTAAGCGCTGAGGCGGTGCCGGAGCCGGCCATCGCCGACGCGCCGCAGCCGGAGGACGCGCCGGTCGCCGTCGATAGCCGTCCTGCGTCCGATGAGGGCATCGTCGGCGCCTATCAGGTCGGCGATGCGCATTTCACCATCTTTGCCGATGGTTCGATCCGGGCGCGCACGCCCGACGGCGAATACAGCTTCGCCTCGATGGACGAGCTCAAGGTCTACCTCGCCAGCGAGAAGAGCCGGCTCGGCGTCTGATCAGGCGCCCTTCGCCGCAACCCAGCCTTCGCCTACCGTATGGATGGCGAAGGCATAGGCCAGCGCGGTCTCCTTCAGCGAGTCGAAGCGCCCGGCCGAGCCGGCATGCCCGGCTTCCATGTTGGTGTGCAGCAGTACCGGACCGCCGCCGGTCATCGTCGCGCGCAGGCGCGCGACCCATTTCGCCGGTTCCCAGTAGGTCACGCGCGGATCGGTCAGCCCGGCCATGGCCAGGATCGGCGGATAGGCCTGTGCCGTCACATTGTCATAGGGCGAATAGCTGCGGATGGTCTCGAAGGCCTTAAGGTCGCGGATCGGGTCGCCCCATTCCGGCCATTCCGGCGGCGTCAGCGGCAAGGTGTCGTCCAGGATCGTGTTGAGCACGTCGACGAAGGGAACTTCCGCGACGATGCCGGCGAAAAGCTCCGGGGCCATGTTGGCGACGGCGCCCATCAGCATGCCGCCGGCGCTGCCGCCTTCGGCGACGATGCGTCCGCGGCGCGTGAAACCGGCCTCGCTCAGCGCTCCGGCGGCTGCGATGAAATCGGTGAAGGTGTTGCGCTTGTTTTCGCGCTTGCCGTCGAGGTACCAGCCCCAGCCCTTGTCGGTGCCGCCGCGCACATGCGCGATCGCATAGACGAAGCCGCGATCGACCAGGCTGAGCGGACGCGTCCGGAACGAAGCCGACATCGCCGAGCCGTAGGAGCCATAGCCGTAGAGCAGGCAGGGCGCGCTGCCATCGAGGACGAGATCGGCCCGGTGCAGGATCGAGATCGGCACGCGTTGACCGTCCGAGGCCGTGGCGAAGATGCGGCGCACCTTGTAGCTCGCCGGATCGTGGCCTGAGGGCACCTCCTGCCGCTTCAGTAGGGTCCTCGCGCCGGTAGCGAGGTCGTAATCATAGGTTTCGGCCGGCCGCGCCATCGAGGCATAGATGAAGCGCAGCGTATTCGTCTCGAATTCGTAGCCCGCATCCATGCCGAGCCCATAGGCCTCCTCGTCGAAGGCGATGCTGCTCTCCGCATCATCGGCAAGATTGCGGATGACGATGCGCGGCAGCCCGTCCTCGCGCTCCAGCCGGACCAGGCGCCCCTTCAGGCAGACATGGTCGAGGATCAGGCGCCCCGGCTTGTGTGCGATCAGGTCGCGCCAGTTTGCCGGGTCGGGCGTATCGACCGACACGGTCACGATCTTGAAGTCTTCGGCGCCGTCGGCATTGGTCAGGATCGCGAAGACGTCGCCGTGATGCTCCAGGCTGTACTGGCGTCCAGGCTCGCGCTCTGCGACGATCACGGGCTGCGCTTCCGGGCGGTCGAGATCGAGGACGCGCGTCTCCGACGTCTCGTGATCGCCGATCGTGATCAGCAGGAAGCGGCCGGACTGGGTCTTGTCGATATCGACGAACATGCCGGCATCGGCTTCGTCATGCAGCAATTCGTCCGCCTCGGCAGGCATGCCGAGGCGATGGCGCTTAACGCGCGACGGGCGATGATCGGCATCGACGGCGACGTAGAAGAAGGAGCGGGAATCGCTGGCCCAGATGATCTCGCCCGTCGTGTCCTTGACGAGGTCGGGCAGGTCGGCGCCGTTTTCGAGGTTCTTGACGCGGATGCCATGCAACTCCGAGCCCGCCTCGTCGGCGCTCCAGGCAAGCAGGCGGTGATCGGGGCTGTGCGCAGCGTCACCAAGGTCGAAGAAATCCTTGTCCGCGGCGAGCGCGTCGGCATCCAGCATGATCTGCTCGCCCGCCCGGCCGCTCTTGCCGGCCATGCTGCGCGGCCTGCGGCAGATCAGCGGGTGCTCTGCGCCCTTGCGGTAGCGCGAATAGTACAGGAAGGGCCCGTCCGGTTGCGGAACGCTCGAGTCGTCCTCCTTGATCCGGCCGCGCATCTCCTTGACCAGTTCCTTCTGCAAGGTTCGGGTCGGCGCCATCTGTGCCTTGCAATACGCGTTCTCTGCTTCGAGATAGTCGCGGATATCCGCGGGCAGAACCTCGGGCTCTCGCAGGACGTCCTTCCAGTTGGCCGCACGCAGCCAACCGTAATCGTCACGCAGCGTGACGCCGTGGACCTGCGTTTCCGTCGCGCGAATCTCGGCCATCGGCGGCAACGGCACAGACCTGCGCCTGCGTGCTGCGGTGCTCGAGGAGCGAGGGTCCTGATCCATGCGCATGGCGATCTCCGGCGTTGGGAGCCGACAGGTAGAGGCGGCGGCAACAGCTTGCAAGACATCGGGACGCGTTGCCGCTTTGATTTTGCAGATCAGTGCAATGCAGCATCCCCTTGATGAATTGTTGAGCTTTGCATTCATGAATTGTTGGGAATTGCTGACTTGCACGACTAAACAGTATCGACTAAACGCATATCCCGATCAGTCCGCGTTATCCGATTCTGAGCCGATGGTGCTTGACCCACTATTGGTAATATTGATCAGGCTATCGGATGCGAGGCGGTGGACGATCAGCGCAGAACGCTACCAAGAACGACAAGGAGAGACATCGCCATGGCTGATAACGAGGGTGCTGATTTCATCGAGCTGACGGCGGATATCGTTTCCGCCTACGTCTCCAACAATTCCGTTCCGGCGTCCGACCTGCCGGCTCTGATCAGCGAAGTACACTCGGCGCTGAGCCGCGTGATCGGCGGCGCTGCCCCCGTGGTGCAGGTCGAGGCTCCCAAGCCTGCCATTCCCGTTAAGAAGTCGATCACGGCCGATTACCTGATCTGCCTCGAAGACGGGAAGAAGTTCAAGTCGCTGAAGCGTCACCTGCGCACGCAGTACAACATGTCGCCCGAGCAGTATCGCGAGAAGTGGGGCCTGCCGCCGGACTATCCGATGGTCGCTCCGAACTATGCCGAGGCGCGCTCGCAGCTTGCCAAGAAGATGGGCCTGGGCCAGCAGCGCCGCAAGCGTCGCTGAGAGATCGGTCCGGCGCGGAATGAATGCGCTGCCCTGAAGAAAAAGCCGCCGATGATCTCGGCGGCTTTTTCTTTGCGCAGGGCAAGGCAGGGCAAGGCAGGGCAGGGCAGGAAGGCGAGGGGGGATAAACCCGAGTCCGGGCTTGCCAATCGAAATATAAGAATATAATCCTATATGCAGCGCCCTCGCCTTGGGCCGCGTCACTTAATATAGGAACATATCATGAACATAGCGAGCAGCCAATCACAAGCCGTCCTGCGGGCCACAGCTGCCGCGCGGCTGGCGGAAGCGGCGATCGTCGCTGCGATCCGCATTCCCGTGGCCGGACTGCGCGCCGCAAGCCGGGGCCGCAAATCGATCGCTTTGGCCCGCCAGACGGCGATGTACCTGGCTCATGTCGCCTTCGGGCTCAGCCTCACCCGCGTCGGCATCTGTTTCGGCCGGGACCGCACCACGGTCCGCCACGCCTGCGCCCTGATCGAGGATCGCCGCGACGATCCCGCGCTGGAATTTGGCCTGGCTGCCCTTGAGGCCGCGCTTCTGACCACCATGACGAGACTGATCGAAGAGCCGGCGGAGGTGCGCCCATGACCGTGGAGATCGCGCATGGTGAGGCCAATCGCCTCCTGAAGCACCTCGCAGGGCCCGGCTGCTACGGTCTGGTGTCGCCCCTGGGCTGCGGCCGCATCGCGCTTTTCAGGACGGTGAACGGTACGAGCCTGGGCGCCGGCTATGTCACCCCGGAAACGGTGCAGGCCCTCGAGGCCGAGGGGATCGTCTCCTGGTCGCGGGATGCGAAACCGGCGCGGCTCGGGCTCGCTTTGCCGGGGCGGGACGCATCGGTGGCCGAGAGGGCGCAATGCGGAGGCGGCGCACTGCCTGCTCCGGCCATGGACGACCGCGAAAGCCCGCTGCTCTGGTTGTATCGTCGCGCCGGCAAGGATGGCAGGCCGCAGATCAGTGACGAGGAATTCGCGGCGGGCGAGCGTTTTCGGGCCGACATCACCCTGGCGGGCATGCTGCCGCGCGTGACGATGAACTGGGACGCGGCACTCACCCCGGAACAGGCGGCAGCCGGGCCGCGAGACGTCGCCGGCTCGTCCGATACGGCACTCGCTGCGCGTCAGCGGATCAGGTTGGCCTGCGACCGGCTGGGGCCGGAGCTTTCGGGCCTCGCGATCGATATCTGCGGCTTTCTCAAGGGGCTCGATCTGGTCGAGAAGGAACGTCGCTGGCCGCCGCGTTCGGCCAAGGTCGTGCTGCGGGTCGCGCTGGCGGCGCTGGTGACGCATTACGGCCTGGACCGTCGCGCCCGGCAGCACGGGATCATAAGCTGGCAGGCCTCAGATGGCCGGCCGAACCAATTCCCGACGCCCGGCTGAGGTCGCTCAGCTCGCGACCGCAGCCTGGGCGTCGCGCTTGATCCGGTCGATCATCGCGCGCACCCCGTTCGAGCGCTGCGGCGTGAGATGGGCGGCGAGGCCGAGGCGCTCGTAGATGGCGAAGGCGTCGGTGGCGAGAATCTCCGCCGCTTCCCGTCCGGAGAAGATCGCCAGCGCCAGAGCCACCAGACCGCGCACGATATGGGCGTCGCTGTCGCCGACGAAGCGGAGCCGGGTCTGCGGCCCGCTTCCGCCATCGTGATGGGATACGAGCCAGACCTGGCTCGCGCAGCCGCGCACCTTGTTGGCGTCGACATGCGCGTCTTCGGGCAGGGGCTCGAGGCTCTTGCCGAGTTCGATGAGGTAGCGATAACGATCGTCCCACTCGTCGAGCAGTTCGAAATTCGCGACGATGTCGTCGAGGCTTGTCGTCATTCCGGCCTCTTCCCGCGATTGCGGGGAGGCGTCAAGCATTCAACGCTGCGCGCTCTGCTTTCCGACGACCGCTGTGGCGGCGGCGTGCAGGATGCGCTCGCGCAAGGCCGGATCCATGCCGGCCAGGATTTCCGCCGCCTCGCGCGCGGCCGTCAGGCTGCCGGTGACGTTGCGTGCCTCGCTCCGTGCGGTCTCGGTGACCTGCCTGACCACCTCCGGCAACGCGGCATCGGCCGGCTTGCCGCTGTGCAACGGCGAATTCACGGCGATCAGGCCGATGATCGCGATTTTGCGCAGCAGGTAAGCCATGTCGGTCTCCGTCGCCGGCGCCTTCCGACGCGCCGCGAGACCAACCTAGACGGGGATCTCGAAAAATCGCGTCATTTCGGACGCTCAAATGCGAGTCGAATGCTACCGGTGATCTTCAGGTTCCGTTCACCTTGCCGCGAACATCGCCGGGCACCGGAAAATCGATCCGATTTGAGATAACTACATGAAAAATCGTCGTAAAATTCAACTCGTTGATCTGGCGGGCTCTTTCGCCGCCTTTCGCCTTAAGCCCCGCTTAAACCGGCCATGGCGAGATGCATTCAGCGGATGGGGGTATCCGCGAAAGTAAGGCGTTGCGTTTCGTATGGCGATGACAGCACTGAGGACACAGGCGGCCGCACTGGTGCATGCATCGGTGCAGTCGGACCCGGCGGAAAGGCAGCGTCACGAACGTTTCGTTCTGTCGCGCCTGCTCGTCGGCGGCGGCATGCTCGGCCTTGCTCCCGCTTATCTGGCTTGGCGCAGCGCACCGGGTGCTTTCGAGGCCGCGATGATCGTGGCTGCGGCGCTCGCCGTCTTCTCCGTCGCGCTGGTCTCCCGCACGGGTCGGCTCGATCAGGCGCATGCGCTCTCCTCCGTTGCGCTCTCCCTCTTCATCGTGGCTCTGGCCGGCGCGACCGGCGGCCTGTCCTCGCCCCTGCTGCTTTGGCTGGCGGTCGTGCCGGTCGAGGCGGCGCTTTTCGGTTCGCGTGGTTTCATGCTGCGGGCCGGCTGGATTGCGGTGGCCGCCTTGTCTGCGGCCATCGGATTGCAATGGCTCGGCCTTTTTGCCGAAGCCATGCCGTGGACTGGCGAGTCCATGCCGTTTCTGGCGATGTCCGCCCTCGCTCAGGCGCTGGTCGCGACCGCCGTCCTGCTGCGCCGGCGCCATGCCGAGGAGCGCGAGCAGCGCATCTCGGACGCGCGCTCGCAGCTCCTGCTCGATCATGTCGGCGATCTCGTCACCTGGCACGACGCGGGCGGCGCGGTCGTCTTCGCCAATGCCGCGGCGCGCACGCTGGCCGGCGCCGATCCGCGTGAACTGCTCGGGCGCGGCCTGTTCGAGCGCGTTCACATCGCCGACCGGCCGCTCTTCCTGAAGGCGTTGAGCGATGCCGCCCATGGCGAGGAGGGCGTGACCGCCTGTTTCCGCACGCTTTTCGTGCCGCGCGAGAGCTCCGGTGAGAACCGCCTGCCGGTCTCGCTCTGGCTGGAGATGCAGGCCTGCCGCGTCGCGGGGGCCGCCGCCGCCGATGGCGCCGCCGTGGTCTGCGTGATGCGCGACGTGACCGAGCGACGGGCCACTGAGGAAACCCGCGAACGCGGCCATGCCGAGGCTTTGCGCGCAAACGACATCAAGGGCCAGTTCCTGGCGACGGTGAGCCACGAACTGCGCACGCCGCTCAACGCGATCATCGGCTTCTCGGAGATGTTGAGCACCGAGGACAATGGCTGGCTCGATGCGCAGAAGCGTCTCGAATATGCCCGCATCATCCATGCCTCCGGCCATCATCTGCTCGATGTCGTGAACACGCTGCTCGACATTTCGAAGATCGAGAGCGGCGCGATGACCATCGATCGCGAGCCGGTCGATCTTGCCGCGGTGGCGCAGGATTGCTGCACGCTGATGGCGCTGCGGGCCGAAGCCGGCGGCATCGCGCTGGAGCGCGTGATCGGCCCGGGCTTGCCCGCGATGGACGGCGACCGGCGCGCGCTGAAACAGGTCATGCTCAACCTCCTGTCGAACGCCATCAAGTTCACGCCCGCCGGCGGGCGTGTGACGCTTGCTGTCGTGCGCGACGGCGACACGATCGACCTCTCCGTCTCCGATACCGGCATCGGCATCGCCGCCGCCGATCTGCCCAGGCTGGGCGACCCCTTCTTCCAGGCCAAGGGCGCCTATGACCGGACCCATGAGGGCACCGGCCTCGGCCTCTCCGTCGTGCGTGGCCTGGTCGGCCTGCATGGTGGCCGCCTCACGGTCGAGAGTGCGCCGGGCACCGGCACGCGCGTCTCGGTCCGCCTGCCGGTCGGGGGCGCGGACAGCGTCGAGCAGCCTGCCAAGATCGTGACTTTCGCCCGGGCCCCGCGCCGGGGCATCGATACCAAAGAACCTCTCCGCCTGACCGCCTGAAGACGAGCTGACGCAATGTCCGTGACCATGGCTGCCCGCGCCCATTCCGGCGCTTCCCTCTCCGCACCGGTGCGCCGCGCCCAACCGGCGCGCCGCAAGACCTCCTGGCTTGGCCGGGTCGCCCGCGTCGCCGGGCAGCGGCCGGGAAGGGCGCTCGTCCTGCTGGCCTTCGGCATCGTCTCGCTCGCCATCGTCGCCAACGCGCTGATGTTCCAGAAGGCGCGCCATCCTGCTCCGATGCTCTCCGCTCCGGCTCCGGTCTCGCAGCCTCGCGCCTCGGCCGAGCGCCGCGCCGAGCCGGCTCCGGTCGTCGAGGCGCCCGCAGCGCAGCCGGTCCGCCCGCCGGCACGGCCGAATGACCTTTCCCAGACGCAAGCGGCCCGCGAAGCCCAGCCGCGTCCGCCGGCGCCTGTCCAGGCCGCACCGCGCGCAGCCGCGCCGGCAGCCCCGGCGCCTGCGCCGCGCGTTGCGACTCCTGCGCGCGATCCCATCGCCGACCTGATCAATGGCGGCGACCTGCGTCCGCCTGCGGATGTCCGGTCTGCCGGCCGTTCGGCCGCAGCCCCGCGTACCTGATCCGCGCGGCGCCTACATGGCGCGCCTGACCAGCGATTTCTGGGTTTCCGCCTATCTGCGGCAGGCCGGGCTGGAAGGTCTTGTGGCCGTACTGCGTCGGCGCGGCGCGCGCGAGGCCGGCGCCATCTTCGTCAAGCTGGACCGGCTGAACGGCACGGCCGCGCTCTACGGCCCCGCGCCACAGGCGCTGGCGGAGGATGACGGCGAGCGCCGCTTCCAGCTCCTGCTCGATGCCGAGCCGCTGGCAGTCGAAGACCGGGTCGAGCGTGAATTGCGCTTCGACGGGGATCTCTGGCTGGTCGAGATCGAGAACCGGGCCGGCGACCCGCGACTTCTGCTCGTCGAGAGCTGACCAGCCCGGAGCAACGACGCGCTTAGCTGCGCTCGCGCTTCGCCCCGATCTTGCCGAGGACGTCCAACATCGCCGGCTGCGCCTCCGGCCGGACGTTGCCGGCGCGCGACGGCGTGCCGCTGGGGTCCATGGCGGGCTGGTGCTGGCCGCGGCGCTGCGGTGCGGCGGCCGTCGTGCCGGCAATGTGCATGGCCAGCCGGAAGGCGATGGCGGGCCTGACCGAGCGCATCAGCGCGACGACCGCGAAGATGCGCTCCACCGAATGGGCGGCATCGTCGCCGAGCCGGATCAGGAAGCGCGTCGCTTCCTCGACCGTGGTGCCGCTCGCGGTCAGCGCTAGCGCCGCCAGATCCCGCGACGCGTCGGCCGCCATGGCGCCGGCGAGCGCGGCGCCGCCGCCAAGATGGTCGGCGATCGCAACGAAGGCGGCATCGCGATCCTCGGCGGCGAGGTCGAGCCAGCCAGCGAAGACCGGGCCGGACAGGGCAGGGCGCCTTTCGCTGGGATGCAGCGCTTCGCGCGCCATCAGCGATTCGACGATCGCGAGGCGGCGTTCCGCACCGGCATGCAGGAAGAGCGGCGCGAGCTCGAGATTGGAAAGGTCGGGCCGCGCGAGCAGGCCGGGCCGATAGGCCGGCTCGCCCCGCGCCCGCGCGGTCAGGAGGTCCACGGCGGCGCGCGGCATCGGGGCATTACGATTGGCGATCAACCCCAGGTCGAGCTCGCGATTTGCGCTCGACACCAGCATGATGACGGCCTGGGCGGTGAGATCGGCGCGCACCGCCAGGGCGGTGCGGATCGCCCCGTCCCCGGCTTCGACGAGACGTTCGAGTTCGCCTTCCGAGAGCGGCATGCCATGGCGCAGCAGCTCGGCCAGGACGATATCCCCTTTTGCGGCAAGTCCGGCCATGACCGGGGCCGGCGTATGCGGCCAGCCGGCGAGCTTGCGGGCCAGGATCAGCGCCGTCGCTTCGTCGATGCCCGGCAGCAGCGCCTCGGCCATCTCGCTGAAGGCCGCCAGATCGTTGGACGAGGGATGGGGCGTCGAGAGCAGCAGGTCCGCCTTCACACGCAGCGAGATCGGACTGAGGTCGAGCCCGCCCTCGCGCGCCAGGCGAGCGAGATCGGCGAGTTCTTTGGAGACGGATGCGGGCATGACAGGCTCGGGCTGAGAAACCGATGGTCGAGCAGCATTAATCCCCGACCGTTAAGGCTGCGTTAACCATGTCCGGGCCTGATGGGTATGCGGGGCCTGCGATGGGTGCTGTCCGCACCTCGCCGATTCTCGCGTTGCAACTCTGGCGCTGGATAAGGAGGCGCGTCATGGCCATCGTCATCCCCTTCGCGCCGCAGCGGCGAATGCAGCCGGTATCGGACTGCTCCCTTCCGCCGCGAACGGCGGAAATCCTGTTCTTCACGGGCGTCCGCTACGAGCGCACACCCGAGGCACGGCCGCCGGCCGCCAAAGCCACCGCCAATGCCCGGCCGCGCAAGGTCGCCCCGCGCAAAAGCGCCCGCAGGCAGCCTGCGTGACACGAGGGCTGGCCAGGCTGATGCTCGCCATGCTGGCGGCAGCGTCACTTTCGGCCTGCACCGCCACGACGGGGGATCTCGGCCGGCCGCGGCCGACGATATGGTCACAGCTGGTCGCCCCCGAGGCTGGCTACTGGTCCGCCACCTTCCGCGGCGAAGACGCCTCCTATTTCCGCCTGACCGATGACGAGGAGCAGATGCGCGACCGCGCCTGGCGCTTCGTCATGCCGGCCAGCCCGCACAATACGTTCCAGGGCGAGGTCTCCAATCTCGCCCATACCCGCATCGTGCCCGTCGCGGCTCAATCGACCGATGTCGGCGATTATTTCCGCGGGCTGACTTCGGTGTCCTTCGCCTCGCAGGCCTCGCGCTACAACCGGCTGGCCGAGGATGCCAATGCCGACCGCCTGCTGATCGGCCCGTTCCGCGCCAATGCGGGACGCGTGGTGAGCATGGACCGGGTTCGCATGCGCGCGGCCGAAGCCTCGCCCGATGTTCCCGCCGACAAGCAGGGTCCGGCCCATGCCCGCGTCGTGGAGAACGAGGGCCTGGTCTTCTGGGTCTGCGAGCGTGTCGACTTCCGCATCCGCAGCTATCGCCACGCGCTGGCCAACCTCGTCGTCGAGATGCCTTCGCGCGAGGCCGTCAAGGCAGAACGCGCGATCATGGCGCTGGAGATGGAAGCAAGGCCGCTCTGCCAGATGCAGCTCAACGGCGCCTTCGGCGAGGGCGGCAAGCGCCCGGTCGTCTACAAGGGGTAGGGCGCCTCCGTTTCGCACGAAAAAGCGCCGTCATCCCGGTCTTGACCCGGGATCCATCGATATGCGCGCTCATCTATGATGGATCCCGGATCTCCGCCCCGCCGCGTCCGGGGTGACATGCGCTTGAAAGCTGGGAGTACTTGGCTCAGTTCGCCAGCCCGCAGGCGACCCCTGTCGCAAGCGCTTCCGCATCGGCCCGGTCCGAGGGCAGGGGCATCAGCACGCGCGCCACGATCAGGCCCTGTTCGGTATCGGACACGATGCGCAGCTCCCGGCTGGTCTCGCCCTCCTCGTCGGCGGCGATGCGCTCGTCGCGCTGGGCTTCGGTCATCACCAGGAATTCGAGCGTGCCGCGGATCGCCGCCCGGTCGGTGATGGCGTAGAGCACGCCGCCGCCCTGCCGGTGCAGCGTCAGGCCAAGCGGCAGCGTTCCGGTACGGGCGACGACCCGCATCGGGCCGGCCGCGAGATCGTAGTTGCAGATCGCGGTGACGACATTGGGATCGGCTTCGCGCAGGGCCGGCACGCCGCGGGCATTGCCCGGGGCGGGGATCGGCTCGGCATGGCCCTCGCCGCCCAGTTCGCGATAGGCATGGCCAGCGTCGTGAAGGGACAAGGCGGGAACCGCCAGGATCGTGACGATATGGACGATTCCGGCCAGGATCAGGCCTGCCAGGGTCGTCATGACGAAGCGCGCCAAGCCGGCGCGCAGGCGTAGCCGCCAGCCGGAGAACGACTTGCTGCGCTGCTCCGACGGATCGTGGCTGACGGCGCTCATCGGCAATCGATTCGCGCGATGCGAGGCAGGTTGGTCGCACGCGTTTCGCCGGTCTGGCTCGATATCGGCGTATCGTAGAGGCGCAGGCGGATCTGGAAGCGCCCGCTCGCCGGCAGGGGCAGCCAGTTGCCGGCTTCGGGTGTTGCTGCTGCGATGATCGCGAGACCGCCGTCCTCGGGGCGGACGATCTCCGAATCGGTGAAGCTCGCGCGTTCCAGCGGCAGGCGGAAGGGCAGTCCGTCGCCATCGGTGATGCCGATGGTCCAGCCGCGCGTCGTCGGCGTCGCGCCGGAGAGCCGGTATCGGCAACGCCCGTCCAGCGCCTGTCCGGCGTCGTCGCGCTCGGCGATCAGCTCCAGCCCCTCGCCTGAGCCGAAGGGCAGATGGACGCCGCGGGCGAGATAGGCGCGCATGTAAGGATCGACCTCGCGGCTGCCGCTGCGCGGCCAGGCCGTCCAGGGGCCGACCTCGACTTTGCCGATTGCGGGACGCCCGGCCACCGCCCAATGGGCGGAGCCCAGGCCGAGCCCGGCGCCGAGCGCGAGGATATAGGCGAGGTCGAGAATCCGCACGCTGGCCTTCCGCCTTGAGGCATTCCGGCGCGGATTTGAGCCGCAGCGTCGGTCATCGTCAACCGCTTGCGCTTCAGCGCAGGCGAGGCTCGCTGCCCGAGATCTCGCGGATGCCGACCTGGATGGGGCGGCTCGCGAGACGCCGCGGCTCGACGGATCTGAACATCGAGCCGACGGCCGAGAGCACCTCGAAGGATTGGCGCGGCATGTGGCCGGCGCCGGGGCCGGGCGCTGCGCCGGCAGGTGTCGCGCCACTGCCGGCCTTGGCCACCGCCACCGCCTTCGGATCGACCGGGGGTACGCCGGGGATCGGCTTCAGCTCCAGCCCCTGATGGGCGAACTGCATGATCTCTTTCCAGGTCATCGCCGGCAGCGAACCGCCGGTCATGTTCGCGGTCTCGGCGGAATTGTCGTTGCCGAACCAGACAGCGCCGACGAGGTTGCCGGAATACCCGACATACCAGGCGTCCTTGTAGCCGTTGGTGGTGCCGGTCTTTCCGGCGGTGACGATGCCGTCGAGCGCGGCGCGGCGGGCCGTGCCCTCGGTCGGCACCTTCGAGAGCATGAAATTCATGTCTTGCGCCACCTGCGGGCTCAGCACCTGCTTCGGCTCCGGCTCGTCGCGGTCATGCCGATAGATGACCTCTCCCTGCGAATTGACGATCTCGATCGCGGCATAGGGCTTGGCCCGGCGCCCGCCATTGGCGAGCACGGAATAGCCGGCGGCCATGTCGATGACCGTGACTTCGCCGGCGCCGATCGGCAGCGAGACGGTGTCCGTCAGCGGCGTGGTCAGACCCATGGCATGGGCCGTCTCGACGATCTTCTTGCGGCCTATCGCGGCCGCGCGCGCCTCATGCGTTTCGCCGGTCGCCTTGCCGATCGCGATCGACATCTGCACGGGGATCGTGTTGATCGACTTCGCCAGCGCGACGGTCAGCGGCATCGAACCCGCATAGGAACGGCCGTAATTGTTCGGGCACCAGTTGCCGATGCAGACCGGCCGGTCGGTGACGATCGTGCTCGGCTTGTAGAGCCCGGCCGAGAGCGCCGCTGCATAGACGAAGGGCTTGAACGACGAGCCGGGCTGGCGCAGGCCCGCAGTCGCCCGGTTGAACTGGCTCGCACCATAATCGCGGCCGCCGACGATCGCGCGCACGGCCCCGTCGGGATCCATCACGACGGTCGCCGCCTGCTTCACCCGGTAAGCCGGCCCGTGCTGGCGCAGGATCGTCTCGATCGCCTCGTCGGCGCGTTCCTGGATCGCGGTGTCGTGCGGCGTTTTCACGCTCAGCACGCGGTCGGCGCCGAGCTTTCCCTCGGAAGCCAGTTCCTTCACCGCGTCGAACGCCCAGTCGAGATAATAGTCGGGACTGGCGTCGCGCTTGCGGTCGATCGGGGTCGCCGGGTTTCGCTTGGCGCTGTCGACCTGGCCGGCCGTCATGAACCCGGCATCGACCATGGCATTGAGCACGTCGTTGGCGCGTGCACGGGCCGCCGGCAGATTGACATGGGGCGCGTATTTCGTCGGCGCCTTGAACAGGCCGGCGAGCATCGCGCCTTCGGCCAGCGAGATGTCCCTCACCGACTTGCCGAAGTAGTATTCGGCCGCCGCCGCCGCGCCGAAGGTGCCCCCGCCCATATAGGCACGGTCGAGATAGAGCTTGAGGATCTCGTTCTTGCTCAGGCGCGCTTCCAGCCAGAACGCCAGAAAGGCTTCCTTGATCTTGCGGTCGAGCGAGCGCTCGTTGGAGAGAAACAGGTTCTTGGCGAGCTGCTGGGTCAGCGATGAGCCGCCCTGGACGACGCCCGAGGCGCGCGTATTGACCAGCAGAGCCCGCGAGGTGCCGATCAGGTCGATGCCGAAATGGTCGTAGAAGCGGCGGTCCTCGGTGGCGAGCACGGCCTTGAGCAGATGGTCCGGCATCTCCTCCAGCTTCAGCGAGTCGTCGTGCCGCGCGCCGCGATGGCCGATCGGCGCACCGTAGCGATCGAGGAAGGTGACCGCGAAGACCTGGTTCTTGAGGGCCTCGTCATTGCCGATGCGGAAGGCCGGCAGAGCCAGCATCAGCACGAGGAGCGCGCCGACGATGCCGATATTCAGGCCCTCGCTGGCCAGTTCGGCGGCGACGCGCTTGCCGCCGGAGACGGTCAGACGGTCTGCCACGCTGCGGACCCGCTCGTGGATCTCGCCGGCCCGGCGCCCGGCGCCCCAAAGGCCGGCATCCAGCCATGAGTCGGCGGCCAGCGCAAACCGCTTCAGCCGCGTTCTCCAGCCAGCCTTCCTGAACTCCATGGACGTTCCAGGCTTCCCGAATGGCCCCGATGCCAAGTCCTGCCGCGTGCTTGCCGTCTTGGCAACAGGAGCGGGCCCGGGAATGGACACATAGATATGCCCGGCGTGCAAATAAGACGCGGAAGGGTAAATTTCAGTGCCGGGGATCGCAAATGCATGGGCACGCCGTTCACATATCGGCGCATGAGGCCCGGCGGGATTGGCCTTTCATCTTCCGGCCCGCGGGCGCATAAGCCTGCCATGACGCAAACCCCGCCGAAACAGCAGCCCTTCTGGCTGACGACACCGCTGGAGGCGATGTCGAGCGAGCAATGGGAATCGCTCTGCGACGGCTGCGGCCGCTGCTGCCTCGTCAAGCTCGAAGACGAGGATACCGGGCGCATCTTCGCGACCGATGTCGGTTGCCGCCTGTTCGAGGCCGGCACCTGCCGGTGCCGCGATTATCCGAACCGCTCGATCAAGGTGCCCGATTGCGTGACCTTGACGCCCGAGGAGGTGCGAACCTTGCCCTGGCTGCCGCCGACCTGCGGCTATCGCCTCGTCGCCGAGGGAAGGGACCTGCCCTGGTGGCATCCGCTGGTCTCCGGTGATCCCGAAACGGTGGTCGCGGCCGGCATCTCCGTGCGCGGCCGTGTCTTCGCAAACGAGGACGAGATTCCCGAGGACGAGATCGGCGAGCGCATCGTCAACTGGCCGCTGCGCTGGCCGCGGGCCGCGCGCGGAAAGGGAGCCTGAGGCAATCGGGCGGTGCTATTGCGCTGCATAAGGCGATGCTGCACACGCTCATTGCTTGTTCATGTCGTTTTCGGCATGAGCGCCTCGTCCCGCTGACGATGACCCTTGGTCATCGACGGCACGCACACGAAACTTTCACGCCGGCGCGGCGTTCGCCCTGTCCGGTTGAACAGAAGAGGCTATGTGATGGCAGGTGGGAAGTGGGTCTACACCTTCGGCGACGGCAAGGCTGAGGGTGAGGCGGGAATGAAGAACCTGCTCGGCGGCAAGGGTGCAAACCTGGCCGAGATGAGCAATCTGGGCCTGCCCGTTCCACCCGGCTTCACCATCACCACCGAGGTCTGCACCGCCTATTACGACAACGGCAAGAGCTTCCCGGCCGAGCTCGACGGGCAGGTCAGGACCGCGCTCGCCGGCATGGCCAAGCTCACCGGAAAGACCTTCGGCGATCCTGCCAATCCGTTGCTCGTCTCGGTCCGCTCGGGCGCGCGGGCCTCGATGCCCGGCATGATGGACACGGTCCTCAATCTCGGGCTCAACGACGAGACGGTCGAGGCGGTCGCGAAGGCCGCGGGCGACGAGCGCTTCGCCTGGGACAGCTATCGCCGCTTCATCACCATGTATTCCAATGTCGTGCTCGATATCGACCATGGCCTCTTCGAGGAGGCGCTGGAAGACTACAAGGAGCGCAAGGGCCTCCATCTCGACACCGATCTCAAGGCGGCAGACTGGAAGCTGCTGGTCGGCAAGTACAAGGAGATCGTGAAGAAGGAGCTGGGCTCCGACTTCCCGCAGGAGCCCGAGAAGCAGCTTTGGGGCGCGGTCGGCGCCGTTTTCTCCTCCTGGATGAACAACCGCGCCATCAAGTATCGCGAACTCAACGGCATTCCCGCGAGCTGGGGCACGGCGGTCAACGTCCAGTCGATGGTGTTCGGCAACATGGGCGACACCTCCGCGACCGGCGTCGCCTTCACCCGCAACCCCTCGACCGGCGAGAACGCGCTCTATGGCGAGTTTCTGATCAACGCCCAGGGCGAGGATGTCGTGGCCGGCATCCGTACGCCGCAGGACATCACGGAAGCCGCCAAGAAGGAGGCAGGCTCCGACAAGCCCTCGATGGAAAAGGAGATGCCGGAGGCCTACGCGGAGCTCTGCCGCATCTACGGCATCCTCGAAAAGCACTACCGCGACATGCAGGACATGGAGTTCACCATCCAGGAGGGCAAGCTCTGGATGCTGCAGACCCGGTCCGGCAAGCGCACCGCCAAGGCCGCGCTCCGGATCGCGGTCGAATTGGCGACAGAAGGGCTGATCACCCAGGAGGAAGCCGTCGGCCGCGTCGAGCCCGGTGCGCTCGACCAGCTCCTGCATCCGACGATCGATCCCAAGGCCGAACGCCGCGTGCTGACCACCGGCCTGCCGGCATCGCCCGGCGCCGCCGCCGGCGAGATCGTCTTCAACTCGGACGATGCGGAAGCCGCGAAGAAGGCCGGTCGCAAGGTCATACTCGTGCGCGTCGAAACCTCGCCGGAGGACATCCACGGCATGCACGCTGCCGAGGGCATCCTGACCACGCGCGGCGGCATGACCTCGCATGCGGCCGTCGTGGCGCGCGGCATGGGCAAGCCCTGCGTCTCCGGCGCCGGCCAGATCCGCGTCGACTATGCCAAGGGCACGCTCACGGTCGGCCCGACGACGCTGAAGGCCGGTGATTTCGTCACCATCGATGGCGGCAACGGCCAGGTCCTGCTCGGCGAGATCAAGATGCAGAAGCCGGAATTGTCCGGCGAGTTCTCGACCCTGATGGGCTGGGCCGACAAGGTCCGCCGCCTCAAGGTGCGTGCCAATGCCGAGACGCCGGAGGACGCCAGGACCGCCCGCGAGTTCGGCGCCGAAGGCATCGGCCTCTGCCGCACCGAGCATATGTTCTTCGAAGGCGACCGCATCCAGGCCGTCCGCGAGATGATCCTCGCCCAGGACGACAAGGGCCGGCGCGCCGCGCTCGCCAAGCTCCTGCCTGTGCAGCGCCAGGACTTCGTCCAGCTCTTCACCATCATGAGCGGCCTGCCGGTCACGATCCGCCTGCTCGACCCGCCGCTGCACGAGTTCCTGCCGCATGGCGAGAAGGAAATCGGCGAGGTCGCGGCCGCGCTCGGCGTCACGCCGGAGGCCCTTAAGCATCGCGCCGCCGAACTGCACGAGTTCAACCCGATGCTCGGCTTCCGCGGCTGCCGTCTGGCGGTGGCCTTCCCCGAGATCGCCGAGATGCAGGCCCGCGCCATCTTCGAGGCGGCGGTGATCGCGGCCAAGGAAACCGGCAAGCCGGTGATCCCGGAGGTGATGGTGCCGCTGGTGATGGGCAAGCCGGAGCTGGACCTCGTCAAGGCTCGAATCGATGCCATGGCCAAGGCCGTGATCGAGGAGAGCGGCACCAAGATCGACTATCAGGTCGGGACCATGATCGAATTGCCGCGCGCCGCGCTGCGCGCCGCCGAGATAGCCGAGAGCGCCGAATTCTTCTCCTTCGGCACCAACGACCTGACGCAGACGACGCTCGGCATCTCGCGCGACGATGCATCGTCCTTCCTCGGCTCCTACACGGCCAAGGGCCTGCTCGATGCCGACCCCTTCGTCACCATCGATCAGGAGGGCGTCGGCGAGCTGGTCAAGCTCGCCGCCGAGCGCGGCCGCAAGACCCGCCCCGACATCAAGCTCGGCATCTGCGGCGAGCATGGCGGCGACCCCGCCTCGATCGGCTTCTGCGAGAGCGTCGGGCTCGATTACGTCTCCTGCTCGCCCTTCCGCGTGCCGATCGCGCGGCTTGCCGCCGCGCAGGCGGCCTTGGGCGCGATCAAGCCGAAGGATGGCTGAGGCGCGGTCGCGGGAACCAAGCCGTCATGCGCGCCCTTGTGGCGAGCATCCGCGTCTTGAACCCCGCCAATGCCGAACGGGGATGGTCGGGACAAGCCCGACCATGAGGAGGTGGCGATTCCTTTGAACCTCACCACCATCGGCTTCGATGCCGACGACACCCTGTGGCAGAACGAGCAGTTCTTCCGGATGACGGAGGACCGCTTCGTCGCGCTGCTCGGCGATCACGGCGAGGCGGCCGAGATTTCCGGACGCCTGCTCGAAGCAGAGAGGCGCAACCTCGGCGTCTACGGCTTCGGCATCAAGGGCTTCATGCTCTCTATGATCGAGACGGCGATCGAGATTACCAGGGGGCAGGTTTCCGCCGCCGTGATCGGCGAGATCCTCGCCGCGGGCCGGGAGATGGCGGCGCATCCCGTCGAGACCCTGCCGCATGCCCATGAGACGCTCCAGACGCTCGCGGGCGATTACCGCCTGGTGCTCATCACCAAGGGCGATCTCTTCGATCAGGAACGCAAGCTCGCGCAATCCGGCCTCGGCGATTTCTTCCACGCGGTCGAGATCGTCAGCGACAAGAAGCCGGAAACCTACGATCGCATCTTCGCCCGTCATGGCGACGGGGCGGGGCAGGCCATGATGGTCGGCAATTCCCTGAAATCCGACATCCTGCCGGCGCTGCAGGCCGGGTCATGGGCGGTCCATGTGCCGCATGAGCTGACCTGGGTGCTGGAACACGCCGAGGAGCCGGCGGGGCATCGGCGCTATCGCAGGATCGGTGACCTCGGCGGGCTGACGGGAATCCTGCTGGAGCTTGGTCGGCCCGGTTGATTTCGGCTGCTTCGGCCCCAAGCTGGACCCTCCTTGCAATTCGTGCTATCGGCACCGATGTATGACGAGATGCGGCCGGGTTCTGGCCAATCCTCCGCGCGGGCAATCCGGTCGGCGGGCACGATTCAGATCCACCACACATCGCTACAAGACCATTGCAAGGCGTCCGCGCGTCGAGCTCTGGGTCGCAACGATACGCGGATCTGAAACGTAAGGATTCCATGTCATGGAAAAAGGCACCGTGAAGTGGTTTAACGCCACCAAGGGCTACGGCTTCATTACCCCTGAGAACGGCGGCCAGGATGTGTTCGTCCACATCAGCGCTGTCGAGCGTGCTGGTCTGCGCGAGCTGCGCGACGGCCAGGTCGTCTCCTTCGAGCTCATTGCCGATCGCAAGACCGGCAAGACCTCGGCCGGCAACCTCGTCGTCGCCTGAGCCGATACGTAATCGACCGGCCCGGCCTTGAGCCCCCGGTCCACGACAAACCTGCCGGCGCTGTGGCTAGCGGTTCGCCGGCAGGTCCGAACGTCCTTTGAATTCAGGCCGGATGCGGGCCTGCGGCGCAGCCGATTCCACATGCGCCCCCCGCGATCACGGCGCCCAGAAAGCCTCTTCTTGACCAAGTTTACTGATCTCGGCCTTGCCGAGCCCCTTCTCAAGGCGCTCGCAGCCGAAGGTTATGAGACGCCCACGCCGATCCAGGCGCAGGCCATCCCGCACATCCTCCAGGGCCGCGACCTGCTTGGCGCCGCCCAGACCGGCACCGGCAAGACCGCTGCCTTCTCGTTGCCGATGCTGCATCGGCTGCTCGGCAAGCCGCGCCAGATGCCGACACGTGCCGTGCGCGCGCTCATCCTGTCGCCGACGCGCGAGCTCGCCGCCCAGATCGAGGCCAGCATCCGCACGTACGGTCGCTTCACCTCGCTGAAATCGACGGTGATCTTCGGCGGCGTGCCCGTCGGCAAGCAGATCCGCGCGCTGGGCGAGAAGGTCGACATCCTCGTCGCCACGCCCGGCCGCCTGCTCGACCTCGTCGACCAGCGTGCCGTCTCGCTGCGCGAGATCGAGTTCCTCGTCCTCGACGAAGCCGACCAGATGCTCGATCTCGGCTTCATCCACGCGCTGCGCCGCATCTCGACGCTGATCCCGAAGGAGCGTCACACGCTGCTCTTCTCGGCGACGATGCCGAAGCCGATCCGCGACATCGCTTCCGCCTACCTGACCGATCCGGTCGAGGTTGCGGTGGCGCCTGTCGCGACCACTGCGGAGAAGATCGACCAGCGCGTCATTTTCACCGAGCCGGGCGACAAGCCGTCGCTGCTGGCGCGGACGCTGAACGTGCCCGAGCTCGAGCGCGCCATCGTCTTCACCCGCACCAAGCACGGTGCCGACAAGGTCGTGCGCCAGCTCGGCACGTCCGGTATCGAGGCGGCCGCGATCCACGGCAACAAGAGCCAGAGCCAGCGCGAGCGGGCGCTCGGCGCCTTCCGTGACGGGTCGCTGCGCATCCTCGTCGCCACCGACATCGCCGCCCGCGGCATCGATGTCGACGGCATCAGCCATGTCGTGAACTTCGACCTTCCGAACGTTCCGGAGACCTATGTGCACCGGATCGGCCGCACGGCACGCGCCGGTGCGACGGGCATCGCCATCGCTTTCTGCACGCCGGAAGAGCGCGGCGATCTCGCCGCGATCGAGAAGCTGACGAAGGTCGCGATCACGCCGGTCGGCGCCGTTCCCCACTGGGATGGCCGCACGCCGAAGAAGCCGCCGCAGAACCAGCGCGGCGGCGGGCGCAGCCAGCAGCAGAACGGCGGCGGACGTGGTCAAGGCCGTCCGCAGGGGCAGCAGCAGCCGCGCGGCGGCAAGCCCGGCGAGGGCGGCCAGCGCAGCCAGCCGGCCAATGGCGGCGTGCGTCAGGAGCGCAATGAGCGTCCGCGTCTTCCCGAGCGTGCCCCGCGCCCTGAGCAGGCGGCACAGCGAAAAGACGCCGTTTCCGCAAAAGAAGGGCTTGGCGGCGTCGCGTTCTTGCAGCAAAGAACACAGCAACCACGCACCAACGGCGCCCGGAGGCGTGCGCGCTGACGCGCGATCGACCAGAAACGGACGAGCCTCTTCGATGATTGGCTCGCCCACGCGCCCGGAGGCGGATCCGTCTCCAGGCTATTGGTAGAGAACGCGTGATCCGATCAGATTGCCACGCAGTCTGATCGGCGCATGCCCTAGGGCTTACGAAGGACGACAGATGGCGAAAGAAGAACTGCTAGAATTCGATGGCACCGTGGTCGAGGTGCTTCCGGACGGCAACTACCGGGTGAAGCTCGACAACGAGCACATCATCCTGGCTTACGCAGCCGGCAAGATGAAGAAGAACCGCATCCGCACGATCGCGGGGGACCGCGTCATCGTCGAGATGTCGCCCTACGACCTCGATCGCGGCCGCATCAATTTCCGTCAGAAGACGGCTGGTCCCGCCCCTGGTGGTCCGCCGCGCCAGAACTTCCGCCGGCGCTGACCGAAGGACCTACCCTGATGATGCGCCTGTCGCGAAACGAGCTTCTGTTCATCGCGCTGGGCGTCACTCTCGGGGCTGTCGTGGCCTGGGCGGTCCGGGCCGGCCTGATCGCCCCGGATGGGGCGCTGCCGCCTTTCGCCATCGTGCTGTTCGGGCTGGGGATCGTCGAACTTCTCGTCGGGCTCGCGGTGGGCCGTCCTCCGGGCGCACTGGTGGGCATGCCTGCCCGCTTCGTCGCCTTCGCCTCAGGCGTCTGCATGCTCCTGCTTGCCGGAAAGCTCGTCTGAGCGGGCGAAGCGATGCGCCGCCCGCGCGCCATGCCCGGGCTTGATCCCAGCCTCTCGTGACGCGAAGGCTCCTCTTCCTATCCTGCAAGAGATGCTCGGGTCTGCGCTGGCCGCCCCCGAGAATGACGCATTCATGCCTTCGAGAAGCGCCCAAGAAAAAAACCCCGGCGCGAGGGCCGGGGTGAAAGTGGTCGTTCCGTGGTAAAAAAGGGTCTGCGTGAACTCTGTCCCGGCCCGCTCAGTAGCGGGAGCGGGACCAATACTGTGAACCGGGGCTGACCATCACCTGGCGCTGCCGGGTCTCGTAGACGGCGGGGATCTCTTGCCGCACGACCTGGGTCGGGCGCACCATCACCTGGCGCTGACGCTGCGTGTAGACGGCCGGGACCGTCTCGTAATCGATGGTAGCCGGGGAAACTTCGACGCGGCGGCTCCGGTAGCCGTAGCGGGCGGGCACATCGACCCAGCAACCGACTGTGTTGCCATAAGCGTCACGGGTCACTTCCCAGCGGCGCGTCGCGGAGGAAACCAGTACCTTTTCCGTCACGGTCTCGTAGACGGCGGCCCGATGATGCGGGATGCGGCGCTCGGGAGCGATCATAACGTTGTCGGTCACGGTCTCGTATTCGGCCGGGACGACGTGGCGCTGAACCTGGGACGGACGGACCTGGTAGGTGTCGTTGACCGAGCCGTAGACCGGCGGCGTGTTGACGAGGTTGTAGCAGGCCGAGCCGCTGCAGCCGCCGCCGGCCTGGGCGGCCGTGGCGCCGAGCAGAAGCGCGGTTGCGAGGCCGGAAGCGGCGATGACCCCTGAGGAAAGCGAGCGCACCATGGTGGACTGACCCTGTCGGTTTCGGCGCCGGGCGCCGTTCGTTGGAGACAGGAAGCCCGCTCGAAGTGATGAACGCAAGGTAAACGCTAAAACAAGGTAAAATTAACCAGTTGGCACCCGCCGGGTGCATTCACCCAGCTTGCAGGCAAGTAAAGGAAAACGCTGGCATTTTAGCGGCTCGGCAGCAACGCGCACCGCCCTGCTTCGCGCGGGCGACGTTAAGACGCGAACTGCTCCGCCGCCTCCCGGTCGGGAGCGACGATCCGCCCGTCAGGTCTGCCCCGGCCGCAGCTGGTAGAAGACGTGCTGGCCGATCGTGTCCATCTTCTTCAGCTTCTTCGCCCAGTACGGACGCACGTAATTGGCGTGGTAATGGGTCGAGGCGCCCACTTCCGGCAGATAGGTCGTGCCGTCATAGACCTCGCGCGCGATCCTCACCGCGTCGCGCCAGGAGCCGGGCTCGGTGATGCGCAGCGATTTGCCCTCGCAGGTGAAGGTGAACTGGCAGGCGAGGTAGCGGTTGCTGTTCTGATAGACCACGCCGCAGACGCTGCTCGGATAAAGCCCGCTCTTCGCGCGGTTGAGCACCACCTGCGCCACGGCCGCCTGCCCGAGAAGCGACTCGGAACGGGCCTCGAAATAGACCGCTTCCGCGAGGCAGCGCTGTTCCTTCGCCATGCTCTCCGGCGCGATCAGCTTGGTGTAGTCCTGCTTCAGGCCGGGCTCGGCGAGACGCAGGTCGCGATTGGCCGGTGCCGAAGCCAGCGCGATGCGTGCCCGCTGTTGCGGCGCGGGATGGGCCGGCAGGGCAGATGGCGTCAGCGTGCCGACGACCGAGCCGACCAGCGGCGACGAGGAGGAGGCCCGGCTCGGCTGCGGCACCGAAGGCGACGAACCGTCGATGCTTTCGAGATGGAGTTCCGCCTGCCGCGCCGAATGGATTTTCGGCTTCAGCGGCGAGACGGGCGAGGAATCGGACAAGGCAGGATCGGTCAGCCCCTCGTCATTGGCATAGGGCTCGAAGCCGGTCTGCGGCCCGTCGACCGCCTCGGCTGCGCGCATCGCGTCGATGGAGAAGCCGCCCGAGATCAGCTTCGGCTGGGTGTCGCCGAAGACGACGCGCTCCAGCTCGACGGACGGATGTTCGGTGAGGCCCGGCCTCAGGCTCGGCAGCATGTCGCCCTTGGCGCTGCGGTCGACCTCGGGGAAAGCGGCCGCTGCGGAGCGCTTCATGTCCTCGCGTGGCGCCCGCGGATCGACGACGATGCGGCGCTCCGGATCTTCGAAAGAGAGCTTGGCCTGGGTGACGGCGGAGGTCAGGGCAAGGCCCGGCAGCCGGAAGGCGCTGGCCGCGACCAGCATCGAAGGCCCCTCGGCCAGTTCGGAGACCGGGCCGGGGGCGACCCGCGCAATGGCGCTGGAGGGCAGGCCGGTCGGGCCGAAATTCTGTCCGGCGGAGGCTGTGAAGGACACGAGCATGCCGACGGACAGGGCCCAGGGCGCGACGGTGCTCGCGGCCCATTTGATGCCGAGGGGGCGCGCCTTCCGCCCATGCCTGTGCACACGCCAATGACTCAAAGCGACACACCCGTCCCGATCGCGCGGAACGAAAAACGCAGCCGACCCGCGCGCCTTCGTTGAAACCCGTTATCACCTCGGTAAGGTTGAGCCCCGGTTAACGACGCGGCCCCGCTTGCTTTTCATGCGTTGCCGTGATGCGAGATTTCACGAAATCGCGCTGGTTGCCGTGTGGGCAGGGCGCTAGCGTGTAGACACACATGCGACGCCTCGGAGATAGCCATGACGTCCACGCCAACGCGTAGCTACGCTCCGGAAATCATTGTCGCCGCCGGCTGCCTGATCGCCCTGATCACGTTCGGCCCCCGCGCCAGTGCCGGCCTGTTCCAGATCCCGATGACCGTTCAGTTCAACTGGGGTCGCGATACGTTCAGCCTGGCGCTGGCAATCCAGAACCTGCTCTGGGGCCTGGGTGCGCCTTTCGCCGGTGCGATCGCCGACCGCTACGGCACGGTGCGCGTGCTCTGCGTCGGCGCGGTTCTCTATGCCGCCGGCCTCGTGACGATGGCCTATGCGACGACCCCGCTGCAGCTCCATCTCGGCGCCGGCGTGCTGATCGGCTTCGGCCTCTCGGCCTGTTCTTTCAATCTCGTGCTCGCCGCCTTCGGCAAGCTGTTGCCGGAGCAGTGGCGGCCGATGGCCTTCGGCGCCGGCACTGCGGCGGGTTCCTTCGGACAGTTCCTGTTCCCGCCGATCGGCAACATTCTCATCGACACGCTGGGCTGGCAGCAGGCACTGGTGGTCTTCGCGTTCACGCTGCTGCCGATCCTGCCGATCTCCATCGTCATGGCGACTCGCAGGACCGGCGCTGCGGCAGGCGCCGCCGCGGCCAACCTGCCGAACCAGACCATCGCGCAGGCGCTGGGCGAGGCCTTCAAGCATCGCAGCTACGTCCTGCTGGTGCTCGGCTTCTTCACCTGCGGCTTCCAGCTCGCCTTCATCACCGTGCATATGCCGGCTTATCTCAAGGATGCCGGCCTGCCGGCCTGGGTCGGCGGCTGGACGCTGGCCGTGATCGGCCTTGCCAACGCCGTGGGGTCGCTCTCCTCCGGATGGCTCTCGACGCGGATGCCGAAGCGCCATCTCCTTGCCTGGATCTATCTTGGCCGGGCCGTCGCGATCGCCGCCTTCATCCTGCTGCCGCCAAGCCCGACGACCGCCATAACCTTCGGCATCGTCATCGGCCTGTTCTGGCTCTCGACCGTGCCGCCGACCTCCTCGCTGGTCATGCTGATGTTCGGCACCAAATACATGGCGATGCTCTACGGCTTCGCCTTCTTCTCGCACCAGGTTGGTGGGTTCCTCGGCGTCTGGCTCGGCGGCGTGCTCTACGAATCGATGGGCAACTACCAATTCGTCTGGTGGCTCTCGGTCGTGCTCGGCGTCCTCTCGGCCCTGATCAACCTGCCGATCGTCGAGAGGCCAGTGAACAGGCCGGAAGCGCAGCCGGCCTGATTCGGAAGAGGTTTGGCAGGGCCGGTCGTGCTGCTGCGGCAGCACGCTGCTGTAATCTGGTCGACCGTCCCATGAGTGATTGGGAGATGCCGGCCTACGCCCTCGGCGAGCGTGGTACGGACACGGCCATGACGGCCGGCGCGGTGAAAGGCGCCTGAGCGCCTATCCCTCGAACAGCGCCCGCTGCCGCGAGAGCTCGTTGCTGCAGAAATCCATGAAGGCGCGTACGCGCGGCACATGGCGGATATCGGGATGGGTCAGGACCCACAGCCCCGTGGCGAAGTCGGGATTGGGCGGCAGGAGCCGGATCAGCTCCGGCCGCTGGTCGGCGATGAAGCACGGCAGCGGACCGATGCCAACGCCCTGCGCGACTGCTTCCGCGATCCCCAGCACGGCCGAGCTCTTCAGCGCGATGCGCTCCGGCACGACATGCTCGCGCACGAAGCGGGCCGCCTTCACATGCGAGAGCTGGTCGCCGAGTGCGACCCAGTCGCGCTGGTAGAGCAGGGCGGGGCTTGCTTCCTCTTGGGGCGTGATGCCGTCCGCGGTGCGGCCATAGATCGCCCAGGCGATGGTGGCGATGCGCCGGCCGACCAGGGTCTCACCCGGCGTGTCGCTGGCGCGGATCGCGATATCGGCGTCGCGTTTCGACAGGTTGAGCGCCTGGTTGCCGATCACGACATCGAGCCGGATCAGCGGGTGGGCCCGGCGAAACGCCGCGAAGATCGGCAGCAGCACGTTCTGGTAGAGGGTATCTGTCGTGGTGATCCGCAACTCGCCCGAGGGAGCGACGTCGCGCCCGGCGAGGCGCCGCGCGAAGGCGGTGACATCCTCGTCCATCCGGCTCGCCAGCGCGGCCATCTCGGCCCCGGCGACCGTTGCGACATAGCCGGTCTTGCGCCGCTCGAAGAGCGGCAGGCCGACGAGCTCCTCGATCTGGCCGAGACGCCGGAACACGGTCGAATGATTGACCGAGAGCGCAGCCGCCGCCCCGGTCAGCCCGTCATGATCGGCAATGGCCTTGATCAGCCGGAAATCGTCCCAGGCAAGCTTGGCATTCATCGGCACCGCGTCCTCCGGCGGGCACGCAAGCCGATATCTTGCAATGATGCAAGCTTGGATCGCCGTCATGCTCCGGGCTAGACCCGAGCATCTCAGGACGGAGGGGCTCCTGCGCCTCGCTTTCAAGAGATTCTCGGGTCTGCGCTTCGCTTCGCCCGAAAATGACGCCTCAGCCTCAGCGTGGCGCGGCCGCGCGCCGCAGACGGTCGTTGATCGCCTCGCCGAGCCCATACTCGGGAATGCGGGCGACCGCGATAGTCGTCCGCCCCGTCTCGTCGAGCCGGCGCATATAGCCGAAGAGATGCGCGGCGGCCTCGCGCAGGTCACCGTTCGGGCTGAGATTGAGCGAGGCCGGGTACTCTTGGGCATCGGGGCCGAAGCCGAGCCAGGCCTCGCCATCGTCCGGTGCTTCCGCATCGAGCCGCACGCGCGCCGCCGGCGCATAATGCGAGGCGAGCATGCCGGGCGAGATCGGCGCGTGGCCGGCATCGCCCGCGATCACCAGCGGTCGGCCGATCACATGTTCGATCGCCTCGCGCGGCACGCCGCCGGGCCTGAGCAGGCGCGGCGCGCCGTCGAGGCAGGCGACGATGGTCGATTCGACGCCGACCTCGGTCGGGCCGGCGTCGAGCACCGCGTCGATGCGCCCGTCGAGATCGGCCAGCACATGGGCGGCGCTGGTCGCGCTGATCCGGCCGGAGCGATTGGCGGAGGGCGCCGCGATCGGCCGCCCGGCTGCTTCCAGCACGGCATGGGCAATCGGGTGCGCCGGGACGCGCAAGGCAACGGACGGGAGCCCCGCCCGCGCCAGGTCGCTCACGGTGCAGTCGGGTGAGGCCGGCACGACCAGCGTCAGCGGACCCGGCCAGAACGCTTGCGCCAGCGCCAGCGCATTCGCGTCTAACAGGCCCTGCCGACGTGCGCTCGCGAGATCGGGCAGATGCGAGATCAACGGGTTGAAGCTCGGCCGCTCCTTGGCCGCGTAGATGCCGGCGACCGCCGCGCCGGAGGTCGCGTCGGCGGCGAGCCCGTAGACGGTCTCGGTCGGCAGCGCGACGAGCCCACCCGCGCATAGCAGCGCTGCTGCATCTGTGATCCCGGGGGCGTCGGCCGCGAGGAGCTTCGTCGGGCGGGAAGCGGGCAGGGGCTGGTTCACGACGCGATTGACCGATGATGGTTTATATATAAACTAACTGACGGGTGCGGCACGGGACGAAGGTCGCGCTCGCTTGCGCGTGGCTTAGGCGATAGTTCCTCGCTACCATTGCGGCAACGGCAAAAGCGGGCTGCGGCTGCCATCGCTGGCGGCGCCGGCCTCAGGGAGAGACGATTATGAGCTATCGCGCCCCGGTTTCGGACATGCTCTCCGCCATGCGCCATGTCGCGGGGCTCGACCGGCTGATCACCGAGGGGCTCGTGCCCGAGCTCGAAGGTGGCGTGGCGGAAGCCGTGCTCGACGAAGCCGCGAAATTCGCCGCCGACGTCATCGCGCCGCTGAACCGCGTCGGCGATACCCATGGCTCGAAGCTGAAGGACGGCGCCGTCATCACCCCGCCGGGCTGGAAGGAGGCCTACAAGGCCTGGGCCGAGGCGGGCTGGAATGCGCTGCCCGCACCGGAAGCCTATGGCGGGCAGGGCCTGCCAACGCTGCTGCAATCGGCCTGCATCGAGATGTGGAACTCGGCCGCCTTCGCCTTCGCCCTCGGCCCATTGCTGACGGTCGGCGCGATCGAGGCGATCCATGCCCATGGCGCGGACCATCTCAAGGAGACCTATCTCGCCAAGCTCGTCTCCGGCGAGTGGATGGGCACGATGAACCTGACCGAGCCGCAGGCAGGCTCGGACCTCAATGCGCTGCGCAGCAAGGCAGAGCGCGTCGGTGACGGCACCTATCGCATCACCGGCCAGAAGATATTCATCACCTATGGCGAGCACGATCTGACCGAGAATATCATCCATCTCGTGCTGGCGCGCCTGCCCGATGCCCCTCCCGGCACGCGTGGCATCTCGCTCTTCCTCGTGCCGAAATTCATGGTCAATGCCGACGGTTCGCTCGGCGCTCATAACGATCTGCGTTGCTCCGGCATCGAGCACAAGCTCGGCATCCATGCCTCGCCGACCTGCTCCATGGCCTTCGGCGACACCGGCGGCGCCATCGGCTGGCTGATCGGCGAGGAGAACCGCGGCCTCGCTTGCATGTTCACGATGATGAACAACGCCCGCCTCAACGTCGCGCTGCAGGGCGTCGCCATCGCCGAGCGCGCCTATCAGCAGGCGCTCGCCTTCGCCCATGAGCGCAAGCAGGGCGCGGCGCTCGACGCGCCCAAGGGCGCCCCGATGAGCCCGATCATCGTTCATCCGGACGTGCGCCGCATGCTGATGGACATGCGTGCCAAGACGCAAGGCGCCCGCGCGATTTCCTATCAGGTCGCGGAGGCGCTCGATCGCTCGCATCGCGAGACCGACGAGACCAGGCGCAAGGCCGCCTCCGAGCGTGCCGCGATCCTGACCCCGATCGCCAAGGCCTATGCCACCGATATCGGCATCGACGTCGCCTCGACCGGCGTGCAGGTCCATGGCGGCATGGGCTTCGTCGAGGAGACCGGCGCGGCCCAGCATCTTCGCGATGCCCGCATTGCCGCGATCTACGAGGGCACCAACGGCATCCAGGCGATCGACCTCGTCACGCGCAAGCTGCCGCTATCGGACGGCGACGCGGTGCATGCCCTCATCAACGAGATGCGCGGCATCGTCTCCGAGGTCGAGCGCGCCAACAATCCGGGTTTCGGCCATGCCGCTGCCCGCCTTGGCGCGGCGGTCGACTCGCTCGAGCGTGCGACGGAGTGGATGTTGGGAGCGGTTGGCAACAAGCCGGCCGACGCGCTGGCCGGTGCCACGCCCTATCTCAAGCTCTTCGCGCTGGCGCAGGGTGGCACCGGGTTGGCCAAGAAGGCGCTCGCCACGCGCTCGGAAGCGGAGAGCACCGCCGATCTCGCTACGGCCCGCTTCTATGCCGAATGCATCGCGACGGAGGCGCCGGCCCTCGAACTGGCGGTGACGGAAGGCGCCGGTGCGATTGCCGACGCGGCTGCGGTCTTCGCCGCGTGAGCACGGAGGCGTCCCGTTCAGGCCGCCGCGCCCTTGCGGGCACGGATATGCAGGAAGAGCGGGACGATAAGCGTGTCGGCGAGATAGGGGATGGCCCGTGCCGTCTCGGCGTCGACATGTGGTTCGGCCATGTGCTCGATCGCGAGCCCGGCCGCGACGATCATCGCCACCCATTCGCTCAGCGTGCGGTGGAAGCGCGGCACGCGGAAGGGCTCGGCGCTGGCCTTGACCTTGGCCGGCGCGGCGCCGAAGCGCCAGGTCTCGATCTCGCCGTCGACGCCGTCGAAATAGCGCGCGACCTCGATCGCGCGGATTTGGCCGGCCTCGTCGCGCAGCACCTTGCGATGGGGCGGCGCGAAGCAGGGATGCAGGATCGAGAATTGCAGGAAGCCCCCTCGCTTCAGGACGCGCGCCGCTTCCGCCAGCGCCTTGTCCTGGAAAGGCATGTCCATCATCGACATGAAGGCAGTCGCGAAATCGAACTGCGCGTCCGGGAAGGGCAGGGCGGTGCCGTCGCCGACCTGGTAGTCGATGCCGAGCGGCATAGTGGCTTCCGCCTCTTGCGCATGGCGGATGAAGGTCGGCGCGATATCGACGGCGGTCATGCGCCCGCCGGCCTCTGCGAGCTTGCGCGTGTTCGAGCCTTCGCCGCAGCCGATATCGAGGCCGTTCAACCCCGCAATATCCGGCAGGTTCGCCAGAAAGACCGGCGTGTTGAGCGCGTCGCGATAGAGGTCGTAGCCGGCCCGCGCATGTTGGGTCCAGGTCTCGGCATTGGCCTCCCAGCAGGCGGCGACATCGGTGCTGTCCATGGTGCTGCTCCGTTGCGAGGGGAGCGGGGCTATAGAGCAGCGGACCGGGGATGGCCAGCGGCGATTCGCGGGGAATTCCCATGACCGCGACGCAACATTCTCTGGCTGGCCGGATCTGCCTCGTCGCGGGCGCCTCGCGCGGGGTCGGACGCGGCATCGCCAAGGCGTTGGGCGAAGCCGGCGCGGCCGTCATCGTCACCGGCCGCTCCAGCGAGGCCGGGCCGCGTACCGACCAGCGCATGGAGACCTTCGAGGACGCGGCGCGCGAGGTCGAGGCGGCCGGTGGCAAGGGCTATCCCTATCGCTGCGACCATACCAGCGAGCGCGATGTCGACGGGCTGGTCGCCTGGGCCCTGCGCCGCTTCGGGCGGCTCGACTGCGTCGTCGATGCGGTCTGGGGCGGCAATGAGGGCTATGACGGCGAGCGCTATCCCGATGGCTCCGGCTTCGGCACGCCGTTCTGGCGCCGCCCGGCGGCAAGGCTCGGCGAGAGCTTCGAAAGTGGCGTCTATGCGCAGCTCCTGCTCGCGCGGGCCGTGGCCCCGGCCATGGTGCAGATGCGCTCCGGCCTCATCGTCACGCTGAGCTTCGACATGGTCGGCGGCTATCTCGGCGATGTCTTCTACGACCTCGCCAAGGCGGCGATGAACCGCCTGAGCTTCGCGATGGCGCAGGAGCTGAAGCCCTTCGGCGTCACGGCGCTGGGGCTGTCGCCGGGCCATGTCCTGACCGAGCGCGTTCGCGATGCCGGTCTGGGCCAGCAGACGACCGAGACGCCGCTCTATGCCGGCCGCGCCGTGGCGGCGCTCGCAGGCGATCCGGACGTCTCGCGCCATACCGGCCAGATCCTCCATGTCGCCGATCTGGCGCGCGCCTATGGCTTCACTGACCGGGACGGCTCGCAGCCGGCTCGCTACGTCATCAATCAACAAGGAGGCGGCGATGTCGCTCAAGGGTAAGACGCTTTTCATCACCGGCGGCTCGCGCGGCATCGGTCTTGCCATCGCGCTCCGGGCGGCGCGAGACGGCGCCAATGTCACCATCGCCGCCAAGACGGCCGAGCCGCATCCAAAGCTTCCCGGCACAATCTACACCTCCGCGGCCGAGATCGAGGCGGCCGGTGGCAAATGCCTGCCGCTGATGGTCGATGTCCGCGACGAGCAGAGTGTGGCTGATGCGATCGCCAAGACGGCCGAGACCTTCGGCGGCATCGACATCGTCGTGAACAATGCCAGCGCGATCCAGCTCAGCAATACCCAGACGACCGATATGAAGCGCTTCGATCTGATGCACCAGATCAACACGCGCGGCACCTTCATGGTCTCGAAATACGCCATTCCGCACCTGGCGAAGGCGCAGAACCCGCATATCCTGATGCTGTCGCCGCCACTCGACATGAAGACGCAGTGGTTTGCGCCGCATCTGGCCTATTCGATCGCGAAATACGGCATGAGCCTGTGCGTGCTCGGCCTCGCCGGCGAGCTGGCCCGCCAGGGCATCGCAGTGAACGCGCTCTGGCCGCGCACCACGATCGCGACCGCCGCCGTCCAGAACCTGCTCGGCGGCGACAAGATGGTGCAGGCGAGCCGCACGCCGGAGATCCTCGCCGATGCCGCCCACATGATCTTCTCGAAGCCCTCCCGCGAGTTCTCCGGCAACTTCCTGATCGACGACAGCTTCATGGCCGGCGAAGGCATCACCGATTTCAGCCCGTACCGCGTCGACCCGTCGGTGCCGCTGATGCCGGATTTCTTCGTGCCCGCCGACAGCCTGCCGCCGCAGGGCGTGAAGGGCGGGGTGTGACGAGAGGAAACGCCTCGGTCATTGCGAGAAGCATGGCGACGAAGCAACCCAGGAGGACTGGGCTGAAGCGGTCGATCCAGTCCCCCTCTGGATTGCTTCGCTGCGCTCGCAATGACGGCGAGGACGAATGAGCATCAACGGTTTGACACTGGCCGCATATCGGAGTTCCTGCCGGTTTCCCTCCTGACCGTGCAGCGAGATTCGCGCCCATGCTGACGATCCACGGCACTTGCCCTGACGCGCGCGACAGGCTGCGCCCCGGTACGCTCGCTGCGAATGGAGATTTTCCGGACGATGTCCTCTGGATCGACCTGCTTAATCCGACTCCGCAGGAGGACAAGCGGGTCGAGAAGCATCTCGGCATCTCGATCCCGACGCGCGAGGAGATGCATGATCTCGAGCCGTCCGAGATCATCTACACCGAGAACGCCGCGCATTACTTGACCGTGCGCGTTATCTGCCAGTCGGACACGATCGTGCCGAAGCTCGCTGACGTCACCTTCATTCTGACGGAGAAGGTGTTGGTGACCGTGCGCTATGACGAGCCGGGTGCCTTCAATATCTTTCTAAACCGCTCGACCAAGCCTGGTGGTTGCGGCAGCCAGCCGGAGGCTGTGCTCGACGGATTGATCGAGGCCATCGTCGACCGTGCGGCGGAAGTGCTCCGTGCCGTCGGCGACAAGATCGACATGGCCTCCCGCCGCGTCTTCGCCGGTCGCGCGAAGGATGTGGAGCAGGGCGGGGCCTATCAGGTCGTGATCCAGCACATCGGCCAGCATGAACACATCATCTCGAATGTGCGCGAAAGCATGGTCTCGGTCGAGCGGGTGCTGCTCTTCCTCTCGGCCAATTACACGAGGCCGAAGAAGGCCCAGACCGGATTCTCGGCCGAGTGGCGCTCCGCCGTGCGCGACGTGCAGGCGATCGAGGAACACGCCGCCTTCCTTTCCAACAAGCTGCAATTCATGCTCGACGCGACGCTGGGCCTCGTCTCGATCGAGCAGAACAAGATCATCAAGCTCTTTTCGGTCGTCTCCGTCGCGCTGATGCCGCCGACCCTGATCGCCTCGATCTACGGCATGAACTTCAAGACGATGCCGGAGTTGGAGTGGCAATGGGGCTATCCCTTCGCGATCGGGCTGATGATCCTGTTCGCGGTGCTGCCCTATCTGTTCTTCCGTTGGAAGAAGTGGCTCTGAGCCGCTGAGCGCGCGCGATACGTTGAAGGCCGGATGACACAGCCGCAGATTCTATCCGTCCTTCTCGTCGCCGGCATGATGGCGGCTTTCCTGTGGGGGCGGCTGCGCTACGACATCGTTGCGATGCTGGCTCTGCTCGTGGCCGTGGCGCTCGGGCTCGTGCCGACAGCCGATGCCTTCAAGGGCTTTTCCGACGACATCGTCATCATCGTCGGCAGCGCGCTGGTGCTCAGCTCAGCCGTGGCGCGCTCCCGCATCATCGAGCGCGTGTTCTCGAAGATGGGTTCGGGCCTGACATCGACGCAATTGCAGGTGCCGCTGCTGGTCTCCGTCGTCGCGGTGATGTCGGCGATCATCAAGAACATCGGCGCGCTCGCGATGATGCTGCCGATCGCCTACCAGCTCGCCCGCAAGAGCGGAAAATCGCCCTCGGTCTTCCTGATGCCGATGGCCTTCGCCTCACTGCTGGGCGGCATCGTCACCTTGGTCGGCACATCGCCCAACGTCATCGTCTCCCGCGTCCGCCAGGAACTCGGCGGCGAGCCCTTCCGCATGTTCGATTTCGCGCCGGTCGGCATCGTCGTTGCGATCGCGGGTTGCCTCTTCCTCAGCGTCGGCTACCGCCTGCTGCCGCGCGACCGCCGCGGCGCCGTCTCGCTCGACCAGGCAATCGACATCAAGGATTACCTGACGGAGGCCAAGGTCGGCGAGAAATCCCTGATGGCGGGGAAGACCGTCGCCGATCTCAAGGCCATCGGCGACGATGCGATCGAAATCGTCTCGATCCTTCGCAGTGAGCGCCGCGTCCAGGCACCGCTCCCCGACGCCTCCCTGCGCGCTGGCGACATCGTGCTGCTGCGCGGCGACGCCGCCGTGCTGGAGCGCGTCGTCGCGGAAGGTGGGCTCGACCTCGCGGGAACGGATCGCCCGACGCAGAAGGAGGACGCGCTCGATCCCGACCGCATCGCCGAAGCGATCATCGGCCCGGGCTCGACACTGATCGGCCAGTCGGCCGGCGACATGGCGCTGCATAGCCGCTTCGGCGTCAACATGATCGCGATCAGCCGGTCCGGCGAGCGCTTCAGCCAGCGATTGCGCGACATTCGCCTCAGGGCCGGCGACATTGTCGTGATTCAGGGCGACGAGAAGCTGCTGCCGGAAAAGCTCTCCGAGCTCAGCCTGCTGCCGCTGGCCGACCGGCTGGTGCCGCTGGGCTCGACGCGCCGCGTCGTACTGACCATGACGATCGTGCTGGCCGCGGTCATCGCGCTGGCGGCGGGGCTGGCGCCGGTGCCGATCGTCTTCTTCGCCGCAGCCGTGCTGCTGATCGCCTGCCGCTGCGTGCCCCTGCGCGAGGCCTATCATAGCATCGACGCGCCGATCCTGCTGATGCTGGCGGCGCTGATCCCGGTCTCCGATTCGCTGCGCAGCACCGGCGCCACCGACCTCTTCGCATCCTGGCTGGCGACGATCGGCGGCGGGCTACCGGGCTGGGCCTCGGTCGCGCTCATCTTGGTCGCGGCGATGGCGGTGACGCCGTTCCTCAACAATGCCGCGACGGTGCTGGTCATGGCGCCGATCGGCGCGGGCTTTGCGAAAAACCTCGGCTACAATCCCGACGCATTCCTGATGGCGGTGGCTATCGGCGCTGCCTGCGACTTCCTCACGCCGATCGGCCACCAGTGCAATACGCTGGTGATGGGGCCGGGCGGCTATCGCTTCAGCGACTATGCCCGGCTCGGAGCGCCGCTGTCGCTGCTGGTGATCCTGCTTGCGGTGCCGATGATCCTGCTGGTCTGGCCACTCAAATAACTAAAGCCAGCCGTTCTGCTTGAAGCGCCAGTACAGGATCGAACAGGACGACACGATCACGCCGATCACGACGAAATAGCCGTACTGCATCTCCAGCTCCGGCATGTTCTTGAAGTTCATGCCGTAGATGCCAGCCAGCGCAGTCGGCACGGCCAGGATGGCAGCCCAGGATGCCAGGCGCTTGGTAATCAGACTTTCCTGGCTCTGCCCGACCAGCAGGCTCGCCTCGAACGCGAATGCCAGCACTTCGCGCAGGCTGTCGATCTTCTCCTGCACGGTGCGGACATGGTCGGTCACGTCGCGAAACATCGGGGCGAGCGTCGGCCGGACCTGCGGCACGGTGCCGTTCGTCAGGCGCTGGCAGACATCGACCAATGGCGCCACCGCATTGCGCAGGCGCAGCAGGTCGCGCCTGAGCATGTAAAGCCGTTCGATATCGGAGCGCGCCATCGGCCTGGCCAGGATCTTGTCCTCGATCTCCTCGACCTCGTCATGGATCGCTTCGAGCACCGGCATGTAGTTGTCGACGATAAAGTCGAGGATTGCGTAGAGGATGAAGTCCTCGCCCTTCGCCAGCGAGGTCGGGCAGGTCTCCCAATGCTGCCTGACCGACTTGTACGAGGTCGAGGCGCCGTGCCGGACGCTGACGATATAGCCGCGGCCGACGAAGATATGGGTCTCGCCGAAGGCGATGCGTCCGTCAATCAACTGTGCCGTGCGGGCGACAACGAAGAGCGCGTCGCCATATTGCTCGAGCTTGGGCCGCTGATGCGCGTTGGTCGCGTCCTCGACGGCGAGCGGGTGCAGGTTGAACTGCTGCTGCACGCAGCGCAGCAGCGCCGGCTCCGGCTCGCACAGCCCGATCCAGACGACGTGATCGTCCTTGCGTGCCCATTCGCCGGCTTCCGTGACCGGGATATCGGCGACGCGCACGCCATGGACATAAACGCCGGAGGCGACGACGCCGTCCTGGTGGGGATGGTCCTGTTCGAGCGGGAGGGCGGCGGGCGCCGCTTCCCGCGCGGCTGGGGAGGTAAGCCGGATTTCCGAGACTGACATGCGACCACCTCGCCGATCGCTGGATCCGCGACGAGCAGGCTAGAACTGTTCGATCTCCGTGGAAATCCCTTTTCCGGCGAACCGAAAAGCTGTGGCTTCCGGTTCAGGTCATGACCTTGGCCACGACCTGCTTCAGCGCCGAGCCGTTCCGCTCCAGCCAGCCGGGAACCGGCAGGTTCTTGGAACGCAGGAAATCCGGGTTGAACAGCTTCGACTGATAGCGCGTGCCGTAGTCGCACAGCACCGTCACGATGGTGTGGCCCGGCCCCATCTGCTTCGCCAGCCGGATCGCGCCGGCGACGTTGATGCCGGAGGAGCCGCCGAGGCACAGGCCCTCCTGCTCCAGCAGGTCGAAGACGATCTGCACCGCCTCCGCATCCGGGATCTGGAAGGCGATATCGACCGGCGCGTCGACCAGATTGGCGGTGATCCGGCCCTGGCCGATGCCCTCGGTGATCGAGGAGCCCTCGGCCTTGAGCACGCCCGCCGTGTAGTAGGAATAGAGCGCCGCGCCCATCGGATCGGCGAGCCCGATCATGACCTTCGGGTTGCGCGCCTTCAGCGCCATGCCGACGCCGGCGAGCGTCCCGCCCGAGCCCACCGCGCAGATGAAACCGTCGACCTGGCCTGCCGTCTGCTCCCAGATTTCGGGGCCGGTCGTGTCGAGATGGCCCTGGCGGTTCGCGACATTGTCGAACTGGTTGGCCCAGACCGCGCCATTGGGCTCGGTCTTCGCCAGCGCCTCGGCGAGGCGGCCCGAGACCTTCACGTAATTGTTCGGGTTGGCGTAGGGCGCGGCCGGCACCTCGACCAGCGTGGCGCCGGCCAGCCGCAGCATGTCCTTCTTTTCCTGGCTCTGCGTCTCCGGGATGACGATGACCGAGCGATAGCCCAGCGCGTTGCCGACGAGCGCGATGCCGATGCCGGTATTGCCGGCCGTGCCCTCGACGATGACGCCGCCGGGCTTCAACTGCCCCCTCGCTTCGGCATCGCGGATGATGGCGAGCGCGGCGCGGTCCTTCACCGACTGGCCGGGATTCATGAACTCGGCCTTGCCGAGGATGGTGCAGCCGGTCTCTGCCGAAGCGCGCTCGAGCTTGATGAGCGGGGTATTACCGATGGCTTCGATGACGCCATCCTTCATGTCGATCTTCGCGCGGATAGTCATGGCAGGATTTCCCAATGTCTCTCCGACCTGATAGGCGAAAGCCTCACCGAGGTCACCAGCGAGCGGGCAACAAGCCCCGAGTTCGGAACAATGCCAGTCGCCAAGCCGCAAGCTGGAGAAATTTCTTCTCCGAAGCTCGCCATGAACGAAATCCTGACCG
This sequence comes from Hyphomicrobiales bacterium, assembly GCA_004144595.1. Classification (GTDB taxonomy): domain Bacteria; phylum Pseudomonadota; class Alphaproteobacteria; order Rhizobiales; family Beijerinckiaceae; genus Allobosea. The sequence continues at coordinate 124,728 of SEEM01000002.1, forward strand.
TCGATCGCCTTGGCCAGAAGGGCGACGGCATCGTGCAGGCCGGCTCCGGCAGCATCTTCATTCCCTATGCGCTGCCGGGCGAGACCGTGCGCGCCGTCGTCGATGGCGAGCGCGGCCAGCTCGTCGAGATCATCGCGCCCTCCGCATCCCGCATCGCCGCCATCTGCCCGCTCTTTACCCGCTGCGGCGGTTGCGCGGCCCAGCACATGGCGCCCGGCCTCTACCGCGAATGGAAGCGCCAGCAGGTCGTGACCGCGCTCGGCCGCGCCGGCATCGAGGCGCCGGTCGGCGATCTCGTCGACGCGCATGGCGCAGGCCGCCGCCGCGTCACCTTCCATGCCCGCCGCGAGGGCGAGGCGATGGTCGTCGGCTTCATGGCGGCGCGCAGCCACGATCTGATTTCGGTCGAGGCCTGCCCGGTGCTGGCGCCGGGGCTCGTTCGCGCTCCCGCCGTCGCCCTGATGCTGGCGAACCGCATGGGCGGGGCCAACAAGCCGCTCGATATCCAGGTCACCGCCTCTGAAGCCGGGCTCGATGTCGATATCCGCGGCCATGGCCCGCTCGGCGACAAGCTCCGCCTCGCGCTGACGCAGCTTGCCGAACGGCTCGATCTCGCGCGACTCTCCAACCATGGCGAAATCGTCGTCGAACGCCGCCCGCCCTTGCAGCATATGGGCAAGGCGCTGGTCGCGCCGGCCGCGGGCGGCTTCCTGCAGGCGACGGCGGTCGGCGAGGAGATACTTGCAGGGCTCGTCGTGGCGGCGCTGCCCAAGGGCAAGCGCGCGGCCGATCTCTTCGCCGGCTGCGGCCCGTTCAGCTTCCGCATCGCGGAGAAGATGCAGGTGCTAGCCATCGAGAGTGACAAGGCGGCGATGCTGGCGCTCGCCAGGGGCGCCGGCGCGACGCAAGGTCTCAAACCCATCGCGACCGAGACGCGCGACCTGTTCCGCCGCCCGCTGCTGGAGCACGAACTCAACGGTTTCGATGTGGTCGTGCTCGATCCGCCGCGTGCCGGCGCGGAGGCGCAGGTCAAGCGATTGGCGGCCTCCAAGGTCAAGGACGTGATCTACGCCTCCTGCGATGTCGGCAGCTTCGCGCGCGACGCCGCGACCCTCGCTGCGGGCGGCTATGCGCTGGAGGCCGTGACGCCGGTCGACCAGTTCCGCTATTCCGCTCATGTCGAGCTCGTCGGCGTGTTCCGGCGGGGTAGGAAGGGCTAGAGCATTTTCGAGCGAAGTGGGCACCGGTTCGCGTAAAGAAAATGCGATAAAACAGGGACATGGATCAGTTCTGCGGTTCGGAGAATCGCGGAACTGATCTAGGGCAGGGCTTCAGGATGAGCGCAATTCTCGATCGCATGGCCGGCATCGTCGGCGCGAAGAACGTCATCACCGATGCCGACGCGATGGTGCCCTATCTCAAGGAGTGGCGCGATCTCTTCCGCGGCAAGGCGCAAGGCATCGTCCGCCCCGGCTCGACCGCCGAGGTCGCTGAACTGGTGAAGCTCGCGGTCGAAACCGGCACGGTGTTGGTGCCGCAGGGCGGCAATACCGGCCTCGTCGGCGGCCAGATCCCGATTTCCGAGGGCCGGGAGATCATCCTCTCGCTGCAACGTCTCGACAAGGTCCGCGCGGTCGACACCGATGGCGACACCATGATCGTCGAGGCCGGCGTCACCCTGAAGCGTGCGCAGGATGCGGCGGAAGCCGCGGGCCGGCTCTTCCCGCTTTCGCTCGCCTCCGAAGGCTCCTGCACCATCGGCGGCAATCTCTCGACCAATGCCGGCGGCACCGCCGTGCTCGCCTATGGCAATGCGCGCGAGCTCTGCATGGGGCTGGAGGTCGTGCTGCCGGACGGGCGCATCTGGAACGGCCTGCGCCAGCTCCGCAAGGACAATACCGGCTACGATTTGAAGAACCTCTTCATCGGCGCCGAGGGCACGCTGGGCATCATCACCGCCGCCGTTCTGAAGCTCTTCCCCGCGCCGGCGGCCCGTGCCACGGCCTTCCTCGCCGTGCCCGACCCCGCGGCGGCGCTCGAACTGCTGAACGCCGCCAAGGCCGGCGCCGGCGGCACACTCACCACCTTCGAACTGATGCCGCGCATCGGCATGGATTTCGTCCTGCGCCATGCTTCCGGCACCCGCGATCCGCTCTCGGAGCCGTCGCCCTGGTATGTGCTGATGGAGGTCTCGGCCCAGCAGGCCTCGGGGCTCGACGAGCATGTCGAGGCCTTTCTCGGTGAAGCGCTGGAGAAAGGCATCGTCACCGATGCGGCGCTTGCCGGTTCGCTCACCCAGCGCGCCGATTTCTGGAAGCTGCGCGAGATGCTCTCGGAGGTGCAGACCTATGAGGGCGGCTCGATCAAGCACGACGTCTCCGTGCCGATCCACGCAACTTCGGAATTCCTGACACGGGCCATCGCGACGGTGGAGGCGATGGTGCCGGGCTGCCGCCCGGTGCCCTTCGGCCATCTCGGCGACGGCAACATCCATTTCAACGTCAGCCAGCCGGTCGGTGCCGACAAGGCGGGCTTCCTGGCGCGCTGGAGCGAGATGAACGAGGCGGTCCACGCCATCGTCGTCGAGCTCCACGGCTCGATCTCGGCCGAGCACGGCATCGGCCGCCTGAAGCGCGACCTGCTGCCGGGCGTGAAGGACCCGGTCGAGCTCGACCTGATGCGGACGATCAAGCAGACGCTCGATCCGAAGGGGATTCTGAACCCGGGCGCCGTGCTTCAGGCGTAGGGCGTCGTCATCCTCGGGCGAAGCGGAGCTTCGACCCGAGAATCTCATGACGGGAAGGCGCTGGTTTCCGAGATGCTCGGGTCCAGCCCGAGCATGACCTTCATTTACGGCGTCGCGACATACCCATCACGGCGCGGGTCGGCGGCGCCGGTGAACACCCCGGTAGCGGGATCGACCGCCACCGCCTGCATGCCGCCGCAACGCATCGTCCAGCCGACATCGAAGGCGCGCGCCTCGTGCCCGCGCTTGACCAGCTCGGCGATCGTCTCCGGCGTGATCCGGTTCTCGATCTCGACGAGGCGGCCGTCCCACAGGCGGGCGCGGGGCGCCTCGATCGCCTCCTGAAGCGTCAGCCCGTAGACGAGATGCTGGACCATGGCCTGCGCCTGCGTCTGCATGATGCCGTAGCTGCCGGGCGTGCCGAGCGCGAGCACCGGTTTGCCGTCGCGGGTGGAGAGCGAGGGCGACATGCACATCGGCAGTTCGTCGCCGGGCTTGGAGCGGTTCGGGCTGCCGGGCTGGACATCGGCCCAATACAGGAAATTGTTGAAGCAAAGCCCGGTGCCCGGCACCACGACGCCGCTGCCGAAGGGGCTGCCGAGGCTCTGCGTGATGCAGATCAGGTTGCCCTCGCTGTCGGCGATCGAGAGCGAGGTCGTGTGTGCCGGGTCTTCCTGGTCCTGCGGCACCCATTGCTCGGTCGGCCCCGTCACCGGCTTTCCGTCGGTGAGGCGCTGGCGCAATCGCGCGACGGACGCGTCCGACATGATCTCGGCGAGCTTCTCAGGCGAGGGGTTGTTATGGGCGATGCGCTCGCCTGCGGCGAGGCGAATGGCGCGATAGACGAGGTCGAGATGATCCGCCCCATCCCGCGGCTTGGACGCGAGATCGACCCCGTCGAGCAGCTTGAGCGTCAGCAGGAACTGGAAGCCCTCGCAGGGCGGTGGCGGCACATGCACCGACAGCCCCTTGAAGTTCGCTGCCATCGGCTCGCGCCAGACCATCTTCACCGCGGCGAGATCGGCCATTGTCAGCGAGCCGCCGAGCGCCTGCAGATGAGCAATGACTTTTTCGCCGAGCGCGCCGCGATAGAAGTGGTCCGGCCCCTTCGCGGCGATCTCGCTCAGCGTGTTCGCGAGGTCCGACTGCACGAGCACGGAGCCGAGATGCATCGCGCCGTTGGGCTGGTAATTCTTGGCCCAGGCCGGATAGAGCGCCGGAATCTTCTCCAGCAGCGGGTCGTTCTCCTCGAACTCCGCCGCGCCGAACTCGGCGAGCGCGAACCCGTCCCGCGCCAGCGCGATCGCCGGCGCGAAGACCTCGGCCAGCGACTTGCGGCCATAGGTCTTCACCAGCTCGCACCAGCCGGCGAGATTGCCCGGCGAGGCGACGGCGAGCGCGCCGCGCTCGAGGTCGGTGCGCTGGCTGAAGCGATCGGCCGGGAAGCTCGCGGGGATCGGCGGCACGAAATCGAGCACCCGCACCCGCTTCTCGGCGGCGACCCACATCGTCGAAAGGCCCATGCCGGCAAGCCCCGACATGAAGGGCTCGACCACGTTGAGAGCGGCGGCGGTTGCGGCAGCGGCATCGAAGGCATTGCCGCCCTGCGCCAGCAGCTTCGCGCCGGCCTGCGCCGCCAAGGGATGGGCCGCGGCGACCATGCCGTGGCGGGAGGTCATGGTGGGGCGGCGGCCGTGCATCTTCAGTTTCCTCCTCGTCGTCTTCTGGCGACGATCAGAGCACGAATCCGGCGCTAGAACAGGCTGCCTTGCCCGTCATCCGCGGGAGGCCGAGTCGCTTTGCGCGCATGGCGCTTCGGTTCCTCGGGAGCCTCCTCCTGCGGAAGCTCGGCCAGCGGCAACTGGATCTCCGCTGAGTCATTGGCGACCTTGTTGACGGCATTGCCGATGGCGACGACCTCCAGCAGGTCTTCCGGCGGTGGCCGCAGCAGGCGCCCGGTCTGCTCGGGGGTGGCCTGCGGATCGAGCCAGGCGTCATGGTCGCGGGGGTCGAGGATGATCGGGCTGCGGTGATGGATCGGGGCCATCGTGCCGTTGGCCGGCCCCGTCATCATCGCGACCGTGTCGATTTCGGACCCGTCCGGCGAATGCCAGGTCTCCCACAGCCCGGCGAAGGCGAAGAGGCCACGATCGGGCTTGCGGAACAGGAAGGCCTCGCTGCGGGCCTGCTTGCCGGTGCCGCTGCGCCGCCATTCGTAGAAGGCATCGGCCGGCAGCAGGCAGCGCCGCCGCGTCAGGGCATTCCGGAAGGAGGGCTTCTCGGCGGCGCTCTCCATGCGGATATTGATGACGAGCGGGAAATCCTTTGGGTCCTTGACCCAACCTGGGATGAAACCCCAGCGCATCAGCAGGAATTGCGGCGCCCCGTCATGCGGCCGGACGACCGGCACCGGCTGCGTCGGCGCGATATTGTAGCGCGGCGGGAAATTCGGCTGCTCGCGATAGCCGAAGGTCTCGCGCATCGCCTCGGGGACCAGGGTGATCGCATAGCGTCCGCACATGCCGCTGTTTACGTCGAGACGAGCGTTCGGAATCAACACTTTATTTGCGGTTGCACAAACATAGTCGCCCCGGTTTGGGGTAGCGGATGAGCGTCATCGCGACGGAGAAGCTGGCTGGAACGGCGGCCGAACGGCTCGACGCCGCTCTCCACCCGCGCCTGTCGACCGATTTTCTCAATCGCTACAGCGAAGCCCTGATGCTGATCGAGATGGTGGCGATGGATGAGACCCTCCTCGCCGATCTCCAGGCTTGGCAATCCGTTGGTTATCGCGAGCATTTCGCTGCATCGGCCCTGCGCTGCGCCGCTTCAGCGCTCGCTGCCTATGACGAACTGAACCCGAATCGGGCCAGGGCCTTTGACGAGGTCTGCCGCGCGATGACGCGTCTGGTGCGCACGGTGACCGCGCTTCTCGCGGAAACGCCGCCGCCATCGGAACTTCCGGAGATCGTCGAGATCGCCGGGGAGGCCCTGCGCCGGCAGATCGCCCGCGCGACCCAGTTCATCAACGCGAACGGCACGGTCGATATCGGGAAATGCGAGGATACGGCCTTGCAGGCCGAGATCGACGCCCTGCTCGCGCGTTGACCGGGCTCAAGGTCTCAGCGCCGCGCTCCAACCAAGAATTCGCGATTGCCGTCGCCGCCCTCGATCGGCGAGGGGATCGGCCCATCGACCGCAAAGCCGAGAGCCTTCAGCGCCGCGACGATCTCGTCGCAAACTTTTAACTGGATCGCCTCGTCACGGACGATGCCCTTCTTGAGCGCGGCGCGGCCGGCCTCGAACTGAGGCTTGATCAGCGCGGCGATGCCGGCGGCAGGCGCTAGCAGGGCCGCGACCGCCGGCAGCACCAGCCTGAGCGAGATGAAGCTGACGTCGATCGCGGCGAGGCCTGGCCGCTCGGGCAGGTCCTCGACCGCCAGGGTGCGGATATCCTGGCCCTCGAAGCTGGTCACGCGCGGGTCGGCACGCAGCGAGGCATGGAGCTGGTCGCGTCCGACATCGACGGCGACGACATGGCGCGCGCCGCGCTTCAAGAGCAGGTCGGTGAAGCCGCCGGTGGAGGAGCCGACATCGAGGCAGGCAAGCCCCTCCGGATCGAAGCCGAAGGCATCGAGCGCGCCGGCGAGCTTCAGGCCGCCGCGCGAAACGTAAGGATGCGGCGCCTGCGCGGTCAGGTTCGCATCAGCAGCCACCATCTCCGAAGCCTTGCGTACGGTTGTGCCGTTCGCGGTGACGAGCCCGGCCGCGATAGCGGCCTGCGCCCGAGCACGGCTTTCGAAGAAGCCGCGCTCGACGAGCAACTGGTCGGCGCGGCTCTTCATGCCGGAGCCGTCAGGCTAGCTTCATGGCACTGGGCCGGCCCAGCGCGGTCTCGACGGCCTTGACGATGCCGGCGGCGTCGAGCCCGGCGGCGGCATACATCGCGTCCGGCTTGTCGTGGTCCTGGAAGACGTCGGGCAGCGTCAGGCTCCGGACCTTGAGGCCGGCATCGAGCGCGCCGTTCTGCGCCAGCAGATGCAGGACATGGCTACCGAAACCGCCGATGGAGCCTTCCTCGACCGTGACGAGAACCTCGTGCTCGCGCGCAAGCTTCAGGACCAGCACCTCGTCGAGCGGCTTGGCGAAGCGCGCATCGGCAACCGTCGTCGACAGGCCGCGCTGCGCCAGCAGATCGGCGGCCTTCAAGGCTTCGCCGAGACGTGTCCCGAGCGAGAGCAGGGCGATCCGCGTGCCCTCGCGGACGATGCGGCCCTTGCCGATCGGGAGGGGCACGCCGACATCGGGAATCTCGACGCCGACGCCCTCGCCACGCGGGTAGCGCAGCGCGATCGGCCCATCGTCATAGGCGGTCGCGGTCGCGACCATATGCGTCAGCTCGGCCTCGTCGGCGGCGGCCATCACCACCATGCCCGGCAGGCAGGAGAGATAGGCGACGTCGAAGGAACCGGCATGCGTCGCGCCATCCGCACCCACCAGTCCCGCACGATCCAGCGCGAAGCGGACCGGCAGCTTCTGGATCGCCACGTCATGCACGATCTGGTCATAGGCGCGCTGCATGAAGGTCGAATAGATCGCGACGAAGGGCTTGTAGCCCTCGGTCGCCAGGCCGGCCGCGAAGGTCACCGCATGCTGCTCGGCGATGCCGACATCGAAGGTGCGGCCGGGGAATTCCTTGCCGAAGGAGTCGAGCCCGGTGCCGGACGGCATCGCGGCGGTCACGGCCACGACCTTGTCGTCCTCGCGCGCCTGCTTGATCAGCGCGCTGGCGAAGACATTGGTGTAGCTCGGCGCATTCGCCGGCGCCTTGGCCTGCATGCCGGTGACGGGGTCGAACTTGACGACGGCATGATACTTGTCGGCCGTCGCCTCGGCGGGCGCATAGCCCTTGCCCTTTTGCGTCACGACATGGACGAGGATCGGCCCGCTCTCGGCATCGCGGACATTGCGCAGAACCGGCAGCAGATGGTCGAGGTTATGCCCGTCGATCGGCCCGACATAGTAGAAGCCGAGCTCCTCGAACATCGTCCCGCCGGTCCAGAAGCCTCGGGCATATTCCTCGGTGCGCTTCGCCTTGTCGTGGAAGAAGCGCGGCAGCTTTTCGGCGAGTTGCTTGGCGACCTCGCGGATAGAGCGATAGGTCCGCCCCGAGACGAGGCGCGCGAGATAGGCCGACATCGCGCCCACCGGCGGGGCGATCGACATGTCGTTGTCGTTGAGGATGACGATCAACCGCGAGCCGAGCGCACCGGCATTGTTCATCGCCTCATAAGCCATGCCGGCCGACATCGCGCCATCGCCGATCACGGCGATGACGTTGTTGCGTCCGCCCGCAAGATCGCGCCCGACCGCCATGCCGAGCCCGGCCGAGATCGAGGTCGACGAATGCGCCGCGCCGAACGGGTCGTAATCGCTCTCGCTGCGCTTGGTGAAGCCGGAGAGCCCGCCCGGCTGGCGCAAGCTCCGGATACGCTCGCGCCGCCCGGTCAGGATCTTGTGCGGATAGGCCTGATGGCCGACATCCCAGATCAGCCGGTCGCGTGGTGTATCGAAGACATGATGCAGCGCCACGGTGAGCTCGACCACGCCTAAGCCCGCGCCGAGATGGCCGCCGGTAACGGAGACGACGTCGATCGTCTCGAGCCTGAGTTCGTCGGCGAGCTGGCGCAGCTTTGCGTCGTCGAGAGCCCGCAGATCGGCGGGGTCGTGGATTGTGTCGAGGAGCGGCGTGGCGGGACGGGGCACGAGGCTGTCTGATCCTTCGCTGGGATGCCCTCGGAAATAGAGCCTGCGCGGCGCGCTGGCAAACGCAGTTGCGGTCCGGCCGGCAGAGGGCAGGCGCCCGGCTTGCCACGAAACGGGTGGTTCCCGTGGCGGCAGGGCGTTTCAGTGCGCTGACGACTGCTTCCGGGGACGCCAGGTCATGCAACCGACCGATATCACGCCATTGCCGACGGCATTTCGCCGCATCGGCTGGTCCAATCTCTTCGCCCAGTTCTCGGAGCAGATCGCGCTCGCCGCGGCGCCCCTGGCGGCTGTTCTCCTGCTCGCGGCCGGGCCGGCCGAGACCGGCTGGCTCCAGACGGCGCAGACCCTGCCGTTCCTCCTCTTGTCGATTCCCGCCGGTTTGATGGTCGATCGGGCTTCCCGGCGCCGCCTCATGGTCGGCACCGAGGCGTTGCGGGCGGTGTCCCTGCTGGCGATCCCGCTGCTGCTCGCCTTTGGCAGCCTCAACCTGACCTGGCTCGCCCTGATCGGTGCGCTCGGGGCCATCGGTACGGTCTGCTACAGCGTCGCGGCACCAGCCTTCGTTCCCTCGGTCGTGCCGCGCGCCCAATTGGCCGATGCCAATCGCTGGCTGGAACTGGCCCGCAGCGCCTCTTATGCCGGCGGCCCGGCGCTGGGCGGGGCGCTCGTCGGCTGGATCGGCGTCTCCACCGCCTATGGCCTTGCGGCCGGGCTCTCGATTCTCGCCGCGATGCTGCTCGCCGGTCTGCCGAAGGACGAGGCGCCGTCAGGCCCGCGCCGCGACCTGCTTGACGATCTCAAGGAGGGCGCCCGCTTCGTCGCCGGCCACGACCTGCTCAGGCCGATCCTGATGACGGCAGTGTTCTTCAACGTCTCCTGGTTCGTCTTCCAGGCGATCTATGTCGCCTATGCCGTCCAGAATCTGGGCCTGACCGCCACGCAAGTCGGCCTGACGCTCGGCATCTACGGTGCGGGGATGATCGTCGGCGCGGTGCTTGCTCCGGCCATCGCGAAGCAGGTCACGTTCGGGACGCTGATTCTGCTCGGGCCGTTCGCGGGGCTTTGCGCGGCTGGCGTGATGTTCGCGACGCTCTGGCTGCCCTCGGTCTATCTGGTCGCCACGAGCTTCTTCCTGTTCGGCGTCGGGCCGATTCTCTGGACGATCGCGACGATGACATTGCGCCAGGCGGTGACGCCCAACGCGATGCTCGGCCGCGTCTCCGCACTGATCATGACGGCGACCTTCGGCGCCCGGCCGATCGGCGCCGCGATCGGCGCCACCGTTGCGGCGCATCTCGGCATCGCCGCCTGCCTCGCGCTGGCGACAGCAGGTTTCCTGATCCAATTGCTCCTGATCGGCTTCTCGCGGGTGCCGAAGCTGCGGGATATCTCCGAGGCCGCCTGAGTCGGCTCAGCCCTCCGGCAGCGGGATGAACTCGCTCTCGTCGCCGGGCACGGTGTCGAAGCGGCCGGTTTTCCACTCGTGCTTGGCCTGCTCGATCCGCTCCTTGGAGGATGAGACGAAATTCCACCAGATGTTGCGCGGGCCGTCCATCGGCTCGCCGCCGACGATCATCACGCGGGCCTGGTCGATCGCGAGGATCGAGATGCGGTCGCCCGGCTTGAACACGAGGAGCTGGCCGGCGCCGAATTCTTCGCCTGCGATGTCGACCTTGCCGGAGACGATATAGATCGCGCGCTCGTCGTAATCGGGGTCGAGTGGCAGGATCGCGCCGGGCGAGAGCACCGCCTCGGCATAGAGCGCATCCCACGGGAATTTCACCGGGGAGGTCTGGCCATAGGCCGAGCCCATGATCAGGCTGATGCGCTTGCCGCCCTCGACGATGCGCGGCAGGTCCTGGGCACCGTGATGGGTGAACTCGGGCGCGACCTCCTCATGCGTCTTCGGCAGGGCGAGCCAGGCCTGGATGCCGTAGAGCTTCGGGCCCGTGGCGCGGGCTTCCATACCGGTACGTTCGGAATGGACGATGCCGCGCCCCGCCGTCATCAGGTTCACCGCGCCCGGCTTGATCGCGAGCGCCGTGCCGAGCGAGTCGCGGTGCATGATCTCGCCGTCGAAGAGATAGGTCACGGTCGAGAGCCCGATATGCGGGTGCGGGCGCACGTCCAGCCCCTCGCCGAGATGGAACTCGGCAGGGCCCATCTGGTCGAAGAAGATGAAGGGACCGACCATTCGCTGGCCGATCGCCGGCAAGGCCCGGCGGACCTGGAAGCCGCCGAGGTCGTGGGAGCGGGGGACGATCACCCTCTCGATCGCCTCGCAGGAGCGGGCATCGCCCGGGATCGGATCGTCTGCGGGGAGTTGCGACATGGTGGCCTCCTTGGTCGAGGCTGAATCTGACCCCGCGGCGGCCGGCAGGCAAGCGCCGGATCGCAACCGGGCTCTGGCAGAAATGCAATGCCGCGACACCTGGGGCGCCGCGGCGTTGCGTATTGATCTTGCCGTCGCGGCGAGGAGGGCGCCGCCGAGTCGGTTCAGTTCTCAACGTCGAGCGGGACCGCGCCCGTGGGCTTGCCGTCGGCTCCGAGCGTGATGCGCTCGATCCGGGCTTCCGCCTGCTTAAGCAGGGCATCGCAGCGCGCCTTCAGCGCTTCGCCGCGGGTATAGATCGCGATCGATTCCTCAAGTGGCACGTCGCCGCGCTCCAGCCGGGCGACGATGCCTTCGAGTTCTTTCATCGCTGCCTCGAAGGGCAGGGCGGCGACATCGGCGTTGGTCTTCTCTTCGCTCACGGGCTGATTCCTCTTTGTCGTGAGCTTATCGGCCGGAGCGTGCCCGGCCGCAACCCGGTTCGCGGCGAGCCTGCGTCAGACCGGAAGGGCGGAGGTCTTCTTGATCGTGCGCAGCGTCAGCGTCGATTGCACGCGGGTCACGCCCGGCAATTGCGTGATGATGTCGGTGTGGATGCGCTCGAAATCGGCGCTGTCGCGATAGATCACTCGCATCAGGTAGTCATGCGCGCCGGCCAGCAGATGGCATTCGAGAATCTCGGGCAGGCTCTGCACCGCCTGCTCGAAGCTCTCCAGCGAGGCGCGGCCCTGCTGGTCGAGTGTGACGAAGACGAAGGCCGTACCGGGGAAGCCCGCGATCTTGTCGTCGAGCATCATCGCATAGCCGCGGATCAGGCCGCTTTCCTCGAGCTGGCGCACGCGGCGCAGGCAGGCCGAGGGCGAGAGATGCACCTTCTCGGCGAGGTCGGAATTGGTGATACGCCCGTCCTGCTGGAGAATCCGCAGGATGGAGCGGTCGCGCGAGTCGAGCTCGATCGTCATGGCCACAGTGAAGACCTCCCGCGCGATGCATCGTCGCAAAATTAACGCGATGCAAGCAATCTTCTGCAGCGATCCTGCGCAAGTGCCGTAGCATTCACAGCGCTGACCGAGAAAACGCGCAGGAAACTGCACGTTCCAAGGCCGGAATTCAGGCGAGCGGCATCGCGAAGGGTGTGCCCTCGAAAGCGTCCGCACCGCGCCCGATTCGTTCGACCGCGCGGGTCATCCGGCCACGCCGCCCGAGCGCGGCATCGGCCAGCGCGACCAGCCGGGCATTCGGCGTCGCCGAGGGAGCAGCGCTGCGCAGCGCATCCGCAACCTCGTCCTCGTCTCGCTCGGGGCCGAGGGTGCAGGCCGCGATATAGGCTGCCGCCGTCGAGCGGCTGATCCCGGCCCAGCAATGGATTACCATCGGTTCCGCACGATCCCAGTCGCGTAGGAAGGTAAGCAGGCGGGCCATATGCTCCTGGCCTGCGAGGACATGGCCGTCCAGCGCCTGGCTGATGTCGGACATCCCCAGGAAGAGATGCCGCTCGGGCGTGATTCCCGCCGGTCGCGCAACCGTGGTGCCGACATTGATCAGCGTCACGAGATGCCGGGCGCGGACGGCCGCGACGGTCTCGCCTAGCCGAGACAGCGGGGAAACGTGAAGCGTGGACAAGGGCGGGCTCCGTGGCGATGGGCAGATGATAGCATGATCGACAGTGCCGGCCTCTCCATGACATGGAGGCGCTGCCCCGATCGATCTCGCGCCGAAAAGCTCCCCATGAATCTCTGGCTTCGCCTGATCTGGCTTTTGCTGACGACGCGTTTGCGCCCGCGGCTAGACCTGCCGGCAGACGCGTCCGTCCTGCCGTTCCGGGTCTGGTTCCACGATCTCGACACCAGCCTGCACATGAACAACGGCCGCTACTGGTCGCTGATGGATCTCGGCCGGCTCGACCTGATGCTGCGCAGCGGGTTGTGGCGGGCGGTGCTGCGTCACCGCTGGCTGCCGGTGGTCAATGCCGGCACGATCCGCTTCCGCCGCGAGATGCGCCTGTTCCGGCCGTTCCGGGTCGAGACGAAGGTCCTGTGCTGGAGCGAGAGCTGGCTGGTGATGCAGCACCGCATGCTGATGGCCGGCCGCGACGGCACCGAGATCGTGGCGGCGGTCGCGCTGGTCCGGGCGGCGCTCTATGACAAGACGGCGCGGGCCTATGTCCCGGTCGCCCGCCTGCTCGGCGAGATCGGCATCACCGCGGAGAGCCCGGAACCGAGCGCGGAGGTCGCAGCCTTCCTCGCTTCCGAAGAGGCCCTGCGCAACGCTGCCTCGGCGGCTGGCTGAAAATTACTCCGCCGCCAGCCGCGTCGCCCGCCATTGCGCCAGCAGCGCCCTTAGCGCCGCCGGCTTAAGCGGCTTGTTGAGCAGGTGGACGTCGAGCGCGCTCGCGGCCTCTCGCACATGCGGCGTCCGGTCGGCCGTGAGCAGGATGGCCGGCATCGGCGTGCGGGCGCGGGCCCGCAGCGTGCTGATTGCGGTCAGGCCGTTGCCGTGGTCGAGATGGTAGTCGGCGATCAGTACATCGGCCTCGCCCTTGCTGCCGACATGCGGGAGCGCCTCCTCGATGCTGGCCGCGATCGTGACCCGGCAGCCCCAGCCTTCGAGCAGGCGCTTCATGCCGTCGAGGATGGCGGGCTCGTTGTCGACGACGAGGAGCCGCATGCCCGCGAGTTGCCCGGCCGGTGCGTTGCGTGGGGCTGCCGCCGTCGCCATCGCCGGCAGCGGTGCCGCACGCGGGACCAGGACCGAGAAGCGCGTGCCGCGTCCCGGCGCCGAATCGAGCGTCAGCCCGTGATCGAGGGCGCGCGCGATGCGCTGCACGATCGAGAGTCCGAGGCCGAGGCCGCGCGCCACCTTCGCGCCCTGGTCGAGGCGCTGGAATTCGCGGAAGACCGTCTTCTGCTTGCTCTGGGGAATGCCGAGCCCGGTATCGATCACCTCGACCGCGATGTGACTGCCACGGCGCCGGCAGCCGATCAGCACCTTGCCGTTCGGCGTGTATTTGATCGCGTTGGAGACCAGGTTCTGCAGCAGGCGGCGCAGCAGGCGCCGGTCCGAACGCAACGTCAGGCTGGTCGGCATGAACACGAGCTTCAGGCCTTTCTCCTGGGCGCTCGGTTCGAATTCGCGCTGGAGCTGGCGCATCAATTCGTCCAGCCGGAACGATGACAGCTCCGGCTTGAGCGCCCCGCCATCGAGACGCGATATCTCCAGGAGCGCGGTCAGGATCTCTTCGACCGCGTCGAGCGAGGCGTCGATGTTCTCGGCCAGATCCGGCTGGCCACTGCTGCGGTCGCGCTCGACCAGCGAGGTCGCGTAGAGCCTGGCGGCGTTGAGCGGCTGCAGGATGTCGTGGCTGGCCGCGGCGAGGAAGCGCGTCTTCGAGGCGTTGGCTGCCTCGGCCTCCGCCTTGGCGCGCTGGAGTTCGGCGTTGACGTGGAGCAGCTCTTCCGTGCGCTCGGCGACGCGGCGTTCCAGGCCCTCGTTGGCGCGTTCGAGTTCCTCCTCGCCGGCCACGGTTTCGGTGATGTCGGTATAGGTCGTGACGAAGCCGCCGTCGGGCAGGGCGTTGGTGCGGACCTCGATCACCTTCTTCGACGGGTAGAGCTTGAGGCGCACCGGCTCACGGTCGTTGATGAAGCTCTCCAGCCGTGCCGCCATCAGGTCGTCGTGCGCGCCGCTGCCATAGGCGCCGCGTGCCGCGTTATAGCGCACGATCTCGTCGAGGCCCGTGCCGAAGCGGACCAGCGAGGCCGGCAGGTCGTAGAGCTGGATGAAGGCCTGGTTCCAGGCCAGCAGCCTGAGATCGCGGTCGAGAACGGTGATGCCCTGTCCGGCATGGTCGAGCCCGTGCTGGAGGATGTCGCGGTTGTACTGGAGCGCCGCCGAGGCATCGTCGAGCAGCTTGAAGGCGGCCTCGGTCGAGAGGTTGCGTCGCTTCAGCAGCAGCGACAGCACGAGGCGAGAGGAGGCCGCGCCGATCGCCGAGGAGAGAAGATGCTCGCCGAAGCGCAGCAAGTGGATATCGGCCTGGCGTGCGCTTTCCGATGCTTCGCCACGGCCGCTGTTGAAGCTTTCGAAGGCGCCCTGCGTTCGCTCCGCTCCGAGATAGCGGGCGATCGTCGATTGCAGCTCCCCTTCGGTGATGGTGGTGCGCCAGAGCGAGAAGGACTGCGCCATCGTCGCCGGTTGGGACTCGACGAAGGCGTTGGCCTGCAGCCGCTCCATCGCATTGGCGGGCCGTAGCAGCGAGAAGCCGATATAGGCGAGGATGTTGAAGCCCAGGCTCCAGAACACGCCATGCGGCAGCGCCGGCCAATCGAGGCCGAACAGCGCCTCCGGTTTGAAGATGCCGGCGCCGAACGGGCCATGCGCGACGATTTCGCTCCACCAGCCGCCGGGCAGGGCCAGGCTCGGCATCAGCAGCGTGTAGGCCCAGACCAGCGTTCCGACCGTCAGCCCGGCGACAGCGCCCAGCGCCGTGCCGCGCCGCCAGAACAACCCGCCGAAGAAGGCCGGCGCGATCTGCGCGGTCGCGGCGAAGGAGAGCAGGCCGATCGAGACCAGGGCCGCCTCGCCGGAAGCGCGGTAGTACAGATAGCCGAGCAGGATCACGACGAAGATGCTGACCCGCCGGATGATCACCACCTGCGAGCCGAGATCGCCGCTGAGATTGCTGTTGCCGTCGCCGCGCCCGCCGAACAGCCGGACCGCTCGCCCGGGATCGCTCAGGCCCCGCCGGCCGCGCAGCAGCAGCGGCATCACGAGATGGTTGGAGATCATGATCGCAAGCGCGACGGATGCGACGATCACCATCGCAGTTGCCGCCGAAAGTCCGCCGACGAAGACCAGGAGTGCGATCACCCCGGCCTCCCCCTGCAGCGGCAGCAGCAAGATGGTCATGTCACGGTCGACGCCGCTGCCGGGGATCAGGATTTCGCCGGCCGCCGCCAGCGGCAGCACGAACAGATTGATCAGCACGAGGTAGAGCGGGAACATCCAGGCCGCACGGCGGACATCGCGCACGTCGCGGTTCTCGACGATCGTCATGTGGAACTGCCGTGCCAGCAGGAGCGCGGCACAGCTCGACAGCAGCGTCAGCGTCAAAAAGTTCGGCCAGCTCGAAGTGCGCTCCCAGATCGGCAGGGCGCCATTGGCTGGATGTGCTGCCTGCGCCAGCAGGTCGCCGGCCCCGCCGAACAGCCCGTAGACGATGAAGAAGCCGAGCACGAGGAAGGCGACGAGCTTGATCAGCGATTCGACCGCGATCGCCAGGACAAGTCCGTCCTGATGCTCGGTCGCGTCGATATGCCGGGTGCCGAAGGCGCAGGCGAAGCCGGCGAGCACGATCGCGACGAGCAAGGGCAGGTCGCTCAGCACCGGAACGTCCGGCGTCGGCGCATGGCCCCCGGTCGCAGCGAGGAAGACCGAGAGCGAGTTGGCGACGGCCTTGAGCTGCAGGGAGATGTAAGGCAACGCCCCGATCACCGCGACGATGCAGACCAGCGCGGCGACGCGCTCGCTCTTGCCGTAGCGGGCGCCGACGAAATCGGCGATCGAGGTGATGTTCTGCGACTTGGCGATGCCGACGATGCGGGCGACGAAGCGATGGCCCAGCCCGATGACGAGGATCGGCCCGACATAGATGCCGAGGAAGTCGAAGCCGGCGCGATTGGCGAAACCGACCGAGCCGTAGAACGTCCAGGAGGTGCAGTAGACGCCGAGCGCCAGCGCATAGATCGTCGTCCGCGCCCGCCCGGTCATGAGCTTGCGCCCGGAGGTGTCGGCCATGTGCGCGACGGCGAAGAGCCCGCACAGATAGGCGAGCGCGACCAGCACCACGGACCATGCGGGGATCATGCCGCCCTCGAGGATGCCGCAAGCAAAGGGGGGCGGGGTACAGGCGCCATGAAGCTCGGTTTCCAGATTTTCCGCAGAGTACCGGACCGCCTGTCGGCTCGCCATAGGCCATTGGCGCAAGCCTTCGCGCCGGATTCATCCCCAACTCTTTGCATCCCAGCGGAATGGGACCGGCTTTGGCGTGCTTTCGGGCTTTGCCTGCTCCGTGGCTCTGGTCTAGCGTCCGACAAGGCTATGGAAATATTTTTTCGATTCACAAGGGGTGCAGCATGTTAGAAGAATTCAAGAAATTTGCTCTGAAGGGCAATGTCGTCGACCTCGCCATCGGCGTCATCATCGGCGCAGCGTTCGGCAAGATCGTCGACTCGCTCGTCGCCGACATCATCATGCCGTTCATCGGCGCGCTCGGCGGGGTCGATTTCTCGAACTACTTCTTCGGGCTCAACAGTGCCGTCAATTCGCCGATCCTCTCGGAGGCCAAGAAGCAGGGCGCGGTCCTCGCTTATGGCAACTTCGTCACGGTGGCGATCAACTTCATCATCATCGCCTTCGTCCTCTTCATGGTCGTCAAGGGCATCAACAAGCTGCAGAAGAAGCAGCCGCCGAAGGAAGAGGCCCCCGCTGCCAAGGCGGAGGATGTCGTCCTGCTCGGCGAAATCCGCGACCTGCTCCGGCAGAAGCAGGTCTGATCGCTTTCCCTGCGCGGCCGTGATTCATCACGGCCGCCGATCGACCCGATCTCGCGATTTCATGCCTCGCCGCGCCGCAATCGGCTAAAGGTGGGAGACTGATTTTCGCGAGGTCGACCCCGATGAACAGCGCCATCCTGCCGGGCAGCACCCTGCTTGCCGAGCTTCGCCCCGAGGCCCGAAATGCGCCGGAGAGCGGCATCGTCGAGGTGGTCAATCACGGCCGGCTCAAGCCGGGCCTGATTCCGCTCTGGGTGGGAGAGGGCGACCTCTCGACCCCCGCCTTCATCGCCGATGCCGCGGCGCGTTCGCTTGCCGCCGGCGAGACCTTCTACACTTGGCAGCGCGGCATTCCGGAGCTGCGCGAAGCGCTCGCCCGCTATCATCAGCGCCTGTACGGGCGCGCCTTCTCGCCCGAAAGCTTCTACGTCACCGGTTCCGGCATGCAGTCGGTCCAGATCGCGGTGCGGATGATCGCCGGCCCGGGCGACGAGATCCTGATCCCGACCCCGGCCTGGCCGAATTTCGGCGCCGCCGTCGGCGTCAGCGGCGCCGCCACCGTCTGCGTGCCGATGGATTATGCGCAGGGCCGCTTCACCCTCGATCTCGACCGGCTCGCGGCGGCGATCACCCCGCGCACCCGCGGCATCCTGGTGAACTCGCCGTCGAACCCCACCGGCTGGACCGCGTCGAAAGCCGAGCAGGAGGCGCTGCTGGCGCTCTCGCGCAAGCACGGCATCTGGCTCGTCGCCGACGAGATCTATGGCCGCTTCGTCTATGACGGCGCCGAGCGTGCGCCCTCTTTCCACGACATCATGGAGGCGGAGGACCGCGTCATCTTCGTCCAGACCTTCTCGAAGAACTGGGCAATGACCGGCTGGCGCATCGGCTGGATCGAGGTGCCGGTCGCCTTCGGCCAGATCGTCGAGAACCTCATCCAGTACTCGACCTCCGGCTCGCCGGTATTCGTCCAGCGCGGCGCCATCGCCGCTCTCGAAGAGGGCGAGGGCTTCGTCGCGGAGCAGATCGCACGCGCAGCCGAAGGCCGCCGGATCGTGTTCGAGGGACTGAAGGCGACGAACCGCGTCACGCTCTCGGCGCCGATGGGCGCGTTCTACCAGTTCTTCTCGGTCGATGGCCGCGAGGACTCGCGCAAGCTCGCGCTCGATCTGGTCGACAGCGCCAATGTCGGCCTCGCCCCAGGCACGGCGTTTGGTCCCGGCGGCGAGACCGGCCTGCGCCTCTGCTTCGCGCGCAAGTCCAGCGATCTGGTCGAGGCCGTGGCGCGGCTGCAGAAGGCGCTCGCGACCGTCTGATCCCAAGGTGGCGGCGCAACGCCGCTCTGCGTCCGGCGGGCAGCGGGTCGGTTGACCCGTCGCCGGGCCATCGTCATGAACGCCCGGCGCCTCCTGTCCTCGGCGCGGCGGGAAGGCGATGAAAGCGTTCGGCTATCCTTCGAACCGGCTGATGCTGCTCTGGCGGGAAATCCTCGTCATCGCGCTCGCGGCTGTCGGGGGAGGCGCGTTTGCCCTGCTCGGCATGCCCGCGGCGTGGCTTTCAGGCTCGATGCTGATCAGCGCGGCGGTCGCGCTTGTCCGCCCGCTGCCGAACCTCCGCCGGCCCTGGTTCGATTCCACCATGGTCCTGTCCGGCGCGATCCTCGGCTCGGCGGCGACGCCCGAGGCGCTGGCGGCGGCGGCCCGTTATCCCGCCTCCCTCATCATCCTCCTCGTCGGCGTCGCCGCGATCATGCTCGCGACCGGCGCCTATCTGCGCCATGTCGCGCGCTGGCCCTGGATCGACGCCCTGCTCGCTGCTGCGCCCGGTGCCTTGTCGACAGTGCTCGCGGTCGCGCAGGCGAAGGGCGCCAATATCGGCCGTATATCGGTCGTCCAGCTCTTCCGCCTGCTTGTGCTCGTCGCATTCCTGCCCAGCGTGATGCAGCTGAGCGGCGCCGCAGCAGGCATGCCGGCTCCCGTCGTTCAGGAGGTCGATGCCGGCACCATGTTCGGCGTGACCATGTCTGGACTGGCGCTGGGCCTCCTCTTCGAGCGGCTCGGCCTCTCCGCTCCCCTGATGTTCGGCGCGACTTTCGCCAGCGCCGCGCTGCATGGCAGCGGCCTCGTCGAGGGCGCCTTGCCGATGCCGATCCAGATTGCCGTGCAGATCCTGCTCGGCACCACGATGGGCGGGCGCATCGCGCATATCCCGCGCAACGAATTGAGGGGGCTTTTCCCGCTCGCTATCGGAGGCTTCGCCGTCTCGATCGCGGTCGCCTTCCTCTTCGCCTGGCCAGCCGCCTGGTTCGCGGATGTCTCCTATGCCAGCGGCATGGCGGCCTTCGCGCCGGGCGGCCTGGAAGCGATGGCGATGCTGGCCTTCGCGATGGGGCTCGATACGCTCTATGTCGGCGCGCATCATCTCGTGCGCTTCGTCGTCATCGGCCTGGCGATGCCGCTCGTGCTCAGCCGCATGAAGAGCGCGCCGCCGCGCTGACCGTCCCGCACGGTTAGCCTTAACGATCCATTGTGTTCTGGGTCTGTGATTGCGGCTTCCGCGCAAATCCGAATTCATTCGCTCCTGCTAGGGACTTGGCCATCGACAGAGGTCGATGATCGCGGAGCGACTGTCATGAATATCGCTGTGAAAGCGCCGACCGTCTGGCGCCGCCTCGCCAAGCCCGTCGCGATCATCGGTGCCGGCATCGCCGGTCTCACCGCTGCCTACGACCTGGAGCGTCGCGGCATTCGCGCAACGGTCTTCGAAAGCGGCCGCACCGTGGGAGGCATGGCCTCCTCCTTCAAGGATTCCGCGGGCTACACCTACGATTTCGGGGCCCATTTCGTCAGCAACCGCCTGGCGGACGCGATGGGGGCAAGCTCGGTCTCGCGCACCGTCCGTCACTATGGCGAGGCGGTCGCGCTCGGGCAGAAAAGCTACAGCTATCCCTTCGGCCTCGCGCTCTCGCCCCGCTATGCAGCGAGCGCCGTCTCGGCCCGCCTGCATCCCCAGCCCGTCGCGAGCGCGGCCGATTGGTTCCGCAACGCCTATGGCGAGGCGCTCGCCGAGGACGTTGCGATTCCGCTCGCAGAGGCCTGGTCCGGCGCGCCGGCGAGCGAGCTCTCGGCTGCGGTCGGCAACAAGCTCGCCGCCGGGGTGATGAAGACCTTCCTCTTGAAGGCGGCGTCGCGCCTGTCGGGCAGGGCGGTCTGCAGCGGCTATTCGCACGAGATGCCGGAAAGCCCGGGCGTCTACCATGTCTACCCCGAAGGCGGCGTCGCCAAGCTGCTGGAGCCGACGGTCGCGCGCCTCGGCGACCGCATCGCGCTGGAATCGAAGGTCGAGCGGGTCTTCGTCGAGAACGGCAAGGTCGCGGCGGTGAAGGTCGACGGCCGCGAGATCGGCGTCTCCGCCGTGATCAGTACGGCGCCGGTCCATGTCCTGCCGAAGCTCGTCGAAGGCACCGATGCGCTCGACGAGCTCGGCGGCTTCCGCTACCGCCCGATGATCTTCGTCAACCTGCGCTTCGAGGGCCGCAACCTCCTGCCCGACACGATGCTCTGGGTGCCGGATCGCTCGCAGCCCTTCTTCCGCGTCACCGAGGCGCCGTTCTCCATGCCATGGCTGGCGCCGGAGGGGCGCACGCAACTGACCTTCGATATCGGCTGCGAGGTGGGCGATGCCTGGTGGACGATGTCGGACGAGAAGCTCGCCGAGGCCTGCCTCGACGGCCTGTGCCGGATCTATCCGCATCTGCGCGACCGCTATATCGGCGCCGGCGGCATGCTGAAGACGCCCTTGGCCTATCCGGTCTATCTCTCGCGCTATGAGGAGCGCCGCCAGGATTTTGCCCGCAGCTCCGGTGTCGACGGCCTCTACAGCATCGGCCGCAACGGCGAGTTCGCCCATCTTCTGATGGAGGACATCTACTGGCGCACGCGCAAGCGCATGGCCGACGTCGCCGGCTATGTCGGGCAGGACGTCTGACGCGGCACTCTAGATCGGCCGCGTCGCGCCGTTCGTGTGCGTCATGACCGAATAGAGCGAAGTTGTGCCGCAGATGAACAGGCGGTTGAGCTTCGGCCCGCCCCAGCACACGTTCGCGACGATCTCCGGAATATCGACCTTGCCGATCAGCGTGCCGTCCGGGTGGTAGATATGGACGCCGTCGGCCGCGCTGGTCCAGATGCGGCCCTCGATATCGAGGCGAAACCCGTCGAACAGCCCGGCCGTGCAGGTGGCGAACACCCTTGAGGCGCCGAGCGTTTCGCCATCCGCTTCGATGGTGACGGCCCGGATATGCCGCGGCCCGTTCTCGGGATCATGGCTCGCGCCGGTGTCGGCGATGTAGAGGATGCTCTCGTCCGGCGAGAAGGCGAGGCCATTGGGTTTGACGAAATCATCGGCGACGATGGCGATCTCGCCGGTCCTTCCATCGATGCGATAGACGTTGCAGGCGCCGATCTCACCCGGCGACTTGTCGCCCTCGTAATCGCTGAGGATGCCGTAGTCGGGGTCGGTGAACCAGATCGAGCCGTCCGATTTCACCACCGCATCATTGGGCGAGTTCAGGCGCCTGCCGCCGAAATGGCTGGCGAGGATGGTGACCCTGCCGTCATGCTCGGTGCGCGTCACCTGCCGCCCGCCATGCTCGCAGCTGACGAGCCGGCCCTCGCGGTCGACCGTGTTGCCGTTGGAGTTGCGCGCCGGCTGGCGGAAAGTGCCGACCTGGCCCGTCAGCGCGTCGTAGCGCAGCATGCGGTCGTTCGGGATATCCGACCAGACCAACGTATTATGGGCCGGGAACCAGGCCGGCCCCTCCGACCAGCGCGCGCCGGTCCAGAGCCGCTCGACCCGCGCCGAGCCCGGGATGACGCGGTGGAACCGCGGATCGAGGACCGTAACCCCTGTGCCTTCGAGCATGCCGAACATGCCATACCTCCCTGACATTTTGCCGGAGCATCCCTGTCCGGGTGGCGAAGGGCAATGCCCTACAGCGCAAGTCCCGCATCCCAATAGGGCGTGGCGCCGTAGAGTTCGCCGAGATAGTCGACGAAGGCGCGCACCTTCTGCTCCATGTGCCGGCGGCTGGGATAGACCGCATAGATCGCGACGCGGGAGCCGACGGCATAGGCGGGCAGGATTCGCTGCAGCGCCCCGGACTTGAGTTCCGGCCCGACATCCCAGGTCGAGCGCAGTGCGATGCCGACGCCGCCCAGCAGCGCCTCGCGCACGACTTCGCTCGAATTGGTCCGCAGCGGGCCGTTGACCCTCACAGAAACCGGGCCTTCCGGGCCGTCTAGCCGCCAGTGGTCGGCATTGTGTGCGATCAGGGTATGGCGCGACAGAGCGGCGATATCGGCCGGTATGCCGTGTTCGGCGAGATAGCCCGGCGAGGCGCAGAGCACCCGGTGGTTGCGGGCGAGGCGTTTGGCCACGAGGCTGGAATCCTGCAGGTCTGCGATCCGGACCGCGAGGTCGAAACCCTCGCCGACGACGTCGACGAAGCCGTCGCTCAACACGAGCTCAACCGTCACCAGCGGGTTCGCGTCGAGAAAGCGCTTGAGATGCGGCGCGACATGCATCCGGCCGAAGGAGGTCGGAGCCGAGACCCTGAGCGTGCCCCGCACCTGCCCCGCGCCACTCGACACCCAGGACTCCGCCTCCTCGATCGAGGACAGGATCGAGACGACGCGTTCGTAGAAGCCCTGTCCGGCCTCGGTCAGGGCGAGCTGCCGCGTCGTGCGCTGAAGCAGGCGCACGCCCAGCCGCTCCTCCAGCCGGCGGATGCGCTTCGAGATCACGGCCGGCGAGAGGTTGAGCTGCCGGCCCGCCGCCGACATGCTCTTGCTCGTCACCACATGGGCGAACACGTCGAGATCGCCAAACCGGTCCATCGCCACGCACCTTTTCCAATCTGGAAATAATGGCTGGCTTTGGCCGCGCTGCAAGTGGCATTGAATTGATCTAATCTGCCGCGCAGAGAGAATACGGTGCGTGGCGTGCCATGAGTCGTTGAAAGCGGAGGGGAGAGATGAGCGCGATAGCTTTTCCGGTGCCGGATGCCGGCATTCTCGCCCGCCGCGAATCGATCATCGCAGGGCTTGCGCGCCTCGTCCCGCCGCAGGCGCTGATCACCAGCGACGACGAACGTCGCCCCTACGAGACCGATGCGCTGACCGCCTATCGCCGCATGCCGCTCGCGGTCGTCCTGCCCTCGACCACGCAGGAGGTGGCCGCCGTGCTCCGCTATTGCCGGGACGAGGGCGTGCCGGTGGTGCCGCGCGGGTCCGGCACCTCGCTTGCGGGCGGCGCGATCCCGCAGGAGGACGCGGTCGTGATCGGCGTCTCCAAGATGAACCGCATCCTCGAGATCGACTATGCCAATCGCGTCGCGCGGGTCGAGGCCGGCGTGACCAATCTCGCCGTCACCGGCGCGGTCTCGACTGAGGGCTTCTTCTATGCGCCCGATCCGTCCTCGCAGCTCGCCTGCTCGATCGGCGGCAATATCGGCATGAACTCGGGCGGCGCCCATTGCCTGAAATATGGCGTCACCACCAACAATGTCCTGGGCGTGACCATGGTGATGCTCGATGGCAGCATCGTCGAGATCGGCGGCGCCCATCTCGATTCGCCCGGCTACGATCTGCTCGGCCTGATCAACGGCTCGGAAGGCCAGCTCGGCATCATCACCGAGGCGACGGTGCGCATCCTGCGCGCGGCCGAGGGGGCACGGCCCGTGCTCTTCGGCTTCCCGACCAGCGAGCAGGCGGGCTCGGCCGTGGCTGCGATCATCGGCGCCGGCATCATCCCGGTCGCGATGGAGTTCATGGACAAGCCGGCGATCGAGATCTGCGAGGCTTTCGCCAAGGCCGGCTATCCGATGGATGTCGAGGCGCTGCTGATCATCGAGGTCGAGGGTTCCGACGACGAGATGGACGCCCAGCTCGCCCGCATCGTCGCAATCGCCCGGCAGCACGGCGTGAAAACCGTCAAGGAATCGAAATCGGCGATGGAGGCGGCGGCGATCTGGAAAGGCCGCAAGTCGGCCTTCGGCGCCACCGGGCGCATCGCCGACTATATCTGCATGGACGGCACGATCCCGACCGGGCAATTGCCGTATGTGCTGCGGCGGATGGACGAGATCGTGAAGGGCTATGGCCTGCGCGTCGCCAACGTCTTCCATGCCGGCGACGGCAATCTCCATCCGCTGATCCTCTATAACTGCAATGACCCAATTGAGGCGCAGAAGGCGGAGGATGCCGGCATGGACATCCTCAAGCTCTGCGTTGAGGTTGGCGGTTGCCTCACCGGCGAGCACGGCGTCGGCATCGAGAAGCGCGACCTGATGACCTTCCAGTTCAACCCCGAGGACCTCGCCCAGCAGATGCGGGTGAGGGCGGTCTTCGACGAGCG
>SEEM01000300.1 GCA_004144595.1 Hyphomicrobiales bacterium
TTTTGGTTCCGCCTCTCAGGCGGATGCATTGGCCTCCGCGATCGCGCGCAGCGCCCGGCCCGTCGCCTCATCGGCGGGGAAGAATGTCTCCAGCGCCAGCTCGGACAGTGTGACGTCGACAGGTGTGCCGAATACGGTCGTGGTCGAGATCAGCGAAAGCTCGGTCGCGCCGAGCCGCAGGTGCAGCGGCAGCACGATCGGCGGCTCCGCCTCTTCCGACACCTTGCCTTTGACCACCGGCAGGGCCGGGACGGGATAGCTCAGCAACTCGGTCAGGAGTTCTGCCAGCAGCGGGTCGGCCGTGGCGCGGATCTGCTGGCGCAACCGCGCGATCAGGTGGCCGCGCCACTCCGTCAGGTTGATGATCGCCGGAGCGAGCCCGCGCGGATGCAGGCTGAGCCGGAGCACGTTGACGGGCGGGCGCAGCAGGTCGGCGTCTTCGACGACCGCGAGCATCGGCGCGATCATCTTGTTCGCCGCGAGCAGGGTCCAGTGCCGGTCGATGGCGACGGCGGGGTAGGGCTCGTGCCCCTTGAGCAGCAGGTCGATCGCGCTGCGCGCCGCCTGCAGGCTCGGATCCTCCAGCGAGCGTTCGAGATAGACCGGTGCATAGCCGGCCGAGAGCAGGAGCGCATTGCGCTCGCGCAGCGGCACGCCGAGATGCTCGGCGAGAAGCAGGACCATATCCCGGCTAGGCGCCGAGCGGCCGCTTTCGATGAAGCTCAGATGCTTCTGCGAGACCTCGGCTTCGAGCGCGAGGTCGAGCTGGCTGAGACGGCGCAGCTGGCGCCAGTCGCGGATGAGATGCCCGATCGCGGGCTGCTGGTGCTTGTTCATGGCAGGCAAGCTAACCGCAGCCGCGCCGCCATCCAATTACCTCCGGCTTAATCGACTGGCCGCCGGGCTTTCGTCAGCATGGCCTCCATCAGCAACCGCCCCGGTTGAGACGGGGCTTGAATTGGAGAACGACCATGGCCTTCATCCAGTCCTCGCGTTTCCTGCGCAATGCCCTTGCCCTCGATGCTGCTGCCTGCGCCGTGACCGGTCTGCTGCTCAGCGTCGGCGCGGGTTCGCTCTCCGGCCTGCTCGGCTTTCCGGCGGAGTTCCTGCGTGGCGCCGGTCTCCTGCTCCTGCCTTGCGCCGCGCTGCTTGCGATCTTCGCCAGCCGGGCGCGCCTGCCGCGCCTCGCAATCTATGCCGTGATCGGCGTCAACATCCTCTGGGTCGCCGACAGCGTGCTGATCCTGGTCGCCGGCTGGTTCGCGCCGAGCACGCTTGGCATCGCCTTCGTCCTGGCCCAGGCCGCGGCGGTCGCCGTCGTCACCGAGCTCGAAGTGATCGGCCTGAAGAAATCGGGCACGGAAGCCGCCAGAGCCGAAGCCGCATTGCGCTGACCAGCCTCTTTGCCAGATCACGCCGCTGCGGCTCCCTCCGCGGCGGCGTTTGCTTTGCGACGGCCTGTCACGAAACCGTCGCCTGTGCTAACTAGCCGGAAGGCCTGCCTCCTCACCCTGCGGAACAGGACCGTCCCAATGCGCAAGCCCTTCGCCCTCGCAGCTCTCGCGACGCTCCTGCTCGCCGGCACTGCGCTTGCCGAGCCGAATTTCAACCGCATCGCCACCTTCCAGGTGCCGTTGAATCTGCCGGCCGATCGCGACGCGAAGAAGAAGACGGTGTCCGAGATCATCTCCGCCAACGAGGCCGGCACTCTGCTCGCCTATACCGACGCCGAGCAGAAGGCGATCGGCCGGCAGATTCAACGGCACCTGGAAGGTGGCGATGCGGTTGAAATTCGGCTCGGCAAGCGCAGTGCCGGCGAGCAGGAGCGTCGCGAGAGC
>SEEM01000301.1 GCA_004144595.1 Hyphomicrobiales bacterium
ACATCAAGGCCAACCCCGAGCGCGCCGCAGAAGGCACGGTGATCGAGGCCAAGCTCGACCGGGCCGCGGCCGCGCGCTGATCTCCGATACCGGCGCCCAGATCAAGGAAGCGGCGCCGTCGCTTCCGGTCGAGGTGCTCGGCTTCAACGGCACGCCCGAAGCAGGCGATCGCGTCGCGGTCGTCGAGTCGGAAGCCCGTGCCCGCGAGATCACCGACTATCGCGAGCGTCAGAAGCGCGATCGCCTCGCCGCCCGCGGCGCCGGCTCGGGCGCCGGCCGCTCGCTCGCCGAGATGATGCGCGAGCTGAAGGAAGGCGCCGGCCGCAAGGAGTTCCCGCTCGTCGTCAAGGGCGACGTGCAGGGCTCGGTCGAAGCCATCGTCGGCTCGCTCGAGAAGGTCGGCAACGACGAGGTCCGCGCCCGCGTGCTTTCGTCCGGCGTCGGCGCGATCACGGAATCCGACGTCACGCTGGCCCAGGCTTCGGGCGCGGTGGTGATCGGCTTCAACGTCCGCGCCCACAAGGAAGCGCGCGAAGCGGCCGAACGGGCCGGGGTCGAGATCCGTTACTACAGCATCATCTACAACCTGATGGATGATGTGAAGGACGCGATGTCGGGCCTGCTGGCACCGACCCTGCGCGAGACCATGCTCGGCAACGCGCAGATCCTCGAGATCTTCAACGTCTCGAAGGTCGGCAAGATCGCTGGCTGCCGCGTCACGGACGGCACGATCGAGCGTGGCGCCAATGTCCGCCTGATCCGCGACGGCGTCGTGGTTCACGAGGGCAAGCTCGCCCAGCTCAAGCGCTTCAAGGACGACGCCAAGGAAGTGGTCGCCGGCCAGGAGTGCGGCATGTCCTTCGAGAGCTACCAGGACATGCGCGCTGGCGACGTGATCGAGTGCTTCCGCGTCGAGGAGATCAAGCGCAGCCTCTGACAGGCACGCTTGCTCCCGGATGTTTCCAGATGGCCGGGCTTTCGCCCGGCCATGACGTTTCAAACCCGTCCATCCGGTCCGATCCCGGAGAACGAGAACAATGGCAAAGAAACCAAACACACAGGGCTCCGGGCCCTCGCAGCGGCAATTGCGTGTCGGCGAATTGATCCGTCACGCCTTGGCGGAGATGCTGGCACGCGGCGACATCCATGATGACGTGCTGGCGAAGCACGTCATCACCGTCCCTGAGGTCCGGCTCTCGCCCGATCTCAAGCTCGCGACCTGCTACATCATGCCGCTCGGCGGCCAGGACGTCGCGCCGGTGCTGAAGGCGCTCGCCTCCCATACGCGCTATATCCGCGGCGAGATCGCCCATCGCGTGAACCTGAAATACGCGCCGAACGTCCGCTTCCTGCAGGATGAGAGCTTCGCCGAGGCCGAGCGCATCGATGCGCTGCTCTATTCTGACAAGGTGCGCCAGGACATCCTGAAGCAGCCGCTGCGCATCGACCAGAACGCTGACCAGGACCAGCAAGACAAGCACCATGACGACGACTGACGAGAACCGCCCGGCAGAGGCGGATGGCGGCCGGCCGCCGCGCCCGAAGAAGCGCGACGTTCATGGCTGGGTCGTGCTCGACAAGCCGATCGGTATGACCTCGACCCATGCGGTCGCCGTGGTGAAGCGTGCCTACAGCGCCAAGAAGGCCGGCCATGCCGGCACGCTCGATCCGCTTGCCTCGGGCCTGCTGCCGATTGCGCTGGGCGAAGCGACCAAGACCGTCCCCTTCGTGATGGACGGGCGCAAGGCCTATGAGTTCACCGTCGCCTGGGGCTCGCAGACCGATACGGACGACACCGAGGGCAAAGTGGTCGCGACCTCCGAGCTCCGTCCCGACG
>SEEM01000302.1 GCA_004144595.1 Hyphomicrobiales bacterium
TTGCGCCATCGGCGGCGAGATGGCCGTAAAGCGTGTGGAAGACGTCGCCCGCGGGTGTGCGGTGCTCGAGGATGACGACGCCGCCATAGTCGAGATGGCCCTTGCGGTTCTCCGCCAGCGCGACCTTGCCGGCCAGCGGGGCGCGGACGGGTTCGCCGGCCGGGCCGAAGACATCGACCGCCATATGGATGGTGCGTCGGTTCGAGGCGAGCCAGAGGCCCTTGCGGAAAGCCTTGTCGGTATAGACCAGCCGGGGCTCGCCATACTGGCCGAGCCACCACTCGGACGTAATGCCGATATTGGTGCCGAGATTGCGGGCCTCCTCGGCACGCAGTTCGAACGGGTTCTGCGGGACCGTCGACTCGGCGACGCCAAGCGAGCCGACCGGAAGACCGTCGAGGGCGCGGCCAAGCACGGGGGCGAAGCTTCCACGTTGTTTGGCGATCCAGCTCGCGATGCAGCCGGCGGCGTCGGTGACGGGCAGGCCGCAGGCATTGCGCAGGCGCACACCCATCAAGTCGCCGTCGATGGCCGGGTTTTCGAGAAGGCGCCAGGCGGGGGCCTGCGAGATCGTGACATAGGGGTCGTCCGGGCGGCTCTTGGCCTCGATCGTGGAGTTCACGACGCTGACGGCGAGCCGCATGCGGACGAGGGGCCAGATCAGCCCGATCTCCTCGGCGCTGAGCGCCGAGATGCCGTGATAGCCGGCGACAAAGGCCGCGAGCGCCGCTTCCGGCGTTTCGTGGTCGAGGATGGCATAGGCGGTGGCGATGGCGATCTCGCAGACGCGCGGGCCATTGGTCATGTCGCCGAAATCGATCAGACCGCTGATGCGGGCAGGTTCGCCAAGGCGCGGCTCGACGAGGATGTTGAAGTCGTTGAGGTCGTTGTGGATGGTCTGTCGCGGCAGCGTGTCGAGCGTGGGCTTGAGGGTCTCGAAGGCCGCAACGATGTCGGCCACGAGTGCGCGGCGCGAGCCGTCCAGCACGTCGAGATGCGGCTTGATCCAGCCAGCCTGGGTCAGGTCCCATTTCGCCGCATCCGGTGCTGCCGTGACCTCGAAAGCGCGGAGCGCAAGGTCGAGACGCGCGGTCAGCGCGCCGAGTTCGGAGAGGACTGCGGGCGGCTGCGGGCCGGCTTCGCCCATCGGGATGCCCTTGAAGGCGCGCTGGACCCAGACC
This sequence comes from Hyphomicrobiales bacterium, assembly GCA_004144595.1. Classification (GTDB taxonomy): domain Bacteria; phylum Pseudomonadota; class Alphaproteobacteria; order Rhizobiales; family Beijerinckiaceae; genus Allobosea. Next base: position 1,182 of record SEEM01000302.1, read on the forward strand.
ATGCGCTGTCGGCCCTGAGCATCGGCCACGTGCTGCCAGAAGCGGTTGCCTTCGGCCGGGAGGAGGCGCGGCAGCGGCAGCGTCGGGTCGGCGGCGAGGGCGTGATTGATCGCAGCGCATTGCTGGTCGACGAGCGCGGGCTCTCCCTGCGGGCGCATCGCCTTGACGATGACGTCGCCCTCGCTGGTCCGGCCGCGGAAGTTGAGGTCGTATTCGCCGCCGAGCTGCCGCAGCCCGCCCTCGATGCCGAACTGCTCGGCCACCCCACGCAACCAGACGTGTTCCATCATCGTCCCCCCGCCGTGGAGCTGCACAGGCTCCACGCTCGTTGTCTCAGGCCCGGTCGAATCGGCGGGCGCCATCTTCCATAGCCAGAAAGGCGGCCGGATTGATCCCGCAAAGTTTGCGGGGCGGCGGGTGCCGGGTTGCGTTGGGCGAGGGTGGTTGTCACTCCGGAGCGCCGAAGGCGCGAAGCCCCGGAATGACAACTAGGCCTGGATCGGCTTGCCGGACAGCCAGCGCTGCTTCGCCCGCTCGATCGCCTCGCGCACGGTGTCCGGCGCGGTGCCGCCATAGCTGCGTCGGCTGCGGACGGAATGCTCGGGGGCGAGAACCGCGAAGACCGCCTCAGTGATGCGGGGGTCGACCGAG
>SEEM01000034.1 GCA_004144595.1 Hyphomicrobiales bacterium
GGATTCACCCCGTGGCCGCGCCAGACATGCGAGACTGGTAGCTCCTGAGCGGCAGCGCCCAACGCTCATTCCATCTTTCATATTCATCATGACGAATTCTGCGAGGCTCGGACCGGTGCGCAGCGCTACTTGCAGACGGCATCGGGCGTCTGCCGGGTGCCCATCTAACCAAATTGCTACTGAACTTCGGTTGCCAGTTAGCTAGACCGCCAGCTTGGGAAGTGGTGGCAAGGCATTTTCGCGCAACGGCCACGTCCCCCCTAGCCCAGCTCTCGGCCTCGTGTAGGGTGACGTTGCGCCATCGCCGCGCTGCTAGATCGGAATCTGATTCATGTCGTTGTCTTTCGCGCGCGCCGTCCTCGTCGCCGGCCTTCTCCTGCTGCCTGCCGTCGTCAGCGCCAAAACGTTCTCAGTGCCGGATCCGAACCCAATTGCAGTGGTGACCCTGCCCAACGACTGGGACACGCTTGAGATTGATGGCGGCCTCGAATCCACTTCGAAAGATCAGGCGGTCTACATTGCGGTCGAGGTTACCGAGCTCAAGGACGCGTCGAAGACGATCGCAGAGACGGTCGCATGGATGAAGAAGAAGAAGATCGTCGTCGACGAGAAGTCGATGGAGCAGAGCGCGGTCGTGATCAATGGCCTGGATGGCTATGGCGTGAAGTGGAACGCCAACGATGAGGACGGGCCGACCCGCGTCGCGCTGACACTGCTTCAGGTCACCGACACGAAGGGGCTTGTCTTGACCTTTTGGGCCTCGCCGGCGGCACAAGAGAAGTACGGCAAGGATCTCGCTTCAATCCGTGATAGCCTCAGGGCGTTGAAGTAGGGGTCAACTCGTCTTTCTTCACGCCGCGCGCCACGATATCGAGAAAGCCGTCCGGCAGCGGGCGCTGCATCAACTTGGCCTGCTCCCATGGCGCTGTCATCCACATCTCGCATTCCTCCGGCGTCGTCAGGATCACCGGCATAGCCTTCGGGTGGACAGCGCCGACCTCGGCATTCGGATCGGTCGTCAGGAAGGCATAGAGGTCGATCGTCTCCTCGCCGGTCTTGATCTTCCGGACGCTGGTCCACTGGCGCGCCCAGATGCCGGCGAAGAACGCCGTGGGCCGATCCTCACCGAAGGCGAACCAAACGTCCTGCTTCGTGCTCCAGTCGAATTCGCTGAAGCTGTTGAGAGGCACCAGGCACCGGCTCTCGACGCCGAGCCATCGCTTCCAGTGCGAGCTCGAGGTGTTCCGGACGTTCGTCGTCCCGCCGTCAGGCTCCATCCGGAGCAGCTGGTCGAATTCGAACTCCTTGCCCCTAGCACGAAGCTTGTCCGCCCGCTTTTTCGCCGCGTCGAAAATGGCCTTTTTGGACGAGGGCATACCCCAGCGCGTCATCGCCAGCCGCGGCCCGCCTTCATCATTGCGGACAATCGGTGCGGCATAGTCCGGGAAGACCCCAGGCAACGGCGGGACGTTCACTCCGGCGTCGTCGAAGTTGGCGAACAGCTTGCGCATCGCCTCGACATTCCGGGTGTGGCTGTAGAGGTTGCACATGGCTTCACTCGTCTCCGCCGACCCGCCGGCGGCGCTTGGCAGGCTCGGCCGGCAGCATGTCCTTGGCGCCGCCTTCGATCAAGGTCAGGCCCGCCATGGTCGGCGGCAGGTCCGGAGGAGCGCCCGAGCTGATGTCCGGCAGATAGGCGCCGCAGCGATGGCCGTATTTCTGAGCCTTGCGCATCTCGGCGTGCGGGTTCCACGGGCAACCGGCCATGAAGGCATGCAGCACCGCTTGCACCGGTATCCTATCCCATAGCGCGGCCAGCGCCGCCAGGCGGACGTCTGCATGGCGGGCGCAGACATGGCAGCGCAGCCGAACGACGACCCACGGATAGCGGACGAGCGGGGTGTTTCCATCAGGACGCTCACGCCCCGTCATCGCGCATCGGCGCCCGGGCGCCTCGCGAGAAACGCCTGCGGAGATATCCGACAGATGCCGCCGTGTTGGCGTCGCGCAGGATATGATCCTGGTTCAACAACAGCGCCCCGATCGTCGCGCGAGTATCGCCTTTGAAATCAGCAAGCACCGCATCGATTTGGAAGTCCAACGGGTTCGGCGCAGCGGCCTGAAGCGGCTTGGCTGATGACATATCTTGCGTTCTCGAAAATGAAAACGTAACAAGAACAAACCCGCCCGAGGAGTCAAGCCATTGGCCAGCGTCGAAACGTTCTTCCTCCAGCCCTTCACAACCCATCGGAAGCGCTTGGTGCCCGGCCTGCGCGTGCTCGCCAAAACGAAGCATCACGCGCTGAATGAGGGCGAGCGCCTGGGGAAAACTGCCGAGGGCGTCGCGGTCATCCATGTCACCGCCGACGACGAAACCGGCGAAGTCAGCGCGCGCGACGTTCTCGCACGCCACGGCGCTATCCCCGAGGAATTCGAGGAGCAGATCAGAGCGCTATGATGAGAAACTAGTTATAACTTGGACAGCGGCTTTTTGCCGTACGCACCACGATGCTGCAGCTCGACCAGCACCATTTTCAATAAATGAGCCAGAAACACATCTCGCTCCTGATGTGCGAGATAGCAGGCTTCCGTAACGTGCTCGGCAATCTTGTCTATTCGACTAGGTCGGTCTGCGTCTCCGTCGGCGCTTGGCATGGCAGCAGTCCCCACTGAAACTGTCATGTTATTGTAGCTATAAGTTTGAGCATTGAGCTTAACGCCCTGACAAGCCCTCGGTTCGAGAGGCTGCCATTAGACTTTTGGCGAATTCGAGCACTTCGCGCTGCTGATGGGCGTGAAGTGACCTGAGAATTTTGACGAGTTCCCAGGAGAGCCGCACGGAAGCGTCGAGCTCAAAAACCTGGTCATGGCCGGTTGAATTGTCTTGGTCATTCATATCGACGCCGCACATGGACGATCTCCGCCGAGTGACTCGTTCTGCCCTGGAGGTATCACCGATACTCGGCAGATGCAGGGCGACTAGTTTCATCTTAAGAAACTCGGCCAATTTAGGGCAGAGGGCGCGACGTTGCGGAACCACGGATGCCGCCGCTTGTCGAAGGCGTTCAGCTAATCGGGCTTTCGGCAGATCCAAAAGACACTATCGGAACGAGATCTACGCGGAGCGGCTACTTGCTAAGCCGAACCGGCAACAGGGCCAATCGTCCTCGTCGATATGAGCGACGAGATATGCTCAAGCAGCATTTCCGCGAAATAGATCGCGACGAGATCGTTAGATTGTCGACATAGGCTTAACAGCTCGATGGCTGTAGAGCCCAGCTTGCTATGCAATTCGCTGGCCTCCGTGGAAACCATCAGATTGATGCCCGACAGAGAGACAGTGCGTCCGTTGATGCTTATCGGTTTTGCGCGAGCGCTGATCCAATGCACGCCCCCGTTTCCTTTTACCCGGTATCTGGCCTGGTAGTAGCCCCCTGTGTCGATCGCTCGCTTGAGGTTGCCGATCGCTTCGGGCAGGTCATCCTCTTCGATCGCACGGCGCAAGAGCGACGGCGGGACCCCTTTGACGCCCTCGTCTGGATGTATGCCGTAGAGACGCGACATTGCTTCGTCGCAAATAACCAAATCTAGATTGATCCGATACTCCCACAGGCCGACAACACCAGCAGCAGCAAGCGCGGCGTGAACATTGAGGCCTCGACCAACACCATCGTCCATCACATTACCCCCGAAAAAGAGGTGCTAATCCTACCATTGACGCAGATAATTCACGGCAATCCACTTTTCGTCCAGCGCATCCACCAAAACTAAAGGAGCCCGGCCCCGCGGAAGCGAGGGCGGGCCCAATGCGGCATTCAATCAGGTGTCGACGTGTTCGGGCATTTGCTTGAGCTGGTCCTTCGTCCAGGCCGTCACCGCGTGAACGTCGCCGTCTTCGTCACGCATGAATTCCAACTGGCTTACCGGCACGGATACGGGCTTAGCTCCGATGCCGAGGAAGCCGCCGACATCGATTACGACTTGGGTCGAGGGGCCGACACCGTGGGTATGAGAAACGGAGCCGATCTTCTCATCGCCAGGCCCGTAGATTGTCGCTCCGTCGAGAGCATTTGCCGTCAACTCCGCCGCCGCGAGACGGACGTGCTTGGAATGATCGATGGCTTTCTCCTTTGGTGGATACCTTTCCAACCAACGGAGTGTGCTTGCGTTCCTAGCAAAATAAAGCCCGCACAGCATGGGCGGGTCGAGCGGAGGTTGATCGCTATGCGACGCCGACGGTGACCTGAAGCCGGCTACCGGACGCGTCAAAGACTGTCACGCGAGAAGCAAGATCGTACAGCAAGATATTGAGAAGGTAGACAGATCTGCACCGCAAGTATCCGATGGACATGGTCTGCACTCTGAGCATTTCAGGAGGCGACACTGCGTAAATTATGGAGAAAACATTCCTCCTGTCCGCCTCTTCTCGTAGGCCTTTGTACGATGCGTGCCGGAACATTCCGTCGTCCGTCCATCCGCGGAAAGCGATCTCGGCGATCAGCTCCGGCCGGGTCCGGCGTTATGTTCGCTTGCGCCCAGGAATCGTGACCGCGGGCTTGTCGACGATCATCCGATCCATCTGCTTTCGCAGCGCCGTCCCGGCCGAGGCCGTGAAACCCGTTCCAACTCCGCCAACGTAGGCCAGACCATCACCCTTCTACGCCGCCAGCAGCAGCCGGCCAATGCCGCCGAGTGCGGCCGCTGAGGGCTCATAGCCGATAATGGCGAAGCTCTCCGACTGGATACACTTGATCTTCAGCCAGTCCCGCCGCGGCCCGAGCGATAAGGAGCGGATTGCCGTCTAGCGATGATGCCCTCAATGCCCATTTCGCAGGCCAGCTTGAGGAACGGCGCGCCGTCCGCGTTGATCTCCTCGCTGATACGTACCGAGCTATGCGGCTGCGCTGCTAGAACGTCCGCTCGCATCTCCCGCCGCTCAGTCAGAGGCATCTCCCGAAGGTCGTGGCCGTTCAGATATAGCAGATCGAAGGCGTAGAGCCGGGCGTCCGAAGCGAAGCGCTTGCGCCTCGCCCGCCGAGTGCCTTCTGCAGCGCACCGAAATCGGAGGCGCCGCGCTCGTCGAGCACGACGGCCTCGCCGTCAAGGATCGCGCTGTCGAGCCTGAGTTCAAGAGCGTCGTGGCGATAGTGGGAAATCGGCTCGTCCAATCGTGGCCGCCGCGCGTGATGATCCGCACGCGCTTGCCGACAATATGCACAGCCAGGCGATAGCCGTCCCACTCCACCTCGAAAGCCCAGTTCTCGCCTGTCGGTGGCTCGCTCTGGAGCTGCGCGAGGCAGGGCTCGACCCTATCCGGCATCGGGTCAACGAAGAGATCGCGTTCGGGCTTTCGGCGGCGTGCCGGCCCATTAAGGGTATCGCCTCCTAGCCCGGCTCTGAGAACCCGACGCGCGCACATCGACGCAGCTCCACACGCAACGAGTCGCGAACGGACGCCGAACTGTATCGCTCCGCCCTCTACTGCCGACCACCAAGCGAGATGATCGTGGGCAGGAAAAATCCGAGGCATGCAAAGGCCGAAATTACAGCGATGAGCATCAGGGCTGCTGCAAACCGACCGATCATCGAGCGCGAAGAACTCGCCCGGGTAAGAAGCTTCAAAATGCGCCGCGTAGGGCCAAAGCGTGAAGGTGCTAACGAGGACTTGGGAGCGCCACGGCCCGCAGCACCGTCGATGTCAGCACCTTCAGCGTCCGGCATTAAGTTCGACACTTGCCCTGCTCGCCCCAGTCATTCAGCACAGTGCGAACGGTCAGGCGTCGGAATCGTTCCGGTGATTAAGCCGACCAGCGATGCGATACTCCCGCTGGAATGAGGGACGCTGAAAGGCCGTTGGCCCTTCGGAGGCAGTTCACCACGATACGCAAGGTCGTGGTGGTGTCCCGATACAGCGACCGGGAACCGTTTGCCTTCGGCTACGATCCTGAGTACGCCGAGTAACTCGGCAAAGGCTCGCTCGCCCTTGCTGCAGACGCTCACGAGCGGAAGCAATGACGCGTAACGTAAGCAACGCCAACCCGCAGGCGGAGATCGGACTTGAGGGTTAGCCGAACAATGCTATCTTCTCAGCATGTCCGACAATCGTCGTACCGGTCGTGAGGCCGGCGATCCTTGACGTGAGCGACGACCCTCGCGACGACGCTACTTTAAAGTTTGTGACCGCGGGCGACGCCGACGTGGTTCTGGTCCTTCCGATGGCGGCCCTGATCGAGCTCGAGGCCATGCTCGCGAAGGCGAGCCAGGCGCAGGCGAAGTCTCAGCCGATCCAATAGTTCACTATGGCATTTTGGGATCGGCTTTCAGAGCTTTTGTGACCGGGTCGACGGCTTCATCGGCTTGTGCATCCATTTTTGCAGGTTTGGTGTGCGCCTGTTCGGCTGTTTCGCCGCGGAATTTGAGGCTGGCGTGATAGACTTCATCGCCTCCAGCCCTCTCAACTTCCGCGCTCAGATCAAGGGATGAGCCATTCGGCAAGGCGTCGTGCACCATATCTGCCAAGGCTTCTTGCGCGGCATCTGCCGCTGCGCTGTCATTCACGAACTCTAGCGTATCGTCGCCCCGATCTACATTCTTCCCGTCATCAGTCGTGAAGCGATATCTCGGCATGTCGCGCTCCGTTGCGGTCGAGGCTTATTGGCCTGAACGATGACGAACGGACCTTGCGACGGATTAGTTCCTGTTTGATTCAGGCAGAAGCACTTGCCCGAAAGCGCTCGATAGCCCGCCGCCGAAGATCATTCTCGTCCTCGGCTACCATCACTAACGCCGCTATGATGTAATCGAGGTTGGTCCGCTCCCGCTCGCCGAGCCGCTCCGGTCATCAGTTGAAGTTCCGCCCAAGCCTCTTGTAGCGCGCCGTCAGCTCGCGCGATCGGCGGGATCGGTCAACGATGAGAATGGCATGCCGTCCTCCCAGGGACGCTTGTGACCCCGAGATTTTATCGCCGGGCGTCAACCGGGCAAGAGCGGAGAAACAAAAAAGCCCCCGCCAGCCGGAGCTGACGGGGGCCTAGAGTTGAGAGCAACGATAAGTGAACGTGCTTGCGCGTGGCGAGTTCCGCTCAGCCCGGCAACGGAGGCACCGGCACCACGGGCAACTCCCTGCCATACTGTCCAGAGCCCCGTGCCGGACCATCATTTTGTGAGGCGGTGGCATGGCATTCTCGCGCAACGGCCACATCCCCCCGCCCAACTCTCAGCCTTATGTAGGGTGAAGTTGCGCCGTCGCAGCTGCTGGATCGGAATCAGTTATGTCGCTGTCTTTCACGTACGGTGGCCTCAGCGGCAGGATTCTTATTCGTTGCGAGCTCGAAATCCTCGCCGTCGGCGAGTGCATTCTGTCCGCCGGTCCAGTCGAAGTTGCACGTTGGCATACACCACCGGCACGCATGCGACGAAGCGGTAACAGTTTGTGGAGTGTACGGTGGCGGCCAATCTACAGATAAAACGGAGCACTGATCTATCCGATCTCGATATCGAGGCCTGCGAGCTGTTGCTTTGGAACCTGGAGCCTCCACGCTGACTTAATCGCTGCTAAGGAGGCTCCCCAATGGCAGACGAAAAGAACAATTGCGGCCCGCAGCACCGATCGCGCATCAATCTCAGCGATGATTACGAAGCGTGCTACTGGACCGATAAGCTCGGCGTTTCGACGAAGCGACTTGAGGATGCCGTCAATCAGGCCGCCGCATCGGCGCGGGCCGTCGAGGCAGAGCTTCTCCATAATACGCTCACCAGTGGCAAATTATGAGCGTTCCTGAGGGTGTCAAAGCGGCGATTGCGGACAGGCTGCGAAGCCAGATCGAGCTGAGGGTCTGGAAAGGTTTCGAATTTAAAGCGACGGTTGACGTGAGTAGCGGAGGCCTCTTGGCGGTAACAGCGCTAGTGTCTGGTATCCTCCTTTCAACTGCTGTTCTGGTTCGTAGCGCAGTGCGGGAGGGAAAGCGATTTCCTGGATGTTCCAGATGAAGACACTGCTGTTCTGGTTCGTAGCGCAGTGCGGGAGGGAAAGCGATTTCCTGGATGTTCCAGATGAAGACTGACATTGATCCAGAAGGTGTCCCGACAGACAAATCCGCAACGCGAAGGGGGCCATTGTCGCCGTCAGAGCCAGGAACCGATCATCGAGCTAGCACAGCAGTTCGACGTACACCCAACCCAGGTCACGCAATGGAAACAGCTTCTCGACTCTGCTGCGGGCGTCCCCGAAGGTGAGCCAAAGCCCGCATCGCCGACCCCGGCGGCCCACGTGAAGACGCTGCATGCGAACATAGGGCTGACGCTGAAGAACAATCCGGCGTCCTCGGCAAGGTCGGGCTTCTGAGCGCAAGCCACTGATGAAGCATCATCACAATCTGCCGCTCAGCCGACAGGCGCAGGTTCTGGGGATCAGCCGGGGAAATGAGTTAGAGCTTCACTCAAGCAGTTATCGCCCAGAATTTGATATTGCATGAACCGCTCGGATGCAGAGACCATCCTGTCATGACGACGGCCGACGCGAGGACACCGAACTGCTCGGGCCGAGATCAGGTCGGGCGCCTTTCGAAACTTACACCGCAAATCGACTCGAGAACCGTGTGACGGACTGGCCAAGTCTCTTAATCTCTCCATCGACCACCGATGCAGCCTCGGCGATCGCATTGCTCTGTACGAGCGTGCGCTGAGCATCAACTCCGACCACGGACATGGAGCTTAACGCGGCCCTAGCTTGATCCACCGCCTGTTCCAACAAAATAGTCATCTGCTCGACCGTCACATCCTGCTGATCAGTAGTTTCGTCGATCCCGCGTGACGCCTCGACGATCATGTCAATCGAGCCTCCGATGTCCTGCATGGCATTCAAGGAACGGTCCGCAGCGTGCTGGACCTCTTCGATCCGAGATGAGATTTCTAGCGTTGCCTGGGCCGTTCGCGCAGCCAATGCCTTCACTTCGCCAGCAACGACTGCAAATCCGCGCCCAGCTGCTCCCGCTCGCGCAGCTTCGATGGTGGCGTTCAAGGCAAGCAAGTTCGTCTGAGCAGTAATGGTGCGGATCATGTCCGAGACCTTGCTAATATCGCTGACAGCCGCGCTGAGTTCGGTTCGGCACTTGAGTGAGAGGTCGACATTTTCCGCCGCCGCTTGAACCAATCTAGCTGTTTCTCTCGCGTTTCGTCGAATCTGCCGCGCGGAATCGGAAAGTTGCCGAGAATGAATTTGGACGCGCGAGATATCGGTATTAACGGAACTCACCTGCTCAATTGCACCAAGAACTGAGGCGTGGGTTGCGCCAGCAATCTCCTCTAGCACTCCAGCGACCGTCGTAGCTCTTGCGAGCGATTGAGCCACTGTTTCGATGATCTCGCCCGCTTCATCGCGGAAACTGTGCGAGTGGCCCTCCACACGCTGCCGTCTATCTTCCTCACGCCGAGCGCGGCGTTGGGCTGTCTCTCGCAATTCTAATGCGGCCGTCTCCGCTTGAATCCGCTCCACGTACAGACGGGCAAAGGCGCGCAAGCAAACGATCAAGATAACCACATAGATCGTGAGCAGTGCGGTGCTGGCAACGCATTCATTAGGCGGCGTGAACAGCACCTGGGTCATCCGCCCAATCATGATTAAGCCGGAGAATGCCAGAGCTGCAGCGGGCATGCTTGCCATTGTGAAGATGCCTGCGAAGACCAACCCCGCAAGCATCGTTGCAATAAGCGACTCCATCTCCGGCACGACTGCCGGATTGAGCCATAGCCCGGCAACGAGCCAAGGGAGCGCCATGAACGTAGAATCGATGATCGTGCGTTGAGTAAACCGAGCTGATGGCGGTCTTTGGCGCTGTTTGAGAGCCAGAACTTGCGTACGGCGCAATCCAAGCACGCCGATCGCCAGTACCGTGGTGAGCCACCCGAGTGCACTCCACAACCACCCATACCAGACTGCGGCAGAGGCGGTTACTACAGCCGCCGCCATGTTGGAAATCATCACCGGCGGCAAAACGGTGCAGAATACCTCAGCCTGGGAGGATCTGAGCCGCGCCTCTTCCGACTCGCTTAGCTGCGGAAGACGAAGCTGCCTGTTGACCCAACCGTCATACCTTTCCAGGATTGACGCGTGAGCGGTTTCTTCAGGGAGTTGAATGGTCATCGGAAAACATGAAGTTTGAGGTATTAGGCCTATTTTGGAGGCAGTGAATTAACGTAGTGTACGCCCTCACAAAAAATGCGTGGGGCCGGGTGCTGGTCGCATCCTCGTGGCAAAAGGTTGCGACGCATCCGCTATTCCGATGACCCATACCTTCGGGCCGCATATCCTGCAGCGTGTCTAAATCATTACCGCCGCGGTCGTCGCCGTCTGAGTCTTTCGCCCGTCGGTAGCCGTCTGTAAGAGCCACACGGAACTAAGACTTTCACTTCAGGTTCAGGCGCTGCGGTCGACGCTCGCGGCCACTCGAACCAGGTGTTCTTCTCGTGCCCAAAATCTCCAGGTCGGCCAGCCCGCTCTCCGCGACGGCGCCGTTGAGGCGCAGCGACGGCGTCGAGCCGAGCGGTGGCATCGGCCATGTCGCGACCGGGGCGCTGATCATCGCCGCGCTTTACCTCGGAAGAGAGGTTTTCGTCCCGGTCGCACTGGCTATTCTGCTTAGCTTCGTGCTGGCGCCCGTCGTTAAGCTGCTCCAAAAACTCAAACTGCCGCGCTCGGTCGCTGTGATCAGCGTGGTTGCCCTGGCATTTGCCATGTTGGCGGGACTAACGATGGCTATGATCAGTCAGGCGACCCAGCTTGCCGGCGATCTTCCAGTCTATCAGTCGACGATCCGCGAGAAGATCGGGTCTCTGAAGGGCGCTACGCCTGGCTCCGGAGTTCTGTCCCGCGCCGCTGATGTCCTGCAGGATCTCGGGAAGGAGTTGGACGGGCGAAAGGAAATCGCGCCGCCGCACCCGAGGGCGCCGGCGGGCGAGACGCGGCCGATCCCGGTTGAGGTTCATCAGCCCGAGGCCAGCGCTCTTGAGACGCTCCGTGCGTTTCTGACGCCGTTGATCCACCCGCTGACCACGACCGGCATCGTCCTGATCTTCGTCGTCTTCGTGCTCCTGAAGCGTGAGGATCTCAGGAACCGGTTCATCCGCCTCACCGGAACGCACGACCTGCAAAAGACGACGGCAGCCTTCGATGACGGAGCCAAGCGGTTGAGCCGGCTCTTCCTCACGCAATTGCTTCTGAATACGGGTTTCGGCTTCGTCATCGGCACCGGGCTTTGGATGATCGGCGTTCCCAGCGCACTGCTCTGGGGGATTCTGTCGGCTATCCTTCGCTTCATCCCTTATCTCGGCGCCATCCTGTCGGCGATCTTCCCTTTGGTCATCGCAGCCGCGGTCGATCCCGGCTGGACCATGCTGGCGGCGACGGCCGCGCTGTTTATCATCGCCGAACCCGTCGCTGGCCATGTCGTCGAACCCCTGGTCTATGGCCGCTCGACGGGCTTGTCTCCGGTTGCGATCATCGTCGCAGCGACATTTTGGACATGGCTTTGGGGACCTATTGGCCTCGTCCTTGCCACGCCGCTGACCGTCTGCCTCGTGGTCTTGGGGCGCCATGTCGAGCGGCTGGAGTTTCTCGACGTACTACTCGGTGACCGCCCGGCGCTATCTGCACCGGAGATCTTCTACCAGCGTGTCCTCGCAGGGGACCCCGCGGAGGCTGCCGACAAGGCGGAAGAAGTTCTGAAGGAACGTTCCCTCTCAGCCTATTACGACGAGGTCGCTCTCGAAGGGCTCCGTCTTGCTGCCGCCGATGCCTCGAGGGGTGTTCTCGACCTGGATCGGCAGGCCCGCATCCTCGACACCGTGCGAGAAGTCGTCGACGATCTTTCGGATCACGCCGATCAGACACCTCGCGCCACGACACCCACGCAGGACGCGGAAGCGGGCGCCGCCGTCGACGAGACCGATGAGGCCGGGGGCTCGGCGGATCTGCCTATGCTTTCGAGTGACACGATCCGGCCGACATTCCAGGGAGAGGACCGTGTCATCTGTATGGCCGGGCAATCGCGCATCGACGAGGCCGCGGCTCTCATGCTCGCGCAGATCCTCGGGAAGCATGGACTGGCAGCCAGCGCGATCGGGTCAGATAGCATGTCGAGCGCAAGGCTTTCGGCCCTCGTCGAGTCTGCTCCGGCCCTGATCTGTCTCTGCTATCTCACCGCCGGAAATACAGTCCATATGCGATATGCTGTCAAACGGCTGCGGCGCCGGCTTCCGTCTGCCTGCATCGTTCTGGCGTCGCTTGCGACCGAGGACGGAATGAGCAGCGGATTGACCGACGTGCCCGCCGATGAAATCGCTTCGACACTGCGCGAAGTCAGCAGCGCATGTCTTAGCCGGGCGACGCAGCCGATAGATGCATCCACACTTGAAAAAGATAGATGATCTCGGCGGCCGTGAGCGTCACCGCCGGAGCAATACATATCATCGCCAACACGGCGATTCTGAGCGCGGCATATTGGGCGGGCATGACAGAGTTGGCGGATGGGTCACCGCTGGCTCCGGAAATGGCTTTCACAGGAGCTATACTGACCGGCGCTGAGGTTCTGGCAGAGGTTGGCTAGCTGGGCGAGGCGCAGGCTAAGAGCTTCCCAGTAGATGACAGCCGATCACGGCAAGGATCGCTGAAGTGGGCGGGCGTCGCCAAGAACTTGCTGCAGAAGTGTCGAGATAGATGCGAGGCTACCAGCCGATACATATCCGGCCCGCCAAATCGAGCGGCGTCTATTGGAACACCAGGTGGAGCTCGACACGACGTCCTGATCACTGGGCGTTGCGCTTAGTGACGTCGCGTATCGCCGTCAGGCCGGACAAGGCCTCGGGCGACTTGTTAATCTTATAAAGCGTCTCGAAGATGTGCGAAGCTTCGTCGTAGCGGCCGAGATTGTAATAGGACCATCCACGCATGAGCATCAGGTCGGTCGTCTCGGGCGCCAAGCGGCTGCGCTGCGACAGAGTGATGAGCGCGCCGTTGAAATCCTTGGCGTCATACTGGGCATAGAATTGCTCGGCGAGGAGCAGTGTGGATAACTCTTTGCGGCGCTCGGGCGGCAGGTTGGCCGCGCTAGCCGCTACCGTGGCTTCGGTTGTCAGGCCCTGCTGCATCTTGGCATAAGCCAAACCTGCGGCAGCATCGGAGGCGACCTGCGCATTGCCGTCGCGCCGCGCCGCTTCGAAAGCCTGCGCTGCTGCAACCGGCCGCTTGCGATTGAGGAGGCACCAGCCGCGCTGCAAGGCGGCCGCGCCTGAATTGCCGCTTCCGCAATTGCCATCGAACGCGCGAGAAGCAACTGAGGGTTTCGCGGACTCAACAAACGTAGTCGCGTCGCGTCCCATAGGCTTGTCTGGGCCAGCCCTCACAGTTGCTGTTGATCGGCCATCAGAGGATTCAACCCCTTTCATCTGACGTATTTCGCGCTGATGCTCGGCTCGAGGGGCCGATCGCGGGTGCGGGGAATCGAGGACGTCCGCGATCCTCTGCGAACGGCTGCCCCAATCGGCAACGAGGTTGCGCAAGCCCGTTTGGTCGCGCAAACGTTCGCGGACCAAGGCCAGCCCGTAAGCTGCCGGCTCATTGCCACGATCCCAGGAGAGCGCCGTCTCGAACCAAGTTCCCGCCGGGCCGATCTGTCCGGCATTGTAGGCATACCAGCCGAGCGCTCCGGCGCCGGCTGCGTATTTATCCTGCCCCACGGCTTTCACAATGCGCTCGATCACCGTGCGGTCTAGACGGGGCGGCGGCTCCTGGGTGAGCAGCACGGTAATGGCGTCGAGATAGGCCTTGCGATTGGCCGCGCCCGCCTCGAGCCACTGGGCGCCGAGCGTTTCGGCCTCCTGGTACTTTTTGCTCTTGCCCAATGCTAGCACCGCCCCCTCCGCCGCCTTGGGGCCGCCATTGCGCGCGAGCGCCGTCTGGAACCAAGTCGCGGCTTTGGCCGGCTCGTCATGGTGGAGTGTGTAGAATCCGAGCAAGAGTGCGTCGTCGGGCGTCGATCCTGCGTTGGCAAGGGCCTCAATACGCAGGATTTCCGCAGGCGTCGCCTTCTGCGTGTGATCTTCGGCGGCCTTGCCGATATGGCGCCGCGCGATCTCGTCGCGGATGCTCACGAACTCGTTCTGTTGTTCCTGCGACAGCAAGGCTTCGACGAGATTCTCAGGCAGGGTGGCGAGCGCTTTCTGCATCGTGCCGACGCGCTCGGCCGGGCTGGTGCAATTGGTCAGGACATAGGCATAGGCGTCGCGCGCGCGCTCGGGCTTGCTCGTCTGGATTAAGGCTTCGGCGACACGCCAGAGCGCATCGACGTTGGCGCAGGTGAGCATGGCCGGGGTCTCGGTACCCAGGCGGATGACCTGTTCCCATTGCCGGGCGTTCGACGCGTTGACGAGGCGCTGGCGTGCCTCGACGGTCTCGAGTTGGGCTATCAGGTCAGCCGGAGACCGCCAGTTCGGATCAGCGCTGCCACGCTGGGCAATCGCGGCACGGACCTCGCCGTATTTGCCTTCGGCAAAGAGCCGCCACATCCGCTCCAACTCGGGATCGACGGCCTGGCCCTGCGAGGTGGGATCGGTTGGAGGCTTCCATTCCGGATAGAGCGCCCTGAGCCGGGCAAGCTCCGCCTCGTAGCGGCGGGTATCGCCCTGTGCCGCAAAATAGCGCAAGGCGGTCTCGTCGACCTTCGGGGGTGCTGCCGGGGTCGTTGCCGGGTGGTTCGGTGCACCGGTCTGCGCCAACTCGACAGGCGCCGGAGCGGCTTCTGCCGGAGGTCGGGGCGGCTGTTGCGGAGCCTGTGCAAAAGCGGGCTGGATCACCCCCTGCGCGGGTCCGCGCGAAACCTTATCATGGCCGTATCGTCCGAGGGTATAGAACGCAACGCCCGAGACGGCGGCGGCGATGAGGATAGGCTTCACAAGCATTGTGGATATCTCTCTCTAAGCATCGAGAGGGAGAGGAGATGTAGCGTCGACGGGTAATATGCGGTGGGCTGGAAGGTCTTGAGCGTGGCCGGGATTGGCGTACCGTCGAGCGCGCAGGCCATCGCGGCGGAGAGGATACGGTAGCCGGCATCCGCCAGCGGCTCGACCGGCTTGCCGCTGGCGAGGTCGACGACCGCAGTGCCGCCGGCCCAGGCTTGGCGAAATGGCGCGAGCCGCGCCTTCTCGCCAAGACCGGCGCGCAGCAGATAGAGCGGGATGCGGATAGCATTATAGCCGAATTGGGCGGGGAAACCCTGCGCCGGCCGGGGTTCGGACTTGACCGAGAGCCATTCCGGCGCCGGCATCTTCCTCTGTGCGAGGTCGTCAAGCAGCTTCAAGCCGCTGGTCTGGACCTGCATCCAACGCTGGTCTCCGGTCAGCTTCGCTAAGGTAGGGAAGGCTTCGAAGACCCAATAGGACGGATTAATCACCGGCCCATCGTTCCGGTCCTTCTCCGAGAAGCCGACCGCGCCCGGCATCAGCCAGATCTGGCCCGCATGCTGCTTGAGCGCGACCTTAGCTAGCGCGGTCGCGATCTGGCGCGCGGCTGTGGTGTGGGCTGGTGTGGCCCAGCGCGTGCCGGCGCAGGCGAGAGCGTTCGCGATCAGCAGGTCGCCATCGCTGGCATTGTTGATGTCGGTGACGTGCGGGCTCGCTGACGGGTCCCAGCGCCACGCCGCAAGGCCGTCGTCGCGGATGAGGAGCTCCGTGCGGGTGAATGCGAAGATGCTGGCGAAGGTCGCACGGTCATCGGCGAGACAGGCGAGGAGCAAGCCGTAGCCCTGACTCTCGCTATGGCTGATGCCGCCGTTGAGATCGTCAACGACCCGCCCTTCGGCGGTGACAAATTTCTGCCGGTAGAGCTCCCAGGCGTCGGCGGGCACGGCTGCGCGCACGCCCGGCGCAAGACCGAGACAGGCGGCGGTCATGGCTGCGAAAACCCGTTTCATCATCGTCGACCCAGCCGTCCGAGCATTAGCGAGGTTCCGATCCCGAGCCCGATGCAAGTCACCAGCAGCGCCAGCGCATACATTCCGATATTGCTCGACATCCAGTTGGCGAAGACAAGGCGCATATTCGCGAGGCTGAAGGGCCGCGTCATGACGAAGGACGTGCTGCCGGCGGAGATGACATGCGCGTCCTGGGCGCCGCGGAAGGCCGTGATCTGGCCCGCCATGCCGGCCCAGTTGCCGGGTGAGACGATGCGTTCGACCGCGCTCTGCAAGGTTCCGTCGCGGCGCGCGATGAAGGCCGTCCAGACCTGCCGCGTCTCGGGGTCGGCGGACTGAGCCGCGATCATCTCGGTTCCTTCGGCCGGTTCGTAAAGCGTCGCTGCGCGTGATGGCGTCCGCAATTGCGCGAAGGAGAGATCGAAGGTGTGCTGGAGCCATTGGTCGAAACCGATGAAATAGCGCGCCAGCGGGCCGCCAAGCGAGCTACGCCAGCGATCGCGGACCGCTTCGGTCGTCGGGGCCGCGCCGCCGGAGGCTTCCGGCGTGGCCTCGCGGCCCTGCAGGCGGTTGATGACGGCGTCGAAGACGGCGGCGCCTTCCGCATCCGGCGTCACCACGACGGCGTCTGCGCGTTGTGGCCACGTAGAGCGGACATTGTCGGCGATGCCGATGCGCGGCAGCAGGCCAGCCGGCATCTGACCTACTGAGCCGATGATCAAGGCTGGCCTGTCCCCGACGGCCGCAGTACCGGCCATAAGGTCGATGGCGAGGGGGCGGCTGGCATTGCGGGCGATGCGCGCGAGCAGGGTCGCCGCTGCGCTGAGATTCGCGTTGTCCTGCCGGCCCATGATCAGTGCGACGTTCGAGGCGACCGAATAGGGGAAGCCGGTTCCGGCTACCGCCGCGAGGTTGGGGCTCACGCCGATCTTCGCAAAGTCCGGGATCGAGAGGACGGTGGTGTCGAACAGGGCGAAGCGGCTCTTGCCCGGCAGCGTCGCGCCAGGACCGCATGCGACGTCGGACTTCGCGAGCGTCACGACCTCGAACCAGATCTCGTTGACGCCCGGCCGAAAATGCCGAAGCGGGATCGTGATCGGAAACTGCTGGAAAAGTCCGCCCGTCGCAGAATTGAGCGGCACGGTAGCGGCGACGTTACCGTTGGCGAAGACCTCGATGTGGCTTTCTCCCGGCAGGACCTCCGGCGAATAGGCGCCGTCGAGATAGAGCGTCGCTTCGCCATAGGCATTGGCGTAGAAATCGCCGGGCATCGCCATGATCGCACGCACGCGCATGCGCCGGCCGGTCGATTCCTGCGTGAGGATCCCGAGGTCCGAGAAGCGGATCGCCTGCTTGCCGGTGATGAAGGGCGCGTCCGGCAGATGCCAGCTAGAAGTATCCATGGTCTTCCGGTTGATATTGGCGGGCCGGGAGACCGGCGTGGTCAGGAGTTTGGCAATCAGCGCCTCGAGATCGGCCCAGCCCTCGCCGGTCACCAGCAGGAGATCGGCGGTCTTCTCCGGGTTCGGGACAAAGCCGAGGAAGCTGCGGCCGCTCGCTTCGATAGGCAAAGTGCCCAGCAGCGTGCGCATCTCCGCACCGGTGCCGAGCGCGACGGTGAGCGTGCCCGGCCTGATACGGGCGGGCAGCTGCTCCGCCACCGTCACCGAGACCTGCCCGTAGCGCCCGCGCAGCGCCAGCGTCTGGGCGACGGCGAGGATGCTGCTAGCCGCGATCGCCCGCGACGCGCCGGGCGCGACGATGACAATGTTCGTCAACCCGCCTTCGTCAGCGCCGACGGCCGGCAGATCGTCGATGCTGCGTAAGGCGGATCGCCTGGAGCCGGGGTTTCGGTAGGTCAGGCGGGTGCCGGCACCGTCGATGCGAGTCCAGAGTTCATAGGTCGCGCCGACCGTGCAGTCGATGCGATGGCGCTGCACCACTTCGAAGCCGATCGTGTTCTGCCCGGCCCGGAGCAAACCCTTGCGCAGGGCGATCGAGGAGCGCTTCAGGCGATCGGAGGAGGCAATCGGCATTTCGCCGACGCGCTCTCCGTTGATGCGGACCGTCAGCCGCGAAGCTTCCGGCATCACCACGAGCGCGTTCTGGAAGGCAACATCGAGGTTGAGATCGGCCGCAGCCTCGTCCGCGGTCAGATAGAAAGCCCAGTTGCGCGCGTCGCTCTCGCCTTCGAGTGTGACGCGCGCCGCGGGCAGCAACGGCTTGAACACCAGGGTCGGAGCAGGAGCGGGGCTCTCCGCCGGCGGCGTGGGAGCCGGCGCTGCCGGCGAGGAGGGGGCGGCGGTGCCCGGTGCCGTCGGCGCGATCATGAACGGCGCCGGCCCGGGCTGCGCGGGCGGGGCCTCCTGCGCCGGCAGCGACGACGCGGCGATGACGGCGGAGGCCGCGATGACGACGAGATGCGTTGAAAGACGCCTCATTCCGCCGCCCCTGGCCGGGTCCGCGAACGCGACAGGCGATAGAGACCGAGGAGATAGGAGATGCCGCGGCTGGTCTGGAAGATGGCGACGCGCAGGAAGCGCAGCGTTCCGTAGATCACGCCGGGATTATGGCGTCGCGCCTTCTGGAACCGGCGCCAGCTGTCGGCATCGGAGAAGGCGAGGTCGGCGATGATGCGGCTATGCACCGGCTCCGTCGGCTCGTAGCTGCAGCCCAGCAGCAATCCCTTTTCGTCAGGCGCGAGCCGCCGGATGCGGATCGGCAGCGCGGCCCGGGGCATGTCGATTGTGGTTTCGAAGGTGATCTCTCCGGCGGTGCCGACCGGCAGCGTGTCGAACTCCTTCGACATCACCCTGACGGCCATGCCGTCGACGGAGACGTTTTCTGTGATGGCCCTCGCCTTGCGCCCGTCGATGCTGATCTCGCCGCGGCGCTTGACGGCGAAGCGCCGCGCACCGCGCCCCTCCGGTCGCTCGGAGACCACGCCGAGCGCGCAGCCGGCCATGAGCAGGTTGAGGATGTTCCATAGGCCGACGACCAGGGTGATGTCGGAATTGTAGGGTTCCGCGATGAGGCGCCAGTAAGTAGCGACGAGGCCGAGCACAAGCACCGCGAAGATGACGAAGAACGGCCGGCCGAGCTCCGAGACGCGCCGGGTCTCCAGCGATTCGTTCTTGGCGGTGACCTTGAAAGTCGGCTTGCTCGGATTGAGCAGGACCGACACCACGGCCGGCAGGAGGTAGACCGACTGGATGAACTCGTAGAGCTCTGAGATCCACGGCCAGCGATAGCGGCCATAGAGGTAGTTCTGCATCATCAGGTTCACGACCATGTAGCTCAGCACATAGGCGATGAACTCCGCGCCTGAGGCGGTGAAGATCTCGAGGCCGAAGAACAGGTAGAACAAGGGCGCAACCAGGAAGGTCAGCCGCGCGAAGGGAAAGAGCCAGAACAAGGCGGAGGAGGAGTAGCAAAGCCGCTGCGGCAGCGAGAGACCGCGCTTGAACATCGGGCGGTGGAACATGAGAATCTGCATCATGCCCTGGGCCCAGCGCGAGCGCTGGCCGATGAAGCTCGCGAAGGTCGCCGGCTGGAGCCCGGCGATGAGCGGCTTGTCGACATAGACGCTATGCCAGCCGGTGGCGTGCAGCGTGATCGCCGTCTCCGCATCCTCGGTGATGCTCCGCCCGGAGAAGCCGTTCGTGGTCTGAAGTGCCTCACGCCGGAGCACGGCCGCCGAGCCGCAAAAGAAGGAAGCGTCCCATTTGTCGAGCCCGCGCTGGATGATGCCGTAAAACATTTCGTTCTCTGAAGGCATCGACCGGAAGGTCTGCAGGTTGCGCTCCAGGGGATCGGGATTGATAAAGAAGTGCGGGGTCTGGACTAGGAAGAGTTTTGGGTCCTGGCCGAAAAAGCCCACGGTCTCAGTGAGGAAGCTTCGTGCAGGGGCATGATCCGCGTCGAAGACAACGATTAGTTCGCCGTCCGAGTAGGCGATTCCATTATTGAGATTGCCGGCTTTGGCGCTGAGATTGCGCTCGCGCGTGAGATAGGTGACGCCGAGCCCTTCGCAGAGCTTCGTCAGCGTCGTGCGGCGCTCGCGAGCGGCACCGGCTGCGGTGAAGTCGTCGGCGTTGCACTTCTCGTTGGTGCCACCGTCGTCGAGCAGGAAGATGTTCAGGCGCCCCGCCGGGTAATCCATTGCCAGGGCTGCCGCAAGCGTTGTCGCAAGCATCTCGGGCTCTTCATTGTAGGTCGGCACGAAGACGTCCACCGTCGGTGCGTTGGCGAGGTCGATCGGCGGCGTCACGCGCTTCGGCAGCGGCATCGCCACGACGAAGAGGCTGAGGCCGAGCATGCCGATATTGTACATCTCTGCGAGGTAGACGATCAGGCCCGGAATGAAATCCTCGAGCTGGTTGACCGGCGGCAACGTGCTGGTCGTGCGCCAGTAGACATAGCGCAGCACCATCGCGGTGCCCAGGCCGAGCGCAATCAGGCGCCAGACGCCATAAGGCCGCAGGAACTTCAGGACCATCATCGCGCCGACCACGATGGTTCCGGCGATAAGATGCGCCTGCAGGCTGATCGGCAGAGTGACGAGCGCAATAACGACCATCGCAGTGACGGCCCAGAAGATGACGTAGCTCGCTGTTCGCATCGGGCTTTTGCCAATCAGTTTCGGTTCAGGGCGCGGGCGGCGGCGGGACGATGGGATATCCTTCAAGCACCTTGGGCGGGATCGTATTTGGGGCTTGCGACTCCGCATGAACCGCACTGCGACGGCGTTGCAGCCGCGGACTGACGGCTTGAGGGCGCTGTGAGGCCTCGCCGAAGGAGGGCTGCGGTGCCTGCGGGTAGATAGGGGCTCCGGCCTGGCCGAGCTCAGGCGCAGGCGCAGGTGCTTCGCCAATCGGATTCCAGCCCGGGCGCTTCAGCTTGGCGTTGAACCCGTAGCCATAAGCCAGGCGCAGCAGCGAGGCCTCGGTCGCGGAGGGGTCGCAGACGCGCAGACGTACCGAGATCATGCCAGATTTCGGGCGGAAGAGACTGTCCTTGCCCGCCAGTCGCTGCCAGGCATAGAGACAGGCCTCGCCGCCCGTACCGCGACCGACAGCATAGCCAAATGGACCGTAACTGTTTTGGACAAAAACTGCGGAGGGGGACATCGCGACACCTGGAAAACGCTCCTCCATCTCTTTGCCGATGGCGTAGTCGTCGATGCCGGGGTCCTTGAGCAGTTTGCCCTCCACCCCGGCGGCCTCGGGAACATCTGCCGCCGTGAAGAAAGCGAGATCGATCGCGTTCTCTCCCGGCGTCCGTCCGCGGGTCGCCAGGGAGACAGTCTGCGCGACCGCGTTCTCATAGGTTCTCTGGGTGACTCCGGTCACAGGCAGGCTGCCAGGTGGAGGCAGCGCTAGGGCGCGGCTTACGTCGACGGTGAGCGCGCGCGAAGCCGACACGAGTTCTTCGCTCGACAATCGTTGTTCGCCGCAGCCTGCAAGGAGGAGAAGCAGTCCGCATGCCGTGAGCCTCCTTGCAAGGGGCCAGGACGCGCCAGGAAGCCTGTCCGAAGACATTGGCTCAATGAAGTACAAGGCCCTCATAGGCACGCGTGCCGATGTCGGTACAGAATCGTCATGTCTTCACCATTGGTTAACGCCGGTTAACGAGTGGTTACTCTCGCCGGAGGGTGCGCTAAGGCCCGCGCGCGCCTGAAGCCCTAATACAAGTGATTCGCGAGGGTATTCCAACCTGCGGTTGGATAAATGTTCTCGTCATCGGGAAACGAGTGATCGTCACCGAGGCAGGTCTATCCGCCACGAGCTCTCGGTGCGGCCCTATCAAGCCTAGCGTTAGGAAATAGGTTATAAATAAGCCCCCGGTGAAGGATCCGAGGCGCCGCGCGCTGATCGATCAGTGATCGTGTTGGCCCAGCCGGACAGCGTAGCATTCGCTCGCCCTGCATGCGTGCACCCTGCAGGAGATGCGTTTGACGATTGCTAGCTTTAAGCCGCTGGCGCCGACCTCGCGGCGGGCAGCTGGCCCCATTTTCACAGCCAGGCTCTGACACAGACGCCAGAGTGGCGCCCGTGCCCTCCGACCGCCGTGGACGTGACAGCAGGTTTCATGCGAAATCCCACGGCCGTCTTGGGAGCGGGTAGGCGAAGCACTCGCCAGGGGATTTGGAGGCTACTGATGCTGGACGGTAAGGCAATCCTGGTCGTTGAAGACGAACCGATGATCGCGATGATGCTTGATGACCTTTTGACCGATCTAGGGTGCAGCGTCGTCGGACCGGCACAAAATCTCGCGCAGGCCCTAAGCCTGATTGGGACGAACACTTTCGATGCCGCGATTGTCGACCTGAACCTGAACGGCACCATGTCGCATCCGTTGATCGAGGCGCTCATCGGAAAAGGCGTCCCCGTCATCGTCGCGACGGGCTACGGCGGCGGCGCGTCCGATCTGCCGAGCGGATGCCGCGTGCTGGCGAAGCCTTACACCATCCAACACGTCGAACAGGTGCTGCGGGCCTGTCTGCCCGACTAACCACCTCGCGCCGCGTCGCGCGTCAGCCTTCAGGTGCCGTCTCGCCGGTTCCTTGGCCTGGCTCGGGTGGCCGAGCGCAATATCCGGGATAGGTCCTGGACCGCGTAGGGCTTCTTCAACAGTTCGAAGCCTTTCAGGCCTTCCTCGGCAAGGACGTGGCTGTACCCTGAAGTGAGCACGACCGGGAGGCCGGGATGGCGCTTCCGGATCTCCAACCCGAGTTCCACGCCGCTCATGCCGGGCATGACGACATCCGAAAACACCGCGTCGAAGCCGTCCGCTTCGGCGAGTATCTTTAGCGCCTCGTTGCCATTGGCGGCCCATGTCGTCTCATAGCCCAGATCGCTCAAGAGCTGCGTCGAGAAAGTCCCGACGTCCACGTTGTCCTCGACGACGAGCACGCGCTGGCCTCTTCCGCCTCTGATGGTCGCAGGCCGTATGTTGCCGTGTTCGCTTTCCGCTTCCGGTCGACGTTCCACCTGCGGCAAATAGAGCGTGAACCGGGCTCCGCCCCCTACCACACTTTCGACGTCGATGTCGCCGCCGGACTGTTTGGCGAAGCCGAAGACCTGCGAAAGGCCGAGGCCCGTTCCCTTGCCAACCTCTTTCGTCGTGTAGAAGGGCTCGAAGATCTGGGAGAGTTTTTCGGGCGGAATGCCCATGCCGCTATCGGAAAGCGACACCGCGATGAACGGCCCCGCGCCGCCGGCATGGCCGCGGATAGGCGGCATCCGCGAAAGGTCCTCGACAGTAATCGTCAGGGTGCCTTCACCGTCCATCGCGTCGCGCGCGTTCACGGCCATATTAACGAGGGCAGTCTCAAACTGACTAATGTCGGCTTCGACGAAGCAGTCCTCCGCACGGATATCGGCGATGATCTCGACGCGCGATCCCATAATGGTTCGCAGCATCTCGGCGATGGCGCGGATGCGGGCGGCGGGCTCGAACACCTCCGGCTTCAGTGACTGGCGGCGCGCAAATGCCAGAAGCTGACCGGTGAGCTTCGCGGCTCGGTCCACCGTGTCGGAGATGGCGTCCACGTATCGGCGCTGGCGTTCCTCCGGGAGGTTCGGCCGACGCATCAGGTCCGTGGAGCTCTTTATGATGGTCAGAAGGTTGTTGAAGTCGTGGGCGACGCCACCCGTCAGCTGCCCGACCGCCTCCATCTTCTGCGCTTGGCGCAGCGCGTCCTCGGCCTTGGTCCGCTCCGCGACCTCTTTGATGACCCTGTGCTCCAAGGTCTCGTTAAAGTGGCGAAGCTGCTCCTCGATCGACTTGCGCGCGGTCACGTCGATGGCCGTGCCAAGCAGTCGCACGCAACGGTCGCCCTCGAATACGCCTCGCCCCTTCGCCGCCACCCAGCGCAGCACGCCGTCTTCCTTGCCGATCGTGCGGTACTCCACGTCGTAGAGCGCGCGGCGCGCCGGGTCCGCTGCGGCGGCGTAGGCCGCGCCTGTCGCCTCCAAGTCGTCCGGGTGCAGTCCATCGTAGAAGTCCTGCATGGTGACGGGAACTTCCGCGGAGATTCCGAACATAGCCTTGACGCGAGCAGGCCATAAGAGCTGATCGTGGACGGGGTCCACGTCCCAGAAGCCGACGTCGGCGTGCTCGGTCGCCAGCCGAAGACGCTCCTCGCTCTCGCGGAGGCGGGCCTCGGCGCCAACCCGCTCGACATGCGACCAGCAGCGCTCGACCACTATCTGGACGAGGGCAAGTTCACCCGATTGCCAGTCGCGCGGATGGCTTTGGTGGAGTGCCATCATGGCGACCAGGCGACCGTCCTTTACCAGCGGACAGCACACGATCGCGGAGATATTAATCGCCAGGAACATCTCCCGTCCCTCGCCGGAAGCCAGCTCAGCAGCGACGTCGCGGACGACCAGTGTATGCCCGCCTCGCATGTCGGCAGCTGCGCGGGGACCGAACAGGTTGAGGCTGTAAGTACCAGCCGAGCTTGCGATCTCGGGCGCGGCGTAATCGTTGCGGATGAAGAAGCGATCATTGTCGACGTCGACGTCCGCGTAGGCGCATCTGGATGCGCCCAGGCGATTTGCGAGGAGAGTGGCCGCCATTAACATTGCCGCCGGCGCATCGCGTGCGCCACGCATGGCCTCGTCCAGTTCAGCAAGGAAGCGCAACTCCTCGAAGCGCGCCCGCGCCTCATACTGTCGCCTGCGGCCACGTATGGCGGCGCGGACCAGACTCACCAAGGTCGTGGGGTGAAACGGGCGTTCCAGGAAAGTGGTATTGCCGAGCACGTCAAGATATCGGCTCGCTGCCGGGTTTCGCTCCAATCCGCCACCGTGGCCTGTCAGGAGTACGAAGGGCAGGTCGGACCATTCCTGCTGGTCTGCGAGCCAAGCAGCCAGAGTGCCTAGATCCGCAGTCGTCAACGCTTCCTCAGTGACCACCACGACACCTGCGCCGACGTCGAGTTCGGCAACGAGGTCGGGGAGCGATCCGCAAACCTCTGCAATGGTGCCTGCCTCGCCGAGCATCGCGACTGCTATTGCCGCGTCCCGTCCACGGGGCGCTAAGATCAGAGCCCTTTCCGAGAATGTCGAACTCGTCACGCTTGGCTTGCCCGCACTGGTTCCGGGCCCTCGCCGACCAAAGTTGGCACGCCCCGCAGCACGCCCTGAAAGTTGACGAGCGGCTCGCCGAGAGTGATTCCGCGACCATCGATCCGGTACTCGCGGATGGTGTCCTCATGCCCGCCCGTGCGCTTCTTCACGATAGAGATCGCGCGCCGCACCCTGCCGAGAGCCTCGAAGTAACGAAGCAGTATCACCGTGTCCGCCAGATAGGTGACATCCACCGGTGTATTCATGTCCCCGACCAGCCCATGCTGCGCGACGGTCAGGAAAGTCGTGGCTCCTTGCCTATTCAAATACTGGAGCAGCTCGTGGATGTGCAGCACTAGCGCTTGTTCGTGCGGCATGGCGGCCTGGTAACCGTTCAGGCTATCAATGATCACCGTCCTGACGCCGTGTTCCTCGACGCAACGGCGCACCCGCTCGGCGAACTCGCCGGGGCTCATCTCAGCAGCGTCGACCTGCTCGACGAAAAGCTTGCCTCCATCGACCATCGCCTGAAGGTCGATGCCAAGTTTCTTGGCTCGATCGAAGAGCAGCCCAAGCTCCTCGTCGAAGACAAACAAGCCGGCGGACTCGCCCCGTGAAATCGCACCTTCGATGAAAGTGAGGCCAAGCAGCGACTTGCCGGTGCCCGCCGGGCCCAGGACCAACACGCTCGATCCGCGTTCGATCCCACCTCCCAAAAGCGCGTCCAATTGGGATAAACCGCTCTTCAGCTCGTCGCGCACGAATCGTGTCTTGTGCTCGGCGGCGACGAGACGGGGAAACACGCGCACGCCGCCGGTGAGGATGGACAAGTCGTGGTAGCCACCGCGATAGCGTCGGGCACGATACTTCATGACGCGAAGGCGACGACGGTCGGCGCCGTATTCCGGCGTCGTCTCCTCCAGCCGGATCACGCCGTGAGCGACGCTATGCACCGTCTTGTCGTTGACGTCCGTCGTCAGGTCGTCGAGCATTAGCACCGTCGCGCCCCGTTTCGCGAAGTAATGCTTCAGCGCCAGGATCTGGCGCCGGTAGCGCAATGAGCCTTGGGCGAGAAGCCGGATTTCCGACAGACTGTCCAAGACGACGCGGTCGGGCTGTATCCGCTCAAACGCCTCGAAGATGCGCTTGGTTGTCTCGCCAAGTTCCAGATCCGACGAATAGAGCAGGCTCTGCTGCTGATCCTCGTCGAGAAGGAGCTCCGGGGGAACGAGCTCGAAGACCTCAATGCCCGCCATGTCCAAGCCATGAGAGGCCGCGCCGGCACGCAGCTCCTCCTCGGTTTCGGACAAAGTGATGTAAAGCGTGCGTTCGCCCGCCAGGGCGCCCGTCGACAGGAACTGGATCGAGATCGTGGTCTTGCCCGTTCCGGGGTTGCCTTCGAGAAGAAACAGGCGCCGCCTTTCCAATCCGCCCCCGAGAACGTTGTCCAACCCGGTGACGCCTGTCAGAGCTGGCTTATCGAATGGCTTGATCACATCAACCTCCAGCGACCGTCGATACCCCTCGGGCCGTCACGGATAAGCAATCCGTACGGACGGCCCTCGATCCCGACGTGGGCCGGAGGCCGATAAACACGCGGCTTATTCTTCGGCAATGGCAAAAGACACGAGGCGGCTTATATGTTGCCAAGTTTCGTTCGGGTACGCAAAATAACCGAGTCGCGGCCAGACGTGCGTCGGATACGGCCCCAGGCCGGACCGCCGCCGGTCGAGATATGAGCGCTGAGCGAATTGCGGGCGATCCGGTAGCGGGACGCAGCGCGAACGCCAAACCACATCCGTCTGAAATGCCCTCGGTCGATCCGTCCCCGGCAATCGCCATGATCCTGCACTGCTTGGAGCGAGCCAGGCATCGACAACCAGACCATATCGGAACCTCGACCCAGCCAAGATTGATCCTAGGACGCTTCTCGAAATAGATTTCCTGGCGTCATCGCCCAAGCAGATCCCGCAAGACGAGTTGCCGGGCGTGGGCACGAAAAAGTTCCGCCCAAGACGCCAAAGGGCAATAAAGCGACCGGGAATCTAAGGAAGTTAAGGCCCAGCAGAGCATGGCGGCGCAGGCCTCAGCTTTTCCGGTTCAAAAGACATCATCGCGCTTAGAAGCGCTGATGCCGCGGGCAGGTGGCTACATCAACATCCCGCATCGACGGATGACGAATTATCGAAAGCGCATCGCTTGAACGATTTACAAATCCACGATTGACGAAGGATTCTAGCCATCCCTCCATAGGCCAAACGCCCCACTTTCCATGAAAGAGCTGGGCGTTCCGTACGATATCGATGAAGTGCTGTAGCGGCGGGTCGACAACGCCGTGATACTGATGGTACGCGCTGGCTCCC
Source organism: Hyphomicrobiales bacterium (assembly GCA_004144595.1). Classification (GTDB taxonomy): domain Bacteria; phylum Pseudomonadota; class Alphaproteobacteria; order Rhizobiales; family Beijerinckiaceae; genus Allobosea. The sequence goes on from SEEM01000034.1 coordinate 27,403, forward strand.
CCCAGAAACAGCAGTTTCAGACAGGCTTCCCGTGCGCGGAAGGCAAAGTCGGTATCCTCAGCGCCGTAGCCCGTGAAACCCTCGTCGAACCCGCCGATGCGCGCGAAGGCAGCGCTTGAGATGCCGAAAGCGAGAGACCAGAACAAGCCGTAGTTAGGCTCGCGCGCCAGGCCACAGGCCGGAAAGCGGCGCACGGGATGGGGCAGGCCCGCCGCCTTCAGCGAGACTTCACACCAATCTCCATCCTTCGTATCGCCTGAGGCCAGATACCGGACTTCAGCGCAAATTAACGCGTCTTGGTTGTCCAAGGCGCTGGCCATGGCTGCAACCAGATCGCTCCCGGGAATGCAGTCCACGTCGAGAAAAAGCAGGCGATCGGTTCCGGCGCTTGCGGCGGCAAGATTGCGTGCCTGCGCCAACGGCAGCCCATCGGTCTCGAGGCGTATCAGCGTGATCGGGAAATCGGCCACCATCCGCGGGACTGGGGGATCGCTCATGTCGACGATCACCAGCTCTGCAGGCGCAACAGTGCTGCGCCGGAGGCCCTCCACGAGATTGTTCAGATGATCCGTGCGGTTCTTCACCAGTGTAAGGACGCTGATCATTCCGGCCACCGGCGCCAGAGATCGAGCCGGTATTTCACCTCGCGCTCATGCCGAACCCTCTCCAGTTCGCCTGCCATGGCTCCCTGTAGCGCCTCGACCGCGGAGTCGCCGCTTTGCGGGTAGTCTGTTTCTCCGGTCCAATGGACCAGTATGAGATCGCCGCCCGGCGCCAGCAGAGCGAGCAGCCGGCTGGCGGCCAGTGCGAGATCGGCGTTGTTCCAATAATAAGCGACCTCTGAAAGCACGATGAGGTCGAATTCCCCCTGAGCGGGAACCTCTATGGGAAAGTTCATCCGGACGAAGCGAACACCACCCAGCGTGGCGCATCGGCTCGTGGCGCGCGCTAAGGCAGTTTCGCTGACGTCGAGCGCCAGCAGCGCGTCGCAGTGTCCGGCAAGCCGCTGCGTCAAGACGCCGTTGGCGCAGCCAATCTCAAGGGCGTTCGGATAGTGCCGGCTGCCCAGGGCGGCCAAGGTATGATCGTATTTGGCCTGCTCATATGGGCTCGTTTCGAAGCCCCAAGGGTCCGGGGTGCCGGCGAACATCTCCTCAAAGTAAGCGGGCGGCAGGCTATCTAGAGATCGCATCGCGACCAATCCTCTCGTAAAGGAGGTCGAAGGCAGGCATCCGCAGCTTGGCTGCCGACAGGCGGAAACCCTCGCCGAATTGCGGAGTGATCTGGCTTCGGTGGGCCGCGAGCGCCCGGTTGCGCAGTCCGAGCAGCATTGTCGGGGTGCGCAGAGCGCGATAGCCCGCCGATGGCGGCTCCGCTGCCCAGACGACATATTCATAGACGCCTAGCGGCCGTATGGCGGACGCCGCAACAGCAGACGCGAGCGCGTAGGCGGACTCATGATCGCAATGGGGCTCGTGGCGCGCTGTCACTGCCAATGCATCGACGCGGCGTTCGCGGCACACCGCAGCGAGTCGGCGTCGCGCCAGTTCAAAACCCGCCTCGCCAGCGGTGAATGGGTGCGCATCGGACCATTCGAGAAACATCGGCGGCGGCGCGGTGCGGCCAGCCAGCAGCCTGACGGCCAGCGCAGCTTCGCGGCGCCGGGCGGCAATGAGGCGCGCGCGAGAGGCCGGCCCCTCATGGTTGTGAGAGCCGACGCCGTCGGTGAGGATTACCACGCCAGCTAGTGCATTCCTCGAGGCCGCGTCGGCGATCAGCGCACCGCAGCCGAGCGTCTCGTCATCGGCGTGGGGCGCCAATATCAGCCAGCGCGCAGATGCCCTCACGCTTGCCGCGAGTGGGCGCGCAGAAAGGGGCCGGCTTACCACAGCCGGTCGTCCTGCCCCCAAACATCATGATCGAGCCAGGCGATCGCCGCCTGGTCGCGAGCATAATCGGGGCCCGCCTGACGAAGATATAGGCTCAAATCGCGAGTGATCTTGTCGATACGCTGACCGTCGAAGGCGCTGCGCGTTCCCACGATGCGAGCCGATAGTTCCATGACGTCGAGCGCCGCACGTTCGACGATACCGCGCGCCATGCGCACGAAGTCGGGCGCGTCCGGTGCATCATCGGCTGCGCGCTGCGCGGCCTCGCGGACCCAGAGATAGGCAGTCCGCGCCGCCGCCACCGCTTCGCCGAACTTGACCCGCTGCAGCGGATCGCCGCGTGCGGAGTCAGACATGGCTGAGCGGGTCTCGGCCAAAAGGCCTTCGATCCCGCCGAGCTGGACGGCCAGGAAGCGCCAAGCTCCGGCGGTGAAACGCGGCTCGCAGCCATAGTCGCCGGGAGCCCCCAGCAGATGGGCGTCGTATGGTTTCAGCCCGCTTACATCGTAGCTGCCGCTGCCCGTCGCCCGCATGCCGCGCACGCGCCAGGCCGACAGGTCGGCACGTGCTGGAATATCTGCGGGGACGACCACGAGCTGCGTCACGCCATCCTCCCGCCTTGCCGTGATGACGGCATGGGCGAGGCCACCGGCCCCCGTCGCAAACGCTTTCGCGCCCGAGAGCAACCAGCCGTCGCCGCCGCGTGTCAAAGTCACCCCAGGCGGTGGCTCTGTTGCCCACACGCCGTAGAAAGCGCCGTCACGCAGGCGCAGGCTCAGACTCGCTTTCTGCTGGGACGAACCAAACCAGGCGAAGAGCTTCAGCGCATTCACGTGCCCCTCGAAGATGCGCCCGAGGCTGAGATCGGCCCGGCCGACGACACGCAGCACGTTCATCAGCGCGGTGTTCTCGGCCCGGGCATCGGCGAAGCTTTCGCCGCCGCTTTCGGGAGGTGCGAAGAGCCGGTGCAGTCCCGCCGCCCGCAAAGTTTCGACACTCTCTAGCGGATAGAGGGGTGCCGCGTCATAGCGCGCGCCGGATTCAACCAGCCGATCGACAACGGCCTGGACGCGAGGCCTGAAATCATGCGGTTCCAGGGCGGACGGCAAAGCCTCTTTGCTCTGCTTGTGATCAGTCTGACGCACGGGGCATGCCCTCCTGGGCTGTCGCGATGAGGAATTCCGCAGCTTGGCGTGCGCCCTCGGGATTGTGCAGTCGGAGCAGAGCGCTTGATTTCAGGGCCTGCGCCGCGGCGATCAGGTCGGGCCAATCCGCTGCATCGGGCCAATGATCTAGGACGATCGCGGCTTCCAACGCTGCAAGCTGGCGCGCCTTGGAAGTCTGTTCGCCGAAGGGCCGCGGTTGCGGCAGGCAGATGAACGGGCGCTGCGTCGCGATCACCGTGTTGACCACTCCGTCGCCCGCCGCGCCCACGACGAGGCTGGCGGCAGCGATCTCGGCCTCTGCATTCTCTACCCATCCAAGCAGCGCCAGGTTGCCGGGGATCGAGGCAGGCGGTGAAACCGGGCCGATGACGCGCCAGTTCAGAGCGGGCGTCGCACGTGCGGCCGCCGCCAGATCTTGGCCGTTCCCCCTGGCGCCGCCGAGCCCATTGACGACGAGCACCGTATCGGGCCGTCGTTCGGGGCGGTCTGGTCCCGCCGTGGCTAGACCCGGGCAGAACCGGGTCCGGGCCCGGACCCATTCGTCCGTTTCGAGATCGTCGATATCCCGATGAAACGGGGCGAGTAGTGCCTTCGCGCCACGAAACGCATCGCGATGTGCGGCGTCGTCGCGCAGCCCGCCGAGCCTAACGTAGACGGTCGGCGTCGCCGCAAGTCGCGCCAGCATCGCGATCTCGACCGAGACGTCGATCACCATCAGGGATGGACGGATCTGCGCGATCCAGTCGGTGAGCTGCGAGACCCGCCTGCGGACACCGTCGTGATGGCAGGGGGCATAATGCAGGGCATCCGGGCGGTCGCCGGCCTCATCGCGCGCATCGAACGAGGCGGCGCCGGGCAAGCGGTCGTCGGGCAGGTCGAGACAAGCAACATCGCCCGTTCGGCCGTCCAGCCCTGTCCCGATCAACGTGAACGTGCCAGGCGGCGCTGCCCGTGCGATCGCCAAGGCGCGCTGTCGGTGGCCGTCGCCGTGATGGTGGACGTAGTAGCCGATCATGACCCAAGGCCCATGTCGGCCAACACCGCGTCATGCGGCATGCGGGGCAGAGCGCGTTCGGCTTCAATCAGCCGGCCGGTGTCGCAAACTGCCTGCCGCATCTCGCGACGCCATAGAGCGCGCTGACGCCAATGGCTGAGCGCGGGGGCCAGTTCTATGCCGCCATTCGCTGCGGTGTCGCCCATGCGCTTCATCATCTCGGCCATGCCATTGGCGGCGCGTCCGTCTTGACGCACCGACACCCGGGTCCAGACGGACATCGGATGGACGAGACGCCCACCGGCGCTGAGTGCGGCGTCGACCAGAGCGCGATCCTCACCGGATGCGAGCAACGGAACACCTCCCGACCGACGATAAATCTCGGCGGTCATAGCCAAGCTGCCGCCGGTGTGGTCGCCATGGCGGGGCGGCGGATCCCAAGGGCTGGGATCGATCTCGTCCTCAATCTCGCGGACTTCCGTCCAATAGCGATCCCACAAGGCCCTGGCGGCAGACAGTTCCGGTGGGATCGGGTCGTTGTCATCCAGCACCAGCCGACCGCCGACGATAGTGCCACCGGCTGCGATGGCGTCGAGATTGGTTGTGATCCAATCCGAAGGCGGCCGTGCATCGGCATCGGTTGCGATCAGCACGCCGGCTTTGTCGCCGAGCTGTTCGAGGCCTGCGATCATCGCGGAGGCACGGGCCGAGCCAACATGGGCGAGGTCGGGCGCGAAGGAGACGATGTCAAGCCCGATCGCCAGCCGACCGCGATGGCGCTCGGCGATACCCGCGATCGCCTCCGCCGACCGGTCGGTTGAGTTGTTGAGGCAGATGGCAACCGGGACCAGGCCCGCAACATCCTGCTGCGCCAGCGCCTCAAGCAGGCGCGGCAGGCGCTCCTCCTCGTTGCGCGCGGGAACGCAGACGCAGAACGGCAGACGAGCCGTCATGGGCCGTTTCACAGCCGGGTCACCATCACCGACCATCGCCTTCAGGTCAGCATGCGGACGCCGGGCTCACGTGCCCATTGCCGCGTGCGTGCTGGGGTCAGAAAGGCATCGAGCGCCTTGCCGAGCTCGACAATGCCGTCGTCGGACTTGACGCCTGCCTTGTCGAGCAGCGGCTTGGCCTCGGTGCTGTGGCCGATCGCCTTGAGGTGCCCGAAGGCGTCCTTGGCGAAGTCGATCGCCGCACCTTCGTTCATCAGTTCCGCGCAGCCAGCCTCAGACAGCACCAAGGCTACCGCGTCGAAGATGACGGATGGGGTGCCTGCAAGCTGGCCGTCCGCTCTCAGCGCCTTGCCGCCCTTGAGCGTCACGCCGCCGATCTTGGGCGCCACGATCTTGACCGTTCCGCCTTCGCCTTCCACGGCCGCCTTGAGCCCGGCGACGATCGTGCCGTCCGCGCCGTCGGAGACCAGGATGCCGACGCTGCGGCCCTTGAGCGTCTCGGGGTACTTGCCGACGATCCTGAGTGCCGGCGAGGCGTCCATATCGACCGGCGTCACGGCGGACTGGGAGGCTTTCGGCAACGCCATGGCGAGCCCGTCGGCAACACGCTGCGCCAGCGTCTCGTCGACATTGACGAGATTGGCCATAACCCGGTTGCGGACATGTTCGAGTGTGACCTTGGACAGCTCGAAAACAAGCGCCGTGGCGATATGGGCCTGCTCAATCTCGCTCTGTGAGCTGAAGAACAGCCGGGCATGGCTGTAATGGTCGGCGAAGCTCTCAGCCCGCAGGCGGACCTTGTGCTCCTCGAGCGGAACCGCCGCTGTGCGGAAGCCTTCGACGGGGGCCTCGCGCGGGCCGCCATCCTCGCCGGCTTCGGACAGGCTGTTGGGCTCGTAATTGGCCCGGCCCTTGAACACCTGCGTCTGCATCTGGCCGTCGCGCTGCAGGTTCTGGAAGGGGCAGCCCTTGGCCTTGTTGATCGGGATCTGATGGAAGTTGACGGTGCCCAGCCGCGACAGCTGCGTGTCTTGGTACGAAAACAGCCGCCCCTGAAGCAGCGGATCCTCCGAGACGTCGATGCCGGGCGGCATGTTCGTCGGCAGGAAGGCGACCTGCTCGGTCTCGGCGAAGAAATTGTCCGGGTTGCGGTTCAGGACCATGCGGCCGATCACCCGGATCGGCACTAGTTCCTCGGGGATTAGCTTGGTTGCGTCGAGGATGTCGAAGGGCAGCGCGTCGGCTTCGGCCTGGGTCAGAAGCTGGACGCCGAACTCCCATTCGGGAAAGTCGCCCTTGTCGATCGCCTCGTAGAGATCGCGGCGATGATAATCGGGGTCGGCACCGGCGATCTTCACCGCTTCGTCCCAGCAGGTCGACTGCGTGCCGAGCTTGGGCCGCCAGTGGAACTTAACCAGCGTCGGCTCGTCCTTGTCGTTGAGCAGGCGGAATGTATTGACGCCAAACCCTTCGATCATCCGCAGCGAGCGCGGGATCGTCCGGTCCGACATCGCCCACATGATCATATGGGTCGATTCCGGCATCAGCCCGATGAAGTCCCAGAACGTGTCGTGAGCGCTGGCAGCCTGCGGATAGCCGCGATCGGCCTCCATCTTCACCGCATGGATCAGGTCGGGGAACTTGATCGCATCCTGGATGAAGAAGACCGGGATGTTGTTGCCGACGAGGTCCCAGTTGCCCTCCTTGGTGTAGAATTTCACCGCGAATCCGCGCACATCGCGGGGAGTATCGACTGAGCCCGCGCCGCCGGCGACAGTCGAGAAGCGCGTGAAGAGTTCGGTCTTGACCCCGACTTCGGTCAGGATCTTGGCGCGCGAGAATTCGGCCAGCGAGTCCGTCAGCTCGAAATAGCCATGCGCGGCCGAGCCGCGGGCATGGACGATGCGCTCCGGGATGCGCTCATGGTCGAAATGCTGGATCTTCTCCCGCAGCACGAAGTCCTCGAGCAGCGTCGGCCCGCGGCTCCCGGCTTTCAGCGAGTTCTGATTGTCGCTTACGGGGACGCCGTGGTTGGTCGTTATACGGGCGTCGGGCGCGGATGCCGTCTGATGCAGTTCGCCGCCATTGCCCTGCTTGGCTTTGGTTGTCGTCGAGTCGTCTCGCGGTGAGCGGGCCATGGGTGCAGATCCTTGCGTCGAGAGGGTTGGATTCAAGCGGCGAATTGCGTTTCGGGTAATGACGGCGCGGCGGCGTCGATCATGCTGAGGTAAAGCGCCTCGTATTCGTTGATCATGCGCTCGGCGTCGCAGCGCCGTTCGGCATGAGCGCGACAGGCCTGTCGATTGAGCGTTTCGGCTACGAGTGCCGCCTGTGCCAGCGAAGCCGGATCGTCGGGAATCGCGAGGACACCGGTGGCGGCGTCCAGCAGTTCGGGAATCGCGCCGCGGGCGAAGGCCGCCACGGGAACGCCGCAGGCCAGTGCTTCGGCAACGACGAGGCCGTAAGGCTCCTCCCAGCACGGCGTACATAGAAAGGCGCGTGATCCGCCGATGATCGCCGCGAGTTCGACATGCGGCAGATGGCCGAGATAAATGATACGGTCGTTCAGCTGAGGGCCGACTTTGCGGTCAAAATAATCCTCGTCGGAAATCGGACCGGCGATGAGGAGCTTCGCGCCAGCCAGCCCGGCAGCGGCGATGGCGTGGTGTACGCCCTTTTCGGGCACAATCCGCCCGTACCAGACCCAGTAAGGCTCCTGAGCCGGCTCTACATGGCATACGAAGCGGTCGAGGTCGATGCCGTTCATGATGACGTGGTGGACGGGCGCGACACGGCTCCAGGAGCGGCGGATCGACTCCGAAACGGCAACGAAGGTCGCATGCGGCGCCTTGCACAGCCGCACGCCGCTTTCCAGCCATGCGAAGGGCGGCGTGTGCAATGTCGTCACCATGGGCATCGGCAGCGCATCGGCCATGGCGACGGGCAGGTAATGCAGAGAGTTGTTGTGGATTAGGTCGAAGGGTCGGCTTCGCAGCGCGTTCATCAGCGACAGATAGGCGTGGTGTTCCTGGAAGAAGGCCTTGTCGGGCGCCTCGGCGCAGCCGATGTCCAGCAGGGAGGTCTCGTCGCAGATCGCCTCGACGCAGACCCCGGGTTCGGAGCGCGACGAGGCAAAAATCGTCACGTCGTGACCTCGACGCTGCAAAGCGCCTTGCAGCATGGAGGTGTGCATTTCCAGCCCGCCGGCGAAGGGCTCCCGGATGGCGTGCTTGAGGTGAGCGATGATCCCGATACGCAACTGCCGCTCCTGTCCTGCCGGATCGTGCATCGAAGCTCGGGCAGGCGGCACAGGGTCCGCACTGCAGGTTCGCGCCTGACAGCAGCATCGGTCTGCAATTTTCACGAAGGCTTCCGCGAGATGCGGAACCTGGCTTCGGAACCCGCGCAAGCCTTTAAAAGTTCCAAGCTCGGCAATGGCAATCGCCGTAATCGTCAGTATTTAGCGGATGATATTTTTATCGCATTGCGTCTTTTGCTATTGACGCACTTAATTAATCGATTGGTCGACTGTTCTCATTGAGAAAAATGGCGCGTGGGCTTGCGTTGGCGAGCGCTAAGGATCGACAGCGAAGTCCGTACGCTGTTGAATGATGCCGCGCCGCGATCCGTGTGGAATTCTCGACGAGGTCAACGTGGCGCCGCCGATCGTTTTTGTGATCGTGATCTTGCGGTCGTGAAAGTGGTCGAGGCTGGCGCGGTGGCCGACGCTGATGACCGTCGCGTCGCGAAGCTCTTCTCCGAAGAGGCGCATCAGGGAGGTCTGGCTGTCCTCGTCCAGCGCCGACGTCGCCTCGTCCATGACGACGATGTCGGGTCTCTGCAGGAGCAGGCGGGCGAACGCGACACGTTGGCGCTCCCCTCCCGACAGTACCCGGTCCCAGGCTGCGACATCGTCGAGACGATGGCCCATACCGCCTAGGCCGCAACGCTGCATGGCCGCGAGGATCGGCGCGTCTGCGGTCGGGCGGCCGGCATCGGGATAGAGCAAAACGGTGCGCAAGGAGCCCAGCGGCAGGTAGGGCTTCTGCGGAATGAAGGCGATCGACTGTCCTGCGGGAAAGTCGATCGAGCCACCGCCCCAAGGCCAGAGCCCGGCGAGAGCCCGGATCAGCGTGCTTTTGCCGGCACCGCTCTCGCCGCCGATCAGGACGCGGTCGCCTCGGTCGATCATCAGGGAGGTTTCGGCGAGGAGTGGGCTTCCGTCGCTATGGGCAAGCGACAGCCGGTGAATGTGGATGCTCTTATCGATGCTCCGGCCCATCCCGACCCTTCGACCGGAAGGGATGGTCGCGGCGGCGTCGAGGCGTTCTAGAGCCTCCTGCAATTCATCGACGCGAGCGACGGACGCGAACCATTCGGCCAGCCGCAGAAAGTTGTCGACGAACCAGATCAGTGCCGCCTGCACCGCCATGAAGGCCGTGACGATCTGCATGACGGCGCCCAGCGTGACTTCGCCTGAAACGTATTTGGGCGCACTCAGCAAAAGAGGCACGATCGGGAAGAGCGCACTATTGGCGTTCAGGACCAGAGCGACGATGCCCTGCTGGCGTATGAGGGCGAACCAGACCGAGACCACCCGGCGATAGTTCTGCACGAGTGAGGCCCGTTCGTCTGCATCGCCCCGGATCAAGGCGATGCTTTCAGCGTTTTCCCTTAACCGAGTCATCTCGGCGCGAAAGCGCGCTTCCGCCTCGTTCTTGCCGCTGATGCGTTTCACCAGCGGCCAGCCTGCGAAATAGGCCGCATATGATGTAATCGCGGCATAGCCCACTGCAGCCAACGCCATATAGCTCGGGATGACGATCGCCCTGCCGCCGAGTTCGAAGCTTGCAGAGCCCGCCACGCGCCATAGGATCGCGGCGAAGGTCAGCGCACTCACGGCCGCTGTGATTAGCCCGATCACGAACTCAACAAGAGGTTCGATCGACAGCCTGCCGTCTTCCGCGATCCGGTATTCGGGCGCAGGTAGATCTGGCGCGGAGAATTGCAGTTGATGATAGCGCTGATCTGACACCCACCAGCCGACAAGCCGTATCGTCACGAACTCGCGCCATCGCGTCTGGAGCACCATGCGGCTGACGACGAGGCCCGACAAAACCAACGCGGCAATGACGACGAGTCCCGGCAGCCAGAGTGCTACGGCCCAGATGGCGGATGCGTCGCGCGTTTCAAGCGCGTCGAAGAACCGGCGGTTCCAAGAGTTGATTCCAACGGCGACGACGATCTGTGCCGCGACGAAGCCCAGGACGGCTGCCGTAAGCAACCAGGCCCGCGTGCGCGTATTTCCGCGCCAGAACTGGCAGGCCATCAGGAAGAACTGGCGCGCTCGCGAGCGATGTGTCGGCACGGCGTCCACCTGAAGAGGGGCGCATCGCGCGGCAAGGAACCGATCGACACATGAGAGAAGCGGGCGCCCCTTTCGGTGCGCCAAAGTCAACCGCAGCGACCTCCTTTCGTTCCAACCGGCGGTGTAATCCCGCTCAAAAGCCAGATAGCGCGTCGTCTTCGCCGCACTGGGCTGTCTATCGAGCTGCTCTCGCGATAGGACGTGTGCTGATCGCCCGTCGATACGAAGTAATGGCGAAAAGAACAGTTTGGCCCTGTGCTGACAGGCACTAGCTGCAAAGAGATACTGCGGCTGGCGCGTCACGCCATCGTATCCGTGAAGCAGCTACGGCTGCCCGCCTTCCTGGCCCTCTCCGATCATCCGGTCGACGGTGACCGGCATTTCGCCTCACATTGCAACACTGGACGAGCCGGCCATGGCCGTACTTCCAATTGCCAGAATTGCAGCGCGGCGGTCCATGGCAAGCTTTGGAGATTACGTTCTCAGGGCGCGCACGGAGGTGGGCGGCTTTGACGCCGCCCGCCCTGAGTTTCACGGATCATATGCCGTTGCCCAGACCTTTCTTGATCTGCACAACTGCGAAGTCCTGCGCTTCCTTCGCCTTGGCGACAACCGCGTCCATGCCAAAGAACTCGTGCGCCACGCCGGTGTAAAGCTGGTGGGTGGTCTCGACGCCGGCCTCCTTCAGCTTGGCGACGATCATGTCCCCGTCAGACTTGAGCGGATCGATCTCGGCGTTGATGACCGTCGTCGGCGGCAGTCCTTTTAGATTGGCTGCGACGAGATTCAGCCGCGGGTCCTGAATGTCGCTGCCTCCGTTGGTCGCATGCTTCACGAACCAGGCCATCATCGGCGTGTTTAGCGGCTTGGCTGCGGCCTGCTCCTTCTTCGAGGGCGTGTCCATGGAGGTCGTCGCGACCGGATAAACCGAGATGACCGCCACCGGCTTGGTCAGGTTCTGGTCGCGGGCGGCAATGGCGGTGTTGATCGCCAGGTTGCCGCCGGCGCTCTCGCCGACGAGCGCGATTTTGGCGGGGTTGTATCCCCAGCCCTGCGCGTTCTTCAGCACGTATTTATAGGCCTCGATCGCCTCGTCGTGGGCAGCGGGGAACTTGCTCTCCGGTCCCATCGGATAATCAACCGAGACGACCGCTGCGCCGGTCTTCTTCGCCAGCGCCGACGGCGTCGCGTCGTAGACGTCGAGATCGGCGATCACCCAGCCGCCGCCCCGGAAATAGACGATGACGGGCAGGTTGGATTCCTTGGTCGCGTTCTCCGGCACGTACCAGCGCAGCTTGAGGTTGCCCATGTCGGCGAAGCGCTGGTTCGAGATCTTCAGCCCCTCATGTGGCTTCACCTCGATCTTCTTTTCCTTGATGATCTTCATCACCGCGTCGGTCGGCGTCGGCTGCTTGCGTGCCTCGCTTGGCTCGAGCGTCTCGATCGGCTTGCCGCCAAGGCCGGCGAGAACCGATAGCACTTCGGCCATGTCGGCGTCGGGCTTGCTTGCCGTCGTCATCGTCGCGGCAGGGGCCGGAACGGACGTTTGAGCAAGGGCAGGGGTCAGGACGCTGGTCCCCAGCAGCATGGCGAGAGAGAGTGTCTTCAAGGTCGTGGAGGTCATGAGGCCAATTCCTGACATTTGTGTCTCCGCCACAAACCGCTGGAATCGCACAGAGTTCCCGCTCTTCTGGTGCCGGTCGAGGATTCGACAGTTCAGTTGCCCGAGCAGAAAAGTCCTTATGTCGCGGTGGCACGCCTGACCGTTCAACCCCAGGATGCCCGGAGCGAAGCGAAGTCTAAGGCCTTCGACGACGGTTTGTCCTTCATCCCTTGGCATGGGCTCGCCGCGCATCGGCCACTCGGCTCAATCATGCGGCTGCGCAAGCCGGACAGCAAAATGTAGGCGCGGTTTCGCTTCAATGGCTGCCCAATGCATGAGCCACGCACCAAGGAGGACATCAGCGGTTAGGGTTCGCCAGTGGACGCCTTATGGAAATTGCGCGCTGAGCGGCGCGCATCGCTGTTCATCGGGAGCCGACGGAATTGGTCAATCAGGTTTGACGCGCACCGGTACCGATTTCGATGCCGGCGTCTTCGACAGTGTGTCGTGGTGGCTGACCGGGACGAGCACGTTGCACTCGGGATAATAGGAGGCGACTGTGCCTCGGGGGATGCGGTAGGCGACGAGCTTCAACCCGCCGAGTTTTCGGTCTACTCCATCTTCGACATCGGTGATCATCAGGACCGTCTGGCCATTCGTAAGACCCTCGGCGGCGATGTCGTCGGGATTCATCAAGAGAACGTCGCGGGTCCCCTCGATGCCGCGATACCGGTCCGAATAACCGTAGATCGTTGTGTTGAACTGGTCGTTCGAGCGCAGCGTGATCAGCCGGTAACGGCCCGGCGCATCCTTGAAACCGAGCGCGTTGAGGTCGCCTGTCGTGGTGAACACGGCCCTGCCAGATTCGGTTTTCCAGATTCGCTCATGCGCGCTGTTTCCGCGGTAGAACCCGCCGGCCTCAAACATCCGTGCATTGAAGTCACGGAAGTCGTCCGGATAGGTCTGTTCGATCAGGGCGCGGACGAGACCGTAGTCGCCAGTCCACTCGTCCCATAGCAGCTTGACGTTGGGAGCCAGCACCGCTTTGGCGATGCCTGCGACGATCGCCAGTTCACTTTTCGCCTCGGGCGAAACCGGCTTGCGACGCCCGATAGAGGCGTTGATCATCGAGAAGCTGTCCTCGGTCGTCACCACCTGCTCGCCGCACGCCTGCCTGTCGATCTCGTAACGGCCGAGGCAGGGGAGGATATAGGCGTGCTTGCTGGGGTAGAGATGGCTGCGGTTAAGCTTTGTCGAGACCATCACGGTCAGCTCTTGGCCCGCCCAAGCCATTTCCATGCGCTGCTGGTCGGGTACTGCGCGCAGCAGGTTGCCGCCGAGCGAGATGAAGGCTTTAACCTTGCCGGCGATCAGGCCCTCGACCGCGTCGACGATCGACATCCCGTCCTCGCGCGGCGGCTCGAACCCAAACATCGCCTTTAGTTTGTCGAGCGGCACCAGATGCGCTTTCTCGGCGATCCCGACTGTGCGCTGGCCCTGGACGTTGCTGTGGCCGCGCACGGGGCAGCAGCCTGCGCCGGCTCTTCCGATATTGCCGCGCAGCAGCAGCAGATTGACCAACATGGCGATGTTGAGCGAGCCATGGGCATGCTGGGTCAGCCCCATGCCGTAGACGCCGATGACCCGTTCGGCCGCGATATAGATCGCAGCCGCGTCACGGATTGCAGCCTCGCTCAGGCCGCTTTCCTGCTCGATCTCGGCCCAGTCCGTCCTTCGGCAATAGGAGACGAAGTCGTCGAACCCCGTCGTATGTTGTTTGACGAAAGCGTGGTCGATCACCTCTGCGCGCCCCGCGATGTTGGCCGCATCGTCGGCCTCGACCACGCATTTGCACAGGCCCAGCATGGCTGCGATGTCGCCGCCGGACTTGAGCTGGTGATACTGGTCGGAGATCGTCGTCGCTTTGCCGGTCAGCATCGCGGCCGGGCTCTGCGGATCGACGAAAGACACTAGTCCTTGCTCAATGATCGGATTGAAGGTGACGATCTTCGCACCGCGATCCTTTGCTGCCTTCAGCGGATGCAGGAAGCGGGGGCTGTTGGTGCCAGGGTTTTGGCCGAAGAAGAAGAACGCATCAGCCTGTTCGAGATCGCCCCAAACGATGGTGCCGACCGCCGAGCCAATCACCTTGGTCAGGCCGACCGAGGTGGTCTCGTGGCACATGTTAGAGCTTTGCGGCAGGTTGTTGGTGCCGAACGCGCGCGCCAGCAACGCATACAGATATGACGCCTCCAGCCCGGCATGGCCCGAGGCGTAAAAGACCGCGTCATCGGGCGCGATCAGTTTCAACGCGGCGGCGATGCCTGCGAAAGCCTCCTCCCAGGTCACCGCGACGTAGCGGTCGATTCTTGCATCGTACCGCATCGGATGCGTCAGGCGGCCGGTCATCTCCAGATCGTGGTCGGACCAGCCGCGCAATGCCGTGACGGTGTGCTCAGGCTCGGCCCAGAACGCCGGCTCGCAACGCGCGCTGGTCAGCTCCCAAAGCGTTGCCTTGGCGCCGTTCTCGCAAAATTCGAAGGGCGAGTAGTTCGCAGGCTTCGGCCAGGCGCACGACACACACATC
>SEEM01000303.1 GCA_004144595.1 Hyphomicrobiales bacterium
TCGCTCGCGTTCCTGGCGGTGATGACGATGCATGAGGCCATCAACCCCGTCGACGCCGCGGCTTCCGCCCTGTCGCAGGCCATCGATAGCGGGGCACGACTTACCGCGTTGCCTGCACCCGGGCCCGCTTCCGAGGCGCAGGCCTATGCCGTTCAGGACGCGGTCATCCGGGCCGTCGGCGCGCATGGCGGCTGGAAGGTCTCGCCTTTGCGTGAGGGAAAAGCGCGATGCTCGCCCATTCCGGCGCGGTTTTTTGTCGATGCGCCAGCGCAGTTCGACGCCGCTTTCCTGAATGGTTGCCTCGCCGAGGTCGAAATCGCCGTTCGTTTCAAGGCGGCTCCGCTGGAGCAGGGCCGCGCCCTCGTCCCGGAAAACCTCGCCGATCGCATCGCCAGCGTGCACCCCGCGGCCGAGCTTCTCTCCAGCCGTTTCGCAGTACCGGACAGCGCACCCGATCTGGATCGGCTTGCCGATCTGCAAGGCTGTGCTGCCGTCATCCTCGGGGCTCCGGTGACCGACTGGTCCGGTCTGGAATTCGCCAAGCTTCCGTTCGCGCTCTTTCTCGACGGGCGAGAGGTTTCGCTCAAGGTCAACTCTCCCACCACCGAACAGACACTGGAGGCGCTGTGCTGGCTGGCAGATCATGCCGCTTCGCGCGGCGCGCCGCTCAAGGCCGGGGACGTGGTGATCACCGGGGCCAGGCTGGGCCCCGTCAGCCTCGAAGGCACGAGGGATTGTCAGGCTCGGATCGGAGTGCTCGGCCCGGTCGCGCTCTCGGCCCGCTGACGAAACACAGGCAAAGGCAGGATCGATCATGCGCAGGACGCGATGGGACGAAAGGCTGCGGTTCGCGCCGGCAGCGGCGACGGGGAACGATCCCAATGCTTAGGCATGATGCTGCGGTGCTGCTCTGCAAGATGGGCGGCGTTCCCCATGTCCAGGCGCCGACCGAACTGCCCTGTCCGGCCAGGTCGCCGCGCCATGTCGGCTCCAACGAGATGATCACGCCCGCGCAGCAGAAGGACGTGCTCACCGCCTACGGCATCAAGCCCTGAGCGCAAGTCCCGAACATCCCGTCCCGACAACCACCCTCACCATCGAAGGAAGCAGAATCATGTCTTCAGGCCTCATCAAGAATCCGTCTGCCCCGCAGGTCGATCCGAAGATCATCGAGCGGATCCGGGGGATCGCGGTCGCCCTTCTCAGCGACAACCTTCACCGCAATCGCGGCAGCGTCGGCCTGAGGCCCTATCACAAGCCCGCGCCGATGGCCGGCACGGCCGTGACCGTCAAGACTCGGGGAGGAGATAATCTCTCGTCGCTGCGGGCCTATGATTTCTGCCGGCCCGGCGACGTCATGGTGATCGATGCCGGCGGCGACCTGACCAATGCCGTCTTCGGAGGGATCATGGCCTTCGGTGGCGAGACCATGGGACTTGCCGGCATGGTGGTTGACGGCGCGATCCGCGACATCGCCGAGATCGGAGCCCGCAGCTTCCCGGTCTATGCGCGCGGCGTCAATCATCGCGGCCCCTACAAGGACGGTCCTGGCGAGATCAACGTGCCGGTCAATATCGGCGGCATGGTCGTGCGGCCGGGCGACATCATCGTCGGCGACCAGGACGGGCTGCTTGCCTTTCCGCCCGAGCTCGCCGAAGCGACCATCACCGCGGCACTTGCCCAGCATGCCAAGGAAGAGGCCACGATCCAGGCGATCCGCGATGGAAAATGGGACCGCTCCTTCGTCGACGCGCTGGAAGCGCGCTGCATGAACTGAGCGCTGGGGCGGGACCTGTCTCGCAGCCAAAACCCGACCTCGTCGGCTCCACAAAACGTGGCACGCGGCTTTCTGAAAAAGCCGATGCAAAGTCAAAGCGCTAGAGTATCGGGCTGAATACGATATTCAGTCCGATCCCTTAGGGGCCAACCTGAACGGAATGGGCTTCAGCTGGGTCGCTCGGCGCCTCGAGCACAAGATGACCGGCGGCGACTTCCGTGTAGAGCGACGGCGCCGGAACATGATCGGCGGGGTGGATCGGGGAGCGCAGCACCGGATGGCCAGTCAGGCTGTGAGCGGTCCGGCGTGCCGGATCGGCAATAGGCACCGCAGCCAGAAGAGCCCGGGTGTAGGGGTGCTGCGGATTCTCGAAGATCGCAGCGCGCGGGCCGATCTCGACGATACGGCCGAGATACATTACCGCCACCCGATGGCTGATCCGCTCGACGACGGACATGTCGTGG
>SEEM01000105.1 GCA_004144595.1 Hyphomicrobiales bacterium
GGGTGTAGGGGTGCTGCGGATTCTCGAAGATCGCAGCGCGCGGGCCGATCTCGACGATACGGCCGAGATACATTACCGCCACCCGATGGCTGATCCGCTCGACGACGGACATGTCGTGGCTGATGAACAGGCACGCGATTCCCAAGTCCGCCTGCAGTTCCATCAGCAGGTTCAGCACCTGCGCCTGCACCGACACGTCGAGCGCCGACACGGCCTCGTCGGCAACGAGAAGCTTCGGCCCCAGCGCAAGCGCGCGGGCGATGGCGATACGCTGTCGCTGGCCGCCGGACAGCTCGTGGGGGTACAGATCGATGAAGCCGGCAGGCAGTCGCACACGGTCGAACAGCTCAGCCACGCGCCGGTGCAGCCCCTGTCCCGACAGCAGCCCGTAATTGCGCAGCGGCTCGGCCACCTGATCGAACAGACGCATCCGCGGGTTGAGGCTCGCATAGGGGTCCTGGAAGATCATCTGCATCTTCAGGCGCAGCCCGTGCATGCCCTGCGCCGTCTGGGCGAGCACGTCCTGTCCGTCCAGAACGATCTCCCCCGATAGCGGCTCGACGAGACGCAGGATCGAGCGCCCGCAGGTCGATTTGCCGCAGCCGGACTCGCCGACGAGGCTGAGCGTCTCGCCATGGCCGATGGTGAAGCTGACATCCTCGACCGCATGGACATTGGCGATCGTGCGGCGCAGCAGCCCTTTCCGGACCGGAAACCGCGTGCGCAGGTGGCGCACGTCGAGAAGCGGTCCTCCTTCCGTGCGAGGCGCCTTGACGACCTGTGCAGCAGCCGCGGGGACCGGCCCGTCGCCGGCCCCGAAGCCGCGCATCGGCGCAGGCAGGGTCGTGCCGCGCATCTCGCCGAGCCTGGGCACGGCGGCCAGCAATGCGCGCGTGTAAGGGTGCCGGGGATCGGCGAAGATCGCCTCGACCGGGCCTTCATCGACCTTGTCGCCGCGATACATCACCACGACCCGATCGGCCATCTGGGCGACCACGGCCATGTCGTGGGTGATGAACAGCACGGCCGTTCCGGTCTCGCGCTTGAGCTTGTCGATCAGGGCGAGGATCTCGGCCTGGATCGTCACGTCGAGCGCGGTGGTCGGCTCGTCGCAGATCAGCAGGCGCGGCTCGCACGCCATCGCCATGGCGATGACCACGCGCTGGCGCATGCCGCCCGACAGCTCATGCGGATATTGCTTCAGGCGGCGCTCCGGCTCGCTGATCTGCATCTGCGTCAGCAGGTCCAGAGCGCGGGCGCGCGCCGCAGCGGCCGGGATCCGCCGATGCGTCAGGATGACCTCGACCAATTGACGCTCGATCGTGAAGACCGGATTCAGCGCCGTCATCGGCTCCTGGAAGACCATGCCGATCTGGCCGCCACGGATCGCGCGCATCGTCGCCTGATCGGCCCGGACGAGATCGATCACGCGTCCGTCGGCCTGGCGAAAGCGCAACTCTCCTCCCGCGATGCGGCCGCCGCCGAATTCGACCAGCCGCATCAGCGACAGAGCCGAGACCGACTTGCCCGAGCCGGATTCGCCGACGACGCAGACGCACTCCCCGGGAGCGATGTCGAAGCTGACGTCGCGGACGCCGACGACGGGGCCGGCATGGGTCTCGAACTCGACGCGCAGCCCTGCGATCGATACGAGCGCATCGCGCGGTTGCAGGCCGGATGCCTGAGGAGCATGGGGCATATCGAGCATCGCAACCTCCCGGGCACTGACCCGGCCATTCCATCGACGTACAGGTTACGGCGCAGCCGGAGGCGAGCATCCGGCGAGGCGCGGACCTGTCTCTAAAAAAGTATTATTTGTTACATGTTGACTGTCAGATCGCATGTTTGCAATCTATTTTACATAATCTGATGATCGAGACAGGTGCTTCAGGATGGATCAGGACGTCACATGCCGCACCGCGGGCGGTCGCCCCCGCCGCGCACTGCCAGGCTGCTAGGGCTCCTCGATGCTCCATTACACCCTGCGCCGCTTGCTGGTGGCGATCCCGACGCTCCTGCTCATCAGCCTGGTCATCTTCCTGCTGCTCGGCCTCGCGCCCGGGGACCCGATGGCGCAGCTGCCGCTGACGATTCCGCCTGAGGTGAAGGAGAAGATGCGCCAGTCACTCGGCCTCGGCGACCCCCTGATGCTGCGCTATCTCCTGTGGCTCAAGCAGTTCTTCTGGATCGAGCCGCTGCATATCATCGACACGCTGTTCGGGCTGAACCTGGCAGGCGACAGCCAGCGCGTGGTTTCGTGGCAGTCGCGCGCGCCCGTTGCCGACATCATCGCGCTGCGCCTGCCGCAGACGCTATGGGTCGTGGGCCTTGCCTACCTGGTGGGGATCGCCATCGCGCTGCCGATCGGCATTCTCTCGGCCTATAGGCAGCATAGCTGGTTCGACCAGGTCGGAACCTTCCTGTCGATGATCGGCTTTTCGGTGCCGACCTTCTTCACCGGCGTGCTGCTGATCGTGATCTTCTCGGTCGAACTGGGCTGGTTTCCCTCGCTGTACGACACGACACTGCGCGTGACGAACTGGGACAGCTTTTTGGCGCAGATCCGTCAGATGGTACTGCCGGTGATGGTGCTCGCGCTCTACAATGCCAGCCAGATCAGCAGGTTCATGCGGGCTTCGATGCTCGACAACCTGCGTCAGGACTATGTCCGCACCGCCCGCGCCAATGGCCTGAGCGAACGGGTGGTGGTGCTGGTCCATGTGCTCAGAAACTCGATGATCCCGGTCGTAACCGTGATCGCCATGGGCGTGCCGCAGATTTTCGGCGGCGCCATCATCACCGAGCAGGTCTTCAAGGTGAACGGGATCGGCGAATTGCTGATCTCGTCGATCCAGGCCAACGACGTGCCGATGGTGCAGACCCTGACCTTCATCTTCGCGGCGCTGATCGTGCTGTTCAACCTGGTGGCCGATATCCTGTACGGCATTCTGGATCCGAGAATCCGCTATGACTGAGATCGTCGCGACGGCTCCCCCCCGGCGCTCCAGCCACGCCCGCGACGTCTGGCGCCAGTTCCGCAGCCATCGCGGTGCGATGATCGGCGTCGGCATCCTCGGCGTGATCCTGCTGGCGGTCGTCGTCGGCCCCTGGCTGTGGCATCTCGATCCCACGGCAATCTCGCTGCGCATGCGCAACAAGGGTCCGTCGCTGGATCACCCGCTCGGCACCGACCATCTCGGGCGCGACATGCTGGCGCGCCTGATCGCGGGTGGTCGGGTCTCGCTGACAGTCGGCATGACGGCGATGGGGCTTTCGCTGGTGCTGGGCACGCTGGTTGGGGTTTTCGCGGGTTTCCTGCGCGGGCTCGACGGGATCCTGATGCGGTTGACCGACCTGTTCCTGGCGCTTCCGCTGCTGCCGCTGCTCCTGGTCATGTCGATGCTGTTCCGCGAGCCACTGTCGCAATGGCTCGGCGCGGAGACCGGGATTTTTCTGCTGATCGTTACAGCGATCGGCGGCACGAGCTGGATGCACACGGCGCGCCTCGTGCGCGGCGAGGTGCTGACCTTGAAGGAGCGCGAATTCGTTCTCGCGGCCCGGTCGATCGGCACCCGGCGCGGCAAGATGATCCTGCGCCACATCCTGCCCAACGTGTTGTCGCCGATCCTCGTTTCGGCCACGCTCGGCATTGCGAGCGCGATCATTACAGAAAGTTCGCTCTCGTTCCTTGGGCTCGGCTTCCCGCCGGATTTCCCGACCTGGGGACGTCTGCTCTACGATGCGGTCGACCAGATTCAGCTCTATCCGCTGCGGGTGATCCTGCCCGGCATCGCGATCTCGCTGACCGTGCTGTCGGTCAATTATATCGGCGACGGCTTGCGCGACGCGATGGACCCGCGCGCCCGAGCGCGCTGATCAGGAGCTTTCGTCAGGCGCGAGGCTCAGCCTCAAGCCGGTCCCGCAGCTGATTGAACGGGCCGCGGCACAACTGCACCAGCCGGCCCAGCAGCGCACCGGCAATGACCCGCGGCGGCTGTCGCTGGGGCCACCAGTCGAGCCCCGCAGCAGGATCTTCCAGGGTCCGGGCGAAGGCGACGGACAGAGCCGCCGAAGTCGGCACGCCACGGCCGGACCAGCCCGAAAGCGACCACAGCCCGTCGTCGAGACGCTGGATCGATGGCGTCTGGTCCAGGGCCATGCTGACGGTGCCGGTCCACATGAACTCCCAGTCCAGCCCCGCGAGGACGGGCCAGATCCTTGCCAGCCGTCGGGTCATGAAGGCGGCGGTATAGTCGAAGCGACGGCCGCGGCCGGGCTCCTGTAGGCCACCTGTGATGATCCGTCCGGAGGCGTCGATGCGGAAGAACATCGGGTCGTGATGGGTGTCGCCGAAATTCATTCCCGAGGGCATGACCCCGGCACGCTCTTCGGCTGTCAGCGGACGGCTCGCGACGGCATAGCTCGTCAACGGGAAGAAGCCCTGCTTCACCGCTCCCGGAACCGCGGCAGTCGAGTAAGCATCGGTCGTGAGGCCGACAGCCTTGGCGCGGATTTCGCCCTCGGGCGTCCCAACGCACCAGCGGCCGCCGCTGCGCGAGAATCCGGTCATCGGGCTGTCGGTAAAAATCTCGACCCCGAGCGACAGCGCCAAGCGGGCCAGTTCGCGCGCATAGCCGAGTGGGTTGATATGCCCGCCCTCCCGATGGACCCACCCACCCAGGAACGCGCGGGTGCCGGTCAATTCGGCGATCTCACCCGCGTCGAGATAACGATCGGTCTTGCCGTAGCCTGCGTATTTTGCCTGTGCCGCCCGCGTGGCAGCCAGCGTCCGGTCGTTATAGGCCGCGCTGAGCGTGCCCTTCTGGATCGCCTCGCAATGCAGGTCGTGCCGTGCGATGCGATTGAAAACCCGCGCTCCTGCCTCAGCGAGAAGGTGGACGCCTTTCTTCGGCAGCAGCGCGGGATCGAGATAGCGGAACACCGGAATGCATTGGCCGTGGTTGCGCCCCGAGCCGCCGGCGCCGATGCCCCGTGCTTCGATCACGGCGACACGCGCGCCCGCCTCGGCCAGCTCGATCGCGGTCAGCAGGCCGCCATAGCCGCCGCCGACCAGCAGCATGTCGACCTCGCGCGTGCCGGCGAGACGCTCGGTCGCCGGCGCAGCTGCGGCAGTCAGCGCATAGGGCGGCTCGGAAGAGAACGGGGTCATGCGGCGACTCCCTCGTGGATGGCGGCTGTCAGCGCATCGGCCAGGCGGCTGGCCCAGCGGGCCCGGCCCGGCCCGGTTTCGAGAAGATCGTTCGTCACCTCGAAGCCGCAAGCCGGAAGGCCCGTGCCATAGCTGTGCCAGTCCACCGTGTAGACGCCGTTGCGGCCGGAATAGGGCTGGTTGTCGCCCAGGACGAGGCCCCTCTCCGCTCCGAGATGACGCAGCAGATGGCGCGACAAGGTATCGTCGTCATGCCAGATCGTGCCGCCGTCCCAAGGGCGATGCAGGCCATCGAAAACGCGAGTGCAGCTATGCAGCGCGAAGAAGAAGGGGCGCTCATGACACGCGGTCTGACGCGCCCAGATTTCAGCCAGCAGCCTGTGATAGGGCCAGAAGACGGCGTCCTGACGCGCCTCCCGATCGGCGGCCGACAGCGCTTCGTTGATCGCGATCGGGGTGCCTTCAAGGGCCACGGGGATGGAGCGCGGGTCGTCGACCCAGCGGTTGACGTCGATGACGAGGCGGCTGACGTCGCAGAGCACGATAGGCACGTCGATCCGGCTCGCCAGGTCACGGGCAAGCTCGCCCACGCCGAGATCACAAAAATGATGGCTTTCCTGCCAGGCCGGCGCGAGACCGAGATTGCCGAGCCCGGCCGGTATCGAGCGGCCGGCATGATCGACCGCGATCAACCCGGGCAAGCAACCTTGCGGGTTCAGCACGATCGGCGGATTGGCATGCATGGACGGTCAGCTTTCCTTGGCGGGCGTCTCGGCCGCGCCGAGCTTGCGCAGCTCCTCGATCCGGGCGAGCCGGTCGCTGCTCCAATCGCGACAGCGCTGGCTGACGGCGGCGACGATCGCCTCGATCTGGGCGGTCGCGACGACGCGAGAGCCGAAAGGCGAGGTCGAGGCGTCGGGAGAGGTCAGCACAGCGTCGGCATACTCCGCGATGGGGGACCGCCATATGTCCGTGAACAAGCAGATCCGCGCGCCGCTGCGCCGGACCTCGCGAGCGAAGGTCAAAAGCTCGCTCTGGTAGCGGCGGTAGTCGAAGATGACGAAGACGTCCTGTGGTCCGGCGTCGACGAGCGCGTCATAGGCGAAGCCCAGCATGAGAGGGGTGAACGCCACGCTCGGCCGCAACTGGCCGAGCTGTGTCGCCAGGCGCTGTGCGAGGTTCTGGCTGTAGCGTCCGCCGAGCAGCTTGATCGTCGCGCGCGGAGATACCAGCAGATCGACGATAGCATCGAATTCCGCCGGCATCGCTTGGCCGGCCGCGACCTGCAGCGCGTCTGCCTGCATCAGCAGGGTGCGCTGGTAGATATGCTCGGGAGGCTCCGACGAGGCCTCGGCGCGAATATTGTTCAGGGGTGACCCCAGCTGGCGCTCGACATCGGCGATCGCTGCGGCCTGGAAATCGGCAAAGCGGGAGAAGCCGATCTTGGCGAGGAAGCGCAGCACGGTCGGCGCGCTCACCGAGGCCTGTTTCGCCAGCACCTCGACCGTCGCGAGGGCCCGCGTCGGATAGCCTTCGAGCAGGATCGAGGCAACCTTCCGCTCGGCTGTCGACCGGGCTTCGGTGCGGATCCTGTCGAAAAGTGCGGGCGCAGCCATTCCTGTATTCTTTGTTACATATTGACTTAATTCAGGCATCTTGCACAGTATGTTACAACAATCAATGCATGTCGGAATGTCCCCGGCCCGCAGCATGGATCGACCGAGCCCGCCACAGGAGAAGACGGAATGAGCATGGCAAAGTTCCTGATCACGGCTGCGCTTGCGCTGCTGCCCTTCGCCGCCCATGCCGAGCGAGGCTCGGATGGGGATCTCAAGATCCTCTATTGGCAGGCCGCTTCGACGATGAACCCCTATCTGTCCGGGATCGGCAAAGAGGTCGACGCGGCGGCACTCGTCGTCGAGCCGCTCGCGCGCTTCAATCCGCAG
Source organism: Hyphomicrobiales bacterium (assembly GCA_004144595.1). Lineage (GTDB taxonomy): Bacteria > Pseudomonadota > Alphaproteobacteria > Rhizobiales > Beijerinckiaceae > Allobosea. The sequence continues at coordinate 7,117 of SEEM01000105.1, forward strand.
GGCACGCTGGTGCCGTTGCTGGCGGCAGAAATTCCGACCAAGGAGAATGGCGGCATCTCGGCCGACACGACGATGATCACCTGGAAGCTGCGCCCCGGCGTCAAATGGGCCGATGGCAGCGCCTTCACCGCAAAGGACGTGATCTTCACCTGGAAATACTGCACCGCGCCGGGCGCTGGCTGCGCCGCCTCGAACTCGTTCGATGGGGTCAAGGACATCCTGGCCAAGGATGACTTGACCATCGAAATCCAGTTCGCCCAGCCGACACCCTACCCCTATGTGCCCTTCGTCAGCTCGACGACGCCGGTGCTGCAGGAGGCGCAGTTCAAGGACTGCATGGGCGCCAAGATCGCTTCCTGCACTGCGCAGAACTTCGCGCCGATCGGCACCGGCCCCTACAAGGTCAAGGAGTTCAAGCCGAACGACGTCGTCATCTACACGATGAACACAGCCTATCGCGAAGCCGGCAAGCCGCATTTCTCCAGCGTGACGATCAAGGGCGGCGGAGACCCGATGTCCTCGGCGCGGGCCGTCTTCGAGACGAGCGAAACCGATTATGCCTGGAATCTGATGCTGGCGCCCGACGTCATGGCGAAGCTCACCTCCACGGGCAAGGCACGGCCGGTGACGGCCCACGGCACGATGGTCGAATTCCTGTTCCTGAACCTGACCGATCCGTCGTCGGATCTGGGCGACAAGCGCTCGACCGCGGCGGGCGGCCCGAACAAGATCCTGAGCGATATCCGCGTTCGCAAAGCGCTCTCGCTCGCCGTCGACCGGGCCGAGATTGCGGAGGTTCTCTATGGCGATCAGGGCAAACCAAGCTGCAATGTCGTGCCGGCACCCGCCCAATATGTCTCTACGGCGAATGACGGCTGCCTGAAGCCGAACGTCGCGGCGGCCAAGGCCTTGCTGGACGAGGCCGGCTGGAAGCCAGGCGCCGACGGCATCCGCGAGAAAGATGGGCAGAAGCTGCGACTGTCTTTCCTGACCTCGACCAGCGGCGTCCGACAGGATACCCAGGCCATGTTGAAGGAGTACTGGAAGGTGCTCGGCGTCGCGGTCGATCTTCGCAATGTCAGTGCATCGGTCTTCTTCGGCGGCGATGCCGGAAATCCGGATACACGCCAGAAATTTTACGCCGATATCGAAATGTATACCGACAACTCGAAGGGCCTCGACCAGGAACCCTACCTGAACAAGTGGACCTGCGCTGCAATCCCCTCCCCGGCCACGCAATGGCAGGGTAGCAACATGCCGCGCTATTGCTCGCAGGACTACGATGGCCTGTCGAAGACCTTGCGCAGGACCGACGGAATCGAGGCACGCGCCGAACTCGCACGGAAGATGAACGACATGCTGGTGCAGTCCTATACTGTCATCCCGCTCGTACATCGCGGCAATATCTCGGGTGCGACGAAATCGCTCGC
>SEEM01000106.1 GCA_004144595.1 Hyphomicrobiales bacterium
CTCTATCCGAGCCCGCTGCACTACAAGCAGGTGCCGAAGCTGATCGGCGACATGAAGGCGACCTTCCTGCTCGCCACCGATACGTTCCTCCAAGGGTACGCCCGCGCTGCGGAAAAGAACGATCTCGGCAGCGTGCGCTATGTCGTTGCCGGCGCCGAGCGCGTGAAGGCCGAGACGAAGCGGATGTGGGAGCCCTACGGCACCACGATCCTCGAAGGCTACGGTTGCACCGAGTGTTCGCCGGTCCTCGCCGTCAACACGCCGGCGGCGATCCGCGAGGGCACCGTCGGCAAGCTCCTGCCCGGCATCGAGGCCAAGCTGGAGCCGGTCGAGGGCATCCATGAGGGCGGGCGCCTCACCGTGCGCGGGCCCAACGTCATGGCGGGCTATCTCGACCCCGACCAGCCCGGCCGCATCATCCCGCCGGAAGGCGGGTGGCACGATACCGGCGACATCGTCGTGATCGAGGACGGCTTCGTCGCGATCCGCGGCCGGGCCAAGCGCTTCGCCAAGCTCGGCGGCGAAATGGTGTCGCTCGCGGCGGTCGAGACCATGGTCGCCAAGATCTGGCCGGACCAGAACCATGTCGTCGTGGCGCTGCCGGATGCGCGCAAGGGCGAGCAGCTCGTGCTCGTCACCGAGACACCCCAGGCCGACCGCGCCGCGCTGCTGGAGGCTGCAAAGCAGCAGGGCTTTCCGGAATTGTGGGTGCCGCGCGCGATCCTGGTGACGCAGGCCATCCCCGTGCTCGGCAACGGCAAGATCGACTACGGCTCGACACGGGAGCTCGCGGCGTCGCGGCGTTCCCTGCTGTGAGGCCGCTCCGCTGCCTTATGGCCACAATCGTCATCCTATTACGCCGAATGATGATTTCGGGTTCCGCTCTGGCGCTTTTGCGCGTCGCCACTCTTGCGCCCGCCTTGTCGCTCGCCGGGCCGTCCGATCTCGCGGCTCAGGCGCAGACCGCGCTCTATGTGCGCCGCGACGAATGCGTCGAGGCCGGCAAGCTGACGATGGAGCAATGTGAGTTCGCCTATCGCAATGCCCGCGCCGAGTTCGAGCAGGCGGCGCCGCGCTACGGCTCGCGCGCGGCATGCGAGCGCAATCACAAGCGCTGCGGGGCGCAGATGGTCTCGGCCGGCGGCTGGGAATCCTTCGGCAAGGGGGGAGCGAGCTATGTGCCGCGCTTCATTGGTTTGCGCATCACCGGCGAGGGTGCGTCGCGTCGGGCGGTGCCGGTGGTCGAAGGCACGGCCAAGGTGGCGTTCGCCGGGCGCCCGGTGACGGAACTGCAGGACAAGGTCGCCGGGCGGCGCGGCATCATCGGGCAGGCCAGCAGCGCCGGGCGCGGCGCGCATGGCCATCCCGGCCAGGGTGCTGCGCCCTATATCAAGCGCGGTGACCGCGACGATACGGTGCGCGTGCCGATGGAAGAGAAGGCGATCGGCTCGGATGTGAAGCCGGGGCTCTATGTCGATCCCGACGGGGTCGAGTGGTACAAGCCCGCCCGCCGGCATTGAGCACCAGCGCGGCTGGAGCGCGATCCGTAAGGCTTGCGCCGGCTGCGCCCGCCCGCTATCGCTGTGCGGCTCGCGGACGTGGCGAAACTGGTAGACGCACGAGACTTAAAATCTTGCGCCTTCAAAGGCTTGCGGGTTCGAGTCCCGCCGTCCGCACCATCTTGGCCGCCGTGATTCCCACTTGCGACATGACGCGCGGCCCGGCACTCAGATCTTCCTGAAGATCACGCTGAGATTGTTCGCGGGCATTTCGACGATCTCTGGCCCGTCAAAGCCGTGGATCGAGCCAAGCGCTGCAACGGCGTCGAGATCGCGCAGGCCCCAGGCCGGGTCGCGGCTGCGCAGGCTCTCGTCGAAGGCTGCGTTGCCCGGTTCCAAGGGCCGGTCTGAACGGCGATAGGGGCCGTAGAGATAGAGCGGCTGCCCCTGCTGCAGGAGGCGCCCCGCCGCCCGGAACAGCCCCTCCGCCGCGGCCCAGGGCGCGATATGGATCATGTTGATGCAGAGGATCGCGTCGGCTGCTTCAAGCGGCCAGTCCGGCGCGGTCGCGTCGATGACGAGCGGCGACAGGATGTTGTCGAGGCCGGATTCCTTGATCCAGGCCGCGATGCTGGCGACGGCGTCGGGCGAGGGATCGCTCGGCTGGAAGGTCAGGCCGGGCAGGGCGCCGGCGAAATGCACGGCATGCTCGCCGGAGCCGGAAGCGATTTCCAGCACGCGCCCGGATGGCGGCAGCACGTCGCGCAGAACGGCGAGGATCGCATCGCGGTTGCGCTGGGCCGAAGGCGCCCGCAAGCGGGGATCCGCCGCTGCCTGCGGATCGGCGGTCGGCTGCCAGAACTGGGGCTTGCTCATCATCCGCTCACAAATCTTTCATCCGCCCCATCGCGTTGGGACCGTGATCCGCTATAAGGGGGCAGGAAGCGGGCCGCCAGATGTCGCGGCCTTGCAGCAAGCAGGCTGGTTTTGTTAACCGAAATCCTGATCGTCGTGGCGCTGACGATCATCAATGGACTCCTCGCCATGTCGGAACTCGCCGTGGTTTCGTCACGCACGGCGCGCCTCAAGGTTCTCAGCGATCAGGGCAACAAAGGCGCCGCGACGGCGATGCGCCTGGCGGAAGATCCCGGTCGCTTCCTCTCCACCGTCCAGATCGGCATCACGCTCGTCGGCGTGCTCTCGGGTGCCTTCTCCGGTGCTACGCTCGGCGCACGCCTGTCGGAATGGCTGGGCACGCAGGGTTTCTCACCCTCGGTTTCGGACACGCTCGGTGTCGGCCTGGTCGTCGTTGCAATCACCTATCTCTCCCTGATCCTTGGCGAACTCGTGCCGAAGCAGGTCGCGTTACGCGATCCCGAGCGGGTGGCGGCGCGGGTCGCACCGGCGATGGCGATGCTCTCGAAGGTCGGTGCGCCGCTCGTTTTCCTGCTCGACATCTCCGGCAAGGCGGTGCTGCGCCTGCTCGGCCAGAAGGGCGAATCGGAGGAAAGGGTCACCGAAGAGGAAGTCCGCACCATCATCGCCGAGGCTGAGACCGCCGGCGTGCTGGAGCGCGACGAGCGCGAGATGATCGCGGGGGTGATGCGCCTCGCCGACCGCTCGGCGCGGGCTTTGATGACGCCGCGCCGCGAGGTCGAGGTCATCGATCTCGAAGACAGCGCCGAGGAAATCCGCGAGCAATTGCGGGTCACGCGCCGCTCGCGCCTGCCGGTGCAGGACGGCGAGGCGGACTCGATCACCGGCGTGGTCGTGGTCAAGGATATGATCGAGTTTCTCCTGCTGGGAGATATCAAGGATCTCCGGGCGCTGGTGCAGGAGGCGCCGATCGTGATGGACACGGCCGGTTCGCTGCAGGTCCTGCGTGAGATTCGCGCGAGCCGCGTCCATATGGCGCTGGTCTTCGACGAGTACGGTCATTTCGAGGGTATCATCACGCCCGGCGACGTGCTGGAGGCGATCATCGGCGTCTTCCAGGAAGAAGAGGAGGACGAACCGGCTATCGTGACACGTGCCGACGGCTCCTACCTTGTCGCCGGCTGGATGCAGGTCGACGAATTCTCGCATGAGCTCGGCATCCCGATCCCGCGCGACGCCGATTTCCAGACGGTGGCGGGTTTCATCCTTGCCGAAATGAACCATCTGCCGAATGTCGGCGAGAGCTTCGACAAGGGGCATTGGCGCTTCGAGGTCGTCGATCTCGACGGCCGCCGCATCGACAAGATCCTGGTCAGCCGGATCGAGTGATGCAAGACGCGGCGCGGGAGCCGGAGCTATCGGTGCGGCTGCCGACGCTTGGCGAAGCGACCCGCATCTGGGCGAAGATCGGGTTCCTGTCCTTCGGCGGGCCGGCCGGGCAGATCGCGCTGATGCACAAGGAACTGGTCGAGGAGCGTCGCTGGATCGGCGAGGACCGGTTCCTGCACGCGCTGAACTACTGCATGCTCCTGCCTGGGCCCGAGGCGCAGCAGCTCGCAGTCTATATCGGCTGGCTGATGCACCGGACGATCGGCGGCCTGATAGCGGGCCTGCTGTTCATCCTGCCCGGCGCACTGGTGATGCTGGGTCTCAGCATCCTCTATGTCTCCTGGCGCCATGTCCCGCTGATCGACGGGGTGTTTTTCGGCGTGAAGGCCGCCGTGCTCGCCATCGTCGTCGAGGCCGGGCTGCGGATCAGCCGCCGGGCGCTGAAGACCGGCGCGATGCTCGGCATCGCTATCGCAGCCTTCGCCGGCATCTTCCTGTTCAAGCTGCCCTTCCCGCTGATCGTCCTGCTGGCGGGGCTCGCCGGCTGGATCGGCAATCGCGTCCGGCCGGGCTGGTTCGGCAAGGCGGGCACGGGCGGCACGGCGGAGATTGCCGGCGAGAGCTTGCTCGACGGCCTGCTGGCGCGCGGCGAACTCGACCATATCCGACCCTCGGGGAGGCGGGCGGCCAGCGTGCTCGCTGTCTGGCTGCCGCTGTGGCTTGGGCCGGTGGCGCTGTTCTGGCTGGTTGCCGGCCCAGGCAGCGTCTGGACGCAGATCGGCGGCTTCTTCAGCGCGATGGCGGTCGTGACCTTCGGCGGCGCCTATGCGGCGCTGGCCTATGTCGCGCAAGCGGCGGTCGACAGCCTCGGCTGGCTTGCGCCGGGCGAAATGCTGGACGGGCTCGGCCTCGCCGAGACGACGCCCGGGCCGCTCATCCTCGTGCTCGAATTCGTCGGCTTTCTCGCCGCGTTCCGGGCTCCCGGCAGCCTGCCGCCGCTCGTTGCCGGTGGGCTCGGCGCTCTTCTGACGGTCTGGGTGACCTTCGCGCCCTGCTTCCTCTGGATCTTCCTGGGTGCGCCTTATGTCGAGGCCTTGCGCGGAAACCGGGCGATTTCGGCAGCGCTTGGGGCGATCACCGCGGCCGTCGTCGGGGTCATCGCCAATCTCGCGCTCTGGTTCGGGCTGCATGTCCTCTTCCGCGAGGTCCACAGCCTGCATTTCCTCGGCATGAGCCCTGAGGTTCCTGTCCTCACGTCGCTGGACTGGCGGGCGGCCGTGCTGGCAGCCGGCGCCGCCATCGCATTGCTGCGCTTCAAGCTCGGGGTGATGCCCGTGCTGACGATCTGTGCGATTGCCGGTGTGGCCCTGAAGGGCGGCTTCTAAGGCTCAGATTTGCCTCGGCTGTTCCGAAAACCGCATTCCGCTTTTCGGGCCGATGCCTTAGCGCCGCGGCTCGTCCGGCTCGATGATGCGGTACTCGGCGTCGATGACCTCGACGCGACCCTGCGGGCGCTGTTGGCCGGCGAAAGGATCGGCGGGATTGATGCCGGCCGCCTTCAGCTTGGCCTTGAGACGCCAGACCGCAATCGCTCCCACCACCAGCACAACCGGGATCAGGATGAGCGCAAGGCTAGCGGCAAGCACGAAAAGAGCGATGCCGACGATGAGGCTCGCCGCCATGGCGAGCCATGCCTGCCAGCGCGGCATGGCGCGGGCGCGGCCGTTGAGCTGCTCGTAGAGATTGACGCGGATCATGTGGTTTCGGTCCCTTCCTCCGGCACAAAGATAGGAACCGATTGCGGCTTTGGCGAGATCAGGCCGCGTGTCAGGCCGCATCCTGCCAGTCGTAGAGCCAGCCATAGCGATTGCGCAGGCCGTCCGCCCCGAGCCGCCTCAACGCGAAATCGCGGGCCATGCTGAGCGGCCAGCCCATATGGTAGTTGCGGCCGTTGCTGCGGCTTTCCTCCTGCACGCGGGCGACGCGCTGGGCGCGACTGGCCGCGTAAGCCGCGAAGACCATAGGCACGCCGGTAGCGCCCTCGCGGCTGAGGGTCTCGGCGAGCAGCCGGGCGAGTACGGCCGCATCCTCGATGGCGAGCGAGGCGCCCTGGGCCAGGAAGGGCAGGATCGGGTGGGCGGCATCGCCGAGCAGCGCGATGCGGCCTTTGGCCATGGCGGCCGGCTTGCGATCGAACAGCGACCAGACCTGCCAGCCTTCGGCTGCGCCGGTAAGATCGCGCAGGGCCGGGGAGGCGCTGGCGAGATGGTCGGTGACGATGGTCCGGTCGCCTTCGCGTGACCAGCCCTCGCGGGCTTCCTTCGCCAGGCGGACGACGACGAGGTTGATCTCCTTGCCGCCGGCGACGGGGTAGTGCACCGCATGGCGGCCGGAGCCCATATGCAGCGTCACGCGCGGCTTGTCGGCGGCGCGGGCCGGCACGACGGCGCGCCAGGCCTCGTAGCCGGTGAAGACCGGCTGGGACGCATCGCCTGTTAGGTCGCGAACGCGCGACCACAGGCCGTCGGCGCCGATCAGCCCCAGGGCCGCAAGCGTCCCGCCGACGCCGTCGCGCGCTGTGAGCCCGATGGTGACGCCGTCCGCTTCCTGCCTGACCTCATCCACGCTGCGGCCGATCATCAGCCGGATATTCGGCATGGAGCGGGCGGCGTCGAGCAGCACGGTATGGAGGTCGCTGCGCTTCATCATGCGGAACGGCGTCGGCATGCGCTCGGGACTGGAGGGCATCTCCAGCACCTGCGAGCCGTCGGCCCAACGCCGGATCGACAGCCCGTGCGAGGTCACGCTGATACGCTTCAAGGGCAATGCGAGGTCGAGCGCATCGAGCACGCGGCCGGAATTGGAGGTGACCTGCAGGCCGGCTCCGGTCTCGCCGAAACCGGTGCGCTTCTCGACGACGGTCGCTGCGATGCCGCGCCGCGCCAGCGACAGGGCCATGGTGAGGCCGCCGATACCTGCGCCGGCGATGACGAAATGAGGAGCGGACACGGAGATCGGACGCCTTCGATGACGGAGATGGAAGACGAGGCGCGGGCGCCCCTCAGAGCCCGCGCCGCCGGTGGCGTGTCGGCTCAGGCTGCCTTGGCTGAATCCGTATAGGCGCATTCCGGCGGGATGCAGGCGGCGCCCGTCAGCGACGGCTCATATTTGAACAATGTCGAGCAATAGGGGCAGATGATCTCGTGGTCCGCGCCCATGTCGAGGAAGACATGCGGATGGTCGAAGGGCGGCTTGGCGCCGATGCACATGAACTCGTGCGCGCCGACCTTGATGACGGGAACGCCGGGGTCGTTGTGGAAATGCGGGATGCCGGTCGCGGCCATGATCGTCGCTCTTCGAAAGGCTGGAATGCGGCGGCAACCTATCGCGGGAGCCGGCTCGACGCCAGAGCCTTTACGCATTTCTTCGAAACGCGAAAGCGCTCTAGCCCCTTGTTTTGTCGCATTTTCTTGACGCGAACCGGTGTTTCCTTCGCTCGAAAATGCTCCCGTGCGCCATTTTGCATCAGCGCCCGTCGCGCAGGCAGCCCTGGGCAAGCTCGGTCATCCGCGCGCTTTCCTGCGGCGAAAGCAGGTTGTCGAGCGTCTTCTGCCAGAGCTTTTCGCGCTTGAGGCCGTCGACGGTGCAGGCGCAGACCATCCGGCAGACCTGTTCGGGAACATTGGGGCCGGAGCAGCTCCGCTGGCATTCGGTCCGGAAGGCGCGCTCTTCCGGCGGGGGCGGGGCTATGACCTGAGTCGCCAGCGCCAGCACGCCGATGAACAGCGGCTGGTGGACGAGATAGACCAGCAGGCTGTGGCGCCCGCCCCAGGCGATGGCGCGGGTCGCCTTGTTTCCCGGCCGCCAGCCTGCGAGCGCGGTTCCGGCGAGGCGCGGCAGGATGAGGCGAGCCAGCACGACGCCGCTCAATACACAGCCGAACCACGGAAAGACCGGCACGAAATCTGCCGTCTGTATCGCTGCGCGGGAGAAGCCGAGCCAGGCCGCCCAGGGCTGGTCGAGGAGCGGATGGGCAATGACCGAGGGCAGCGCGAAGGCGACGATCGCGGCGAGCGCGACGACGATCACCGGCAGGCGCAAGAAGGGCAGGGCTATGAGGCTCGCGACGGCGACATGGTGGAGGATGCCGAAGAAAATGAAATCGCCGGGCATGGCGAACCAGGTGCCGAGCGTGACCAGGGCCGCAGCGCCCGCAACCATGGCAAGACGCTTGAGATAGGCCTTGCGATCAAGCCCCTTGCGCGTCGCGAGGACGAGGCTGAAGCCGACGATCGTCAGGAAGGTGCCGGCGATGCCGCGGGCGAACAAGCGCCAGCCCGGCTCGGCGACGATATCGGTCTCGATCAGCCTGAACATCGAGAGGTCGTAGGCGAAATGGTAGGCGAACATCGCCAGAAGCGCGACGCCGCGGGCGATGTCGACGATGGCGAGGCGTGACGATTCGCGGGGCGCGGGCTGGGTCATGGGCCATCGTTCATCATGGCGGGCGCTCATAAGCAAGCCGCGCCGTGGCGGGTACCCAAATCCCCCCGGTCATGGCAGGGAAGGGCGACTGTTCCGATGTTGCGACCCGAGACCCGCATGCAGAGCTTCTCTTCCGACGGCGTGAAGATCGCCTTCATCGACATGGCGCCGACCAGCGACGCGCCCAAGCACCGCACCGTCGTGCTCGTGCACGGCTTCGCCTCGTCGCATGTGATCAACTGGGTCAAGGCTACCGCGTCGTCGCGCTCGACGATCGCGGCCATGGCGAGAGCGAGAAGCTCTACGACCCCGCCGCCTATTCCTCGCAGATCATGGCCGAGGACGTGCGCCGGCTGATGGACCATCTCGATATCCCGCGCGCGGCGGTGATGGGCTATTCGATGGGCGCGCGCATCTCGGCGCATCTGGCGCTGGCGCATCCGCGCCGACTCGACGCTCTGCTGCTTGGCGGGCTCGGCATCCATCTCGTCGAGGGCGTCGGGCTGCCGCTCGGCATCGCCGATGCGATGGAGGCTCCATCGCTCGATAAGCTGACCGACCCGATGCAGCGCATGTTCCGGGCCTTCGCCGAGCAGACCAGGAGCGACCTCAAGGCGCTCGCCGCCTGTATCCGCGGCTCACGCCAGACCTTGACCGCCGAGCAGGTCGGGCAGATCGCGATGCCGACCCTGATCAGCGTCGGCACCAAGGACGACGTCTCCGGCTCCGGCCCGGAACTGGCGAAGCTCATTCCCGGTGCGGAAACCTTCGACATCGTCGGGCGCGACCACAACCTCGCGGTCGGCGACAAGAGCCACAAGCAGGCCGTCCTCGACTTCCTCGCGCGTTTGTGAGAACGTCCACGGTGAATAGAGGTAAGCCGGAAAAGCGGGCGACGCCAATGTGTTGTCGATCTTCCCTGAAAATCTGATTCCGCTGCCTCGCTTTCGATTCAACTTCGGTTCGGCCTGAGCTTTTGATGCGGACACCTGCTTCGGGCTAGGCTGTCCTTCCCCCGAACCATCCTTTTCGGAGAATGACCATGCCGTCAGGGCGCTCCGTCGTGGAAGCACGCGACTTCGCCAACGGGCTCGACCGGGTCGATCCCGTCTGGACCCGTTTGCGTACAGAAGCTGAAAGGGCGGTCGCTGCCGAGCCCGCGCTCGGCACGCTGATCGTCGCTTCCGTGCTCAACCAGCCGAGTTTTGAGGCTGCCGTCGCCCATCGCGTCGCGGGGAGGCTCGGCCACCCTGCCGTGACCGCCGACCTGATCGAGCAGGGTTTCGCCGAGGCGATGGCCAGCGACGAGACGATAGGCGTCGGCATGCGCGCCGACGTGATAGCCGTGCTGGACCGCGACCCCGCCTGCTACCGCGTGCTGGAACCGGTGCTGTTCTTCAAGGGCTTCCACGCGCTGCAATGCCACCGGCTGGCGCATTGGCTCTGGGGGCAGGACCGTCGCGATTTCGCGCTTTACCTGCAGGCGCGCGCCTCCGAAGTGTTCCAGACCGACATCAACCCTGCCGCGCGGATCGGCAAGGGTATTTTCCTCGACCATGCGACGGGGCTCGTCGTCGGCGAGACCGCCGTCATCGAGGACGATGTCTCGATGCTGCACAGCGTCACGCTGGGCGGCACCGGCAAGCAGGGCGGCGATCGTCACCCCAAGATCCGCAAGGGCGTGCTGATCGGCGCCGGCGCCAAGATCCTCGGCAATATCGAGGTCGGCCAATGCAGCCGCATCGCTGCCGGCTCGGTCGTGCTCCAGCCCGTGCCGCGCAACAAGACCGTGGCGGGCGTGCCGGCCAAGGTCGTCGGGGAAGCGGGCTGTGCCGAGCCGTCGCGCTCGATGGACCAGACGCTGACCGGCGATTGCGGCGCCTATATCTGACCGGGTGAGCTCGCAAGCCAGTCCATGATCTCGGCCCGGCGCGGATGCGCGCCGGCAGCCGTGGCTGTCGCGAGCGTCAGGCGGTCCTGCGTCGGCATGGCCTGTGGGAAGGGCGCGACCAGCCTCCCCGCTGCGAGGTGAGCTCCGACGAGGCTCATCCGGCCCATCAATACGCCTGAACCTGACAGGCACGCATCCAGCGCCAGGCTGTAGAGCGAGAAGGCTGGGCCGCGGCTTGAGTCGACCTTGGAGCCGGGCGCGGCGAAGGCTAGCCAGCGGGCCCAGTCGCTGCGCCAGACCGCATCGTGCAGCAACGTCTGTGTGGCGAGATCGCTCGGCGCAGACAGCCTCGAGGCGAGAGCCATCGCGCAGACCGGCAGGATCGCGTCGGCATCGAGTTGAAGCCTGCCGCCTTCCGGAGCACCCTCGCGATAGAACAGCGAGAGGTCATAGGGATCGCGCTGCGGATCGGGCGGTTCCTCCATCGCCGAAATGGACATCTGCAGGTCAGGAAATGCGGCCTGCAATGCCGGCAGGCGGGGCGAGAGCCAGAGTTGCGCGATGCAGGGCAGAACGGCGATGGCGAGCGGCCGGTGGGGCTGCGCCTCACGCAGGGCCTGCACAGCCTGACCCAGCATGTCGAAGCCGCGCGTCAGGCGCGGGAGAGCTTCGCGCGCGGCCTCGGTCAGGGCGACGCCCTGCGGCAGGCGGCGGAAGACAGCAAAGCCCAATGTCGCTTCGAGCTGCCTGATCTGCTGGGTGACGGCGCCGGCCGTGACGCCGATCTCGGCGGCCGCCTTTGTGAAGCTCTCCAGCCGCGCCGCAGCCTCGAAGGCGCGCAAGGCATTGAGGGAGGGCAGGCGCGGACGCGGCGGCTTGACCGGCAAGGCGTTCTCTCCGTGCAGGCTGAGAATTCCTCAGCCTGCAAGCGATGAATACTCGTTTGCGCGCGCGCCGGCAAACCGCTGATATGGCGTCAGCGCATTAGGCGGGATCGGGAGAGCAGCGAGATGACGGCATTGGGCAGGCGCGACTGGGTTCCGCAAGCGAGCGAGGACTACGTGCTGAAGATCGCCGGCGCGACGGCGGGCCAGCCGCTCGATGCAATCGCGGCGCGGATCGATGCGCTCGCGACCGAGAACCGGACCATCCATGAGCGCGACTGCGTCAACCTCAACCCCGCTACCAATGTCATGAACCCGAAGGCCGAGGCGCTGCTCTCGGCGGGCATCGGAGCGCGACCCTCGCTCGGCTATCCCGGCGACAAGTACGAGATGGGGCTGGAAGCGATCGAGCAGATCGAGATCATCGCCGCCGAGCTCGCGGCCGAGGTGTTCGGCGCGAAATATGCGGAAATCCGCGTGCCCTCCGGCGCGATCGCCAATCTCTACGCCTTCATGATCGCGGCCAAGGCCGGCGACTGCATCATTGCGCCGCCGGGCGAGATCGGCGGGCATGTCACCCATCATGGCGCTGGTGCGGCCGGGCTTTACGGCATCGTCAGCCATCCGGCACCGATCGATCCCGTGAATTACACCGTCGATGTCGGGCAACTCCGGGCGGATGCGCTGCGTCTGCGACCGAAGCTGATCTCGATCGGTGGCAGCCTCAATCTGTTCCCGCATCCGATCCGCGAGATCCGGGCCATCGCCGACGAGATCGGTGCGATCGTGCTGTTCGATGCGGCGCATATGTCCGGCATGATCGCCGGCCATGGCTGGCAGCAGCCGCTGGAGGAGGGCGCTCATCTGATGACGATGAGCACCTATAAAAGCCTGGGCGGGCCGCCCTCCGGTCTGATCGTCACCAACGATGCGGAGATCGCCCGGAAGCTCGACGCCATCGCCTATCCGGGCCTAACCGCCAATTTCGATGCGGCGAAATCGGCCTCGCTCGCCGTTTCGCTGCTCGACTGGAAGGCCCATGGCCGCGCCTATGCGCAGGAGATGGCGAAGACGGCGAAGGCGCTGGCAGAGGCTTTGTCGGAGCGGCAGGTGCCGGTCTTCGCCCGCGACCGGGGCATGACGACCTCGCACCAGTTCGCGATCGAGGCTGCTGCTTACGGCGGCGGACAGGCGGCGGCGAAGAAGCTGCGGGCGGCTAACATTCTCTCCTGCGGCATCGGCCTGCCGCTGTCGGCGGTCGAGGGGGACGTGAACGGGCTCAGGTTCGGCACGCCGGAGATCGTCCGCTTCGGCATGACGGCGGCGGATATGCCCGAGCTCGCCGGTTATATCGCAGAGGGGCTCAACGGCTCGCGCCCCGCCGAGGCGGTGGCGAAGGATGTAACCGCCTTCCGTGGCCGGTTCCGGACGCTGCATTTCATGCGTTAGGAACGCTGCATCGTCCCGGCCTGCGTTTGCTCGCCCGGGACGACGCCTCGGTTCCGTTCAATCTCGATACGCTTCAGGCGCTGCTGCCTCCGCCGTAGCGCTCTTCCATTTCGGCGCGCATGGCGTCCGCGCCGAGCAAGCGTGATCCCGCCATCTTGACCGAGCTGACCTTTGCCCCGTCCCGCTCCAGCGCGACCGTCTCGCCCGGGCTGTGGAAGCCGGAGGCGCGGACGATACGGCCGTTGTCGGGCGCTTCGATCGCGATTTCGGCGGCGTCGAGGAAGGGCGTCAGCAGGGCCGGGGCGGCGCAGAGCACGCGGTCGGCGACCGGGACGAGATCGGTTGCGCCCCAGAGCGTCCACCAGCGCCCGGTCCAGTCACGGGTCTCGGCCGAGGGACCGCCGCGCTCGGCGAAGGTCTTGAGGATATGGGCGACGCCGTCGAGCCAGGGATGCGCCAGGCCGTCGGTGGCATTGGTCAGGACCGAGATCGTCAGGCCTTGCTTCGGGATGATCGCGGTGCGGGTAATGAAGCCCTGGAAGCCGCCGGAATGGCCGACCCAGCGCCAATCGCCCTCGCCGCCGGAGATCGTGCCGAGCCCGTAATGCCGGCCGAGCGCGGATTCGTCATCCGGCCAGAGCCGGCGCGTCATCTCGCGGCGGCTCTGGGCCGAGAGGATGCTGCGTCCGGCATGCGGCGAGAGCTGCGCAAAATAGCGCGCGACGTCGGCGGCGGTTGCGACGAAGCCCGTCGCGGACGCCATGGCGTGGCAGTGATTGTCGGCCGGTATGACCACGCGCCGGCCGAGCAACTGCCTGCCGCTATGGCCCTTCGCCATCAGGCGATCGCCCCAGGGCCCGATATCGGGTTTGGTCTCGGTGAGGCCGACCTTTGCGACGATCTCGTCGGTGATCCATTCGTTGTAGTTCCTCCCGGTGACCGCCTCGATGACGAGGCCGAGCAGCGCAAAGCCGTGGTTCGAGTATTTGAAGCGCTGCGAGCTGGGCAGGACGGGCGCATTCGCGAGGTCGCCAAGCAGTTCCGCCTTGCTGCAAAAGGGCTTGCGGTCGAGGAACTGGCCGGCATCGGGGCCGTCGCGGGTGAGGCCGGCGCTGTTGGAGAGGACCTGGCCGACCGTGACTCTGGCGATCTCCGGATGCAATCCGTCGATCAGGCCACCGACCGCGTCGTCGAGCCGCAGGCGGCCCTCGTCGACGAGGCGCAGGATGCCGGCCGAGGTGAAGCTCTTGGAATGCGAGGCGATGCGGAAGCCGTGGCGCGGCGTCAGCGCCTCGCCGGTAGCCAGGTTCGCGCTGCCGAAGGCGGCCTCCAGCACGATCTCGTCGCCATCCGCAACCGCCACTGCGCAGCCCGGCTGGTCATGGTGGAGGCGCTGGAAATCCAGCCAGGATGCGACATAATCGAGGGCGGGAGCAAGCCACGGCTTCATGATCTCAGGTCCGTCACGGTTCCGGAAACGCCGAGCATGGCACGATTCCGCCGGGGGCCGACAACCACCGGATGGATGAGGCCTGCCATGTCCGCAGCGGCTGCTTTCGCTTGCCCTTCGTGGCCCGTCGTGGCATCGCTCCCGGCCAATTCGAAAGGACCCAGGACCGTGGACAAGACAGAACTCGCCAAGCTGGAAGGCTTTCTGCGTCGCACCTTCAACAACCACGCGATCAGCGTGCGCGCCCGGATGAAGAAGAATGACTCGGCGGAGGTCTATCTGGGCGAGGAGTATATCGGCATCATCCATGTCGATGACGAGGACGGCGACCGCTCCTTCAACTTCACCATGGCAATCCTCGACGTCGATCTCGAGGATTGAGACGCCCAGCCGTCATGCGCGGGCTCGATCCGGGCATCATGTGACACGGGAGGCCCGGCGCCTCTTCATGAAATGATTCTCGGGCCAGGCCCGGGAACGACGCTTGCTCCTAGCGGATCAGCCCGTCGAGCGCTCGCCTGACGCCGCCGAGCATCACGGCCCAATCGGCGATGATGGTGCGGGGGAAGCGGATGTTCACGTCCATGCCGCGATGCTGGAAGGTGATGCGGCAGGGTTCCTCGAGGCCGGTGCCGGTGTCGACCGGGCAGCGCGCGGCGAAGCCCTTGCCATCAGGGACGGAGACGTAAAACTCGTCGTGCTCGAAGGGCGAGCCCTTGCGGAAGCCGCGCACCACGAGGCCGCCGGGATTCGACCAGACAGTCGGCGTCAGGAAGCGGGCATAGGTCGCGAGCTGCCGGGCCGGTTCGTTGACCCGGTCGGGCGGGCTCAAGGTGATTAGAAGCCGCTGGCGGTTTTCCGGCTTGGCCGGCCCGAGGCTCGGCCAATCCAGGCGAAGGCGAACCATGCCGACGAGCCGGCTCGTATCGCCATCGTCGTCGACACCGGAGAGGTCCTTCGGGATCATCAGGGCGACATCGCCGACCCGGGCGGGCTGCGGGGCGCTCGTGGGATCCTCGCGGCGATGCGTCAGGTAGACCGCGAGTGCGGTCGCCAGCACGCCCGCCGTCAGGATCAGCAGCATCGCCTTCAGAAGGGCGCCGTCGGCGCGCGGGAGCGGAGCGGCCTGCTGCTGCAGGCGCATGCGCACCATCGAGGTGATATGCGCGGCCTGGTGGCCGGGCCGGTGATAGGGCAGCGATGCGGTCATTCCGGTGCCTTGCGTTCTGGTCGCACCACTGAATCACCGACGGCTTAATGCGGCGTAAACCATAGCCGCGCCGGTACGGTTAACCATTGGTTAAGTCTGTCCTTCACAGTTCGCAGACCATGCGGCAGGCTTGGGGCGTTGCTCTGTCGAGAGTTTGCGTCAGTGACCATCCAGCCTTCCGCCGTCGAGGCGCTCCAGTCCCTGTTCCTCGGCTTTGCCTTCGCCGGCCTGCTGGCCAGCACCTTCGAGCTGTTCACGGCGCAGCGGGCCGACTTCAAGCTTCTGCAGGCCGGTGGCCTTGCGGCCGTCGCCAGTGTGCCGGTCGTGGTTTTTTCCGCGCCGTTCCTGATCCTGCGCAACACGATGCGTGGCTGGCAAGGCGAGGGGCGGCCATTCTCCTTCCTGATGCTCGCGGGCCTGACGGCCGGGGTCTGGAGCCTGGTCTCTGGCCGCGTCGTGCTGGACCTGCTGCATCTTCTCGGCGCTTGACGGCAGGCGCTGCCCGCCTGCAATCCTGAGGGCTCGAACCGTCAGGACAAGCCGATGCCCCTTTATGCGCTCGATGGAACACGGCCGGAAACCGCGAAGGCCGGAGACTGGTGGCTTGCGCCCGATGCGCATGTGATCGGCCGGGTGCGGCTGGCGGCCGGGGTCGGGATCTGGTTCGGCGCGGTGCTGCGCGGCGACAACGAATGGATCACCATCGGAGAGGGTAGCAATATCCAGGAAGGTTGCGTGCTCCATACCGACATGGGCTACCCGATGACGGTCGGTGCCAACTGCACCATCGGCCACCGCGCCATCCTGCATGGCTGCACGATCGGCGAGAACAGCCTCGTCGGCATGGGCGCGACGGTGCTCAACGGCGCAAAAATCGGCCGCAACAGTCTCGTCGGCGCCAATGCGCTGGTGACTGAAGGCAAGGAATTCCCCGACAACTCGTTGATCGTCGGCTCGCCGGCCCGCGCGGTGCGCACGCTGGACGACACAGCGGCAGACGGGATCACCGCTTCGGCGCGCGCCTACGTGCAGCGCTGGCGGCAGTTCGCAGCCGGGCTCGAACGGCTCGACTAGAGCTGGAAAAGAAGCGGGCCGGCTTCCCGCGAGG
>SEEM01000107.1 GCA_004144595.1 Hyphomicrobiales bacterium
ACGACGCAGATATAGGTCGTCGTCCACAGCCCCGTCAGGAAGCGCGAGCGATCGAAGGCGTCGTAGAAGATCGAGAAATTGAGCCCCTGCGTGTCGTTCAGGCGCTCGAAGAAGGCTGCGATCATCGTGTGTCATCCACCGGCTCGATCACCCGCCACGCCATCCCGGACGCAGCGAAGCGGAGCTCCGGGATCCAGCGTAGGGCGCCGTGCTCTGCGATGGATCCCGGGCCGAGCCCGGGATGACGTCGAGGGGGCGGCACGGACCGAGCGCGTTCGCGTTACGAGCCCTTCAGTTTCTTGTTGGTCTCGACGAGATAGGGGCTCTGCTTGATGCCCCACTTGCTCTCGAGCGCCAGCAGCTTGCCGCTCTTGTGCCATTCGACCGACATGTCCTTCAGCAGCTTGCCGAAAGCGCCGTCGAGATCGTCGAGCCGCACGGCCACAGCCCAGAGCTGCGGGTCCTCCGAGTTCAGCGGCATCTCGTAATTCGCCCATTTCGGATCGCCGCCCGAGAGCGTCGAAACGATGAGGGTGTCGTCGAAGAGGAAGGCGACGCAATTGTTGCCCTGCAGCGCGTTGAGCCCGTCCGGTACCGATGGGAACACGACGAGTTCCGGCGAATAGACCTGCGAGACGCGGCGGTTGTAATAGGCGCCCTGCACGGCGCAGACCTTGCGGCCCTTCAGGTCTTCCCATTTCTTCAGGCCGGCGCTCTTCGGCGCGAGGATATTGGTCGCGCCCGCATAGTAGTTCGGCTCGATCATGCCGATCTGCTTGCGCCGCTCGGCGGTGTCGCCCAACGTCGCGATCATCAGGTCGATGCGGCCCTGGCGCAGGAACTCGATGCGGTTGGCCGCGATGACCGGCACCATCTCGAGCTTGACGCCGATCTTGTCGGCCACCTCCTGAGCGAGGTCGATCTCGAGGCCGACGATCTTGCCTGACGGATCGAGGAAGCCCCAGGGCTTGTAGTCGTTCTTGACGCCGACGGTGAGGACGCCCTTTTCCTTGATCTTGGCCAGGGTGTCTTGAGCGAAGGCCGGCGCGGCGGCGAGCGTGGCGGCGAATGCCAAAGCGAGAGCGGTGAGTTTCTTCATCGGTCGCGATCCCCTGTCTTTTATTTGAACCCTTAGACTTCCGGCGGATCGATCTGGGTAATTGATCGCATGCGACGCGTTCTTGACGTTTAGCGTCGAGTGATCGGGTGGCGTGTCAGCCGCTCGGACCTTGGCGAATGGCCGAAACGCCCGCTGTAGCTGCGGGAGAAATGACTCGCGCTGGCGAAGCCGCAGGCCAGCGCGATTTCCAGGATCGAGAGGCTGGTCTGACGCAAAAGGTCACGCGCGCGCTCGATACGCAGGAGCATGTAATGCTCGCCGAGCGACCTCCCGAGATGCTGGCGGAACAAGCGTTCGAGCTGCCGCAGGGAGACATTGGCGAGCCGCGCCAGGTCTTGGCGCGCCTCGGGATGCTCGATGGTCTGTTCCATGCGGCCGATCACGCGCAACAGAGGTGCGTGCGCGATGCCCAGCCGCTCGCGCAACGGCATGCGTTGCGGGCCGGCACCTTCGCGGACATGGGTCTGCAGAAACCATTCGCTGACAGCGAGCGCGAGTTCGCTGCCGTGCTCGCGCGCGATCACGCCATGCAGCATGTCGAGCGGGGCGGTGCCGCCGCTGCAGGTCAGACGGTCGCGGTCGATCTCGTACAGCGAGCGGCGCAGATCAAGGTCCGGATATTCCTCAAGGAAGGCCGGCGCATGTTCCCAGTGAAGTGTGAAGCGATAGCCCGTCAGCACGTTCGCGCGGGCCAGCAGATAGGCTCCCCCCGAAATGCCGCCGATCCGCACGCCGCGCCGTGCGAGCTGGCGCAGCCAGGCGAAGGTAGGCTGGTGGTGAAACAGCGCGGGATTGCCGCCCGCACAGACGAACAGGTAGTCGAGCCGCAGATCGGCGCCGACACTCGCATCGGCCGCGATGGCGACGCCGTTCGAGGCCGAGGCCGGCGTTCCGTCGATCGAGACATGGCTCCAGCGATAGAGCGGCCGGCCCGAAAGCCGGTTGGCCGCGCGCAGAGGTTCGATCGCCGAGGCATAGGGCAGCAGCGCAAAATCCGGGATCAGCAGGAAGCCGACATGAGCCGGGGCGCTGTCGTCGCTGGCAGGCAATCGCATGTCGCTGTCGTGCATGTCACGGAGCCTATGTCGTTCAATCTCCCGATGACAAGCCCGTCTGGATCCTTCGATGCGCTATTCCGTCTTCTCGCTGCTCACTCAGGCCCTGCAGGGGCACAAGGGCTGGACGCCGGCCTGGCGCGATCCCGCGCCGAAGCCGGAATACGACGTCATCATCATCGGCGGCGGCGGGCATGGCCTGGCCACGGCGCACTATCTCGCCAGCCGGCACGACATCACCAATGTCGCGGTGCTGGAGAAGGGCTATCTCGGCTCCGGCAATGTCGGGCGCAACACCACGATCATCCGGTCGAACTACCTCCTGCCCGGCAACACGCCTTTCTACGAGCTTTCGATGAAGCTCTGGGAAGGGCTCGAAGAAGACCTGAACTACAACGCCATGGTCAGCCAGCGCGGCGTGATCAATCTCTACCACTCGGATGCGCAGCGGGATGCCTTCGCCCGGCGCGGCAATGCGATGCGGCTCGCGGGGGTCGATTCGGAACTGCTCGGCCGCGAGCAGATCAGGGCGATGTTGCCCTATCTCGACCACGACAATGCTCGCTTCCCGATCCATGGCGGGCTGTTGCAGCGCCGCGGCGGCAGTGCACGACATGATGCGGTCGCCTGGGGCTATGCCCGCGCCGCCGACAGCCGCGGTGTCGACATGATCCAGAATTGCGAGGTCACCGGCATCACCATGTCCGGCGGGCGTGCCGTCGGTGTCGAGACCTCGCGCGGACCGATCCGCGCCAGGAAGATCGCGATGGCGGTGGCCGGCAATTCGTCGCGGGTGGCGGCCATGGCCGGCCTGCGGCTGCCGATCGAAAGCCATGTGCTCCAGGCCTTCGTGTCGGAGGGGCTCAAGCCCCTGATCGACACCGTCGTCACCTTCGGAGCCGGACATTTCTACATCAGCCAGTCGGACAAGGGCGGGCTCGTCTTCGGCGGCGACATCGACGGCTACAACTCCTACGCCCAGCGCGGAAACCTGCCGGTCATCGAGGACGTGATGGAATCGGCGATGGCGCTCTGGCCGGGGCTCGGCCGCGTGCGGATGCTGCGGCACTGGGGCGGCGTCATGGACATGTCGATGGACGGCTCGCCGATCATCGATTTCACGCCGGTCGACGGGCTCTACCTCAATTCCGGCTGGTGCTATGGCGGCTTCAAGGCGACGCCGGCCTCGGGCTTCTGCTTCGCCCATCTGATCGCGACGGGAGAGCCGCACCCGGTCGCGACCGCCTACCGGCTCGATCGCTTCGCCACCGGGCGCCTGATCGACGAAAAGGGCGCCGGCGCCCAGCCCAACCTGCACTGACCGCGCGCTGCCGAGGACCATGCCATGCGCATCACCTGCCCCCATTGCGGCGCGCGCGACGCCCAGGAATTCAGCTATCTCGGCGCGGCCGACCCGCAGCGCCCGGACGGCCTCGCCGCCACGGAGGCGGCGATGACCGACTACGTCTATCTGCGCGACAACCCGGCCGGCGTGAATCGCGAACTCTGGTATCACGGGGCCGGCTGCCATGCCTGGCTCGTCGTGACCCGCGACACCCGCACTCATGCGATCGCGGCGGTCGAGCCGGCCAAGGCGCGCAAGGCAGGAGCAGCAGCATGAGCGGGCAGACTTTCCGCCTCGCCTCCGGCGGCCTGATCGATCGCGGCCGGGCGCTGGGGTTCAGCTTCGACGGCAAGTCGTACCAGGGCCATGCCGGCGACACGCTGGCCTCGGCCCTGCTCGCCAACGGTGTCCGGCTCGTCGGCCGCTCCTTCAAGTACCACCGGCCGCGCGGCGTTCTCTCGGCCGGGCCGGAGGAGCCCAACGCCCTCGTGGAGCTGCGCTCGGGCGCCAGGCGCGAACCCAATACGCGCGCCACGGTGGTCGAGCTGTTCGACGGGCTCGATGCCGCGAGCCAGAACCGCTGGCCCTCGCTTGCCTTCGACCTGCTCTCGATCAACGGGCTGTTCTCGCCGGCGCTCGTCGCGGGCTTCTACTACAAGACCTTCATGTGGCCGGCTGCCTTCTGGGAGAAGCTCTACGAACCGATCATCCGCCGGGCCGCGGGACTGGGCCGCGCCGCCGGCGTCGAGGACCCGGACCATTACGAGAAGGCCTTCGCGTTCTGCGACCTGCTGGTGATCGGTGGCGGTCCTGCGGGGCTCGCTGCGGCGCTGGCGGCCGGCCGGAGCGGCGCCCGCGTCATCCTCTGCGACGAGGATTTTCGCCTCGGTGGACGGCTGCTTGCCGAGAAGCGCGAGATCGCGGGCAAGCCGGCCGGCGAATGGCTGGCTGCGACGCTGGCCGAGCTCGAAAGCCTGCCCGAGGTGCGCATCATGCCCCGCACCACCGTCTTCGGGCTCTATGATCATGGCATCTATGGCGCGGTCGAGCGCGTCGGCGACCATCTGCCGGAGCCGGCAGCCCATCAGCCGCGCCAGCGCGGCTGGCGGATTTACGCCAAGCGCGCGATCCTGGCCGCGGGAGCCCTGGAACGGCCGATCGTCTTCCCCGGCAACGACACGCCCGGCGTCATGCTGGCCGGCGCGGCGCGCGCTTACGTCAATCGCTACGGCGTGCTTCCGGGGCGCGAGACGGTGCTGTTCACCGCAGGCGACGATGGCTGGGCGACCGCGCGCGACATCGCTGCGGCCGGCGGAAAGGTCGCGGCGATCATCGATGCCCGCTTGGATGGCGACCCTGCACGCAAGGCGCTGGCCGAGAAGCTCGGTGCACGGCTGTTCGCCGGCGGCGTGATCGAGCATGCGAGCGGGGGCCGCCAGCTCAAGGGCGTCACCGTCCGCGATGCCTCAGGCGGTAAGACGGCGGTCGATTGCGATCTGCTGGCGGTCTCCAACGGCTGGAATCCGACCCTGCACCTGACCTCGCATCAGAACGGCAAGCCGGCCTGGGATGAGGCTCAACAGTGCTTCGTGCCGGGCGCCTTGCCGGCGGGCCTCACCGTCGCCGGCAGCGCGGCCGGGCATTTCACCTTGGCTCAGGCGCTGGCCGATGGCGCGCGGCTCGGCCGGGAGGCTGCTGCCGAGGCAGGGCTGACCCCTGCCGGCGCAGAACCCGTGCCGGCGACCGATCCCGAAACGACCGGGCTGCAGCCGGTCTGGCGGGTGAAGGGTGCGAAGGGCAAGGCCTTCGTCGACTACCAGAACGACGTGACCGACAAGGATGTCGAGCTCGCGGCCCGCGAGGGCTTCAAGCCGATCGAGCATCTCAAGCGCTATACGACGCTCGGGATGGCGACCGACCAGGGCAAGACCTCGAATCTCGGCGGCCTCGCCATCATGGCCGAACAGACCGGCAAGACGATCCCGCAAACGGGAACAACGACCTTCCGGCCGCCCTATACGCCGGTCGCGATAGGCGCACTCGCGGGTCATCATCGCGGTAGGGATTTCAAGCCGGCCCGTCTGGCGCCGACCCATGAATGGTCGCGCGAGCAAGGCGCCGTCTTCGTCGAGGCGGGCCAATGGCTGCGAGCCCAATACTATCCGAAGCCCGGCGAGAAGGACTGGCTGACCACCGTCAACCGCGAGGTCTTGGCCGTTCGCGCCAGCGTCGGCATCTGCGACGTCTCGACTTTGGGCAAGATCGACATCCAGGGCGCGGACGCGGCCGGGTTCCTCGAGCGCATCTACACCAACGGCTGGAAGGCCCTGCCGGTCGGCAAGGCGCGCTATGGGCTGATGCTGCGCGAGGACGGCTTCGTCATGGATGACGGCACGACCTCCCGTCTCGGCGAACAGCACTTCCTGATGACCACCACCACCGCCAACGCCGGCAAGGTGATGCAGCACCTGGAATTCTGCCATCAGGTGCTCTGGCCGGAGCTCGATGTCCGCATGGTGTCGGTCTCCGAGCAGTGGGCGCAGGTTTCGATCGCCGGCCCAAAGGCGCGCGAGACGCTGCGCGCCGTCGTCGACCCCGAACACGACATCTCGAACGAGGCCTTCCCCTACCTCGCGGCGCGGGCCGTCACCGTCGGCGGCGGCATCCCGGCCCGGCTCTTCCGCATCTCCTTCTCGGGCGAACTGGCTTATGAACTGGCCGTTCCCGCCGATTATGGCGACGCGATGGTGCGCGCGCTGATGCGTGCCGGCGAGCGCTTCGGCATCACGCCTTACGGCACCGAGGCGCTCGGCGTGATGCGCATCGAGAAGGGCCATGTCGCCGGCAACGAGCTCAACGGCCAGACCACGGCCCGCGATCTCGGCCTCGGCAAGATGATGTCGACGAAGAAGGACTTCATCGGCCGCGTGATGGCCGGCCGGCAGGCCCTCGTCGAGAAGGACCGGCCGTCCTTCGTCGGATTCCGCCCGGTCGACGCGGCGCACCGTCTGCGGGCAGGCGCTCATTTCATCGGCATCGGCAAGGCGACGGTCATGGAGAACGACGAGGGTTACATGACCTCTGTCGCCTATTCCCCGCATCTCGAGCACTGGATGGGCCTTGGCCTGATCCGCGGTGGGGCCAGCCGCATCGGCGATCGCGTGCGTGCCTATGATCCCGTCCGCAACGGCGACGTCGTCGTCGAGATCTGCTCGCCCGTCTTCGTCGATCCCGAAGGGAGCCATCTCCATGGCTGAGACCGTGACCTCTTGGGCGCCGCGGGGCGCCTGGGCCGGCATCGCGCAGCCCGGCTCCTTCGGCTCGCAGGGCGAGGCCGGTATCGTCGTCACCCGGCTGGAGGGATTTGGTCTGGCGAGCGTGATTGCGGCGCCGGGTGGCTCGGCCGCTTTGTCGCGGATTTTCGAGGCGAGACTTGGCCTTGCCCTGCCGACAGCGCCACGGATCGTACGGGCCGCGGCTCACGACGCCATCTGGGCCGGCCCTGACCAGTGGATGCTGCGCGCCGCTTTGCGCGATGGTTTCGCCGGGCTTCTCGACGAGCTTTCGGCACATGCCGCCGTGAGTGACCAGAGCGACGCGCGCGCCATGCTCAGGCTCGCTGGGCCGAGGGTTCGCGATGTGCTGGCCAAGGGTGTGATGCTCGATCTCCATCCCGCCACCTTTGCCGTGGGCGACGTGGCCCTTACCAATGTCGCCTATGTCGGCGTCCACCTCTGGCGGCTGGAGGACACCTCCGAAGGCCCGGCTTTCGAAATCACGGTTCCGCGCAGCATGGCAGGAAGCTTCTGGTCATGGCTCGTCGCCTCGGCTAGCGAATTCGGCTGCCGCGTGGAGAGCCGAGGTTGACGGCAGCGCGTCGCGCGCCCCTTTACCTGTATGCTTCTCCCGACATTCCTTCTTTCAGGGACCCGCTCATGCGGGCCGATCATCCATGTCCGATGCTCCACTGATCCTCGCCCTGTCCTGTCCGGACCGCCCTGGCATCGTCGCCGCCGTCTCGACCCTGCTGGCTGAGGCAGGCTGCAATATCCGCGATGCCCAGCAATTCGACGACATAGAAACCGGACGCTTCTTCATGCGTGTCGTCTTCGACCGCCTCGACGGAGCTCGCAGCGCAGCCGAGATTCGCAGCCTCGTCGACGAGATGGCGCTTCGCTTCACGATGATGGTCTCGCTGCGGGACGCGACAGCGCGCAAGCGGGTGATGCTGCTGGTCTCAAAATTCGACCACTGCCTTGCCGACCTGATCTATCGCTGGCGCATCGGCGAACTGGCGATGGACATCACCGGCATCGTCTCGAACCATGCCCGCGAGCACATCGCCTCCACCGACATCGGCGATCTGCCGTTTCACCATATGCCGATCAACCGGCAGACCAAGATGGAGCAGGAAGCGGAACTCTGGCATCTGATCCAGGAAACGCAGACCGATTTCGTCGTCCTCGCGCGCTATATGCAGGTTCTGTCCGACGGGCTCTCGGCCAAGCTTTCGGGACGCTGCATCAACATCCACCATTCCTTCCTGCCCGGTTTCAAGGGTGCCAAGCCCTATCACCAGGCCCACGAGCGCGGCGTCAAACTCATCGGGGCGACTGCGCATTACGTGACATCCGATCTCGACGAGGGGCCGATCATCGAACAGGATGTCGAGCGGATCTCACACCGCGACACACCCGAGGACCTGGTCCGCAAGGGGCGCGATATCGAGCGACGGGTGTTGGCCCGCGCGGTACGCTATCATCTCGAAGATAGGGTGCTGCTCAACGGCAGGAAGGCCGTCGTCTTCACCGACTGACCCCAATGTAATTATCCGTCGCCGCGGCTTCGATGGGTAGATCGCATCCCCAGGCCGGGAACTGGTCAAGGGACGATGCGCGACGCGCCAATTCTGCTTCCCTTTTTACCGGCGTTGGTCCTTGAAGACCCGCGCCGGAATGCCGTCATTCTCCAA
>SEEM01000035.1 GCA_004144595.1 Hyphomicrobiales bacterium
CGCGGGCGGCGGCGGCGGGCTGACACTCGCAATCAGCATGGCCAGCAGCGCAACCATACCCCCGACCAGGAGCAGCGCCAGCGCGCAGGCGATCAGGCGCCGCGACAGCGCAGCTCCCGCAGGGCGCGCTGTCTCGGCCGATGTCACGGACATGCCACCAGCGCCCGCGTCGTCACCTCGAGCCCGCTGACATCGGGCGTCGCTGTGATATCGGCCTCGGCGAGGCGCTTCTGCGTGGCGTCGTCGAGCCTGGGCGGTCGGTTGACCCGCACGACGCAGCCCTGCGGGGCGGCCTTGGTGACGACCGCATCGGGCTCGTCGACGATGCTGAAGGCGACGAAATAGGTGGGATCGCCGATCTCGATGCCGAAGGAGCGCGCCTTGGCCGGTGTCTTCAACGGCAGCGTGAAGACCAGCGTCAGCACCTTGTTGTCGAAGGACATCACCTGCTCACCCGGCGTGCCGAATTCCTGCTTGCGGCCGTTGAGCTTGGCGGCGGTGAAGAACTCGACATCGGGCAACGATTCGACATTGATCTTGGCGAGTTCGGCGAGCTCGTCCGAGGTCAGCTTGCCGTCGCCGTTCTTGTCGAGCCCCTGCGTGATATAGGCCGAATAGGCCTCGTCGAAGCTCCAATGATGCCGGATCGCCTGCACCGAGCCATCGGCCGAAAAGACGATCTCGGCCTTTGCATTGACGAAGACATGCGGATGCGCAGCCGCCGGCGCAGCCACGGTGGCCGCCAGCAGGAGCCCGAAAAGGGCCGTAAGATGCGCGCGTCGCGTCAAAGGCGAACCCTCCGTGATCTCCGGCAGCCTTGCGTGGATCATGGTTAAGCGATCGTCAACAAGCGCTTCGTCGCGCCCGATCGCAGCGACAGCCATCCCTGCCAAACAGGGCCAAATCGCGGCGCCTCCCGCAGGACGCGCAGCACCGTTCCCGCAAATCTCTGGACCCGGCCCCGAAAAATGGAATGATACCAGATCGATTGACCGCCTCCGGTCGAAATGTCAGCCTCGCTGACATATTCGCCGTGGAGACGGCGAAACATGAGGCCGGGACCACCGGCCCGTCGGCGGGAAACGACGATCCGGGAGGCCGCCATGGCCGAGACACCACGGAAATCCGGCACCGAAGCGGGAGCGCTGCGGAACGTCGCACTCGACGACAAATACGACCTCGGCAAGCGCGAGGTCTTCCTCACCGGCACGCAAGCCGTCGCCCGCATGCTGCTGATGCAGCGCGAGCGCGACCGGCAGGCCGGGCTCGACACGGCGGGCTTCGTCTCCGGCTATCGCGGCTCCCCGCTCGGCGGGCTCGACCAGCAACTGATGCGGGCGTCCAAGCCACTCAAAGCCGCGAACATCGTCTTCCAGCCCGGCTTGAACGAGGACCTTGCCGCCACCGCGATCTGGGGCACGCAGCAGGCTGGCCTGAGCGGGGAAGGCAGACATGATGGCGTGTTCGCTCTCTGGTACGGCAAGGGGCCCGGCGTCGACCGCTCCGGCGATGTCTTCCGCCACGGCAACATGGCCGGCACCGATCCGAAGGGCGGCGTGATCTGCCTGATGGGCGACGACCACACCGCGGAATCCTCGACCAACGCCCACCAGACGGAATTCGTGCTGGTCGACCGGATGATGCCGATCCTCAACCCGGCCGGCGTGCAGGAGATCATCGATTACGGCCTGCACGGCATCGCGCTCTCGCGCTTCGCCTCCGTCTGGGTCGGCATCAAATGCGTCAAGGACAACATCGAATCGACGGCCTCCATCGACGGCTCGCTCGATCGCGTCACCATCGTCGCGCCCACTGACTTCACGCCGCCGCTCGGCGGCCTCACCATCCGCCGCGAGCTCGATTTCGTCGAGCAGGAGCGCCGGATGCACCTCTACAAGCGCGATGCGATGCTGGCCTATCTGCGCGCCAACAGGCTGAACCGCATCGTCACCCATGGCGGAAAGCAGCCGAGGATCGGCATCGCCACCGTCGGCAAATCCTATCTCGACGTGCAGCAGGCCCTGGTCGATCTCGGCATCGACGAGGTCCGCGCCAACGATCTCGGCATCCGCCTGTTCAAGCTCGCCTGCCCCTGGCCGATCGATCCGGCCGAGCTGAAGGCCTTCGCTGGGGGACTCGACCTGATCATGGTGGTCGAGGAAAAGCGCTCGCTGATCGAGGTTCAGGTCCGCGAGGAGCTTTACGGCGCTTCGCACCAGCCGATGGTGATCGGCAAGAAGGACGAGAACGGCGAGTGGCTGTTCCCCGTCCACGGCGCGCTCGACCCCAACGACATCGCGATCGCGCTCGCAGGCCGCCTCCTGCAATACCGCGACGATCCCGCACTGCGCGCCCGGCTGGAAGAGATCGCCGCGGCGCAGGGCCGCCTCGGCGAAGCGCAGGAGATCGCCAGGCGCACGCCCTATTTCTGCTCGGGCTGCCCGCATAATTCCTCGACCGTGGTGCCCGAGGGCTCGCGCGCCTATGCCGGCATCGGCTGCCATTACATGGTACAGTGGATGGACCGCGACACGACGGGCTTCACCCAGATGGGCGGCGAGGGCGCGAACTGGATCGGCGAGGCGCCGTTCTCGAAGCGCGGCCATGTCTTCCAGAATCTCGGCGACGGCACCTATACCCATTCCGGCTCGCTCGCGATCCGCTGGGCGGTCGCCTCCGGCGTCACCCTCACCTACAAGCTGCTCTACAACGACGCCGTCGCCATGACCGGTGGCCAGGAGGCCGAAGGCCATCTTTCGCCCGACCAGATGGCAAGGCAGGTCGCGGCCGAGGGTGTGCAGCGCATCGCCGTTGTCAGTGACGATCCCGGAAAGTACCCGCCGGGCACGCAATGGCCGGCCGGCACGACGCTGCACCATCGCGACGAACTCGACGCTGTCCAGCGCGAACTCGCCACGGTCTCGGGCGTCTCGCTGCTTCTCTACGACCAGACCTGCGCCACCGAGAAGCGCCGGCGGCGCAAGCGCGGGGCCTATCCCGATCCCGACAAGCGCGTGATTGTCAACGAGCTGGTCTGCGAGGGCTGCGGCGATTGCGGCGTGCAGTCTAACTGCGTCTCTGTGCAGCCGCTGGAGACCGAATTCGGCCGCAAGCGCCAGATCGACCAGTCGAACTGCAACAAGGACTTTTCCTGCGTGAAGGGCTTCTGCCCGTCCTTCGTCACGGTCCACGGCGCCAAGCCGAAGAAGGCCGACCCGCTCCGGCTCGATGCCTCGGTACTGGGCGCGGGCGAATTGCCCGAACCGATCGTGCCGGCGCTGGATCGCAGCTTCGCGGTCATCGTCACAGGCGTCGGCGGCACCGGCGTCGTCACCATCGGCGCGATCCTCGGCATGGCCGCGCATCTCGAAGGCAAGGGATGCGGCATGATCGACATGGCCGGCCTCGCCCAAAAGGGCGGCGCCGTCTTCAGCCATGTGAAGCTCGCGCCGCACCCCGACGACATCCACGCCATCCGCGTCACGGCGGGGCAGGCAGACCTCGTGCTCGGCTGCGACCTCACCGTCACCGGCTCGAAGAAGGTACTGGGCGCGATCCGGCCCGAGCGCGGCACCGTCATCGTCAACACCGCCGAGAGCCTGCCGGGCGATTCCACCCGCAACGCGGATTTCTCGCTGCCGACCGAGCGGCTGAAACGCGCGATCCTCTCGGCCGCCAGCCGCGAGCAGACGCATTTCCTCGACGCCACCGCCGCGGCCGTCGCCTTCCTCGGCAATGCTATCGCCGCCAACATGTTCATGCTCGGCCATGCCTGGCAGCTCGGCGCGGTGCCGCTCTCGCGTGAGGCGCTGCTCAAGGCGATCGAGCTCAATGGCGAGGCAGTGGCCATGAACAGGCAAGCCTTCGATCTCGGCCGCCGCGCCGCGCATGCCCCCGAAGCGCTGGCCGGCCTCCTCTCGCAAAGCAAGGCGGCGACGCCGGCCCGCCAGCTTTCGCAGACGCTGGACGAGATCATCGAGCGCCGCGTCGCCTTCCTCACGTCCTATCAGAACGCGGCCTATGCGGCGCGCTACCGCCATCTCGTCGCCCGCGTTCAGACGCGGGAGGCGGCGGTTATGCCCGGCCAGACGGCGCTCAGCGAGGCGGTCGCCCGCAATCTCTTCAAGCTGATGGCCTACAAGGACGAATACGAGGTCGCCCGGCTCTACAGCGACGGCGCCTTCCGCCGGCAGGTCGCCGCGACCTTCGAGGCGCAAGCCGGCGACGGCAAGCCGCTGCGCTACGAGTTCCATCTCGCCCCGCCCTTGCTGGCGCGGCGCGACCCGAACACGGGGTTGCCGCGCAAGCTGAGCTTCGGCCCGTGGATGATGGGCGCCTTCTCGGTGCTCACGAAGCTCAAGGGCCTGCGCGGCACGGCCTTCGACCCCTTCGGCTACACTGAGGAACGCCGCACCGAGCGCCAGCTGATCGCCGATTACGAGGCCCTGCTGAACGAGTTGCTGACGCGGCTCGCGCCGGAAAATCACGCGCTCTGCATCGCACTCGCCGCGATCCCTGAAAAGATCCGCGGCTTCGGCCATGTCAAGGAAAGGCATCTGAAGGCAGCGAAGGCCGAGGAGGCGGTGCTGCTGGTGCGGTTGCGCGATGGAGCTTCGATGGCATCAACTCTGCCCCAGGCTGCCGAATAGAACGCGGGGAACCCCTCTCCTGTAAGGAGAGGGGCAGGGGTGAGGTGTAGGCCGTTGGACCAGTCGCGCTGATCCTCACCGCTGCGCAGCAACCATCTCACAGCCAATTCGGTCAGCGGCCTACCCCTCACCCTGCCCTCTCCCTATGGGAGAGTGTTCCCCGCGCCTTTCGGTCTCACGCGCACCTTTCAGTCTCGCTTGCGCCTCTTTGGTTCAACTTGAGTCCGATTGCCCTCGCAGCCCATACTGTCGCCCGCCGCTGCCAACCCGGATAACCGCCACCTTGATCACCCCCGAGGAACTGCGCGCCATCGCCTCCTGGTCCCGCGACCTCTCGGAGGCCGAATTCGAGGAGGCCCGGCGCGGCATCTCCTTCAAGGGCTACGGCAAGGGCGCCTCGATCTGCCATGTCGGCGACCGGCTGGAATCCTGGACTGGCGTCGCCGATGGACTGGTCAAGATGGCGACGACCTCGAAGACCGGGAAATCCGCGACCCTCGCTGGCATGCGCTCAGGTGCCTGGTTCGGCGAAGGCACGGTGATCAAGGCGGAGCCGCGGCGTTACGAACTGGTGGCGCTGCGCGAGACCCGGCTCGCCCTGATGCGTCGCTCGACCTTCCTCTGGCTGTTCGAGCATTCGGCCGCGTTCAACCGTTTCCTCGTCCACCAGTTCAACGAGCGTCTCGCCCAGTTCATCTCGCTGGCCGAGACCGAGCGCACGCTCGATTCGACCGGCCGGCTCGCCCGCAACCTCGCCTGGCTGTTCAATCCTATCCTCTATCCCGATCTCGGCCGCACACTGGCGATCTCGCAGGAGGAACTCGGCATGCTCGCCGGCATCTCGCGTCAGATGGCGAACCAGGGCCTGGCGAAGCTCGCCGATCTCGGCCTGATCGAGCTCGGCCATGGCAGCGTCACCATCCGCGACCTCGACCGGCTTGCCCGCTACGACGGTTGAAAATTGCTGCAGGGCACCAAATCGCGTCTCGCGCGTTCCTCCTTCCGAACAGCCAAAAGCTGAGAAAGGAACCGCCGCCATGTCTGGCCTCCTCGACCTCATGACGAAACGGGTCAACGACCAGATCGTTACCTATACCGCCGCGCAGGCCGATATCGCGCGCCGTCTCTGGAGCGCTTGGTTTGACCCGTTCCACGCCTGCCAACCGGTGAAGGTTCGCTCCGACCGGAACGCACGCGGTGTTGCAGCCAATCACGAGCCCTCACGCCGTCGCTAATTGGCAGCGACGCCGCATGTTGAACAGCCCGCCATGTCAACGATGGCGGGCTTTTTCGGTTTAACTCAGGTATGACCCGCGTGGTTCGGAGCAAGTCCGGAAGGCCGGTTAAACCGGCTCGTTGAACACCACCTCGATCGCATGGCCATCGGGATCGACCACGAAACCCGCATAGTAGTGCGGCCCGTAATGCGCCCGCAGGCCCGGCGCGCCATTGTCGCGCCAACCTTGCCGAAGCGCAGCCTCGTGGAAGCGACCGACCGCCCCGCGATCCGGTGCGGCGAAGGCGAGATGGAAGCCGGGCCCCGGCGGCCTCTGCCCCTCCGGCCTGTGCTTGAGCGCGAGCTTGTCGCCGCCGCCCGGCAAACCGTAACCGACCGCCTGACCCGCCTCGCCCGGCCGCATATCCGACCACACGCGGACATAGCCGAGTGGCGCCAGCACCGCGTCGTAGAAGGCGCAAGCGCGTTCGATATCGGCAACGCCGAAAGACAGATGATGAAGCATGAGCCGGTCCGTCACCGTCGCAGGCGCGTTCCCGCCCGCTGATTCAATCTGCCGAATTTCTGAGGAAAATCAGGGCCGAAGCGAAAAAGCCGCACAACACATCTGCGTGAAAAGCAGACTTCGGCGGGACAATAGTCACCAAAAGGCGAATTGTCTGTCAAGCGGGTCCTTGCGAAGATAATGGCCGCCTGCAAGTCTTGCATGAGAACGAGGCCG
Organism: Hyphomicrobiales bacterium; assembly: GCA_004144595.1. Classification (GTDB taxonomy): domain Bacteria; phylum Pseudomonadota; class Alphaproteobacteria; order Rhizobiales; family Beijerinckiaceae; genus Allobosea. The sequence continues at coordinate 6,608 of SEEM01000035.1, forward strand.
GAAACCGGCCCGCGGAAGTCGCCACGACGCATGGCGGCTCGACAGGGAGAACGCAATCGTGGCAAGCGGCACCGCCGGCCAGGCGGATACCTTTCCGAAATTGCTGTTGCGCAACGCGAAGGAGCGCGCCTCGCGCGTCGCCTTCCGCCACAAGGATCTCGGCATCTGGCAGTCCTGGAACTGGGCGGAGGTCGCGGAACATGTCCGCAACTTCGCCAAGGGCTTGCACGATCTCGGCCTGAAGCGGGGCGAGAAGGTCGCGATCATCGGCCAGAACCGGCCGCGGCTCTACTGGTCGATGTGCGCCGCCCAATGGATCGGCGCGGTTCCCGTCCCGGTCTATGCCGATGGCGTCGCCGAGGAGATGGCCTATGTCCTCGACCATGCCGAGGCGGCCTTCGCCGTGGTGCAGGACCAGGAGCAGGTCGACAAGCTGCTCTCAATCGCCGATCGTCTGCCGCATCTCCGGCACATGCTCTATGACGAGCCGCGCGGCTTGCGCGACTACGACCACAGCAAGCTCCACGCCATCGAGACCGTGATCGCGGACGGCGCCAAGGCACTGAATGACCCGCAGGCGCAGGCTGCCCTTGCAAACGAGATGGAGCAGGGCCAGGGCTCCGATCTCGGCATCATCCTCTACACCTCCGGCACGACCGGGCGGCCCAAGGGCGTGATGCTCAGCCATTACAACGTGCTGATCGCCGCCGAGATCGGCTGCGGCTTCGACGGGCTCAACGAGACCGACGAGGTCATCGCCTATCTGCCGATCGCCTGGGTCGGCGACCACGTCTTTTCATACGCGCAGGCGATGCTGGCCGGCTTCTGCGTCAATTGCCCCGAGAGCCCGGACACGGTGATCGACGATCGCCGCGAGGTCGGCACGACCTATGCCTTCGCCCCGCCCCGCGTTTTCGAGAACATGCTGACCGTAACCATGGTGCGCATGGAGGATGCCGGCGCGCTGAAGCGCAAGATGTTCCACTATTTCCTGGATGTCGCGAAGCGCTATGGCGAGCAGATCCTGAACGGCGAGAGCGTGCCGCTGAAGGGCCGCCTCCTCTACAAGCTCGGCGACTGGCTGGTCTACGGCCCCCTGCGCAACCGCTTCGGCCTGACCAATATCAAGGTCGGCTACACCGCCGGCGAGGCGATCGGCCCCGAGCTTTTCCGCTTCTACCGCTCGATCGGCATCAACCTGAAACAGCTCTACGGCCAGACCGAGGCCGGGGTCTACATCACCATGCAGCCCAACGGCGAGATCAAGGCCGATACGGTCGGCAGACCCGCGCCGATGGTCGATATCCGCATCGACGACAATGGCGAGGTGCTCTACCGCTCGCCCTCGATCTTCGGCGGCTATTACAAGGACCCGGACAAGACCGCGGAAACGATGACCGCCGACGGCTATGTCCGCTCCGGCGATGCCGGCTTTTTCGACGAAGGCGGCCACCTCAAGATCATCGATCGTGCGAAGGACGTCGGCAAGCTCGCGGGCGGCGGCCTGTTCCCGCCGAAATACATCGAGAACAAGCTGAAATTCTATCCGAACATCAAGGAGGCTGTCGCCTTCGGCCAGGGCCGCGACTACGCGACCGTCGCACTGAACATAGATCTCATCGCCGTCGGCAACTGGGCCGAGCGCAACAACGTGGTCTATGCCTCCTATCAGGAACTCGCCGGCCACGATCTCGTCTATGACATGATCGCGAAACATGTCGACGAGGTGAACCGCTCGCTCGCCAACGAGCCGATGATGGGCGCCGCCCAGATCAAGCGCTTCCTGATCCTGCACAAGGAACTCGACGCCGATGACGGCGAGTTGACCCGCACCCAGAAGGTCCGCCGCGGCTTCATCGCCGAGCGCTACGCCCCGCTGGTCGCCGCGCTCTATGACGGCTCGGACGCCGCCGACATCTCGACGGAAGTCACCTTCGAGGACGGCCGCAAGGGCGCGATCTCGGCCCGCGTCAAGGTACGCGACGCCAAGCTCTATCCCGCCACGGTCGAGGGGGCGCCGTCCGCGGCGAAGGCGGCATGAACGCGGAACCGATCAACGTGACCGGCACGCCCATCCGCGCCAAGGGCGAGGTCCTGCTCTCGGTCGAGAACATCTCGCTGCGCTTCGGCGGCGTGAAGGCGATCACCGACGTCTCCTTCGACATCCGCAAGGGCGAGATCCGCGCCATCATCGGGCCCAACGGCGCCGGCAAGACCTCGATGCTGAACTGCATCAACGGCTTCTACCAGCCGCAGGAAGGCCAGATCGTCTTCAAGGGCGAGCGTCGCGCCAAGATGCGGCCGCACCGCGCCGCTGCCGGCGGCATCGCCCGCACCTTCCAGAACGTCGCGCTGTTCAAGGGCATGTCGACGCTCGACAACATCATGACCGGTCGCACGCTCAAGATGAAGAAGGGCTTCTTCTGGCAGGCGCTGCGCCATGGCCCGGCGATGCAGGAGGAGATCGCGCATCGCCGCGTCGTCGAGGACATCATCGACTTCCTGCAGATCGAGCACATTCGCAAGTTGCCGGTCGGCAAATTGCCCTACGGCCTGCAGAAGCGCGTCGAACTCGGCCGGGCGCTGGCGATGGAGCCGGAGCTGCTGCTGCTCGACGAGCCGATGGCCGGCATGAACCTCGAGGAAAAGGAGGACATGTGCCGCTTCATCCTCGACGTGAACAACCAGTTCGGCACGACGATCGCTTTGATCGAGCACGATATGGGCGTGGTCATGGACCTCTCCGACCGGGTCGTCGTGCTCGAATACGGCCGCAAGATCGCCGACGGCACGCCTGACCAGGTCAAGGCGAACCAGAAGGTCATCGACGCCTATCTCGGCGTGGCGCATTGAGGAGCGTGGAGACATGAGCGACATCGCCACCCGTCCCGCCCCGAACCTTCTCGCCAATCCGCTGGTCAAGGCTGGCCTGATCGTCGCGGCCATCATCGCCGCCATCGCGATCGGCGTCCGGCTCGATAGCTCGAATACGCTCTACGCGATCTTCGTCGACCCGTTCCAGCAGATGGTGCAGGCGCCCGACCTGCTGGTGCAGACAATCTGGGAAGGGCTCGTCTCCGGCGTGCTTTACGCCCTGATCGCCCTCGGCTTCGTGCTGATCTTCAAGGCCTCGGGCGTGTTCAACTTCGCCCAGGGCATCATGGTGGTGTTCGCGGCGCTGACGCTGGTCGGCCTCTACGAGAAGGGCGTGCCGGCTTTCCTCGCGGTCATCCTGACGCTCGGCGTGATGTTCGCGCTCGCCGTCACCATCGAGCGCGTGGTGCTTCGCCCGCTGGTCAACCAGCCCGACATCATCCTGTTCATGGCAACCTTCGGCATCACCTACTTCCTGATCGGATTCGGCGAGGCGCTGTTCGGAGGCAACCCCAAGCAGATGATCGCGGAGCAGCTCTATTTGCCCAAGGGCGCGATTGACCTGCAGATTCTCGGCGGGCTGGTCTCGCTGCAGAAGATCGACATCGCCGCTGCCGTCATCGCCTCGCTGATGATCGCGGCGCTGGCTGTCTTCTTCCAGTACACCCGCATCGGGCGCGCGCTGCGGGCCGTCGCCGACAGCCACAAGGCCGCGCTCTCGGTCGGCATCTCGCTCAATCAGATCTGGGTCATCGTCTGGTTCACCGCCGGCATCGTCGCGCTGATCACCGGCATCATGTGGGGCGCCCGCTCGGACGTCTCCTTCGCGCTGGAGATCGTCGCGCTCAAGGCCCTGCCGGTGCTGATCCTCGGCGGCTTCACCTCGATCCCCGGCGCCATCGTCGGCGGGCTGATCATCGGCATCGGCGAGAAGCTCGGCGAGTTCTACTGGGGCCCGCTGATCGGCGGCGGCATCGAGAGCTGGCTCGCCTATTTCATAGCGCTGGGCTTCCTGCTGTTCCGGCCGCAGGGCCTGTTCGGCGACAAGATCATCGAACGCATCTGAGGAGCCGGACGAGATGTTCTACCGTGAGGCCGGCCAATATAAATCCAGCTACGCCACCGACATGGCGGTCTTCCCCCTGAAGGAAGACCGGATCGGCATCGCCTTTATCCTGGCCATCGCCCTTGTCGCCATTCCCTTCCTGGGCAGCGACTTCTTCATCGCCTCGGTGATGATCCCGTTCCTGATCTTCTCGCTGGCGGCGATCGGGCTCAACATCCTCACCGGCTATACCGGGCTGATCTCGCTCGGCACCGCCGCCTTCATGGGTGTCGGCGCCTATAGCTGCTACAAGCTCACTACCCTTTTCCCGGGCGTGAACATCATCGTCCTGATCCTCGTCTCGGGATTGTTCTCGGCCGGCATCGGCGTGCTCTTCGGCCTGCCCTCGCTGCGGATCAAGGGCTTCTATCTCGCCGTCGCGACGCTCGCCGCGCAGTTCTTCCTGCAATGGGCCTTCGTGCGCGTGCCCTGGCTGTTCAACTACAATGCCTCGGGCGCTATCGAGGTGCCGCAGCGCACGCTCTTCGACATCCCGCTCACTGGCGCAGCCGCGACGCCGGAGACGCGCTATTTCGTCTGCCTCGGCCTCGTCGTGGTGCTGACCTGGTTCGCCTCCAACATCGTCCACGGCAAGCTCGGCCGCTCCTGGATGGCGGTGCGCGACATGGACATCGCCGCCGAGCTGATGGGCATCAAGCTGCTCAACGCCAAGCTCGCTGCCTTCGCCGTCTCCTCCTATTTCTGCGGCGTCGCCGGCGCGATGATGATCTTCCTCTGGTACGGCGGCGGCGAGGCGGCGGACGTGTTCTCGATCCGCCTCTCCTTCAACATCCTGTTCATGGTCATCATCGGCGGGCTCGGCTCCCTGATCGGCTCCTTCTTCGGCGCCGCCTTCCTCTCGATCCTGCCGACGGCGCTGAAATTCGGCCTGCCGGCGCTGGGCGTCCCGATTGCCGGCGCGGCTGCCGAGCACGTCACTTTCATGCTGGTCGGCGCGCTGATCATCACCTTCCTGATCGTCGAGCCGCACGGCCTCGCCAGGCTCTGGCAGATCGGGAAGCAGAAATTGCGGACGTGGCCTTTCCCTTACTGAAGCTAAGGGAGAGGCCCAAGAAACGACCGGCGACAGTGAAGCGCCGGCGGATAAAGACCGATCCGACAGCAGTCTGGTCGGGAGGAAACGAACGGAGGAAGTCCATGAAGACCAGCAATCTGTTGAAGGGCGCGGCCCTCGGAGCCCTGCTCACCGCCGGCGCCATCGCCCCGGCCCTGGCGCAGGACAGCGTCTACTTCGCCAACAACGCCTATCGCACCGGCCCGTTCTCGGGCTCCGGCATCCCGATCGGCGACGGCATGCGCGACTACATCGCGATGATCAACGAGCGCGACGGCGGCGTGAACGGCGTCAAGGTCATCTACGAGGAATGCGAGACCGGCTACGACACCAAGAAGTCGATCGAGTGCTACGAGCAGGCCAAGTCGAAGAACACCATCGTCTACTCGCCCTGGTCGACCGGAGCGACGCTGGCCGCGATCCCGCGCGCCCATGTCGACAAGATCCCGATCCTGTCGATGGCCTACGGCCTGTCCTCCTCGGCCGACGGCACGAACTTCCCCTGGGTCTTCATCCCGCCCTTCACCTATTGGGACGGTGCCTCCGTCATGGTGAGGCACATGGCGGCCGAGCTCGGCGGCATGGACAAGCTCAAGGGCAAGAAGCTCGGCCTGATCCATCTCGACGCGCCCTTCGGCAAGGAGCCGATCCCGGTTCTCGAGAACCTCGCCAAGAAATACGGCTTCGAGCTGAAGCTCTACCCGGTGGCCGCCGCCGACATGCAGAACCAGGGCTCGCTCTGGCTCTCGATCCGACGCGACCGCCCGGACTACCTCTACAACCAGGGCTGGGGCGCGATGAACCCGACCGCGGTCAAGGAAGCCGCCAAGAACAACTTCCCGATGAACAAGTTCGTCGGCGTCTGGTGGGCCGGTGGCGACGATGACGCGCGTGCCGGCGGCGAGCAGGCCAAGGGTTACAAGTCGCTGAGCTGGACGCTGAGCGGCACCGAGGCGCCCGCCATGCAGGACATCCTCAAGTTCGTGGTCGACAAGGGCAAGAGCACGACGCCGAAGGAGAAGGTCGGCGAAGCGCTCTACAACCGCGGCGTCTACAACGCGATGCTCGTCGTCGAGGGCATCCGCAACGCGCAAAAGCTCACCGGCAAGAAGGTGATCGTGGCCGAGGACATGCGCCGCGGCCTCGAGTCGCTCAACCTCACCGAGGCGCGCCTCAAGGAGATCGGCCTCGGCGGCTTCGTCACGCCGACTGCGATTTCCTGCACAGACCACTCGGGCCACAGCAAGATGTTCGTCTCCGAGTGGGACGGCACCAAGTGGACCAAGAAGGGCGACTGGGTCGAGCCCCTGAAGGACGAAGTCCGGCCGCTGATCGAGTCCAACGCCAAGGACTATATCGAGAAGGCCGGCAATTGGCCCAAGCGCACCGAGTCTTGCGAGAAGTCGTCCTGATCTGACGAAGAGAGGGCGGCTCACGCCACCCTCTCCTTCCTTCTCCCCTCAGGAGAGAAGGTGTCTGCGAAGCAGACGGATGAGGGCAGACCTGCTCCGTTCTCATCCGTCATTTCCCTCATCCGACCCGGCTCAGCCGGGCCACCTTCTTCCCCCAGGGGAGAAGGAAGGAGCGTGAGATGTCGACCGCCACCCTCGAAAAACAGGCCGCCGCGACCGCGAGCGACACCATCCTGTCGCTCAACAATATCGAGGTCATCTACGACCATGTCGTGCTGGTGCTGAAGGGCGTCTCGCTCACCGTGCCGCGCAAGGGCATCGTCGCGATCCTTGGCGCAAACGGTGCCGGCAAGACCACGACGCTGAAGGCGATCTCCAACCTGCTCAAGGCCGAGCGCGGCGAGGTCACCAAGGGCTCGATCGTCTTCGACGGCGAGCGCGTCGACAAGATGTCTCCGAACGAGCTCGTGCGCCGCGGCTGCATCCAGGTCATGGAAGGCCGGCACTGCTTCGGCCATCTCTCGATCGAGGAAAACCTGCTCACCGGCGCCTTCACCCGCCGCGACGGCAACGCGGCGATCAAGCGCGACCTCGAGAAGATCTACACGCTGTTCCCGCGCCTGAAGCAGCGCCGGACCTCGCAGGCCGGCTACACCTCCGGCGGCGAGCAGCAGATGTGCGCCATCGGCCGCGCCATGATGTCGAACCCCAAGATGATCCTGCTCGACGAGCCCTCGATGGGCCTCGCCCCGCAGATCGTCGAGGAGATCTTCGAGATCGTCCGGGGTCTCAACGCCGACGAGGGCGTGTCCTTCCTCGTCGCCGAGCAGAACACCAACATGGCGCTGCGCTACGCAACCTATGGCTACATCATGGAGACCGGCCGCGTCGTCATGGACGGCGAGGCGAAGATGCTGCGCGAGAACGAGGACGTGAAGGAATTCTATCTCGGCGTCGCCGAAGGCAACAAGAAGTCCTTCCGCGAGGTGAAGAGCTACAAGCGCCGCAAGCGCTGGCTGTCGTGAATGCACGATCCGACGCGGCACCCGATAGACGAGACCCTGCCATGACAGAGCACCACGACGCGCTCGAAACCCGCTCGCCTGCCGCGCGCGAGGCCGATCTCTTCGCGCGCCTGCCGGCGGTGCTGGCAGCGGCCCTGAAGGCTCCGGCCTATGCCGAGCGGCTCGCCGGCATCGACCCTGCCGCGATCACCGACCGCGCGGCGCTGGCCAGCCTGCCGATCCTGCGCAAGGCGGACCTCCCTGCCTTGCAGAAGACCTCCCTCCCCTTCGGCGGCTTCGTCGCGGAGCCTCCGGGCTCCTTTGGCCGGCTCTTCACCTCGCCCGGCCCGATCTTCGAGCCCGAGGGCACCGCAACCGACGCCTGGGGCGCCGCGCGCGGCCTGTACGCCGCCGGTTTCCGTCCGGGCGACATCGTATTGAACACCCTGAGCTATCACCTGACGCCGGGCGGCTTCATCATGGATTCCGCTGCGCGTGCGCTCGGCTGCGCCGTGATTCCGGCCGGCCCCGGCAATACCGAGCAGCAGATGGAGGTGATCTCCGCCTATCGGCCGAGCGCCTATGCCGGCACGCCCGATTTCCTGAAGATCCTGATCGAGGCGGCGCAGACGCGCGGCGTGGGCATCTCCTCGATCAAGCGCGCTGTGGTTTCCGGCGCCGCCTTCCCGCCTTCGCTACAGGCCTGGGTCAGGGAGCGTGGCATCGACGCCTACCAGCTCTATGCCACCGCCGATGTCGGCGTCATCGCCTATGAGACTTCGGCCCGCGAGGGCATGGTGCTGAACGAGAACCTGATCGTCGAGATCGTCCGCCCGGGTACGGGTGATCCTGTCCCCGAGGGCGAGGTCGGCGAGGTCGTCATCACCAATCTCGACCCGCATCACCCCCAGATCAGGCTCGCCGTCGGCGATCTCACCGCCGTCCTGCCGGGTGCCAGCGCCTGTGGGCGCAGCAATACCCGGATCAGGGGCTGGATGGGCCGCGCCGACCAGACCGCCAAGATCAAAGGCATGTTCGTGCGGCCCGAGCAGGTCGCCGAGATCGCCAAACGCCATGCCGAGATCGCAAAACTGCGTCTCGTCGTCGGCCGCGCCAATGAGACCGATACGATGACGCTGAAGGCTGAGATCTATGCGGAGCCTGCGGGCTTCGTCGACGCGGTCTCCTCGACCCTGCAGCAGGTGACGAAGCTGAAGGGGGCGGTTGAGATCCTGCCGCTCGGTGCGCTGCCCAACGACGGCAAGGTCATCGCGGATGAGCGCCCGGTTGGGTGACGTCCCCTCCGGCGGCGAGCCAAGCCGTCTTGCTCGCCCTTGTGGCGAGCATCCACGTCTCGAACACCGCTCTCGCGGACGGAAGGCGTGGATGGTCGGGACAAGCCCGACCATGACGCCGGGCCCGTTCACCACGCGATCGCCTGCTCCCCCTGCCCTTCCAGCCAGGCATTGGCCCGGCTGAACGGTTTGGAACCGAAGAATCCCCGCCGCGCCGACAAGGGCGAGGGATGGGCGCTGGCGATGACCAGATGCCGGCTCTCGTCGATCAGGGGCCGCTTCGCCTGCGCCGGATTGCCCCAGAGCAGGAAGACGACATGCGGCCGCTCGCGCGAGACCGCCCCGATCACCGCATCCGTCACCGCGGCCCAACCCAGCGAAAGATGCGATCCGGCCTTGCTCGCCCCCTCGCGCACGGTCAGCGCGGTGTTGAGCAGCAGCACGTCCTGCTTGGCCCAACGTGTCAGGTCTCCATCTGCAGGGACGGCTTCACCAAGGTCCTCCGCCCGCTCTTTGTAGATGTTCACGAGCGAGCGCGGCAGCGGCGGCGGGCCGACATAGGAGAAGGCGAGCCCGTTGGCATGGCCCGGCGTCGGATAGGGGTCCTGCCCCAGGATGACGGCGCGCACCACATCAAGCGGCGTCAGCGCCAGCGCGGCGAAGACGCGCTCCGGCATCGGCGCCACGACATGCCCGGCCGCCCGCTCGGCATCGACGGCGGCACAAGCGCGTGCAGCCGCTCCGCCTGGCGCGAAAACCGACAGTTCGCGCCAGCCGCGTGACCCCTCGCTCGCCAGAAAGGCAGCGAGCGCGGCAGCGCAGCTCACTTCAAAACCGCCCGGCCCTCGACCTTTGCATCGACCGTGCCGAGCCTGCGGACATAGACCATCACTTCGTTTGCCATCAGCTTGCCGTCGGTGAGGCCGATCAGCGTCCGGCCGCGACCGAGCGCCGTATAGCCGTCGCCGCCCTCCAGCATGAAATTGTTGGAGGCGACGGTGTATTTCGTCGCGGGATCGATCGGCTTCCCGTCGACCGTAACCGCAATCACGCGCGAGCCCTGCGGCTGCTTGAGGTCGGCCTCGAATGTCAGGCCGGACACCACTGGAAAGCGCCCCGCGCCCTGCGGCGCATCGCGCAGGCCGTTCTCGATCGCGTCCTTCACGTCCTTGCCGGTGATCTCGACCATCACGGTCGCATTGCCGAAGGGCAGTTCGCTCAGCACGTCGCGGCGCGTCAGCTTCTGCCCGGCGACATATTGCTTGTTGGCGCGGATGCCGCCGGCATTGGTGATCGCGAGCTCTGCGCCGGTCGCGGCGCGGATCGCGTCGGCCACTAGGTTGCCGATCGCGGTCTCCTGCGTGCGGATGACGCCGGTGCGGGAATCGAGCGGCCCCGCCAGCGTCGCGATATCGACGTCGAGCTCCTTGGACAGCTCGCTCTCGTAGCCCTTCACGATGGCGGCGACATCGGGGTCTGGCGTCGCCGCGCGGGAATCGTTGACGCGGAAGGTTGGCGTCCACGAGACCTGTCGCGCCGCGCCCTCCCCCTTCACGCTGACGGCGATATCGATTGCGGTGACGTAATTGCCCTCTTCGTTCGACTCGACCATCACCACCTTGCCGTCATAGGCGATGGCGAGGTCGTGGTCGTGGCCGGTGAGCACAATGTCGACCACGCGCGAGCGAACGATCTCGTAATCCATCTTCCGATCGGCATGGACGACCGCGACGAGAATGTCGGCGCCCTGTTCCTTCAGCGCCTTGGCCTCGCGGCGCAGCGCCTCCATGGTCGAGGAGAATTTCAGGTCGCCTGGATTCGAGAGCTGCGGCGTCGGGTCGAAGGCGGTGCCGATGACGCCGACCTTGATGCCGCCGAGTTCGAAGATCTGCGAGTCCTTGTGATGCGGCAGGATACCGCCGGCGGCATCGCGCAGATTCGCGGCGAAGGTCGGATAGGTCTGTGCCGCCGTCAGCTTGAGATAGTTCTCCTTGCCGAAGTCGAACTCGTGATTGCCCGGCACAAAGACGTCGATGCCCATCTTGTTCTGCATCGCGACGACATGCGCGCCCTGGTCGAAGCCCGACATCAGCGAGGGCGAGTAGCAATCGCCGGCATGGCAGAACAGCACCGGCACCCCCTTGGCCCGCTCGGCCGTGGCGATACCGGCGGCACGCGCGAAACCGCCGCGCCCCTTGTCGTCGCTCATCTTGTAGATGTCGTTGACGAGGAGGAGTGTGAAGCTCGGCGCCGGCTGCTGGGCCAATGCCACGGGCGCCGTCGCGGCGAGCGTCGCCGGAGCCGCCAGGACGCCGAGAGCCTTGCGGCGGGTGAGCTTCGTCATGGCGGGAGCCTTATGTCCTGAGAACCGCTCCAGACTAGCAAAACCGCGGGCAGGCTGGCCAGAGGAGAGCGCCGCCGGCAAGCCAGAGGCGGCAGTGTCGCATCTCGGCTTTCGGAGAGTTTCGAGGCTGGACGAAAGCGCGAACTTGTCTAAACCACGGGTTCGAGGAGAGCACGCGCTCATGACCCCTGACATTGCCACCTTACCCGCCGGCCAAGCCGCCTCCCTGCCGTCCGACCATTCCAAGGTGCGATACGGGCGCATCGGCGTGCTCTTGATGAATCTCGGCACGCCAGAGGGCACCGGCTACTGGCCGATGCGCGCCTATCTCAAGGAATTCCTCTCCGACCGCCGCGTCATCGAGGAACCCCGCTGGAAATGGTGGCCGATCCTCAACCTGATCATCCTGTCGACCCGGCCGGGCCGCAAGGGCAAGGACTACGCCTCGATCTGGAACAACGAGCGCAATGAAGGCCCGCTCAAGACCATCACCCGCTCGCAGACCGAGCAGCTTGCTGAACGCCTGAAGCCGCTTGCCGGCGAGCGCGTCGTCTTCGACTGGGCGATGCGCTACGGCTTTCCCGATGTGAAGAGCCGGTTGAAGGCGCTGCTCGACCAGGGCTGCGACCGCATCCTGCTGGTGCCGCTCTATCCGCAATACGCCGCACCGACCTCGGCCACCGCCTGCGACCAGGCTTTTCGGGCGCTGATGAAGATGCGCTGGCAGCCTGCGGTGCGCGTCGCCCCGCCCTATCACGACGACCCCGCCTATATCGGCGCGCTCGCCCGCTCGATGCGCGCCTCGCTGGCGAAGCTCGATTTCGCGCCGGAGGTCATCCTCTGCTCTTTCCACGGCATGCCGAAGGAATACCTGCTGAAGGGCGACCCCTATTACTGCCAGTGCGTCAAGACCTGGCGCCTGCTGCGGGCTGAACTCGGCCTCTCCGAGGCGCAGTTCCCGCTGACCTTCCAGTCGCGCTTCGGACCGGACGAGTGGCTCCAGCCCTATACCGACGAGACGGTGAAGGCGCTCGCCCAGGCCGGAAAGAAATCGATGGCGATCGTCGCGCCGGGCTTCTCGGCCGATTGCCTGGAAACGCTGGAGGAACTCGACGGCGAGAACCGCGAGATCTTCCTCCATAATGGCGGCGAGAAATTCGCTTACCTGCCCTGCCTCAACGATTCCGCCGAAGGCATCGACGCCATCGCCGAAGTCGTACAGCGCGAGCTGATGGGCTGGCTCTGAACGTCAAAAAGCTCGTTTCATCCCCGTCATTGCGAGCGAAGCGAAGCAATCCGGGTGGACTGGGTGGCAGCGTTCAACCCAGCCCCCTGGATTGCTTCGTCGCTCCGCTCCTCGCAATGACCGGCGCAGCGTCCTCAGTCCACAACGAAGCGCGCCACGCTCTCGGCCACCGCCCGCGCCTTCAGGATGCGGCGATGGCCGAGCCCGTCGGTCGCTTCCAGCCGAACGAATTGGCCGGATGCCGCCAGCGCCTCCGCATGCAGGAAAGGCAGCTCGCGATCCTGCCGATCGTGGATCACCAGCGTCGGCAGCCCGATCGCCTTGAGCTGGAGCGGCCCCTCGAAAGCCTCGACCGGGTTGCCGGCGACGATATGGATGCGCCGTTCGAGCGCTGCCTGCCCGCGCCGGCCGAGCCCGATTGCATCGCCGAACTGCCGGGTGATCCGGGTGATCGAGGACGGCGACGCAATCAGCACAAGCCGGTCCGCGCTGACCACCGGCTGCCCCCTGACCGAGCCCGCCAATGCCGCCAGCGCGATCGCACCCCCGAAGGAATGGGTGACGATCGCGTGGAACGGTCCGAACACCCGCGCCACGGCGGCAAGGCTCGCGACGCCGAGTGGGATGTTGAGCTCGCGCCCGGTCGAGTCGCCATGGCCGGGCAGATCGAAGGCGACCACGCGGAAACCCGCCGCCAGCAGCGGCTCGACGAAGCCTGCCATCGAGGCAGCGTCTCCGGTCCAGCCATGAACCAGCAGCACCGTCCGGGCCGGCGCCTGCGCCTCGGCCGCGAAGACATAGGCCTGGACGCTCCCGCATGGGAACGGAATGGCCTGTAGTCCCGCCCGCCCCACGCGCGCCGACAGAGCCTTATCCTTGGAGCTGCCATTTCCGTTTCGCTTCGACGGCCTTGGCGGAGTACAGAAGAGGCGGAAGGCCAGCCGGCCGGTCGCGCGCGGAGCTATCAGGCTGGCGGCCCGAACCAGCGGGCGCATGTAACGGAGGGCGGAAGCGCTCATGGCGAAGACCCGGTTTTGTTCAACGCTGAACTATTATGTTCAGCCATGAACAAAATGCAAGCCCCTTCCGCCTCGCCTGGCCCGCAGGTCCTGCCCTGGGATCTGCCGCGTTTCCGCAACTGGATCGCCGTCGCACGCGCGCATAGCCTGTGGGAGAAGGTCTTCAGCGAGGCCTTGGCGCCGCTCGACATCCAGCTCGCGCATTACGATGTGCTCGCCAACATCTTCCACGCTCCGGGGCTCTCGCAGCAGGCCCTCGCCGAAAAGCTTCTGGTCGGACGCAGCGCGATGAGCATGCTGCTGCCGGTGCTGGAGAAGCGCGGCCTGATCGAACGCCGCAGCGACGAGACCGACCGGCGCCTGCGCCGCCTCTGGCTCACCCCCGCGGGCGAGGCGTTGACCCGCAAGGCGATGGCGGTCCATGTCGCCGAGATCGAAGCGATGATGCAGGTCCTCACCGACGAGGAATGCAATGCGGCCGGCGAAGCGATGCGCCGTGTCGGCAAGGCGCTCGAGGCGCGCAGCCTGGCCGCGAGAAGTGCCGAGAAGCCGTAAGGGGCTCAGAGCCGCAGGATCACCCGCGCCACCGCATCCAGCGCAGCATCGGCATCGACGCAGGCCTGCGCCCCGTCCACCACCGGCGCATCTTCCAGCAGGAAGACCGGCCGCTTGAACTGCAGGGCGAAGGCGATCTCGGACAAGGTGCCGTAGCCGCCGCCGATCGCGACGAGGCAGCAGGCCGCCCGGGCGATCAATGCATTGCGGGCAACGCCGATGCCGGTCGCAAGCGGGACGGTGACATAAGGATTGGCCGCTTCCGGCTCGTCGTCCGGCAGAAGGCCGATCGAGAGACCGCCGGCTTCCGCCACGCCACGACAGACCTCTTCCATCACTCCGGATCGGCCACCGCACAGAACGGTCACGCCATGCGCGGCAAGCAGGCACCCGATCGAGACGGCGGCAGCAACCTGAGAGGCCGTCGGCGTGCGCGTCCCGATCACGGCGACAGGCGTGCGAAGCGGGCTCCCGCTGTCGCGCTGGAGCCAGCGGAGGGCGTGGGCAGGGGAAACGGGCTCTCCTCGCAAGGCGCCGGCCGCTTGGCTCCAGCGTCGCGCCGCCGGATCGAAGACCCGGCCGCGCGCGTCATGCAACTGCCCGCTCCCGAGATCGAATCGCAGTTGCAGTTGCAGGTCCAAGGCCATGGCTTAGGCGGGCTTCTTTTCCTCGCCGAAGGCGGAGATGCCGCCATGCTTGGCCGACCAGCTCGCCGGGTCGTTCAGGAAGCTCTCGACCTCAGCCAGGATCTTCGGCTCGAAATGACCGCTCTCCTTGGCAACAGCGAGCACGTCCCACCAGGTGGTGAGATAATGCAGGTTGATGCCGATCGAGGTCATCAGCTCCCGGCTCTTCGGGAAGATGTCGTAGTAGAACAGCACGAAGCAATGCTGCACATCGGCGCCGGCAGTGCGCAGCGCCTCGGCGAAGTTCACCTTGCTGCGCCCGTCCGTCGCGAGGTCCTCGACCAGCAGCGTGCGCGCGCCCTCGACGACCGAGCCCTCGATCTGGGCGTTGCGGCCAAACCCCTTCGGCTTCTTGCGGACATACTGCATCGGCAGCGAGAGCCGCTCGGAGATCCAGGCGGCGAAGGGAATGCCGGCCGTTTCGCCACCGGCTATGATGTCGAGTGATTCGTAGCCGATATCGCGCACGATCGTCGTCGCCGCAAAATCGATCAGCGTCGAGCGCAGCCGCGGATAGGAGATGATCTTGCGGCAATCGATATAGACCGGGCTCGCCCAGCCGGAGGTGAAAAAGAACGGCTTGTCGCTGTAGAAATGCACCGCCTTGATCTCGAGCAGCATCTTGGCCGCTTCGCGCGCGATCTCGGTCCTGTCGGTGGGGGTGAACAGGTTGGACATGGCGCGGTGTCTCCGGGCTGAGCAAGGCCGCTCGCCGGAAACGGCAAGGGCGCAGGGGCTGGTCTAATTGGCAAACGGCCTCTTCTGATCGCCCCCGCCTGGCAGGTCAATCCCTCAGCGCGCCGATTCACTGCGACCGGCAGCCCTGTTCGGCCACGCCCCAGCACCGGCGCGGCGGCGAGATCGCCCCGGCGTAGCTGAAAAACGACCTTGTGCCGCGTTTCCCACGACATCCACAGGCTGACGCGCCAGGGATCGTTGCGCCGGCTCAGGCCGCATGAGATGCGAAAAGATCAGAATTTGGACGATGCCGTGCCGGCGTCGTCGCTCCGCGGGGCTTGGCCGGAGCAGCAGCAAGGGGCTTTCACCATGAGCGATCTTCAAGCGGCAGCCGCGACGGCACCGACCGAGGTGGACAGCAAGGCGCGCAAGGCCCTGTGGGGCGCGGCGATCGGCTATGCGATGGACGGGTTCGACCTGCTGATACTCGGCTTCATGCTGCGCGCGATCTCCGCCGACCTGCAGCTCAGCCAGGCCCAGGCCGCCTCGCTTGTCACCGCCACGCTGGTCGGCGCCGTGCTCGGCGGCATCGGCTTCGGCATGCTGTCGGACCGCATCGGCCGCGTCCGCGTCCTGACCTGGACCATCGTCCTCTTCGCCGTCTTTACCGGCATGTGCGCTCTCGCGCAGGGCTACTGGGATCTGCTGGCCTACCGCACCATCGCGGGCCTCGGCCTCGGCGGCGAGTTCGGCATCGGCATGGCGCTCGTCGCCGAGGCCTGGCCGGCCTCGAAGCGCGCCCGCGCCTCCTCCTATGTCGGGCTCGGCTGGCAGGTCGGCGTGCTCGCCGCCGCGCTCGCCACCCCGCTGCTGCTGCCTTCGATCGGCTGGCGCGGCATGTTCGCCATCGGCATCCTGCCGGCGGTCGCCGCCTATTTCATCCGCCACTCCCTGCACGAGCCCGAGGTTTTCGTCGCCCGTTCCAAGGACCGGCCGAAGGAATCGGCGCTGCGCCTGCTGGTCAAGGACCGCGAGACCACGAAGCTCAGCCTTGGCATGGTCATCCTCTGCTCGGTCCAGAACTTCGGCTATTACGGCGTGATGATCTGGCTGCCGAACTACCTCGCCACGCGGTTCGGCTTCGCGCTGACCCAGTCGGCGGTATGGACGGCGGTCACCATCGGCGGGATGGCGCTCGGCATCTTCGCCTTCGGCCATATCGCCGACCGGATCGGGCGCCGCCCGGCCTTCTTCGGCTACATGATCGGCGCGGCCGTCATGGTGCTCGTGTATTCGCGCTTGACCGACCCGATGCAATTGCTCGTCGGCGGCGCGGTCATGGGCTTCTTCGTCAACGGCATGCTCGGCGGCTATGGCGCGCTGATCAGCGAGCTCTTCCCGACGGCAGCGCGCGCCACCGCACAGAACGTGCTGTTCAACATCGGTCGCGGCGTCGGCGGCTTCGGCCCGGTCATCGTCGGCGCGATCGCCGCGACCCATGGTTTCCAGACGGCCATCGCGCTGCTCGCCACCCTGTACGTCCTCGATCTCATCGCCATGTGGTTCCTCATCCCCGAGAAGCGCGGCGCGGAACTGACCTGAGGCGGGCACGCGCAAAACGACGGACGAAATGCAGAGGGCGCCACCCGGCGCCCTCTGCATTTTCTTTGGATTCTGCGGTGCAATGATCGGCTTCTTACGTCGGCTCGGCCACCGAGATCAGGGTAGGCCGCCCGGGGGCAGCGGCGGCTCCGCATTGAGCAGCGTGATCGTCACCCGTCGGTTCGGCGGGATGTAGGGATTGTCGAGGAACAGCGGCTCGGTGTCGGCGCGCCCCACCACGGAGGTGAAGCGGTTGCCGGGGAGTCCGGCACTCGCCAGGATCTCGCGTACGGCGAGCGCGCGCCCGGCGGTGAGATTCCAGGAATCGACGGCCGGCGCAGAGCCGGGGCGCGCGGCGGCCGTGTGGCCGGCGACCGACAGCTGGTTGGGCATCCGGCGCATGGCGGGCGCGAGCGCCTCCAGAACGAGGCGGGTGCGGTCGTAGGGCTGGACCGAGCCCTCGGGGAACATCGAGCGACCGTTCTCGTCCACGAGGGAAACGTTCAAGCCATCCTTGGTCTGCTCGATGACGATGTTGCGCGACAGATCGGCAATTTCGGGCATGTTCTGGAGCGCCTGCCGGATGCTGGCTATGGCGCTGAAATTGGCCTGGGCGTTTGAGGCCCGGCGGCTGGCCTCGCGGTCGCTGGCGCCACCCGGGCTGGTCGGTCGCGCCTTGTCATCGGGCCCCGCCGTATCCCGCGCCGCGTTGCGGGGCACGGACGTCTTGCTGCCTGACTTGTCCAGTGCAGTGCCCATCAGGATGCCACCAGAGCCGCTGGTGCTGGAACTCAGGGCCGACGTCGGCGCGAAATATTCCGCCAGACCGTCCTTCTGCTCCTGCGTCGTCATGCTGATCAGCCACATCAGCAGGAAGAACGCCATCATCGCTGTCACGAAGTCCGCATAGGCAATCTTCCAGGCCCCGCCATGGTGCGCGTGAGCGGCCTTCTTGACCTTCTTGATGATGATCGGCTGCGTCGACTTGGCCATCGAGTCCTACGGGTGACTGGGTCAGATACTGGCCGGCAGAGCGGCGGTTGCCGCTTCCACTTCGGCGAAGGTCGGGCGGACATCGCTCATCAGGGCCTTGCGGGCGAATTCGACCGCCATCACCGGCGGCTGGCCGCTGATATGGGCGAGGAGACCCGCCTTGAGCGAAAGGAAGTACTTGGCTTCCGCATCGAAGGTGCTCTTCAGCGACGCCGCCATGGGCGCAAAGAAGCCGTAGGCGACGAAGACGCCGAAGAACGTTCCGACGAGCGCGCCGCCGATCAGGTGTCCCAGCACCTCCGGCGGTTCCTTGATCGCCCCCATCGTCTTGATGACGCCGAGCACGGCGGCGACGATGCCGAGCGCCGGTGTTCCGTCGGCGATCGACTGCATGGCGGAGACGATGCGCTCCTGCTCCTGGTGATGCGTCTCCAGTTCCTCGTCCATGAGCGCATCGATCTCGTGGACGTTGTTGGCGCCCAGCGTCAACATGCGCATGTAGTCGCACACGAACTCGACCGCATGATGGTTCGCCGCAAAAGTCGGGAAGGCGTTGAACAGCGTCGATTCGCTTGGGTTTTCGATGTGCTGCTCGACGGCGAGCATGCCCTTCTGCTTCACGAGCTTGTACAAGGAATACTGCATCCCCAGCAGTTCGACATAGCACTCCTGCTTGTACTTGGAGCCCTTGACGATCGTGCCGAGCATGGAAGGCACGGCCTTGAGCACCGGCCCGGGATTGCCGATGATGAAGGCGCCGATCGCTGCACCAAGGATGATGACGAACTCGAACGGCTGCCAAAGCACCTCGAGGTGGCCGCCCATGGCTGCGTAGCTGCCGAAGACGCAGACGAAGACGATGATTGCGCCGACGATCAGCCGCATGGTTTTGCCACCCTCGCACCGCAGCAGCTACAGCCCGCGCGAAGCCACTACTGGTCCGACGAAATGACCGATCGAGGTTAAGGGCGAGTTTATGGCCGTTGGCTCGGAGGCTTGTAGGCGTCGTCGTCAGCCGCCGCTTTGAGGCTTGCGGGGGCGGGGCAGGCCCAGGAAATCGGGACGCAACCGTCTCCGCCAACCTCGGTTATCGGCGCCAAAAGAGGCCCGTTTGCGGGATCATTTGCACTGCTTCGCCTTGCCGTGGCGCGGCGGGATCGTGGATGGGGCCGACGAGAACGAGACAGGTAACTGTGCGAACACGACCCCGCTTCGGGCTTTCGGAACGTTCCGAAACTGCCTCCGGGCCCTCAGGCCGGAAAAGCAAAAAGCGCCGGAAGATCCGACGCTTGCATGCTTCTCTAGCCTTGAGATTGTCCTGGAGCGGGAGAAGGGATTCGAACCCTCGACCCCAACCTTGGCAAGGTTGTGCTCTACCCCTGAGCTACTCCCGCGTCAGGACAGTCGCACCGTGTTGGCGGCGCGGCCGGGTTATTGCCCCAAAGCGCCGCTGAGCGCAAGCACCCCGGCCAAAGTTTTTTTGCCGCCTTCCACAAAAGCCGGGATTCACGCCAACCGTCTTGCTGCCGGCGCCGCGCAGGGCTAGGCATTCTCCGGCCCCTTCGTGCTGTTCCCGCAGGGGTTTTCCTGATTGTCCCGAGCCCCGCCCACCGCCGATCGCCTCGCCATGACCACGTCCGTCACCCCCGACCAGCTCTGCGCCTATCTCACCGAGCAGGGCATCGCCTTCCATCGGACCGACCATCCGGCCGTGTTCACCGTCGCCGAGACGGCGCCGCATCGCGACGCGATGACCGGCCATCATACCAAGAACCTCTTCCTCAAGGACAAGAAGAGCCGGCTCTTCCTGGTCTCGGCCGAAGCGCACGCGCGGATCGACCTGAAGCGCCTGCATGAGCGGATCGGTGCCAGCGGCCGTCTTTCGTTCGGCTCTGCCGAACTCCTGATGGAGAAGCTTGGCGTGACACCGGGCTCGGTCACGGCCTTCGCGGTGATCAACGATCGCGCGGGCGAGGTCACCATGGTGCTCGACGCCACGCTCGCAACCGGCGAGGACGTCAATTTCCACCCGCTGATCAACACGTCGACGCTGCGGGTCAGCCGCGACGATCTGCTGGCCTTCTTCCGGAGCACGGGGCATGAGCCGCTGATCGTCGATTTGCCAGTCCCGCCCGATGGACAGAACGACTGAAGCATCCCATCTATGGGGCAAATGCGCGGGCGGCCGGATCGGCCCTGCCTTCGCTTTCAGGACATTTCACGAAGGACGACCCATGCTGGTCAATGGCGAGGCGGCCGCGCAACCCGGCCTGATCAAGGACACCACGACCCAGGGCTTCCGCGAGGACGTCATCGCGGAATCGATGAAGCAGCCGGTGCTGATCGATTTCTGGGCGCCCTGGTGCGGCCCCTGCAAGCAGCTCACCCCCATCATCGAGAAGGTGGTCAAGGCGGCCGGCGGCAAGGTCAAGCTCGTCAAGATGAACATCGACGAGCATCCGCAGATTCCAGGCCAGCTCGGCATCCAGTCGATCCCCGCCGTCATCGCGTTCAAGCAGGGCCAGCCGATCGACGGCTTCATGGGCGCCCAGCCCGAAGGCCAGATCAAGGCCTTTATCGAGCGTCTGGTCGGGCCAATGGGTCCGGGCGAGACCGCCGAATTGATCGAGGCCGCCGCGGCGGCCATAGCCGCCGGCGACCTGGCCGGCGCGAGCGAGCTCTATGCCGGTGTGCTTGAGATCGAGCCCGACAACCTTGCCGCCATCGCGGGCTTGGCGCGGCTGCATCTCGACAGCGGCGATATCGAGGGAGCCAAGGGCATTCTCGGCATGGCCCCGCCGGACAAGGCCAACGACCCGGCGATCGCGGCCATCCGCGCCGCGATCGAGCTCGCCGAGCAGGCTGCCTCGCTGGGCGACACCGCCGAGCTGGAGGCGAAGGTCGCCGCCGATCCGAAGGACCATCAGGCCCGCTTCGATCTCGCGCTGGCGCTCAACGCCCGTGACAGGCGCGAGGAGGCGGTCGACCATCTCGTCGCCATCATCAAGGCCGATAGGACGTGGGACGACGACGGCGCGCGCAGGCAGCTCCTGCAGTTCTTCGAGGCCTGGGGCCCGATGGACGAGGCGAGCGTCAGTGGGCGCCGCAAGCTCTCGACCCTACTGTTCTCCTGACCCGCATAAGGACAAGGCGCGCATGAGCATCAACGCCGTCTACGAGGGAGCCAAGGATTGCCCGGCCGCGATCCCGCTCTTTCCGCTGGGTGGCGCGCTGCTCCTGCCCCGCGGCCAGATGCCGCTCAACATCTTCGAGCCGCGATATCTCGCCATGATCGACGATGCGCTGAAGGGAGAGCGCGTCATCGGCATCATCCAGCCCGAGCCGGAGACCGGGCGCCAGCCTGAGATCCCGCCGCTGCTGAAGGTCGGCTGCCTCGGCCGCATCACGCAGTTCTCCGAGACCGGGGACGGCCGCTACATCATTACGCTCACCGGGATCAGCCGTTTCCGACTGCTCGACGAATTGGCGGTCACGACGCCCTATCGCCAGAGCCGCGTCAGCTATGACAGCTTCGCCGCCGATTTCGTCGCCCGAACCGGCGAGGACGAGGTCGACCGCAAGGGCCTGCTCAAGGCACTCAAGGACTTCGCCAAGGCGAACGAGCTCAAGATCGACTGGAAGGGCGTCAACGAGGCGCCGAACGAGGCCCTGGTCAACGCGCTCTCGATGATGTGCCCGTTCGGACCGCGCGAGAAGCAGGCGCTGCTGGAAGCCTCGACGCTGAAGGATCGCGCCGAAGTCCTTGTCGCGATCACAGAGATCGAGCTCGCCCGCGGCGGCGGCGACCCGGACACCACCCTGCAGTGACGCCAGCGACGCCGCCCGCCGAAGCCCCGCCCACCGTCTGGCCGCCACGCCGCGCGGTTACCGCCTGGCTGTTCTTCGACTGGTCGGCCCAGCCCTTCTTCACGCTGATCACCACCTTCGTCTTCGCGCCCTTCTTCGCATCAGTGCTGGCGCAGGACGCGGCCGACGGCCAGGCGCTCTGGGGCTACGCCACCGGTTTCGCCGGCCTCTGCATCGCCCTGCTCTCCCCCTTGCTGGGCGGCATCGCCGACCGAACCGGGCCGCGCAAGCCCTGGATCGCCGCATTCGGTGCGCTCCTGGTCATCGGCTCGACCATGCTCTGGTTTGCCGTTCCGGGCTCCCGATGGGCAGTCCCGATCGCGCTCGCCGGCTTCGTCGTCGCGACGATCGGCGCCGAATTCGCCACCACCTTCAACAATGCGATGATGACGCGGCTGGTGCCGCCGGAACGGCTCGGCTGGCTCTCGGGCACGGGCTGGGCGATCGGCTATCTCGGCGGCCTGCTCTCGCTGGCGATCACGCTCGGCCTGCTCGCGGCCGATCCTCAGACCGGCAAGACGCTCATCGGCATCACGCCGATCTTCGGCCTCGACGCTGCAGCACGCGAGGGCGACCGTTTTTCCGGCCCACTGACGGCACTCTGGTTCATCGTCTTCGTCACGCCGATGTTCCTGTTGACGCCCGACTCCAGCAGGACGGGCCTGAGCCTTGCCGAAGCAGCCAAAGGCGGCGTCGGGCGCCTGAAGGCGACTTTGGCCGAACTGCCGAAACTGCCCGCGCTCGGCCGCTTCCTGCTAGCCAACATGATCTATCAGGATGCGCTGGTCGCTCTCTTCGCCTTCGGCGGCATCTATGCGGCCGGCGTCTTCGGCTGGCAGACGATCGAACTCGGCATCTTCGGCATTCTCCTGACCGTTGCCGGCACGCTGGGCGCCTGGGCCGGCGGCAAGCTCGACGACCGTATCGGCGGCAAGCCGGTGGTGCTGGGCGCGATCGCCTGCCTGCTCTTCGCCTGCCTCGGCATCCTCTCGCTCAGTGCCGATCATATTCTGTTCGTGATTCCGGCCGCCCCGCCCATGCCGGGCGACGGCCTGTTCGCCTCGCTGCCGGAGCGGGTCTATCTCGGCCTGGGGCTGCTGATCGGCCTCGTCGCCGGTCCGATGCAGGCGGCCTCGCGCAGCCTGATGGCGCGGCTGGCGCCCGAGGGACGCATCGGCGAGTTCTTCGGGCTGTTTGCGCTCTCGGGGAAGGTCACGTCCTTCATGGGACCGACGCTGGTCGCGCTGGCGACGACGATCTTCGCCAGCCAACGCGCGGGCCTGGCCGTGCTGATCGTGTTCTTCGTGGGCGGAGCGGCGCTGCTGGCGGGCGTGAAGGTCCAGAAGGCGTCGTAACGACTGCGGCCGTCATGCTCGGGCTTGTCCCGAGCATCCATGTCCTGAACACAGCCTTCGCCGAACGGAGACGTGGATGGTCGCCACAAGGGCGACCATGACGATTGAGGCAGACCTGCCCCTTATCGCACCAGGATGTTCTTGAACTGCCAGGGGTCGCTCTCGTCGAGATCCTCCGGAAACAGTCCGGGGCGGCCGTCGAGCGGGGTCCAGTCGGTGTAGTAGCCATTCACCGGCCCGAGATAGGGCCGCTGGATCTCGAGGCAGCGATCGAAGTCGAGCTCTTCGACCTCGACGATCCCCGCGCGCGGGTTCTCCAGCGCCCAGACCATGCCGGCCAGCACGGAAGAGGTCACCTGCAGGCCGGTCGCGGTCTGGTAGGGCGCGAGCGAACGCGCCTCCTCCGTGGAGAGTTGCGAGCCGAACCAGTAGGCGCCCTTCTCGTGGCCGTAGAGCAGCACGCCGAGCTCGTCGATGCCGTCGACGACCTCCTTCTCCTCGAGGATATGGTGCTCCTCCTGCGGCCGGCCGGCATTGCCGAACATCTCGTGCAGCGAAAGCACGGCGTCATTCGCCGGGTGATAGGCGTAGTGGCAGGTCGGCCGGAAGACGGCCTTGCCGGCCTCGTCGCGCACGGTGAAATAATCCGCGATCGAGATCGCCTCGTTATGCGTGACCAGGAAGCCGTATTGCGGCCCCGGCGTCGGGCACCAGCTCCGGACCTTGGTCTCGGCGCCGGCCTGCATCAGATAGATCGCTGCCTGCGAGCCGGTCTCATGGCCATGGGCGTTCGCCGGCATCCACTTTTCATGGGTACCCCAGCCGAGCTCGGCCGGCTGCACGGCTTCGGCGATGAAGCCCTCGACCGACCAGGTGTTGACGAAGACGCCCGGCGGCTTGGGGTTCTTCGAGCGCTGCGTGTCGCGCTCGGCGATATGGACGCCCTTGACGCCGACGCGCTGCATCAGCGCCGCCCATTCCTCGCGGGTGTTCGGCTGCGTCGCGTTGAGGCGCATATCGGCGGCAAGGTTCGTCAGCGCCCGCTTGACCAGCGACGAGACCATGCCGGGATTGGCACCGCAGCAGGACACAGCCGTCGGCGTGCCGGCCGGGCGCGCCCGCTTGGCCGCGAGAGTCATCTCGCGCAGCGCATAGTTCGAGCGCTCGGCCGGGCCCTTGCTCTCGTCGAAATAGAAGCCGAGCCAGGGCTCGTTGACCGTGTCGATATAGAGCGCGCCGAGGCTGGAGCAGAACTCCATGATATCGCGCGAGCCGGTATCGCAGGAGAGGTTGACGCAGAAGCCCTGCCCGCCGCCGGCGGTCAGCAGCGGCTCCAGCATCGTCTTGTAGTTCTCGACGGTGACGGCCTCGTGGATGAAGCGGATACCGCGCTCGTCGAGCAGGTGGCGGTTGGAATCATCGGGAGCAATGACGACGAAGCGGCTCTTGTCGAACTTGAAGTGCCGTTCGAGCAGCGGCAGCGTACCGCGGCCGATCGAGCCGAACCCGATCATCACGATCGGGCCGGTGATCTCGCCGTAGACGGGCCAATTCGTCATTCTCTCAAACTCCTGGGTTCTTGGGGGACATAAAAGGGTCGTATGAGCGCAAAATCGCGCCGTCAATCGCGAGGGCGCCTTCCATGCGGGTGAGCGCATGGAAAGCGCCGGGCGATGACGGCGCGATGACGATGGATCGGGATTGTCAGGCGGCCTGCGCCACCTCATCCGCCTCGAAGGCTTCGGGCATCACGGCGCCGCAGGCGACCAGCACACCGCTTGCGCCATCCAGCGCCCCGTCGCGGAGTTCGATCGCAAGGAAGCGCTCGCGCTCGACAGGGCCGGGCATGGCGAGTTCGCGCGTCAGTGCCGGATCGAAGCCGAAGCGGGCGTAATAGGGCGCATCGCCGACGAGGATGACGGCACCATGCCCACGGCAGGCTGCGCGCCAGAGCGCCTCGCGCATCATCGCCTTGCCGAGCCCCTCGCCCTGCAGCTCCGGCTTCACCGCGAGCGGGCCGAGCAGCAGCGCCGGCACGCCATTGGCTTCCACATGCCAGAGGCGGACGGTCGCGAGCACTTCGCCGTCGCGCTCGGCGGTCAGGGCCAGGCCCCTCGCCGGCAAACGCCCCTCGCGCAGGCGCTCGCTCGACTTGGCGGCGCGGCGCTCGCCGAGGCAACGGTCCAGCAGCGCCTCGCGGGCGGGAATATCGTTGGCGATCTCGTCGCGGATCGTGATCATGACGCACCTCCGGCCGGAGCGCCCATTTTCATGGACCTACCCGGCGCCACGCTCGCGCGCGGCCACAATGGAACGATGTGGGGAAGAGGGGTCCGGCGGGAGCCACGCCCGCATCTCCATTCTGGAGATGCGGACGCTCCGCCCGTTTGACTGGGCAGCCTGCCGTCTCAGACAGGGCGCTTCGCCGGACCCGATTGGCATAGGGGCGGCGGATGCCGCCCCGTATTGTCCGTCAGATGACGTACTGCTTCAGCGGCGGAAAGCCGTTGAAGGCGACGGCCGAATAGGTCGTCGTATAGGCGCCCGTGCCCTCGATCAGCACCTTGTCGCCGATCTCCAGCGAGAAGGGCAGCATGTACGGGGTCTTCTCGTACATGACGTCGACCGAGTCGCAGGTCGGGCCGGCGAGCACGCAGGGGACCGTCGCATCGCCGTCATGGGCGGTGCGGATGGGGTAGCGGATCGCCTCGTCCATGGTCTCGGCGAGACCGTTGAACTTGCCTATATCGAGATAGACCCAGCGGACCTCGTCCGACTCGGCCTTCTTCGAGATCAGCACCACCTCGGCCTCGATCAGGCCGGCCTCGCCAACCATGCCGCGGCCCGGCTCGATGATCGTCTCGGGCAGCTGGTTGCCGAAATGCTTCGACAGCGCCCGGAAGATCGCGTCGCCATAGGAGGGCACGCCCGGGATAGGCTTCAGGTAACGCGCCGGGAAACCGCCGCCGAGGTTGACCATCGACAGCGAGATGCCACGGGTGGCGCATTCCTTGAAGATCGCCGAGGCCGAGGCCAGGGCCGAATCCCAGGCATTCACGTTCGCCTGCTGCGAGCCGACATGGAACGAGATGCCATAGGCCAGCAGGCCCAGGCGATGGCCGTGCTCGAGCACGTCCGCGGCCATCTCGGGCACGCAGCCGAACTTGCGCGAGAGCGGCCAGTCGGCGCCAGCACCGTCGCACAGGATGCGGCAGAAGATGCGGGCGTCGTTGGTGCCGGTCTTCTCGGCGGAACGGGCGACCTTCTCGACTTCGGCCGTGCAGTCGACGGCGAAGAGGCGCACGCCGAGCTCCATGGCGCGCACGACGTCGCGCTCCTTCTTGATGGTGTTGCCGAAGGAGATGCGGTCGGCGGTGGCGCCAGCGGCGAGCGCGAGCTCGATTTCGACGACCGAGGCGCAATCGAAGCAGGAGCCGAGCTTGGCGAGGAGCGCGAGCACCTCCGGCGCCGGGTTGGCCTTCACCGCGTAGAACACGCGGGTGTCGGGCAACGCACGGGCGAAGGCATGATAGTTCTCGCGCACCACATCGGTGTCGACGACGACGCACGGGCCGTCATCACGGCGAGTGCGCAGGAATTCACGGATACGGTCGGTCATGAGACGCGACTCCCCTTCGACGCGAGCGGCGTCGATGCGATGTATCGCCGAATGAATCGCTGTCGTCGCAAGGCGCTGTGGAGACGCCTGTGACAACGGACGAAACGTCCGGACCCGAAACACCATTCGATTGGGGAAGACCCCGCACGGCCGGCAATGAAGGACAAGCCTCTTCGGTGCCGGCCTGTGGAAAGCCGGCGAGACCAAAAAAGCCCGCTCCGTCGTTGCTTTAAGCTACGTCCCCCGTGGAGATTCGGGGTTCGCCGGTTTTGCCTCCGGCTGCTGGTCTGTGTAGGGGAACGGCTCCCTTGCGGAAACCGGGAGGCGTGATTTGAGGGATGTCCATCCCCTCCATCCGTCCTCCAACCCCTGGCGGCTGTCCGGCCTCTTGTCCGGATGCCCACCGACCAGCACGCGGCCACAGGCACGTGCGAATTGGGTGAACGCGATATACGGA
>SEEM01000304.1 GCA_004144595.1 Hyphomicrobiales bacterium
CGCCTTCGGCATCGGCCGGTGCAGGAGCAGCGCCTCCTCGATCTGGTTGCCGATGGTGTGAACCGGCGAGAGCGAGGACATCGGTTCCTGGAAGATCATGCCGATGCGCCCGCCGCGCAGGTCGCGGATCTCCTTGCCCTCGGCGGGAAGGGTGGCGATGTCGGTGGCGGCATCGGGTGTCTGTGGGTCGCGGAACAGGATGCTTCCGCCGGTAACGGCGCCGGCTCGCGGCAGAAGCCCCATGATCGCCTGCGAGATCACCGACTTGCCTGAGCCGGACTCGCCGACGAGCGCCACGGTCCTGCCGGCCGGAATGCGGAAATCGACGCCTTTCACGACATCGCGAGCGAAGCCGTGAATGGTGAAGCCGATCCGCAGGTCGTTGATCTCGAGAATATTCATCTGCGGCTGACGCCGTCGTCCCCTGATGTTCGTTGTCCGGACCAACGGCCGATACCGCCATCCGGATCCATTTGTCGGCGAAGCTTGTTTGCCGCTGCAGCGCGGCGCCTTCAGTCTCTCCGGTCCCGCCGTCCTTGTCCCGCTCCGATGACGATCTTGCAACAGGGCGGCGCTGCCTGCGCGCCGCGTCGTTCGAGCGAACTTGAAACCGCCGGGCTTGTCGAGTCCAGCGGCATGTTGCGCCGCGTCGTGAACTGCCCCCATATGGGGGGCAAGCCGGCGGAGTGTTCGCTCGTCCGGATGCGGGATGGGAAAGCCCCTTGGAGAGAAGCCTCTTCCGTTACGTCTGGCAGAAGAGTCGCCGGGAGCAGATCATCGTTCTGCTCGTGATCCTCGTCTCGATCCCGTTCAACTGGCTATCCTTCGACGTCCCCAAGCGCATCGTCAACGACGCCATCCAGGGCGGCGCGTTCAAGGATGGCAAGACGACGGCGACGGTGTTCGACTGGACCCTGCATTGGCCCGATATCCTCGGTGGCGGCAGCGTCCAGCTCTCCGAAGGCTTCAAGGTCGGCCAGCTCGGGCTGCTGCTGACACTGAGCTTCTATTTCCTCGCGCTCGTCCTGATCAACGGCGGCTTCAAATACATCGTCAACCTGCAGAAGGGCGTGCTCGGCGAGCGCATGCTCCGGCGCATGCGCTACGACCTGTTCAGCCAGCTCATGCGCTTTCGCCCGGAGGAGATCCGCTCGGTCAAGCCGGCCGAGGTCGCCAGCATGATCAAGGACGAGGTCGAGCCGATCGGCAGCTTCGTCGGCGACGCCTTCATCCAGCCGGCCTTC
The DNA here is from genome assembly GCA_004144595.1 of Hyphomicrobiales bacterium. GTDB lineage: Bacteria > Pseudomonadota > Alphaproteobacteria > Rhizobiales > Beijerinckiaceae > Allobosea. Next base: position 1,245 of record SEEM01000304.1, read on the forward strand.
CTGCTCAGCCAGGCGCTGACCGCGCTCGCCTTCATCATGATGCAGAGCGTCTGGCTCGGCTCGATCGCGCTGGTCATCGTGCTGATGCAGGCGGTGATCATCCCGATCCTGCGCAAGGAGCAGCTGCGTCTCGGCCGCGAGCGCCAGATCGCCTCGCGCCAGCTTGCGGGCCGCATCGGCGAGATCGTCGATGCCGGGCCGACCATCCAGGGCAATGGCGCGACCTCCTATATCCAGTCGGACATCGCCGGCCGGCTGGGGATGCTCTTCGACATCCGCTATGCGCTGTACAAGCGCAAATTCGCGGTCAAGTTCCTGAACAACCTGCTGGCGCAGATCACGCCCTTCTTCTTCTATGCGGTCGGCGGCTTCTTCGCCCTGCAGGGCAGGCTCGACATCGGACAGCTCGTCGCGGTGATCGCGGCCTATCGCGACCTGCCGCCGCCGATCAAGGAGCTGATCGACTGGGACCAGCAGCGCAACGACGTGACGATCAAGTACGATCAGGTGATCCAGCAGTTCAACAGCGACGAGACCCTGATCCTCGAGGAGGAAAACGGCGTCGC
>SEEM01000036.1 GCA_004144595.1 Hyphomicrobiales bacterium
GGCTGAAGAAGGCCGGCGCCGAAGGCCAGGCGATCGTCGACGCCTACAAGAAGATGTAAGGCGGGTAACTTCGCCACACGTCGAAACACGATAGCAGTCATCCCGGGCGACCGAAGGGAGAGGGCAGGGGTGAGGGGTAGGCCGTTGGACGTCCTGGCCTTATCCCAACCGCAGCAGCGGGGAGGGTGTTCGCAACGGGTCCAGGGGCCTACACCGTACCCCTGCCCCTCTCACCTATCTCGGGCTTTCCCGAGATAGGTCCTTGAAGTGTCGAAGTCGGCAACACCCGGCTTCGATGCAGGAGAGGGGTTCTGCGGGGTGGTTTCGGTGCTCTTTTGAGCACCGAACCTCACATCTTCTTGTAGGCGTCGACGATGGCCTGGCCCTCGGCGCCGGCCTTCTTCAGCCAGTCCGCGGTGAGCTGCTCGCCGGCCTTCTTGAAACCGTCGGCAAGCGCGGGCGAGGGCGCCTGGACCTTCATGCCCTTGGCCTTGAGCTGGTCGAGGTACCAGCCGGCCTTGTCCTGCCACATCTTCCAGCCGCGCTCCTCAGCCGTCGCGGCGGCCTTGAGCAGCGCATCCTGCGTCGCCTTGTCGAGGGCACTGAAGGCAGCCTTGTTGACGAAGGTCGCGTCCTTCGGGATCCAGGCCTGCGTGTCGTAGAAATGGGTCAGGGATTCCCAGACTTTGGAATCGTAGCCGGTGCCGCCCGACGACATGAAGGAATTGACCACGCCGGTGGCCAGCGCCTGCGGCAGTTCCGCTGCCTGGATCGTCACCGACTGCATGCCGGCAATCTCGCCGAGGCGCGAGGTTCCGACGTTGTAGGAACGCCATTTCAGGCCGCGCAGATCCTCGAAGGTGTTGATCTCCTTCTTGGTGTAGATGCCCTGCGGCGCCCAGGGGACCATGAACAGCAGCTTGATGCCCTGACTGTCGAGCTTCTTCTCGATCGCTGCCTTCGACGCCTTGTAGAGCTTCATGGCATCGGGATAGGAGGTCGCGAGGAAGGGAACCACGTCGGCGCCGAAGATCGCGTCCTCGTTCTCGTGGATCGAGAGCAGCACCTCGCCCATCTGCGCCTGGCCGGACTGGACGGCGCGCTTGATCTCGGGCGCCTTGAACAGCGAGGCGCCGGGATGGACGGTGATCAGGAGCTTGCCTGATGTCGCGGCTTCGACGTCCTTGGCGAAGAGGGCGAGGTTCTCGCTGTGCGGGTTGTCGGCGGGGTAGGCCGCAGGCAGGTTCCATTTGGTCTGGGCCGACGCCGGCAAGGCGAAGGCGAGCGCGCTGACGCCGACGGCTAGGGCGGCTGCGGCGAGATGTCTGCGGTTGATCATGTCATTCCCTCTCTTCTTGCTTGTGATGGTGGAACCGAAGATCAGTCCGGGAAGGCGAGCTTCGGCAGGTAGAGCACGATCTGCGGGAAGGTCGTGATGATGAGGACGGCGACGTTCAGGAGAATGAAGAACGGAAGTGCCGCCTTGGCAATCGTCCAGGTGTCCTTGCCGCTCATGTTCTGCAGCACGAAGAGGTTGAAGCCGACCGGCGGCGTGATCTGCGCCATTTCGACATGGATGACGAGGTAGACGCCGAACCAGATCAGGTCGAAGCCGGCCTCCTTGACCATCGGCAGGACGATCACCGCGGTGAGCACGATCATCGAGATGCCGTCGATCAGGCAGCCCAGAATGATGTACATGCAGGTCAGCGCCAGCACGAGCATGTGCGTCGAGAGCTGCTGGCCCTTGACCCATTCGGCCAGAGCAGCGGGAATGCCGGTATAGGCCATCGCTGCCGTGCAGAAGGCGGCGCCTGCCAGGATCAGCATGATCATGCAGGTCAGGCGGGTGGCGCTCATGATGCTCTCGAAGAGTGTCTTCCAGGTCAGCGTGCCGCTCCACCAGGCCAGGAACAGCGCGCCGCTGACGCCCCAGGCGGCGCATTCGGTCGCCGTGGCAAAACCCAGGATCAGCGCCAGGAACACCGCGGCGATCAGGACGAGGCAGGGCAGCAGCTTCATCGATTGCCGCAGCTTGTCCATGAAGGGCATCGAGGGGTCGCGCGGCGGGGTCTTGTCCGGGTTCAGCAACGACCAGATGATGACGTAGCCCATGTAGAGCGCCATCACGAGCAGGCCAGGCAGAAAGCCGCCGAGGAAGACCTGCAGCACGGAGACGTTCGCCGTCACCGCGTAGACCACCATCGGGATCGAGGGCGGAATCAGCAGGCCAAGCGTGCCGGAGCCGGCCAGCGTGCCGAGGCTCAGCTTCTCGTCATAACCGCGTTTCTGAAGCTCGGGCAGCGAGATCTTGCCGATCGTCGCGACTGTCGCCGCCGAGGAGCCGGAGACGGCCGCGAAGATGCCGCAACCGATGATATTGGTATGGATGAGCCGGCCGGGCAGCCACTGCAGCCACGGCGAAAGCCCGAGGAACATCTGCTCGGACAGGCGTGAGCGGAACAGGATTTCGCCCATCCAGATGAAGAGCGGCAAGGCTGCCAGCGTCCAGCCGCTGGCGGAGCTCCAGACCGTGGTCGCAAGCACCTGGCCGATCGGCACGTCGGTGACGAGCCACATTGCGAGCAAGCCGACGAGACCCAGGCCGACGGAGATCCAGATACCGGAGCCGAGGACGAGGACGAGGAAGCCGAGCAGGACAAGCGAAAGAACGGGCAGGCTCATGGTCAGACGCCTCCGCCCTGAGCGACACGCTCGATCAGTTCCTCGACCGATTTCGGCGGTTCGGGTTCGTAGGTCGGGCGGCCGGTTCGCAGGACGATGACGAGTTCGTCGACGATCGCGATCAGGAGCGTTCCCAATCCAAGAACGAGGGACAGCTGCGGGATCCAGAGCGGCACCGAGACGACGCCCGTGGACATGTCGAAATACTGCCAGGAATCATAGGCGAGCTTCCCGGTCTGCCAGGTGAAATAGCCGATGAAGAGCGCGGCGACGGTGAGGGCGAACAGTTCGGCGGCCTTCTTCGCGCGTCCATGCAGGCGCTCGATCACCAGGCCCACCCGGATCATCTCGCCCTTCTTGAAGGTATGCGCCAGGCCGAAGAAGGCCATCGCAGCGAAGGCCCAGCCGGCGAAATCATCACCGGAGGGAACGTTGAAATTGATCTCGCGTCCGACCGAAAGCAGCATCATCAGGACGAAGATCACGATCAGGCACAGTCCGGCGATGTAGCCGGCGGCGAGATAGAGGAGATCGAGTGCGCGACGGATCATGCGAAGCGCCCCCACTGGATGGGAGCGCATGCGCGCCCGGTTGCCAGGATTGCTCGCATCGTCGCATCCTCCACTTTCGTGCCGGCCCGGCCCCTCAGCCATGTTCCAGCCACATTTGGGATCGTAGCCGGCGGAATCGCCTTGTCAACAACTCATCGACGATTTATCGATAAAACGTCAGCATGAAGTGTTGCTGGCCTGACGGAGGGGAGAACGTCTTATGTCGGCAGCGCATTGGGACTTCTGGATCGATCGCGGCGGCACCTTCACCGACGTGATCGGACGCGATCCGGCTGGCAAACTCCATGCCAGAAAGATGCTCTCGGAAAATCCCGGTGCCTATCGCGACGCCGCCGTGCAGGGCATCCGCGAGCATCTCGGGCTCAAGGCGGGCGAGCCGATCCCGACCGGGACCATCGGCGAGGTGCGCATGGGCACTACCGTCGCCACCAACGCGCTGCTGGAGCGCAAGGGCGATCGCACGCTGCTCGTGACCACGAAGGGTTTCCGCGATGCGCTGCGCATCGGCTACCAGGCCCGGCCGGACATCTTCGCCAAGGAGATCGTCATGCCCGAGCAGCTCTACGAGGATGTCGTCGAGGTCGAGGAGCGCGTGCTGGCCGACGGCACGGTGGAGCGCGCGCCCGACGAGGCGGCTGTCCGCAAGGACCTGCAGGCGCAATACGATGCCGGTTTCCGCGCCGTGGCCATCGTCTTCATGCATGGCTATCGCTACACGGCCCATGAGCAGGTCGCGGCCCGGATCGCCCGCGATATCGGCTTTCCGCAGGTCTCGGTCAGCCACGAGGTCTCGCCGCTGGTGAAGCTGGTCGGGCGCGGCGACACCGCCGTGGTCGATGCCTATCTCTCGCCCATCCTCGGCCGTTATGTGCAGCAGGTTTCCGAGGAGCTCGACGTCGCCCGCACCGGCGCGCGCCTGATGTTCATGATGTCCTCGGGCGGGCTCACCGCGGCCGAACTGTTCCAGGGCAAGGATGCGATCCTGTCCGGACCGGCCGGCGGCGTGGTCGGCCTGGCCGAAACCGGCCGCTCGGCTGGATTCGACAAGGTGATCGGCTTCGACATGGGCGGCACCTCGACCGACGTCGCGCATTTCGACGGCGAATACGAGCGCGCCTTCGAGACGGAGGTCGCCGGAGTGCGCATGCGCGCGCCGATGATGCTGATCCATACGGTCGCGGCCGGCGGCGGCTCGATCCTGCATTTTGACGGAAGGCGCTTCCGCGTCGGGCCGGATTCGGCTGGCGCCAATCCGGGTCCGGCTGCCTATCGCCGCGGCGGCCCGCTCGCGGTGACCGATGCGAATGTCATGGTCGGCAAGCTGATCCCCTCCTATTTCCCGGCGATCTTCGGGCCGAAGCAGGACGAGCCGCTCGATGTCGGCATCGTCCGCAACAGGTTCGCGGTGCTCGCGGCCGAGGTCGGCGACGGACGCTCGGCCGAGGAGGTCGCCGACGGCTTCATCCAGATCGCCGTCGCCAACATGGCCGAGGCGATCAAGAAGATCTCGGTCCAGCGCGGCTACGACATCACCCGCTATGCGCTGAACTCCTTCGGCGGCGCCGGCGGGCAGCATGCCTGCCTCGTGGCCGATGCGCTCGGCATCAAGACGGTTCTGCTCCATCCGTTCTCGGGGCTGCTCTCGGCCTATGGCATGGGGCTGGCCGAAATCCGCTCGACCCGCACGGCGGCGCTCGATGTCGCACTCGACGGCGAGGCTAAAGCCGCAATCGACGCCGTGGCAGCCAAGCTCGCCGTCGACACGAAAGCAGAGGTCGCCGGCCAGGGCGTGATAGAAGGCGATATCACGGTCCATACCCGCGCCCATGTCCGCTACGCAGGTACCGATACGGCGATCGCAGTCCCGGCCGGCACGCGCGCGGCGATGCAGGAGGCCTTCCAGGCGGCGCACAAGGCGCGCTTCGGCTTCATGGACGAGACCAAGGCGCTGGTCGTCGAGGCTGTCGAGGTCGAGGCCGTCGGCGGCGGCGCGAAGTTCGAGGAGGCCGCCGCGTCCGAGCAGGCCGGCGAGCCTGATGTCGCCGAGCGCACGCGCTTCTTCGCCAAAGGGCAATGGCACGACGCGGCGATCGTCCGCCGCGAGGCGATCAAGCCCGGCCAGAGCGTCGCGGGGCCCGCCATCATCATCGAGCCGAACCAGACCGTCGTCGTCGAGGACGGCTGGAGCGCCAAGCTCACGGCCAAGGATCATCTCGTCCTCGTCCGCGTCAAGGCGCTGATCCAGCAGGCGGCGATCGGCACCAAGGCCGATCCGGTGATGCTCGAGATCTTCAACAACCTGTTCATGTCGATCGCCGAGCAGATGGGCGTGACGCTGCAGAACACCGCCTATTCCGTGAACATCAAGGAGCGGCTCGACTTCTCCTGCGCGGTGTTCGACCAGACCGGCGCGCTCGTCGCCAATGCCCCGCACATGCCAGTGCATCTGGGCTCGATGGACCGTTCGGTGGAGACCGTGATCGCCAACAATCCGGTGATCAGGCCCGGCGACGTCTATTGCCTGAACGCGCCCTATAATGGAGGCACGCATCTGCCGGATATCACGGTCTGCACGCCGGTCTTCGATCCCGAAGAGAAGGACATCCTGTTCTGGGTGGCGAGCCGCGGCCATCACGCCGATGTCGGCGGCACGGCGCCCGGCTCGATGTCGCCGCTGGCGACCAACATCGAGGAAGAGGGCGTCTATATCGACAATTTCAAGATCGTCGATCAGGGCCGTTTCTGCGAGGAGGAACTGGTCAAGATACTGACCGGTGCGCGCTATCCCGTCCGCAACGTCGTGCAGAACGTCAACGACCTGAAGGCGCAGATCGCCGCCAATGAGAAGGGTTTGGCGGAGCTGAAGAAGATGATCGGCTCGTTCGGGCTCGATGTGGTGCAGGCCTATATGGGCCATGTCCAGGACAACGCGGCCGAGAGCGTCGCGCGGCTCCTGACAAAGCTGCACGATTCCGAGTTCGCTTACCCGATGGACCAGGGCTGCGCGATCAAGGTGAAGATCACCATCGATCGCGAGAAGCGCGAGGCGACGGTCGATTTCACCGGCACGTCCGAGCAGCGGCCGGACAATTTCAACGCGCCGGCGCCCGTCACCCGCGCTGCCGTGCTCTATGTCTTCCGCGTCATGGTCGACGACGCCATCCCGATGAATGCCGGCTGTCTCCGTCCGATCAAGATCATCGTGCCGGAGGGCTCGATGCTGGCGCCGCGCTATCCCGCGGCCGTCGTCGCCGGCAATGTCGAGGTTTCGCAGGCGGTGACGAACACCTTGTTCGGCGCGCTCAAGGCGATGTCCTGCTCTCAGGGCACGATGAACAACCTGACCTTCGGCAATGACCAGTATCAGTATTACGAGACGATCTGCTCGGGCTCGCCGGCCGGTCCCGGCTTCAACGGCACGTCGGGCGTGCATGTCCACATGACCAATTCGCGCCTGACCGATCCGGAGATCCTGGAGACGCGCTTCCCGGTCGTGCTGGAGGATTTCCATATCCGGAAGGGTTCGGGCGGCAAGGGCGAATGGACGGCCGGCGACGGCACCTCCCGCACCATCCGTTTCCGCGAGACGATGGATTGCGCGATCCTCGCCTCGCATCGCCGGGTGCGGCCGTTCGGCGTCGATGGCGGCGAGGCGGGCGAACTGGGCAAGACGCTGGTGCGTCGCCTGTCCGGCGCGGTCGAGGAGTTGAAACCCTCCGACCAGACGCTGCTCCAGGCCGGCGAAGCGGTGACGGTGATCACGCCGACGGCCGGGGGCTATGGAAAAGCCGGGGCTTGAGGTTTAGGTCCGTCTTCTGACCATGGAGACGGACATGCCACAGACCTGGATGATCACCGGTGCCAATCGCGGCATCGGACTTGCCATCACCATCGAGTTGCTGCGCCGGGGCGACCGCGTGGTCGCAGCGGCGCGCAACCCTTGGGGCGGGGCGCTCGCCGAGCTTACGGCCGAGTATCCGGCAGCGCTGATTCCGATCGAGCTCGATGTCACCTCGGACGCCAGCGTTGCTGCGGCAAAGGAGGCTCTGGCCGGGCAGGCGATCGACGTGCTCCTGAACAATGCCGGCCTCTATGGCCCGCGTGACCGGCAGAGCGGGCTCGATGTCGACTTCGATGCCTGGCGCGAGGTGTTCGAGGTCAATGTCTACGCGCCGATCCGGGTGGCGCAGGCCTTCCTGCCGAATGTCGAGGCCGGGCAGGGCCGCAAGATCGCTACGATCTCGAGCCGGATGGGATCCATCGGCGCCAACCCCGGCAATGCGCTGATCTACCGCTCGTCGAAATCGGCCGTGAACATGGCGATGGTCGTGTTCGGCAACAGCGTGCGTTCGCGCGATGTCAGCGTGATGCTGTTCCATCCCGGCTGGGTGCAGACCGACATGGGCGGCGGCGGCGCCGACATCACGCCGGCCGAAAGCGCAAACGGGCTGATCCGCACGATCGATGCCTCCGGCGTGGCTGAGACCAACAGCTTCCGCGACTATACCGGTGAGGCGATTGCGTGGTGAAGGCCGGCGTATTGTCGCCGTGACGCGCGCGCAGGGGTGATCGGGGCTGCAGCGTCGATCGCGCCCGCCCGGCACAGGCCGTGGAGAGGGACCCTCAGCCGTGTTGGAGCCGCAGCCGGGCGTTCAGTTCTTCAGCCCGTTCAGAAAGGCCGTCAGCCGGTCGAGCGCCTGCCCGCCTTCCGGGCGACCGAGATCGAACTGGTATTCATGCGGCAGCTTCGGTTCGGTCTCGGGCGGGAAGAACAGGGTGTCGGCCCTGACGCCGCGGTCGCGCAGGGCTTGCGCCATCACCACCGATTGTGGTGCCAGCGGATCGCCGTTGCCGACCGAGATGAAGCTCGGCGGGAAGGCTTCCGTGACATAGCGGGGCACCGCGGCCTCGGTGATCTGCTCGCTGTCGAAGGGATTCGAGGTGCCGAAATACGCCAGCAGCACTGAGCGGATGAAGCCGCCCAAGGGACCGGTCAAGTCGAACGCCGTCGGATCGAAGGCGCCGCAGAACAGGACGGTGCCGCGCAGGCTCGCAGGCGCGATGGCGGGCTTCAATCCGAGCCGCCCGGCATAGTCGGTGCCGGTCAGGCCGGCGGCGAGCTGGGCGGCGATGTGCGCGCCGGCCGAATCCCCGGCCAAGACGATGCGGGCGGGATCGAGGCCGAGGCTTTGCCCTTCGCGTTGCAGGAAGCCGAGCGCGGCGTTCGCCTGCAGCACGGGGTTGGGGTAGCGGGCCGTCGGTGCGCGGGTATAGCCGACCGCGACCGTGGCGAAGCCGCGCCCCGCCAGAATCCTGAGATAGGGCGCCACATCCTGGCGGTCGCCGGCGACAAAGGCGCCGCCATGGATCCAGACGATGGTCGGTCGGCCGGGTTCGACATGGCCGCCCGGAGGCAGATAGATGTCGAGCTTCTCATCCTCGGCGCTGCCATAGCGGATGTCGCGCTGCTCGCGGATGCCGAAGGGGACGTGGCTCGCAAGCGCGGCCGTTGTCTTGGAGGCACCGTAGCCGAAGGCAAGGCGCGTCAGCAGAGCCGAAGGCCAGGGCGAGAGCACGAAGGCCGCGTAGCCCGCGAAGGCGAGGGCGAGGCAGAGCAGGAGGATTCGTTTGGCGCGGCGTCTCATGGCGCGAAGCTAGGCCGGCCCGCGATCCCTAGCAATCTCGGCGAAACCCGAACTGCGAGGCGGTGGGGCGGATCATTGTGTATCCGGCTAAGATATTGATATCGTTACGTCATTTTGGTCCGCGTTAACTTCGTGTTCGTTCGCGTCTGCCAGATGGAGGGCGGCTACGAGACTGAGGCGGCGATGCGGCGACTGGGACTGACGGCAAAGATCATGATTTTCTTCGCCCTGCTGGCTCTCTCCGGGGCGCTCGGCCTCGCCAGCGCCTTGCAGGGCTTCGACGAGGCCAGGCGGATCGATGCCGCCGCCTTCTCGGATATCCGCCTCGCCGGTAGCGCCTCGCTTTTGTCCAGCCGGATCGCGGCCGCCGCGCTGCTCAGCCGGGTCGATCCGGACAGCTCTCCGGCGGAGATCGAGGCGATGATCGGCAAGCTCGATGCCGCCATCGAGCTCGTCGATGCCGCACGCGCGCATCTGATCTCCGCCCTGCCGGCAAGCCTGCGCGAAGCCAACCCGACGCTGGATGCGCGGATCAAGACCTTCATCGCCTTCCAGCACGGCATCGTCGATATCGGCCAGCGTATCTCGGCAAAGGCCGCGGTTCTGGAGGCTGGCGCTGCCGAGGCGCGCGGCAATGTCGACGACATCGTTGCGACGACGGCCGCGCTGCGTGATGAACTCGCGAAGCGTGCGGGCGAGACCTCCATCCGTGCGGGGGCACGCGCGGAAGCGGTCCGCGGGCGAACAATCCTGTTCGCCGTATTCCTGCCGCTGGGCGGCGGGCTGTTGGCTCTGCTGATGCTGCGCAGCCAATTGACGCGACCCCTGCGCGATCTAATGGAAGCGATCCGGCAGGCGGTGGCGTCCGACCGGATCATCGACGTGCCGCATCGCGAGCGTGCCGACGAGATTGGTCAGCTTGCCCGCGTCGTGCGCCAGCTCAGCGAAATCAGGGCGACGCTGGTGACGCGCGAGAGCGAGGCCGACGATGCGCGGCGCCTCGAACAGCTCCGCAATGCGGAGCTCGCGGGGATCGCCGACGAGTTCGAGGCGCGGCTCGGCGTCCTGCTCGGCGAGATCGGCCGGGCCAGCGAGATACTGCGGATGGCGTTGCAGGATGCCGCCGTCCGCGTGCACCAGATTTCGCGAAGCACCGAGACGGCGGCTGCCTCCGTCGACGGCGCGGGGGCGGACGCGCGCCGCTCCAGCGAGGCGGCGCTGCGGCTGGAGTTCGTCCTCGGCCAGATCAATCGCGAGGTGAGGCGGGTCTCGGAGATGGCAACCGAGGCGACCCGCGAGGCGGCCGGAACCCATGCGCTGGTGACGCGCCTGACCGAAAACGCCGCCCAGATCCGCGATGTCGTGGGGATCATCGATGCGGTGGCACGCCAGACCAATCTGCTCGCCCTCAATGCGACGATCGAGGCCGCGCGTGCGGGCGCCCATGGTCGTGGCTTCGCTGTCGTCGCCGCCGAGGTGAAGACGCTCGCGAACCAGGCGTCGGATGCCGCCGGGCGGATCGTGCGCCGGATCGCGCAGGCGGACGAGGCCCTGTCCCATGCTGCCGAAGCGGTGTCGGCGATCGGCGCCAGCGTCTCGGCGGTCGAGCAGACCGGCACCGAGATCGCGACGATGGTCGGGTCGCATGTCGAGTTGCTCGGCTCGCTCGGCGAAACCGTGGCGCGGATATCGGATGTGACGGGCACGGCCGCGCTGGCGATGGGCGAGATCGCAGCCGCCAATCTCCAGACCGTGGGCCAGGCGGATACCGGGGCGGCGAGCGCCCAGGAGCTGGATCGGCGGATCAACGCCCTGCAGGGGGAGGCTGCCGCCTTCGTCCGGCGGCTGCGGGCGGCCTGAGCTGTTTCGGCGGCACCGGGCTTGCCTCGCGGGCCGACTCGGCCCCATCTGCGCCATGCTTTTTTCGACGATGGTTCCGCGATGAGCTGGTCGCCCCAGCAGGATATGGCTTTGACCGCCGTGGCGCGCTGGCTGCAAGGCGGCGAGCCGCAGCTTTTCCGCATGTTCGGCTATGCCGGCACCGGCAAGACCACGCTCGCGCGCCATATCGCCGAGGCCGTCGATGGCGACGTCGTCTTCGCCGCCTATACCGGCAAGGCTGCGCTCGTGCTGCGCAACAAGGGCTGCCACGGCGCACAGACCATCCATTCGCTGATCTACCGCTCGCGCGGCGTCGACGAGGAGAGCCCGATCTTCGCGCTCAACCGCGACAGCGCAGCCGCCAAGGCGAAGCTCATCATCATCGACGAATGCTCGATGGTCGACGAGGAACTGGGGAAGGACCTGCTTTCCTTCGGCACGCCGGTGCTGGTGCTCGGCGACCCCGCGCAGTTGCCTCCGGTCAAGGGCGGCGGCTTCTTCACCGAGCAGGAGCCCGACATCATGCTCACCGAGGTCCACCGGCAGGCGGCGGACAACCCCATCGTGCGGATGTCGATGATCGTGCGCGAGGGCGGCCAGCTCGAACTCGGCGAATACGGTCCGAGCCGCGTTATCAGGCGCGGCGAGATCAATCCCGAGATCGTCATGGGCGCCGACCAGGTGCTGGTCGGCATGAACAAGACGCGGCGCAACTACAACGCCCGCATCCGCCAGCTCATGGGGCGCACCGACAACAGCCCCGTCGCTGGCGAGAAGCTGGTCTGCCTGCGCAACGACAAGAGCAAGGGCCTGCTCAATGGCGGTTCCTGGATCGTGCAGGAGATCAAGACCTCGAAGAAGGGGTTGGTCACCATGCGGGTGACGCCTGAGGACGATGTCGGCGGCAAGGCGGTCAAGGTCTCGGTGATGCCGAATTTCTTCGACGGTACCGAGGAGGAGATCCCTTGGGAGCTGCGCAAGCACACCGACGAGTTTACCTTCGGCTATGCGCTGACCGTGCATAAGTCGCAGGGCTCGCAATGGGACGATGTCGTGCTCTTCGACGAGAGCTTCGCCTTCCGCGAGCACCGCGCCCGCTGGCTCTATACCGGCCTGACGCGCGCGGCCGAGGCGATCACGGTCGTGGTCTGAGCTTTACTTGAAGGGAGCGGTCATGGCGAAGGACGAGCCTCAGGACCCGGCGGCTTCCCGGCTGATCGACGAGAAGATCGAGTCGCTCGCCAACTGGCGCGGCGCGATGCTCGCGCGGATGCGGGGGCTGATCCGCGAGGCCGATCCCGATGTGGTCGAGGAGGTGAAGTGGCGCGGCGTGCCGGTCTGGTCGCATGGCGGGATCATGTGCACCGGCGAGACCTACAAGAGCGTGGTCAAGCTGACCTTCATGAAAGGCGCATCCTTGGAGGACCCGGCCGGCTTGTTCAATTCAAGCCTGGAGGGCAATGCCCGCCGCGCCATCGATATCCGCGAGGGCGAGGCGATCGATGCGGAGGCTTTCAAGGCTCTCATCCGCGAGGCTGTCGCACTCAACGCAGCCCGTCCGAAATCCGGCTCAAGGCGGGAAACGGATTTCTAGGAAGCGCGCAAAAGCGGCGCGATCCAGCGTTTGCTCCGGGTCGGCCTCGCCGAACATTGCCGGATTGTCCTGAAAGCCGTCGGCTTTTCGCCATAGTCGGTACTCATCCTCACGCCACGACCAGCGGAGGCCTCGCAGATGGCGGAAACGGGCGAGCTGAAGGCAGGGGCGATTGCACTGCAGCGGTTCGGCCTCGGCGCCAAGCCCGGACAGGGCGAGGCGGCGCGGGCGCAGGTTCGTGACGGGCTTCTTGCAGAGATCGCGGCTGGCAACGTCGCCCAGCCCGAGGGCATTCCCTTTTCCGGCGCGGCCGAGATCGGCAAAGCGCTCTACGAGTTCGAGGATCAGGAGAAGCGGGAGCGCGAGGCGCGTCGCGTCACTGTTGCCCCATCGGCCTCGGGCGCGCAGATGGCCAGCGCCGCACCGCAAGTCCCGCTGGCCGGGTCGCAGAACCAGATGGCTCCAGCGCCCAAACCTTCCAACGAGCCGGCATTGCCCTACCGGACCTATCGCGACGAGGTGAAGGCGCGGGTCGATCTTGCGCTCGCGGCCGAAACCGGGTTCGGCGAGCGGCTGGTGATGTTCTGGTCGAACCATTTCTGCATCGGTGCGACCAAGAGCAACATGTGCCGGATCATGGCCGGCGCTTATGAGCGCGAGGCGATTCGCCCGCATGTCTTCGGCCGCTTCGAGGACATGCTGATCGCGGCCGAAAGCCATCCGGCGATGCTGGATTTCCTCGATAACCGCCAGTCGGTCGGACCGAATTCGTCGGCCGGGAGGCGCCGGGGCCGCGGCCTCAACGAGAACCTCGCCCGCGAGATCATGGAGCTGCACACGCTCGGGGTCTCCGGCGGCTACGCCCAGGCGGACGTGACCAATCTCGCCCGGATCATCACGGGCTGGACGGTGGTCGGGCGCGAGGGCGTGCTTGGCTTTCCCGGCTCCTTCGCCTTCAATGCCGGCTTGCACGAGCCCGGCGTGACACCCCTGCTCGGGCGCCGCTACGATCAGCCGGGCAAGGCGCAGGGCATCGCCGCGTTGACCGACCTGGCGCGCCATCCGGCGACCGCCACGTTCATCGCGACGAAGCTTGCCCGCCATTTCGTCGCCGATGCCCCGCCGCGCGCATTGGTCGACAAGCTGGCCTTGGCTTTCCGGCAGAGCGGCGGCGACCTGCCGGCCGTGTATCGCGCCTTGATCGAGGACGATGCGGCCTGGCAGGCACCGGCAACCAAGATCCGCTCGCCACAGGAATTCCTTCTTGCGTCTTTTCGTGCGCTCGGCCGCAAGCCGGATTTCGGCCAGATCATCGGGCCGGTCGGCGTGATGGGCCAGCCCTTCTGGCAGCCTTCCGGTCCCAACGGCTATGCCGACGACAATGCGGCCTGGGCCTCGGCCGAGGGCCTCAAGACGCGGGTCGACGTCGCTTCGGGCTGGGGGCGACAGGCGGCGGGTTCGGTGCCCGATCCGCGCGTACTCGCCGACGACGTACTCGGGCCGCTGCTCTCGCCCGAGACGAAACAGGCGGTGGCGCGGGCCGAAAGCAAGCCGCAGGCGCTCGCGCTCCTGCTGATGTCGCCGGAATTCCAGCGGAGGTGACGCCGATGGTCGACCATGACGATGACGATTGCGAACGGATGACGCCGTCCCGCCGCGCCGTGCTCGGCGCAGCGGGCGCGATCTTCGCCTGGTCCTTCGTGCCGAAATTCGCCTATGCGGCGGCGGGCTCGCGCGATCCACGCTTTGTGCTGGTGATTTTGCGCGGCGCGCTCGACGGGCTCTCGGCCGTGCCGCCGATCGGCGATCCCGATTATGCCGGCCTGCGCGAGGGTATCGCGATCGCCAAGGACGGGCCGGAGGCGGCGTTGCCGCTGGACGGCTTCTTCTACCTGCACCCGGCCATGCCGAACCTGGCGCGGCTCTACCGGCAGGGGCAGGCGACCGTCGTTCACGCGGCGGCGACCGGCTATCGCGAGCGCTCGCATTTCGACGGACAGGACGTTCTGGAAAGCGGCCAGCCGGGGGCGGGCGCGACGCAGAGCGGCTGGCTCAACCGCCTGATCGCAACCCTGCCCGCCGGCGAGGGCATCTCGCGCAAGGGCGTGCTGGGCGTCGGGGTGGTGCCGCCGCTGGTGGTGCGCGGCGACGCGCCGGTGCTGGGCTGGGCGCCGCCGCGGATGGCGCGCGCCGGCAGCGACCTGACGATGCGGCTCGCCGATCTCTACGGCCAGCGCGATCCGGGCCTGGCGCAGGCCCTGGCGCAGGCGATCGAAACCGAAGGGCTGGCGCAAAGGCGCGGCATGGCCGGCGAGCAGAAGGGTGGCGGCGGGCCGGACTCGGCCGACGGCATGCGCCGCATCGCCGAGGGGGCGGCGGCACTGGTCGGCGCCGATGACGGGCCGCGGATCGCCGCTCTGGCTTTCGAGGGCTGGGATACCCACGCCAACGAGGGGGGGGCCAAAGGCAGGCTGGCCAATCTGCTCGGCGGGCTCGACGGTGCCTTCGCCGCCTTCGAGCAGGGGCTCGCTCCGGTCTGGAAGGATACGGTCGTGATGGTCGCGACCGAGTTCGGGCGCACGGCAGCGGTCAATGGAACGACCGGCACCGACCATGGCACCGGCACGGTGGCCTTCCTCGTCGGAGGCGGCGTGAAGGGCGGCCGGATCGTCGCCGACTGGCCGGGCCTGAAGCCCGAGCAGCTCTATCAGAACCGTGACCTGAAGCCGACGACCGATATCCGTGCGGTCGCCAAGGGCGTGGTCTCGGACCTCTTCGGGTTGTCCGGCCCCGTTCTGGCGGAGAAGGTGTTTCCCGAGACCGGCGGGCTCGCGCCGATGTCAGGGCTTATCGCCTGAAGACGGTCCGCAGTCGCGCTACTCGGCCGCGCACCCGGCAGCGGGCCAAGTGCAGGCGGTCGCGCCATGTCGCAGAGCCGGCTGTGGCGAGCGCGCGTGCCAGGATGATGGCGGCTTCCTCGAAGCGCCCAGCGTCGTGGAGGGCATTCGACCAGACGCGCAGCATCGCCGGATGATCATCCGTGAGCGCGACGGCTCGCTCCAGTGCGGACAAGGCTTCCTCGGTCCGGCCGGCGAAGCGAAGCTGTTCAGCCTGCGTCACCCAGGTGAAATGCGCGGTGGGATTAAGGTCGAGGGCGCGGCGGGCGAAGGTGACACCGCGCTCCGGATTGCGTCGCCCGGCGGAACAGGCGAGCGCGGCGAAATAGGATGCGGAGTTGCTGCGGTGTCGGCGCGCGGCCAGCGTCAAGGCCGTGTAGTCCATAGCCCCGGCGAGGGCGCCGAGTACCAGCGGGCGAAGCAGGCCGCACTCGGCGAGATAGCCGCCGGAGGGGTGGCCGGAAAAGGGCAAGGCGATGCGTCGGACGCCCATTTCCAGCGCGATCAGGTCGATATGGCGGCGGTCGAGAGCATGCGCGGAGTCGTAGACGATGACCGCTGGCAGATCCGCTGGAAGCGGCCCTGCGAGTTCGGGCTGCCAGCGATTGCCGCGCACCGCATTGGCCCAGCGGGTATCGAAATCCGCCTTGCCCGGATGCAGGCTGTATTGCGGCGAGATGGCCAGCGCGCTCGTCGCGCCGATCATGCTGCCGAAGCGGAGCGCGGCATAGCCGCCCATGCTCGAGCCGTAGGCCAGCACGTGCCGATAAGGCACGGTCGCTGCGGCGATCGCCGCCACCATCCCGCGCCATTCCGGCTCCTGATACCAGGTGTTGCGCCGGTTCACGACATGAATCGCGGGGATGCCGGCCTGCGCCAAGACCGCCTCGCCGAAGGTCGGGCGGTCGAGATTTGGATCGTCCGTAAAGGAGTCGAAGGTGACGACGCAGTCCTCGCCCGGGCGTCGGACTGCCTTGACCAGCAGGTTGTCCGACCGAAAGAGGGTGGCAGTCGTCCCATCCACCGTTCGCGAACCGATACCCGCGCCTCAGGCCCAGGCGCGCTGCTTCAGCTTTTCCTCATAGGCGTCGATCTTCGTGCCCTTCTCCATGGTCAGGCCGATATCGTCGAGGCCGTTCAGCAGGCAGTGCTTGCGGAACGGATCGATCTCGAAGGTGATCTCGCCTCCGTCCGGGCCCTTGATCGTCTGGCTCGCCAGATCGATCGTCAGCGTCGCGTTCGAGCCGCGCTCGGCGTCGTCGAACAGCATGTCGAGCTGCTGGGGCGTGACCTTGATCGGCAGGATGCCGTTCTTGAAGCAGTTATTGTAGAAGATGTCGGCGAAGCTGGTGGAGATCACGCAGCGGATGCCGAAATCGAGCAGCGCCCAGGGCGCATGTTCGCGCGAGGAGCCGCAGCCGAAATTATCGCCGGCGACGAGGATCTCGGCCTTGCGATAGGCCGGCTGGTTCAGCACGAAATCGGGGTTCTCCGAGCCGTCGTCCTTGTAGCGCATCTCCGAGAACAGCGCGCTGCCGAGGCCGGTGCGCTTGATCGTCTTCAGGTACTGCTTGGGGATGATCATGTCGGTATCGACATTGACCACCTTCATGGGCGCGGGCGTCGAGGTCAGGGTGGTGAAGGGCTGCATGGCGGAAGCTCCGATGGGCCTTTTGGCGATGTTCTTGCGGATTGTGGCGATGAAGCGTTTCAAAGCTGCGAGGTCAGCAGCTTGAAGCTGGCGAAGGCGAAGAAGGCGGCAAGGCAGGCCTCGGCCCGGCGGCGGATGCGGCGATAGCCCGCGATCATCGATGCCGTCGAGAACAGCACGGCATAGAACTGGTTGATCGCGAGCGAGATCAGCATGCAGCCGCCGATGATCGCATAGAGCACGACCGGCGGCGTATCGGGCCGCAGGGCGAGCGCGATGATCGCCGTCCAGCTCAGGATCGCCTTCGGGTTGGTGATGTGCATGAGATAGCCGCGCAGGAAAGTGCGGCGACCCGAAGTGGCAGCCTTCACGGCGGGCATCTCGGTGCGCATCGCCGAGCGGGCCGAGCGCCAGGCGAGGAACAGCAGGTAGAGGCCGCCGACGATCTTGATGGCGTAGAGCGCGCCCGGATGGGCCACGACGATGCCGGTGACGCCGACGGCGGCGAGGATGCCCCATGTCAGGGAGCCTGCCGTGACGCCGAGCGCCAGGGTGGAGCCGGCGGCGCGGCCGCGCTCCATCGAGGTCGCCATGACCTGGAGATTGCTCGGGCCGGGGCTCGCCACCGCCAGGATGAAGGCCGAGTAGACCAGCATCAGGCCGGGCAGGTTGTGGATCAGTTCGTCGAGCATCGCCTAGCGCTCCGCCGCGGCTTCAATGGCTTCCATGTCCTCGTCGGAGAAGCCGAAATGGTGGCCGATCTCGTGGATCATGACATGGCTGACGATGGCCCCCAGGCTCTCGTCATGTTCGGCCCAGTAGTCGAGGATTGGCCGGCGATATAGGTGGATGGTGTTGGGCATCTGGCCGGTCTGCGGTGAATAGCCCTGCTGCGGCAGGCCGACGCCGCTGAACAGGCCGAGCAGGTCGAAGGGACTCTCCGCCTCCAGCTCCTTCAGCACGTCGTCCTCGGGAAACTCCGTGACGTTGAAGATCACGTCCGAGCAGAGCGCGCGGAACTCCTCCGGCAGGCGGTCGAAGGCGGCCTGGGCCAGGATTTCGAACGCCTCCCGCGACGGCGCCTTTGCTCCGTCCCAGTCGATCTCTGCTGTTGTCGTGACCCTGGCGTCCACGGTCTTGCTCATCACCAGATTTTCAGTTGATGGCCGAGCCACCAGGCCAGCACGATGACGCCGAGGAGCGAGAGGGAACGGCCGATGCGCCGCCCCCAGATCTCGACCTTGTCGCCCTCGGGCGCATCGGCGCCCGAGAAATGGTCGGCCGCCCGGCCCATCGAGGAGCCGAGCAGACTTTCGCTGTCGCGCTTGACCCGGTTCAGCGCCGCCTTGGCCTCTGCGGCGCGGGCGGTCTCGCGGGGATCGTTCGACATGGTCAGCTCCCCGCCTGTCTGCGTCAGCCCAGCGTGCGGACGTCGACGAAGCGGCCGGTGAGGGCCGCCGCCGCCGCCATCGCAGGCGAAACGAGGTGCGTGCGGCCGCGATAGCCCTGACGGCCCTCGAAATTGCGGTTCGATGTCGAGGCGGCGCGCTGGCCGGGCTTGAGCTGGTCCGGGTTCATGCCGAGGCACATCGAGCAGCCCGGCTCCCGCCATTCGAAGCCGGCGGCGATGAAGATCTTGTCGAGACCCTCGGCTTCGGCCTGCTCCTTTACCAGGCCGGAGCCGGGGACGATCATGCCGTAGTCGAGGCTGTCATGGAGCTTCTTGCCCTCGACGATCTTCGCGACCGTGCGCAGGTCCTCGATGCGGCCGTTCGTGCAGGAGCCGATCCAGATCACGTCGAGGGGGATGTCGGTGATCTTGGTGCCCGCGCTCAGGCCCATGTATTCGAGCGCGCGCTTCTTCGAGGCGCGCTTGACCTCATCGGCGATCAGCTCGGGATCGGGAACCGCACCGGTGACCGAGATCACGTCCTCAGGCGAGGTGCCCCAGGAGACGATTGGCGGCAGGTTGGCGGCGTCGAGACGGACGATGCGGTCGAAATGCGCGCCCTCGTCGGTGCGAAGGGTCTCCCAGTAGCGGACGGCGGCATCCCAGGCGGCGCCCTGCGGCGCCTTGGGGCGGCCCTTCAGGTAGGCGAAGGACTTTTCGTCCGGCGCGACCATGCCGGCGCGGGCGCCGCCCTCGATCGACATGTTGCAGACCGTCATGCGGCCTTCCATGGTCAGGCCGCGGATCGCCTCGCCGGCATATTCGATGACCGAGCCCGTACCGCCGGCGGTGCCGATCTCGCCGATGATGGCGAGGGTGATGTCCTTGGCGCCGACGCCGGGCGCAGGCGTGCCGTCCACCTGGACGAGCATGTTCATCGCCTTCTTCTGGATCAGCGTCTGGGTGGCGAGCACATGCTCGACCTCCGAGGTGCCGATGCCATGCGCCAGCGCGCCGAAGGCGCCATGCGTCGAGGTGTGCGAGTCGCCGCAGACGATCGTGGTGCCGGGCAGGGTGAAGCCCTGCTCGGGGCCGACGATGTGGACGATGCCCTGGCGCTTGTCGAGCTCGTTGAAATACTCGACGCCGAAGTCTTTGGCGTTCCTGGCGAGCGCCTCGACCTGGATGCGGCTTTCCTCTTCGGCGATGCCCTTGGTGCGGTCGGTCGTCGGGATGTTGTGGTCGACGACCGCGAGCGTCTTCTCCGGCGCGCGAACCTTACGGCCGGTCATGCGCAGGCCTTCGAAGGCTTGTGGGCTGGTCACCTCATGGACGAGGTGGCGGTCGATATAGAGCAGGCAGGTGCCGTCCTCCTGCCGATCGACGATATGGTCGTCGAAGATCTTGTCGTACAGCGTCTGGGGACCTTTGGTCGCAGTCATGGCTTGTTCTCGGTCTATCGGAAGTCTGCGGGACATGATGCGCCGGACCGCTTTGAGCCGGCACGCAAAAACGATCGCCTGTCGCCGGCCGCGCGGAAGCGGCCGGTCTCAGGCGCCGGTAAGGCCTGCGGCAATGGAAGCGGTAAAGCGGCCGAAAAAGCGCCAGGGCAGCCGGGCATGGTCGTGCAGCGCGGCAAAGTCCTGCGTCGTCGGCAGGGGCGGGAGGTGGCCCTCCGCCTGCACGGCGCTGAAGCGCTGCAAATGATGCTCACACGGCGACATGGCCACTGTTTAGCAGTTCCAATCAAGGCCGACAATCGGCGCCGTTGCAGCCGCGCCATCAGCGCGACGCAGAGGTATCCACGCTGACGACCACGGACATGCCGGGGGCCAGACGCTCGGCCAGAGCCTGACCGGGATCGACAGCTATACGCACCGGCACGCGCTGCGCGATCTTGATGAAGTTGCCGGTGGCGTTCTCGGGCCGGATCACGCTGAACTCCGAGCCTGCCGCCGGCGAGAAGCGCTCGATCCTGCCGGTGAGGCGAGCGTGGCGCAGCGCATCGACCGTGAAGCTCACCGGCTGGCCGGTGCGCATGCCTGCAAGCTGCGTCTCCTTGAAATTGGCGATGATCCAGACATGGTCCGGCACCAGCGCCATCAACTGTGTGCCGGCCGAGACGTATTGGCCGAGACGGGCCGAGACCTCGCCCAGCCGGCCGTCCTGGGGGGCGATGACGCGAGTGTTGCCGAGGTCGATCTCGGCGAGATGGACTGCCGCCTCGGCGCCCTCGACGGCTGCGACCAGCGACTGGCGGTTGACGACGGCGGTCTGGATGTCCTGCCGGGCGACGTCGACGGCGGCGTTGGTCGCGGTGATCGCGGCGCGGGCCTGGTCGAGCGCCTGCTGGCTCTGATCGGTACTGGTCTGGCTGACGACGCCGCGCTCGCGCAGCGGTTCGATGCGGCCCCAGTTCGCTTCGGCGGTGCGCAAGGCCGCCTCGGCACTGGCGACGTTCGCCACGGAGGCGCGCAAGCGTGCCTCGGCCGCGGCGCGGGACTGGTCGGAATTGGCGAGCCCGGCGCGCTGGGCGGCGAGGCCGGCGCGGGCCTGTTCCAGCTTTTGCGCATAGATGCGGTCATCGATGCGCAACAGCAGGTCGCCCTGCTTCACGGTCGCGAAGTCCTGCACCGGCACTTCGGCGACATAGCCGGCGAGCTGCGGCGCGATCACGGTGACCTGGCCGCGGACATAGGCGTTCTCGGTCATCTCGACGGCGCTGGCGAAGGGCGGCAGCCGCCAGGCGTAGAGAACGACGGCCAGGCCGGCGAGGCCGATGGCGAGCGCGATATAGGTCGAGGCGGAGCGGAAGATGCGGTTCATGGCGGAGCTGGACGGTCAGGGGGCGGGTTGAACGGTGGGAACGGCCACGCGCGGGCGTAGCTGCAGATAGGCGAGGTGCGAGAGCAGGCCGAGCAGAGCGAGGCCCGCGATCACCGAGATCAGCATGAAGGCGTCGTTATAGGCGAGGACGATGGCCTCCTGCTTTGCCCGCTGGGCGAGCAGCGTCACGCCTTCCGCCCGCAGCAGTGCCGGGTCGGTCAGGACATGGCTGTAGATGCTGCCGAACTGACTGACGCGCTCGGCCACGAGCGGTTGAGACAGCACGAAATGCTCTGCCAGCGCGTTGTAGTGGAAGCTGGTCCGCAACGTGATGAAGCTGCCGAACAGGGCCGAGCCGAGCAGCCCGCCGATGCTCTGCGTAAACAGGAAGACGGTGATGAAGCTCAGGATGTAGATCGGGCCGCGCGCGATCGCGCCGCCCATGCCCTGCGCCATCGCCGCGGGCAGGAAGAGCCCGGAACCATAGGCGACGAGCGACTGGCTGAACCAGATGTCGTGCGGCCGTGTCTGGCTGGTGGCGCCGCTGTCGAGCCAGGCGCCGAGCGCGACGCAGGCGAGCGCGGCGCCGTAGAACCAGTTCTCGCGACCGGGCCGTAGCAGCAGGGCGCAGGTGACGCCGCCGGCCAGGATCGCAAAGAGGATGATGGCGTAGAGCGGCATGGTCTGCTCGTTCTGGATGCCGAGCGCCTGAAAGAAATTGGAGGCACCGACCGTCTGCTCGGCCAGCACGATCCGCATCAGGAGTATGGCGCCGGCGAAGTGCAGGGTCGCAGGGCTGGTCAGCCAGCGGATGTCGATCAGCGGGCTGTCGCGATGCAATTCGATGATGACCGCGACCGTCAGGCAGATGACCGCGAGAGCGAACAGCGAGCCCAGCCATGGCGCCTCGAACCACCAGTAGATCCGACCGACGCTGAGCGCGACGGCGATCGCGCCGAAGCCGATCGCGATCAGCAGGTAGCTGAGGATATCGAGCGGGCCGATCCATTTCACCCGCGGCGGGGTGGTCAGCGGCAATGCGAAGACGAATCCGAAGGCGACCATGGCGAGCCCCATCTCGAACAGGGTCAGGCCATGGAAGCCGCCGAGATCGAGCAGCCAGGGCGAGATCAGGCGCGTCACCGGGATGCCGAGCGTGGTGTTCGTCAGCGCCAGCGACAGGCCGACGGTAAGCTTCCTCTGCGGCGGCAGCGGCTCGATCATGTAGAAGAACGCGAGCGAGGACATCGGTGCCGCCGCCATGCCGCTCATGAAGCGCACGACCACCGCCGATGGCAGGTCATGCACGAAGACGAGGTTCAGGAACGCGGCGAGGACGAAGCCCGCAAGGCTGATCTCGGCGAAGTTGCGCAGGCCGTACTGCATCCTGATCTTGATCAGGGCGATCGAGAGCGAGACGTTCGGCGCCATATAGGCGGCGATCAGCCAGTTGGTTTCGGCCAGGGTGGCGCCGAGCTCGCCCTGGATCTGATAGACGTTGGTGTTGACCAGGTTCGCGCCGATCTGCTGCGTCATAGCGAGCGTCACCGAAGCCAGCATATAGGCCAGCGCCCGGGCGCGCGGCATCGTCAGCCCGGTCGGAGCCGGCGGCTGTGCGACAGGCGCGGCGGATGGCTCGGGCGTGCTCACGGGGCGGCGCTCCGGCCGGCGGCGATGTTGCGCGAAGTCCGGCGCAGGACGTCGAGCGCCGCTTCCAGCTCCGCCGGTGCGATGCCGTGCAGGATACCGGCGCGCAGCTCGGTGAGGAAGTCCAGGATATCCTGCGCCTGGGCGCGGGCGGTCTCGGTCAGAAAGACGCGGCGGGCACGCCGATCGCCCTCGACGGCGCGTCGCTCGATCATGCCGTTGCGTTCGAGCCCATCGAGGAGCCGGACGAGGGTCGGCTGCTCGATGTCGAGCAGGCCCGCGAGATCGGACTGGATCGGGCCGTCTTCCCGCGCGAGTTCCATCAGGAGGCGGGCGCGGGAGAGCGTCAGGCCCATGTTACGGGCGCGCTCGTCGACGAGCGTCCTCAGCTTGCGGTTGACGGCGGCAAGTTCGCCCGTGAATGCGGCCTGAAGCTGGCTGAGGTCCATGACGCCAAGATAAGTAGCATGCTAATGATTGGCTTACTTATATGTGCGTAAGACGCATATCAAGATCAACAATCCTCGTCCGATATGCGATTTAAGAATACCGGATCGCCGCGCACAAAAAAACGCGGCCCCGAAGGACCGCGTTCCAATCTCGTTAGCTGAAGCCTCGGCTTACTTGCCGGCACCCTTCTGGCCCTTGGCGGGCTTGGCATCGACGCGCTCGGCGATACGGGCCGACTTGCCGCGACGATCGCGCAGGTAATAGAGCTTGGCGCGGCGCACCTTGCCCTTGCGGATGACCTTGATCGAATCGAGGTTCGGCGAGAACAGCGGGAAGACCCGCTCGACGCCCTCGCCATAGGAAATCTTGCGAACGGTGAAGCTCTGGTTGAGGCCGCCGCCGTTACGGGCGATCACGACGCCTTCATAGGCCTGGACGCGGCTACGCTCGCCTTCCTTGACCTTGACGTTGACCTGCACGGTGTCGCCGGGCTGGAAGGCGGGGATGGCCTTGCCTTCGCTCAGCTTGGCAATCTGCTCGGCGTCGAGCTGTTCGATGATGTTCATGGTTCTCTCCATGCCGTTGTCGCGTGTGTTCACGCGGGCGTTACGGCGCGCTGTTTTCAGTTGAGTGCGGGGCCATACAGGAGCCGGCAGCGTTTGTCGAGCGTCGAAGCCGGCTTGTTGGCGACCCCCGCGGCATGCATAGCCTGTGCGCAAGCGACACGCCACCGGACGAGATGCCATGACCGATCCCGTTATCAAGACCGCCCTCGTCACCGGCGCCGCGCGCGGCATCGGCCTTGCCACCGCCAAGCGCTTCCTGTCGGAAGGCTGGCAGGTCGGCCTGCTCGACATCGATGGTGCAGGCCTTCAACGGGCGGCGGCCGAGATCGCGACGCCCGAGCGGACGCTGGTGCTGACCTGCGACGTGGCGATGCCGGCGCAGCTCGAATCGGCCTTCGCGGGCATGGCAAAGCGCTTCGGGCGTCTCGATGCGCTCGTCAACAATGCCGGCACGGCGGTGTTCAAGCCCTTGCTGGACACCACGCATGACGAGTGGCAGCGGGTGCTGGCGGTCAATCTCACCGGCCCGTTTCTGGCGACGCAGCTCGCGGCACGGGCGATGGCGGACAATGGCGGCGGCGCCGTCGTCAACATCACCTCGATCTCGGGCCTGCGCGCCTCGACGCTGCGCGTCGCCTACGGCACCTCGAAGGCGGCGCTGGCGCACCTCACCAAGCAGCAGGCCGTCGAGCTCGCGGGGCTTGGCATCCGGGTCAACGCGGTCGCGCCGGGGCCGGTCGAGACGGCGATGGCCAAGGCGGTGCACAGCCCGGAAATTCGGGCGGACTATCGCGATGCCGTGCCGCTCGGCCGATATGGTCTGGAAGAGGAACTGGCCGAGGCGATCTTCTTCCTCTGCTCTGACCGGTCGACCTATATCACCGGGCAAGTGCTGGCGGTCGATGGCGGCTTCGATGCGGCCGGCATCGGCCTTGCAACCCTGCGCGGCGAACGGCGGAATCTGTGAAGTCGGTGTGAAACCCGGTCGTCATTCCGGGGCGCGCTGCAGGCGCGAACCCGGAACCCACGACTGGGTGAAATACATGACGCGCGTTTGCCGGCGGCTCGCCCGGTCGTGAGTTCCGGGTTCTTCGCTGCGCGAAGCCCCGGAATGACAAGAGACAAACACCTTGACACGCCGGCGCGGGAAAACGCCCCTAGGCCATCGCCTCGCGCTGCTTCAGCAACTCGTCGAGCATGTCCTGCTGCTCGCTGAGCCGGTCGGCAAGGGCCTCTTCCACGGCCGCGCCGGAGGCTCCCGTCGCCTGCTCCATCAGCTCGGATATGTTGCGCCGGAGGAGCGCGATGCGGTCGTCCAGTTCCATTCGCGAAGCGTTGTCAGGCATCGGCCGGTTCTCCATGCTGCATCTTGGCCGCGAAGGCGGTCCGGTCCGTAAAATGTCCGGGAACCCTTCGGGTTCCCCAGCAGCAGGACCGGCAAGCCGATCGGTTTGCCGGTCTCGCTTCACGGTGCGGACAGCCAGGCGGGAGCCTGATGAAATCATAGGTCGCGATGGCAGGACAGCGGTTCTGACGTCGATGGCACGGGCATCGGCAGGGCGAACTTTTCCACCCGCGGTTTCGCCACCGACAAAGCGCTTGCGTCCGCTCCCGATCGGCGCGAACCTCTCCGCAACTGCCTCTCCGACGGCCGCCCGACCCTGTCGGGCCCGAGCGACCGCCGCCCGTCCGGCGTGAGCGCATTCGCTGTTCCCGCCGGCTTTTGCCGTGCCGGAGCCGGGGTCGCCAAACCTTACCTCCATCGCGGCCAGCCCCGAAGGAGGAATTCATGCCTGCATCGGCTCAGAATGGCGGTTCCGCAACCGGCACCCGACGCGCGGGGCCGCGATGCATCGCGATCGTCGGCCCCTTCCAGAGCGGCAAGACGACGCTGCTCGAAAGCATTCTCATGCGATGCGGCGCACTCTCCCGCACCGGCACGGTCAAGGGTGGCAACACCGTCGGCGATGCGGCTCCCGAAGCGCGCGCGCATCAGATGAGCACGGAACCCACCGTCGCGACCGTCGATTTCCTCGGCGACAGCTTCCACTTCATCGACTGCCCCGGATCGGTCGAGTTCCTGCACGAGATGCGCCATGTGCTGCCGGCGGTCGATGCGGCCGTCGTCGTCTGCGAGGCGGATGACCGCAAGGCGCCGGCGCTGGAGCTCGTGCTGCGCGAACTGGAGGAGGCGGACATCCCTCGCTTCCTGTTCCTGAACAAGATCGACACGGCTTCGCGGCGGGTGCGCGAGACACTCGCCATCCTGCAGCGCGCCTCGCGCACGCCGCTGCTGCTGCGCCAGATCCCGATCTGGCAAAAGGGCATCGCCGTCGGCTTCATCGACCTCGCCCTGGAGCGGGCCTTCATCTACCGCGAGCATGCGGCGAGCGAGATCGTGCCGCTGGCGGTCGACGAGAGCGGCCGCGAAAAGGAAGCGCGCTTCTCGATGCTGGAGCGGCTCGCCGATTACGACGACGAACTGATGGAAGAATTGCTGGGCGACATGGAGCCGCCGCGCGACCGCGTCTTCGACGATCTCGCCCGCGAGTTGCAGCATCGCCATGTCGTGCCTGTGCTGATCGGCGCTGCCGAGCGCGGCAACGGCGTGACGCGCCTGCTCAAGGCGCTCCGGCACGAGGCGCCGGGGCTGGCGGAGACGCGTGGGCGGTCGGGCATCCTTGCCGAAGGCCCGCCGCTCGGCCAGTTGATGAAAACCTGGCATTCGAGCCAGGGCGGCAAGGTCTCGCTGGCGAGGGTGATGCGCGGCCGGCTGCCGGAGGGCGATGTCGTGACCTCGTCCGGTGGCACGGAAGCCCGCATCGCCGGCGTGCTGGCGCTGAAGGGAGCCGAGCAGAGCCGCAAGCCTGCGGCGGAGGAGGGTGAGGTCGCCGGCTTCGCCAAGCTCGACGGCATCGCGACGGGCGAGGCCTTCATGCTTGGCAAGACGCGGGCGAGCGTCGTCAGCGCGGTGGCGCCGCCCGAGGCCGTCCACGCCTTCGCCATTGCCGTCAAGGACCGCAAGGACGATGTCAGGCTGGCGGCGGCGTTGCAGCGCCTGACCGAGGAGGATACCGCGCTCGCGGTGACGCAGGTGCCTGAACTCGGCGAAACCCGCCTGTCCGGTCAAGGCGAGATGCATCTGCGCGTTGCGCTCGAGAAGCTTGCCGGCCGCTACGGCGTCACGGTGGCCAGCACGACGCCGCAGATCGGCTATCGCGAGACCATCCGTGGGCAGGCCGGCGCGCGCGGCCGCCATCGCAAGCAGAGCGGCGGGCATGGCCAGTATGGCGATGTGGTCATCGAGGTCGCGCCGGTGCCACGCGGCGAGGGCATCCAGTTCGTCGACAAGATCACCGGCGGCGTCGTGCCCCGCCAGTATATCGGCTCGGTCGAGGCCGGCATGCGCGATTTCTGCGAGAAGGGGCCGCTCGGTTTCCCGATCGTCGACGTCGCGGTGGCGCTGACGGACGGTTCCTATCACACGGTCGATTCCTCCGACATGGCGTTCCGGCAGGCGGCGCGACTGGCGATGAGCGAGGCGATGCCGCAGGCCAGGCCGGTGCTGCTCGAACCGATCCTCTCCGTCGAGGTCGTGATCCCCTCCGAGGCGATGTCGCGGGCTTCGGCGCTGATCTCCTCCCGGCGCGGGCAGATCCTCGGCTACGATAACCGCCCCGGCTGGCGCGGCTGGGACCAGATCAAGGCGCTGGTGCCGGAAGCGGAGATGACCGGCCTGATCGTCGAACTGCGCTCGGCGACATCCGGTGTCGGTTCGTTCAGCGCACGCTTCGACCACCTCGCGGAGCTTGCGGGCAAGCCGGCCGAAGCGGTGGTCTCCGCGCAGGCGCTCGCCCTCGCGCAGACGCGCTGATCCGCCCCCGCAAGCCTTCATGCCTGCAAGCCCTCATTCCCGCCGGGAGCCCTCACTCGGCTCCCGGTTTTGGGCTTGCTTTCGTGACGTGCGGACTGTTTAGATATGAACATTATACAGCGTGTGTCGGCCGGCGCTTGCGCTCCCGGCCGCTGTTACGCACTGTACGATCATGAAAATGCACCGGAACCCGCTCCCCAGGGCGGCTAACCGGGCAGTAGGAGGGAACCATGACTGCGACCGGCGCCATGCAGGCGAGGAACGCCTTGCGCCCTTGGCTCGCGCATTATCCGCCGGCTGTTCCGCCAGAGCTCGACGACGCCAGGATCGGAACGCTGGCGGACCTGATCGGCTTCGCCTGTTCAACCTATGCCAACCGTCCGGCCTTCGAGAGCTTCGGCAAGACGATCACCTTCGCCGAGACGCGCCGGGCCGCGGAGGCCTTCGCCGGCTGGCTGCAGGCACAAGGCCTGAAGAAGGGCGATCGCGTCGCCCTGATGATGCCGAATATCCTGGCCTATCCGGCGGCGATCTTCGGCGTGCTGCTCGGCGGCTTCACCGTCGTCAATGTCAATCCGCTCTACACGGCGCGCGAACTGACCCACCAGGTCAACGATTCCGGTGCGCGGGTGCTCGTGGTGATCGAAAACTTCGCCCATGTCGTCGAGGAGGCGAAGCCGAACCTGAAGCTCGACGCGATCGTCGTCGCCACGGCTGGCGACCTGATGGGCTTCAAGGGCAAAATCGTTAATTTCGTCGCGCGCCGGATCAAGAAGGTGGTGAAGGCGTACAACCTGCCAGCCTCGGTCGGTTTCCAGCAGATCCTGCAGGGCGGAGCCCGGATGGCGCCTGTCACGGTCATGCCGGAAGACGTCGCCTTCCTGCAGTATACCGGCGGCACGACCGGCGTCGCCAAGGGCGCGACGCTGACGCATCGC
This sequence comes from Hyphomicrobiales bacterium, assembly GCA_004144595.1. Lineage (GTDB taxonomy): Bacteria > Pseudomonadota > Alphaproteobacteria > Rhizobiales > Beijerinckiaceae > Allobosea. The sequence continues at coordinate 28,617 of SEEM01000036.1, forward strand.
AACGTCGCCGCCAATGTGCAGCAGGCCGGTTTCTGGCTCGAATGGGTTCTGGAGCCGCCGCTCGGCCGCAGCGATTATCAGCATGTCATGGTGACGGCGCTGCCGCTCTACCACATCTTCGCGCTGACCTGCTGCTGCATGTTCATGCTGCGCATCGGCGCCAAGAGCCTGCTGATCGCCAACCCCCGGGACATTCCCGGCTTCATCAAGACGCTGAAGGCGAGCCGCTTCACGCTCTTCTCCGGAGTCAACACGCTCTACAACGCGCTCGCCAACCATCCCGAGATCAAGGATGTCGACTTCTCCGAGATGCGCTTCGCGGTGGCCGGCGGCATGGCAACGCAGGCCGCAGTCGCCAAGCAGTGGAAGGCGGTGACCGGCCGGCCGATCATCGAGGGCTACGGTCTCTCGGAGACCTCGCCGATCGCCACCATCAACCGCCCCGACATGACCGAGTTCAGCGGCACGATCGGCTACCCGATTCCCTCGACGGAGATCGCGATCCGCGACGCCGAGGGCCAGGACATGCCGATGGGCGAGGCTGGCGAGATCTGCATCCGCGGACCGCAGGTGATGGCGGGCTACTGGAAGCGCCCTGACGAGACCGCCAAGGCGATGACGGCCGACGGCTTTTTCCGCAGCGGCGATATCGGCGTCATGCTGCCGGACGGGCAGGTCAAGGTCGTTGACCGGATGAAGGACATGGTGCTGGTCTCCGGCTTCAACGTCTATCCCAACGAGGTCGAGGACGTGCTGGCCTCGCATCCCGGCGTGCTGGAATCGGCCGTGATCGGGTTGCCGGACGAGCATTCGGGCGAGGCTGTCACCGCCTTCGTCGTGCGCAAGGACCCGACCCTGACGACGGATGCGCTGCGGGCCTACTGCAAGGAGAACCTGACCGGCTACAAGGTGCCCAGGCAGATCTTCTTCCGCGAAAGCCTGCCGAAGACCAATGTCGGCAAGGTGCTGCGCCGGGCGCTGCGCGAGGAGGTCGTCGCCAAGCGCTGACGACACCCTCGGGCTTGCCGAACCATCCTTCGAGACGCCATTCCCTCGGCGTGGCTCCTCTGGATCAGGGCTGGAGATGCCGGCAGACGGTCGACAGGCGGGAGAACAACGTGTCATCTGTGCCGGCCGTCGCGATGGCGGATCGCCTTTGCGTGCAGCCGCCGGAGACTATTTTCGCTTGCCCCATCGCCTTGTCGAACTGCCCCTGCTGCGCCGCCTGAAGCCTGGCCTCCATGTCCATGAGGAGGAGGCGCTGAATGCCGAGCCGGCGCTCGCGCTGCTCGAAGCCCCGATCACGCCGGTCGATTCGTTCTTCATCCGCAATAACGGCCACTTGCCGGAGATCGACGACGACAGCGGGTGGACGCTGAGTGTCGACGGCGAGGTCGAGCGTCCGACCAGCTGGACTGTGGCCGGTCTGCAGGAGGCTTTCGAGACCGTCACGCTCACGGCCGTCCTAGAATGCGCCGGTAATGGCCGTTCGCGCTTCTCGCCGGCGACAGACGGTTTGCAATGGCGGCTCGGTGCCGTCGGCTGCGCGCGCTGGACGGGCGTGCGGCTGGCCGATGTGCTGGCGCATGCGGGCGTAAAGCCGAGCGCGACCTATACCGGCCACCATGCGCCGGACCGCCAGATCAACAAGCCGGAGAAGGCGGCGCTGTCGCGCGGGCTGCCGATCGCCAAGGCGCTGGCGCCGGAGACGCTCATCGCCTTCGCCATGAATGGCGAGCCCTTGCCGCGGCTGCATGGCGGGCCTTTGCGCATCGTCGCGCCCGGCTATCCCGGCTCGGCCTGGCAGAAATGGCTCGACCGGATCAACCTGCGCACCGTCGAGCATGACGGCGAGAAGATGCGCGGGACGGATTATCGCCTGCCGATCGCGCCGGTCCGTCCCGGTGAGCCGCTCGATCCGGAGAATTTCGCCGTGATCACCGATATGCCGGTCAAATCGCTGATCACGATGCCGCTCGACGGCTTCGTGGCCAAGCAAGGCGATCGATTGAAGGTCGCGGGCTTCGCCTGGAGCGGTGCCGTGCCGCTGGCATCGGTGGCCATCTCCAGCGATGGCGGCGAGAGCTGGCAGGAGGTGGTATTGCAGGTCGGAGAGGGACGCTTCGCCTGGCAGCGTTTCGAGGTGGAGATCGTCGCGGCGCAGCCAGGCCCGTTCGTGGTCATGGCGCGGGCGCGCGATGCCGAGGGCGGCATTCAGCCGCTGGAGCCTGTCTGGAACCCACGGGGATACTGCAACAATCAGGTCCAGCGGGTGCGCGGTTCGGTCGTCGCGTGAGGCTTTGAACCTTTTGCCGGGTTGCCGCGTCTAAAGAAGTGGGTCTGCCATTCCGGGCATGGCTCTGCCGCCTCGGTCTCTCCTCCTCCCATCGGCGACCGAGGCGGCTATTCTTCCCCGAAGGACCAGTTCAGGCCGCGAGAAGGGCCTTGCCGTCGGCCGCATATCCGGTGACCGGCACGATCATGCCCGGCGCGACATCGCTGCCGAAGCGGACCAGCGTGAAATCCTCGGCGCGGCCGGTATTGCCGCGTTCGGTCAGGACGCTGAGCGGACGGCCGATGCGCTCGCCGAGATGGCGCTGCTGCGCGGCGCTGGCCGCTGCCCGCAGCCTTGCGGCGCGCTCCGAGACGATCTCCCCCGAAAGTTGTGGCATCCGGGCGGCGGGCGTGCCGGGGCGTGCCGAATAAGGGAAGACATGGACGAAGCTCAGGCCGCATTCCGCGACGAGATCGAGCGAGCGGGCGAACATCGCCTCGTCTTCGGTCGGGAAGCCGGCGATGAGATCGGCGCCGAAGACGATATCGGGGCGCAGAGCCCGGATCTCCGCGCAAAAGCGGATGGCGTCAGCGCGGCCATGGCGGCGCTTCATGCGCTTCAGGATCAGGTCGTCGCCGGCCTGAAGCGAGAGATGCAGATGCGGCATCAGGCGCGCCTCAGTCGCGAGCAGGTCGCGCAGGGCATCGTCGACCTCGACGGCGTCGATCGAGGAGAGACGCAGGCGCGGCAGCTCGGGCAGGGCGCGCAGGATCGCGCGCGTCAGCAGGCCCAGCGACGGCTCGTCGCCCAGGTCGCGGCCATAGCTGGTGAGGTCGACGCCGGTCAGCACGATCTCGCGGGCGCCGGCTTCCAGCAGGGTGCGGCACTGCGCGACGACATCGGCGATGGCGAGTGAGCGCGAATTGCCCCGGCCGAAGGGAATGACGCAGAAGGTACAGCGGTGATCGCAGCCGTTCTGGACCTGGACGAAGCCGCGCGTATGGCCGGCGAAACGGCCGGTGATGGGCGCGCGCATGGCGGTGCGGGCCATGATGTCGCCGACATCGAGCTTGTCGGCTGCGGCTGTCTCAGGGTGCCCGAGGCTGTTGGAGTGGGCGAGCGCAGCCCAGTTCTCGGGGCGCAGCTTCTCGTCATTGCCGAGAACCCGGTCGACCTCGGTCATCGCCGCAAAGCGGGCCGGTTCGATTTGCGCGGCGCAGCCGGTGACGATGACGGGCCGGTCTGGCTGCTCGCGCTTGAGTCGGCGGACGGCCTGCCGCGCCTGGCGGGTCGCCTCGGCCGTAACGGCACAGGAATTGACGATCGCGGCATGCTTCAGCCCGGCGGCTTCAGCCTGAAGCCTCAACGCCTCGCTCTCGACGATGTTGAGGCGGCAGCCGAAGGTGACGACTTCCAAGCTCACTATGCCGCGCTCGAAAACAACGCCTGGTCGAGCGTGCCTTCCCATTCGAACTCGACCGGGCCGGTCATCAGGACATGGCCGTCGCGCTCGCGCCATTCGATGGCGAGGTCGCCGCCGGGCAGGCTGACGGTGGCCTTGCGGGCTGTCAGCTCGCGGCGCACCCCCGCGACCAGCGCCGCGCAGGCGCCCGAGCCGCAGGCCTGCGTGATGCCGGCGCCGCGTTCCCAGACGCGCAACACGATATGGTCGGGTGCCTCCACCGCGGCGAGCTCGATATTGGCGCGGTCGGGGAAGATCGGGTGGTTTTCGAGCAGGGGGCCGATCTGCGCGAGATTGTAGGCATAGGGGTCCGCCACGAAGAAGACGGCGTGCGGATTGCCCATGTTGACGGCGCAGGGCGTGTGCAGGATCGGATCGTCGATCGGGCCGATCTGGAGCTCGAAGCGGCTGGTATCCTCGAAAGGCTCGGCCAGCGGGATCTGGTCCCAGTCGAGGCGCGGCGCGCCCATGTCGACGGTAAAGAGGGTCTCACCCTCGCGGATCGCCGGGAGCAAACCGGCCTTGGTCTGGAGCGTGAGGCGGATCTTTTCGGCATCGCCCATCTGCGGATCGGCGATCATCGCCCAGGCGACGCAGCGCGTGCCGTTGCCGCAGGCGCCGGCTTCCGAACCATCGGTGTTGTAGATGCGAACGAAGGCGTCGGTGCCGGGCGTCGCGGCGTCGTGCAGGACCATGAGCTGGTCGAAGCGGGCGCGGTGCAGGGAGGCGATGGCGCGGGCTTCCGCTTCGCTGACGACATGCTTGCTGCCGCGTAGGTCCAGTACGGTGATCTGGTTGCCGAGCCCGTTCATCTTCAGGAACCGGCGATTGGCCAGAGCGTTCATTTGGTCACACGTCCCTTGAATAGTGGGTCTATGGCGTAGGCGACGTGAAAAAGCCACCCTCGTGCCCGTTCCTTAGGGCAAGGTGGACATTCTATGTTGCGCCGCAAGGGCGCGAATCGCGTGAAACTGTAAGGCCGTGACGATGCGTGATTCTCGGCGGTACTCCCGGATTTGTGTTCTGACGCTTGCCGGCTTGGCGAGCCTGTCGAACGGAATGGCTTTTGCGCAGGGGCGCGTGGCGCCGCCGACCGCAGTCGAATCCGCGCCGCTCGCCCCGCCGCCCGGTGCGAGCCCCGTCCAGATGCCGTCTTCACCGGCGCAGACGCCACCCGTGGCCGTGCCGGATCCCCAGCCGGGGCCGCAGCCGGTCCAGCCCGCCCCGCCGCCGCCGAGCCCGGTGACGCCGCAGCCGGTGCAG
>SEEM01000305.1 GCA_004144595.1 Hyphomicrobiales bacterium
TCCATGCGCTGGGGACCTTGCTCGCCGTCGGCATGATGATGCTGCCTGCGGCGGCTGCGCGCTTCTGGACGGCCGATATCACGCGCCTGCTGCTGCTCGCGGCCGGCTTCGGCATGGTCTCGGGCTATGCCGGGCTCGTGACGTCCTACGCGGCGGGGTCGAGCCTGCCGGCGGGCCCGTCGATCATCCTGGCGGCGGGGGCGATCTATCTGGGGTCGCTCCTGTTCGGTTCGCAGGACGGACTTGCGCGGCGCCTCTTGCCCCGCGCCCATCTTCAGAGATAGAAACGTTATATCGTTTCATTTCTCGGAGTCTCCCATGCCCAACCGTCGCGCCCTTGTCGCCGGTCTTGCTTTCGGGTTTGCCGCAGCCGCCACGCCGTTCGGTGCTTTCGCGCAAGACAGCGCACAAGCGAAGCTGCCGGTGGTGGCGAGTTTCTCGATCCTCGGCGATTTCGCCCGGCAGATCGGCGGCGATCGCATCAGCGTGACGACGCTGGTCGGCCCTGACGGCGATGCGCATGTCTATTCGCCGACGCCGGGCGACGCGAAGGCGATGGCCGGCGCCAAGCTCGTCCTCGTCAACGGCCTGCATTTCGAGGGCTGGCTGCCGCGCCTCGTCAAATCCTCGGGCACGAAGGCGACGCTGGCCGAGGCGACGAAGGGCATCACCCCGCTCGAGGTCGATGACGACCATGACGACAAGGACAAGGGCGGTCACGCGCATGCCCATGGCCATGACGATCCGCATGCCTGGCAGAGCATCGCCAATGCGAAGGTGTATGTCGCCAATATCCGGGACGCGCTGAGTGCGGCCGATCCCGCCGGCAAGGCGAGCTACGAGGCCAATGCGACGGCCTATCTCGCCGAACTCGACAGGCTCGAAGGCGAGGTGAAGGCCGCGATCGCGCGGATTCCAGCCGAGCGGCGCAAGGCGATCACCACCCATGATGCCTTCGGCTATTTTGTGAAGGCCTATGGCGTCGCCTTCATCGCGCCGCAGGGCGTCTCGACCGAAGCGGAGGCGTCGGCGAGGGATGTCGCCCGCATCATCCGGCAGGTGAAGGCGCAGAAAATCCCGGCCGTCTTCCTCGAAAACGTCACGAATCCGCGCCTCGTCGAACAGATCGCGCGGGAGAGCGGCGCCAAGGTCGGCGGCCGGCTCTATTCGGATGCGCTCTCGGCCGCAACCGGCCCGGCGGGGACTTACATCCGGATGATGAAGCACAATATAAGCGAAATCGAAAAGGCGCTGACCGCCGGCCCGGCCTGACCCGGGCGGAGCCGTCCTCGTCGCGTCGCAGTCATTCAGGTCAAGCCATGTCCGAGAAAATCCCCGTCACGGTGCTCACCGGCTATCTGGGCGCCGGCAAGACCACGCTCCTCAACCGCATCCTGACCGAGGACCACGGCAAGAAATTCGCCGTGATCGTCAACGAATTCGGCGAGGCCGGCATCGACGGGGACCTCATCGTCGGCGCCGACGAGGAAATCTTCGAGATGAATAACGGCTGCATCTGCTGCACCGTTCGCGGCGACCTGATCCGCATTCTCGACGGCCTGATGAAGCGCAAGGGCAAGTTCGACGCGATCATCGTCGAGACCACCGGTCTGGCCGATCCCGCGCCGGTCGCCCAGACCTTCTTCGTCGACCAGGATGTCGGCGATGCCACCCGCCTCGACGCGGTCGTGACCGTGACCGACGCGAAGTGGCTGAAGGACCGGCTGAAGGACGCGCCGGAAGCCAAGAACCAGATCGCCTTCGCCGACGTGATCGTGCTCAACAAGATCGATCTGGTGACG
>SEEM01000108.1 GCA_004144595.1 Hyphomicrobiales bacterium
GCGACATTGGCGCGGATGACGCCATCAGCCTCCATCCGGCGGATACGGCGCTGCACGGCCGGGGCCGACAGGTTGACGCGCTCGCCGACCACCCGTTGGGGCGTGGTGTTGTCCTGCTGGAGGATCGCCAGGATCGCCCGGTCGAAGGCGTCGAGTTGATGAGCGGTCGGCTCGGCCATGCCTTGGTCCGTGAAACAAACTTGCAAGCTTAAACGCCAAATCCAGCGCCTTTTTCACTTGGGATGCAATATCCATTCGGGCAACCCAGACAGACGAGGCCGCCATGTTCCTGCTCAACCGTCACCCGGACTACCGCTCGGCCCTGCACCCGGCGGATATCGAGACGCTGGGGCCGGCCGGGGCCGATGCGATCGCAGCCCATCTGGCGCAGCGGCCGAACCATGTGCCGACCCCGCTGCACAGCCTGCCCGGCCTCGCCGCCGCGCTCGGCATCGGCGCACTTTTCATCAAGGACGAGGGCCAGCGCCTCGGGCTTGGAAGCTTCAAGGCGCTCGGCGGGGCCTATGCCGTCATCCGCCTTGCGCTGGAAGCCGCTTCCGACACGCTTGGGCGCCGCTTGAGCGATGCCGACATGAACGACCCCGCCGTCCGCGAGGCGGCGGCCGGCATGACCTTCGCCTGCGCGACCGACGGCAACCATGGCCGCTCGGTGGCGCAAGGCGCGCAACTGCTCGGCGCCAAGGCGGTCATCTTCGTGCATGGCGGCGTCAGCGACGAGCGCGTCGCGGCCATCGCCCGCTTCGGCGCCGAGATGATGCGCGTCGACGGCACCTATGACGATTCTGTGGTCGAAGCCGCACGCGTCGCGACGGAGCGCGGCTGGACCATCGTCTCCGATACCTCCTGGAATGGTTATGAGCGCATCCCGGGCCTGGTCATGCAGGGCTATACCGCGATCGCACGCGAGGGCATGGCGCAGATGCAGATCCACTTCGACGGAGAGCGGCCGAGCCATGTCTTCGTGCAGGCCGGCGTCGGCGGCATCGCCGCGGCGCTCGCAGCGCAGATGCAGACGAGCCTCAGTGAGCAGCGGCCATTCTTCACGGTGGTCGAGCCGTCGCGCGCCGCTTGCCTCTTCGAGGCGGCGAAGCAGGGCAAGCCGGGCAAGATCCCGCATGGCGCTCCGACGGTGATGGCGATGCTCGAATGCTACGACCCCTCGCCGCTGGCGCTGCGGGTGCTGTACCGCGCCGCCGATGCCTTCATGACGACCGAGGATTCCGATGCCGTCGAGGCGATGAACCGCCTGGCACGGCCGACCGCAGGCGACCCCGCCATCGTCGCCGGCGAAAGCGGCGGAGCCGGGCTCGCCGGCCTGCTCGCGGCCCTGCGCGACCCGCAGGCGCGCGCGGCGCTGAAGCTCGACGGCAGCTCCCGTGTCTTCCTCGTCAATACCGAGGGCGCGACCGACCCGGCGCGCTATGCCGAGCTCGTCGGCTTGAAGCCGGAGCAGGTCGCGCCCGCACCCTGACGGCCGAAGGCTTCAGCCTTGCCGGATGAGCCGCTGACATCGTAGCAAGGCAGCGCGGCCCGTTCCGGCCACCCGGAGGCTGTGCATGACGCTTCGTCCCGATACGCTGGCGATGACCGCCGTCCTCGCCATGCTGACGGCGCTCGGACCCCTTTCGACCGATTTCTATCTGCCCTCGCTGCCGGAAATCGCGCGGGTGATGCAGACGGATGTCGCCGGCGCGCAGGCGACGCTGTCCTCCTTCCTGTTCGGCTTCGCCGCCGGGCAGATCTTCTGGGGGCCGCTCTCGGATCGTCTCGGTCGCAAACCTATTCTGCTGGCAGGCCTGACCCTGTTCGGACTCGCGACGCTGGCCTGCGCCTTCGCGCCCTCGATCGAGGCACTGACGCTGGCGCGAGCCTTCCAGGCGCTGGGAGCGTCAGGGCCGATCGTGCTCGGCCGCGCCATGGTGCGCGATCTCTATGACGGGCCGCGCGCCGGGCGCGAGCTCGCCCGGATGGGCATGATCATGGGGCTTGTGCCGGCCATCGCGCCGGTGATCGGCGGCGTGCTCCAGGTCGCGTTCGGCTGGCGCTCGACCTTCATCGCCTCGCTCGCCTTCGGGCTGGCGCTCGCCGCGGTCATCGTCACCGTGATGCCGGAGACGCTGCGGGCGCGCTCACCGCAGCCGCTTTCCCTCGCCAGCATCTTCAAGGGCTTTGGCACGCTGCTGCACAACCGCGCCTTCCGCGTCTATGTCGCGCTGACGGCGCTGGCCTATGCCGGGCTCTTCGCCTTCATCTCGGGCTCGTCCTTCGTGCTGATCGGCATCTACGGACTGACGCCGGTGGAGTACGGCTTTTCCTTCAGCTTCGGCGTGCTGGGCTTCATCCTGGGCACGATCATCGCGCAACGCCTGGTCGGGCGGCGCGGCATGGACGGGGTCATCGCGATCGGCGTCGCCTGCCTCGCCGGCGGCGGTGTTATCATGCTGGTCTGCGTGCTCAGCGGCCTCGGCGGCGCGGCCGGGGTCGTCGTGCCGATGGCGCTCTATGCCTGCGGCGTCGGGCTCACGATGCCGCAGGCCCAGGCCTCGGCGATGATGCCCTTCCCGGACCGGGCGGGCGCAGCCTCCTCCTTCAGCGGACTCTGCCAGATGCTGCTCTCGGCCTGCGTCGGGCTGCTGGTCGGGCACCTGCTCAAGAACGCCGCATTGCCCTTGCCGCTGGTAATGTCGGCGCTGGGCGTGACCGCGCTCGTCCTGTTCCGCGCGACGCGCGGCATCCGGGCGGCAAAAAGCTAGCCTCAGCCGCCGAAGAGCCGCTCGAAGAAGTTCTTCTCCTGTGGCGCCGGGCGGACCCAGCCGCTGTCGCCCTGAGGCTGGGCCGGTGCGGGAATCCGCGCGTCGGCCACCGGCGCGCCGTCACCGATCGCCTTCGGCGCGCCCTGCCAGAAGCCGCCGGGCAGCGGAATCGGCTGGGCGCCGACATGTGCCGCCTTCATATACTTGCCCCAGATCTCGCCGGGGAGGCCGGCGCCGGTGACGCGCTTCATCTTCGAGGCGTCGTCGTTGCCGACCCAGACGGCCGTGACGAGCTTGGCGGTGAAGCCGACGAACCAGGCATCGCCGTAATCCTGCGTCGTGCCGGACTTGCCGCCGACCTGCCAGCCCGGGATGTTGAACTTGCTGCCGGTGCCGCCGTTCATCACGCCATTGAACATGGTGTTGATCATGGCGAGATATTGCGGCTGGATGACCTGGCCGAGGCCTCCAGCCTTGCGGGCGTAGACGACCTTGCCATTGGTCTGGCGTACCTCGCGGATGACATAGGGCAGCACCGACTGGCCGCCATTGGCGAAGGTCGCATAGGCTGCCGTCATCTCAAGCGGCGTCACCTCCGAGGTGCCTAGCGCCAGCGAGAGGTTCGGCTGGAGGGCCGAGTTGATGCCGAGGCGCTGCGCCGTGCGGATGACCTCCTTGGGCGTCACCTCCTGGATCAGCCGGGCCGCGACGGTGTTGAGCGAATGCTGCATCGCCGTCGCCAGCGTCACCGGGCCGCGATAGTTGCGCGAATAGTTTTCCGGCTCCCAGCCCTTGATCGAGACCGGCGCGTCGTCGCGGATGGTATCGGGCGTCATGCCCTTTTCGAGCGCGGTGAGATAGACGAAGGGCTTGAAGGAAGAGCCCGGCTGGCGACGCGCCGCCGTGGCGCGGTTGAACTGGCTCTTGGTGTAGTCACGGCCGCCGATCAGCGCGCGGATGGCGCCGTCGGGCGCGAGCGAAACGACCGCGCCCTGCGAGGCGTTCAGCTTGGCGCCCTGCGTGGACAACGCATCGACGAGCGTCGTCTCGGCCGAGGACTGCAGCTTCGAATCGATCGTGGTCAGCACGGTGACGTCGCCTTCGACCGCACCGATGAAATCGTCGAGCACGTCCATCACGTAATCGGCGGCGTAATTGACCGAGCCGGCGCCCACACGCTCCGGCACTTCGGCCGGCGCGGTCAGCGCGGTCTTGGCCGCGGCCTGCGTGATAAAGCCCTGATCGGCCATCGCCGCGATGACGAGCTGAGCCCGCTTCTCGGCCAGATCGGGATTGCGGTTGGGCGCGAGCCGCGACGGCGCCTGGACGAGGCCCGCCAGCATCGCGGCCTCTGCGATCGTGACCGAGCGCGCCGACTTGTTGAAATAGCGCTGCGCGGCCGCCTCGACGCCATAGGCGCCCGAGCCGAAATAGACGCGGTTGAGATAGAGCTCGAGGATCTGATCCTTGGTGTAGGTGCGCTCCAGCCAGAGCGCCAGGATCGCTTCCTGGATCTTGCGGGCGGCGGTGCGATCCTGCGTCAGGAACAGGTTCTTGGCGAGCTGCTGGGTCAGCGTCGAGCCGCCCTGCGCCACGCCGCGTCCGCGCAGGTTGGTCACGAGCGCGCGGGTGATGCCGATCGGGTCGATGCCGAAATGCTCGTAGAAACGCCGGTCCTCGATCGCCACGAAGGCACGCGGCAGATAGGGCGGAATCTCGCCGATCGTGACGGTGCGCCCGCCGGTCTCGCCCCGATTGGCGAGCAGCGAGCCGTCGGCGGCGAGGATCGCGATGTTCGGCGGCCGCTTCGGCACGGTGAGCTGGTCGATCGGCGGCAGTTGCGAGGCGTGATAGGCGACGAGCCCGCCGACACCGATCGCACACCAGAGACCGAGCACCATCGTCCAGTAGAACAGGCCGCCCAGGAACGAACGGCGGCCGCGACGGCCGCGACGCTTGCCGCCTCCGCCCCCGCCGCCAGCACGTTTGTCGCGCTTGGGCGGGTTGCGGAGCTGCCGGCTCGGCTCCGGCTGGGCCGGAGCGTTGCGGAAGCGTGAGGGGCGATCGTCTGGAGAAAGGCGCATGTCACCGTCCACATGGCTCTCGCCACGCTCATAACCAAAGGACGGCTCGCGCCGCTCGCCTCGTGCAATCCGGTCGTTCATCCTGCCCCGTTTTCGGCCGCCACGCCGCTCGCAAATGCGGTCAGGTCACACAGGATTCAAACATGGCGCTTTTAAGGGTTGGTAAAGCGTGCACTGCGGCACGAGCCATATCACCGTCGCGCAAACGTGATCGAACTTGCAAACACGCAAACGAGATCGTCACCAGCCGGGATATTGCGCAAACGGAAGCAGCTCGCCTAGAACCCGGACTGCAGTACCCGATCTTCTCCAAGCCCATGATCCAACCAAGGACCCCTTTATGCAGTCTCTGTCCCGCTACGCGCCGTATACGCTCGGCCTGCTCCGCATCTTCACGGCGCTGACCTTCATCTCGCACGGCACGCAGAAGCTGCTGGGCTTCCCGGCTCCGCCGTCCTGGGGCATGCCGGCTGCGATGTCGCTGCCGTGGATCGCCGGCGTGCTGGAAATCGTGGGCGGTGCCCTCGTCCTCGTCGGCTTCCTGACCCGTCCGGCCGCCTTCGTGCTCTCGGGCCTGATGGCCGTCGCCTACTGGATGGCGCATGGCTCGAAGGGATTCTATCCGCTGCTGAACGGCGGCGAGGCCGCGATGCTGTTCTGCTTCATCTTCCTCTATATCGCGACCGCCGGCCCCGGCGCCTTCGCCATCGAATCCCGCAAGGGCTGAGCCTCAAACCACGTAGAAACAGGAAAGGCCCGCCTCCTCTTCGGAAGCGGGCCTTTTTTATGCCTGGAGCAGGCGGATCACACCGCCGCGGAAATCCAGCGCGAGAGATCGCTCTTGGGGGCCGCACCGACCTTCTGCGAGGCGAGCTTGCCATCCTTGAACAGCATGAGCGTCGGGATCGAGCGGATCCCGAACTGGGCCGGGATCTGTTGATTCTCGTCGACATTCATCTTGACGATCTTGACCTTGCCGCCGAGCTCGGTGGCGATCTCCTCGAGAGCCGGGCCGATCATGCGGCAAGGGCCGCACCATTCCGCCCAGAAATCCACCACGACCGGCTCGGACGACTTCAGGACGTCGGCCTCGAAGCTCGCATCGGTTACCTTGCTCGTTGCCATGACTGGCTGCCTTTCGAATCCATGGGCGGCATCGTCGCCCTTCGCCAGCGAAGCTATGAACGCCAGCCCCTCGGGTCAAGGCGCGTGCACCGCAGGGCAGAGGCGAGGCCGGCGCGTCACGACCCGCCGGAGACCAGACTGGCGCCGACATTGATCGCCATCGCCAGGATCGAGGTGTTGAAGACGAAGGCCAGGATCGAGTGCAGCAAGACGACGGCGCGCCCCTCACGCGTGGTTACGCCCACATCCGATGTCTGCGAGGTGCAGCCGATCGTGTAGGCGAAATACAGGAAATCGACATAGTCGGGATCGGACTCCCCTGGGAAATCGAGGCAGGGTTCCTTCTTGCCGCCGCGATAGTAGACTCCGGCGTAATGCAGCGTGAAGAACGCATGCAGCAGCGTCCATGAACACAGGATCGTCGCGCCGCCGAGCGCGAGATGAAGGCCGCGATCGGGAGCCGGCACCGCCCCGATGCCGGTGAGTTGAAGCACGATGGCGACAAGGCTCGCCCCCGTCGCCAGGCAGGCAATGAGGAGAATGCCGAAGGCGCCTTCGTCCTGCCGCTCCGCTCGTGCCCGGATCTGGTCGACCGTTTCGGTGAACATCGTCGTCGCCAGCAAGCCGAGATAAAGGACCGCGCCGGCATCCCAGGCGACCAGCAACCGGGTCGCCCAGCGCCAATTGCCCGGCAGCAACAGGGCGAGAACGATTCCGGCAGCCAGAGCCGCGAGCAGACGCGGGCGCAGGGCAAGGGAATGTGGCAGGAGCTTCATGGCTTCAACGCTCCCTCAGCAGAGCCCGTTCCCGCGGCGCCGGCCAGAGCGGCGAGCGCGGCATCGAGCCGGCCGGCATCCAGTTCGAAACAGGTGAGGCTCGCCGTGTAGATCGCCAGAGCCCGCACTGCCCGGCCCGGATAGATCTCCCGCATCAGCGCGGCATAGGCGGCGAGCTGGGCGATCGTCGTGAGCGGGACCGCATCGACCTTCTGTGGCGGGCGGGCCGTGGTCTTGAAATCGGCGACGACGACGCTGTCGGGGGTGACGGCCAACCGGTCGATCCGCCCGGAGACGGCCCGCAGCTCGCCATCCGGCATGCGGATCGAGCCCGCCACCGGAACCTCCGCGAGAGCGTCCGCAGCGAAGAGCCCGGCCAGGGCCGGGGCGGCCAGCAATTGCAGGGCGTCCGCGACCATGGAGGCCCGACGGTCAGGCCGCAGGGCTCCGCCGCGGGCCTGGGCCAGCGCCTCCGCCGCCGTAAGCCGGCGGGATTCGGGAACGCCGGGCAGGACCTGCAATAGGAGATGCGCCAGCCGGCCGGCTGCCGCCGCCTCGGCCAGGAAGGGGCCATCGCCCGGCCGTTCCTCGGCATCAGCCGCCGTGAGTGCGCTCGACGGCTTCAGCGGCGGCAAGGGTTCGGCCTCGCGCACGACTCGCCGGGCGAGCCAGGGCGGCATGGCGGAGGGAGCCGGTTCGCTCTCGGGCAAAGCTGGCTCCTCGACCGACGACGGCGCCGAAACCATGAAGCGCAGCACCGTCTCGTCGCCCTCGCCCAGCTGAATCAGCCCAGCCTCCGACAGCATCAGCCCCTGCTCGATCATCGCATACCAGCTTCCGGGCGGAGCCTCGCCCTTGGCCTGTGCGCCGCAGACGATCAGGCGGTCCTCGGCGCGGGTCATCGCGACGTAGAGCAGGCGGTGATGCTCCTCGACCATCTGCGCCACCACAGCAGCCTTCGCCGCCACAGTCGCCCCGACATCCTCCGCCGAGGCCGGCGGCCAGAGCGGCAAGTGGTCGCCCGACGGCGTCGGCACGGCCAGGATCTTCGGCAGACGCCTCGCGCCCGGCTCGACGCCGAGATCGGCCAGGATGACGATCTTTGCTTCCAGACCCTTCGAGCCGTGCACGGTCATGACGCGGACCTCGCCGGCGCTGGCCGAGAGATCGCGCTTCACATCGGCGGCGCTGCCGGCGATGTGCTGGAGGAAGCCGGCGAGCGAGGGGCCGTAGCGCCGCTCGTGATCGAGCGCGGCGTTGAGGAAGGCGTCGAGCGCGTCGCCCGCTTCCGCACCGAGCCTTGCGAGCGCGAGATTGCGCCCGCCGCCGGGGCCGAGCAGATCGGCGAAGAAGCGGAACGGACCGCAGCGCCCGGCCTCGCGCGTCCAATGAACGAGCTTCGCCTCCGCGGCAGCATAGCGCGGCTCGCCTGTCGCGGCCTCCTGCATGGCGGCGCGCAGCGAGCCCTTGCGGCCCGGCGCGAGGTGCAACAGATCGTCGTCGTCGAGATCGATCAGCGGTGTCTTGAGCGCGGTCGCGAGCGTCAGGTCGTCATCGGGCAGGAGCAGGGCCCGGCCGAGCACGACGAGGTCCTCGACCGCCGGATGCTCCGCCAATGTCAGCCGATCGCGGCCGGCGACGGGCACGCCGGCATCCTTCAA
>SEEM01000037.1 GCA_004144595.1 Hyphomicrobiales bacterium
AGCTCGGCTTCAACGCCAAATACCTGATCGAGATGGGCGAGGAATCAGGTTCTCCCGGCCTGCGCGAGCTCTGCCAAGACGAGGCCGAACTGCTGAAGGCCGACATCCTGATCGCCTCGGACGGACCGCGCCTCAATGCCGAGCGCCCGACCGTCTTTCTGGGCGCCCGCGGTGTCATCACCTTCGACCTCCAGATCACGGCCCGCGACGGCGGCCACCACTCCGGCAACTGGGGCGGCATCCTCTCAGATCCCGCGATCCAGCTCGCCCATGCCATCGCCTCGATCACCTCGCCCACCGGCCAGATCCGTATCCATGAATGGGTGCCGAAGGAATTGCCCGCTGGCGTCCGCCGCGCGCTCGCCGATTGCGAGATCGACGGCGGCCCGGACGGTCCGACCATCGATCCGAACTGGGGCGAACCAGGCCTGTCGCCTGCCGAACAGGTTTTTGGTTGGTGCTCATTCGACGTGCTGGCGATGAAGTCCGGCGTGCCGGAGACGCCGGTCAATGCCGTGCCGCCGAGTGCCTGGGCTCGCGTCGCCTTGCGCTTCGTCGTCGGCATTGATCCGCGCGACGTGGCCCCGGCCTTGCGCCGCCATCTCGATCGTCATGGCTTCGACATGGTCGAGATCGTCATGCCCGGCACCGAGCGTTTCGGCGCGACGCGGCTCGACCCCGACGATGCCTGGGTCCGCTTCACGATCGATTCGATCGCCGAGAGCACCGGCAAGAAGCCGGCCTTGCTTCCCAATCTCGGCGGCTCGCTGCCCAACGACATCTTCGCCGAGATTTTGAAGTTGCGCACGATCTGGGTGCCGCATTCCTACCCGGGCTGCTCGCAGCACGCTCCGGACGAGCACCTGCCGACCGCCATCGCCCGCGAAGGGCTGGTGGCCATGGCCGGGCTCTACTGGGATATCGGGGCAGGCAACGCGCCGAAGGTCTAAGCGGGTTTACTCCTGCGGCTGGCGCGGATCACGCCCCGGCGGCAGATCGATCGGCGTCGCCGGGGGCCCCTCTGGCGGCGCGTTCGGCGGCAGTTCCGGCGGCGGCTCGGTCGGAATGCCCTGCGGCTCAGCGTCCGGCGGCGATTCGACCGGAGGAGCCGGAGGAACTTCGCTCGGTGTCAGCGGCGGCAGCTCGGGCGGCGGGTTCGGAATGGCCGGCGTGTTGCCGGGCGTGGCCGAGAGGCTGGGATCAACTTGCATCATGTGAAACCTGTCCTTTCGGGCAGGAACGCCCGAGCCGCCGAAAAGCTCCCTCCCAATCCGGAAAACGCCACTTCGTCAGGTGTCCTTGTGCGCCGTAGCCATCCGGCCGCGGATGGCGGGAAACTGGGGCGACAGCCAAGCGCGAGCAAGCAAAAACAAAATCTGAAAGCGCATTGCAGCTTACTGAAACATTACAGAGAATTAATCCAACTATTCATCTCCCGTTTAATCACCGTACACCACGATAAGCTCATCGATAACAGGAGACTTCGCCATGAGAAAAATCATCGCCTCTGCAATCGCGGGCGCTTTTATACTCGGAGCAACCGCTCCCAGCTTCGCCCAGTCTTACCGGACGCAGCACGATGGCTCCGCTCGTCACGGCCCGGTCCATGTCGAGAAGCACGTGACGAAGAAGGTCATCGTCCGCAAGGATCGTTGGGCGCGCGGGCATGCCCTGCCCCGGCAGTATCGGCAAAGCTATGTGCGGGACTATCACCGCTACCATCTGCGTGCGCCAGGCCGCGGCCAGCGCTGGGTCAGGGTCGATAATCAGTTCATTCTGATCAACAGCATCACGGGCATGATCGCGGCCCTCGCCGCGGCCCGCTGAGCCCGGCATGATGCGGAACGGGCGGCGCCAGCACAAGCCAGCCGCCCGCTTCAGCGAGGCATCCGTTCAACGATGTTAGGAAAGGTCGTGGTGGGTGATGTAGGGCTCGAACCTACGACCCGCTGATTAAGAGTCAGCTGCTCTACCAACTGAGCTAATCACCCATACGCCACGAAGCGCCGCCGGTCAGCGGCGTCAGCCGCGTCAGGCAGGGGGCGTGTAGCAAAGGCCCCGCCCCCTGTCCACCCATCCGTGACAGTTTTTTCAAACGCGACCGACATCGCCCGGCCGCGCTGTGGATTGTCAGGCCGTGCGGCGGTTCAGCAGATGGTAGAGCACGATCGCGCCGAAAGTCGCGGTGCCGATGCCACCGAGCTCATAGCCGAAGATCGGCAGCTTCAGGTCGCCGGCGCCGAGAATCAGCGCGGTCGCGACCGTGATCAGGTTCTTCGGCTCGGAGAAGTCGACCTTGTTCTCGACCCAGATCCGGCCGGCGGTCGCAGCGATCAGGCCGAAGACCACGACGGCGAGGCCGCCCAGCACCGCGACGGGGATCGTGCCGATCACCGCGCCGAACTTGGGCGAGAATCCGAGCAGCAGCGCGATGACGCCGGCTGCGACGAAGACCAGCGTCGAATAGACCCGGGTTACGGCCATCACGCCCATGTTCTCGGCATAGGTGGTGACACCGGTGCCGCCGCCAGAGCCGGCGATCATGGTGCCAAGACCGTCGGCGAAAAAGCCGCGGCCGATCAGGCGGTCGAAATTGCGCCCGGTCATCACCGAGATGCCTTTGATGTGGCCGAGGTTCTCGGCGACCAGGATGATCGCGACCGGAACGATCAGGGTGATCGCCTTCATCTCGAAGACCGGCGCCACGAATTTCGGCAGGCCGAACCAGGCGGCAGCGCCGATCTTGCCGAAATCGATCGTCGGCGCGCCGAAGCTCGACGCCGTCAGCGCATAGATGATGTAGGCGCCGAGCCCGCCGATCAGGATGGGCAGGCGCTGCGGCAGCCCGCGGCCGTAGACGGCGACCAATGCGACGGCAACGACCGTGAACAGCGCGATCCACTTGGTATAGGGGCTGGCCGAGATCATGCTGATCGCGACCGAGGTCAGGTTAAGGCCGATCGCGGCGACGACCGCACCGGTCACCACCGGCGGCAGCAGCTTCTCGATCCAGGCCGTGCCGACGCCCTGCACGATCAGGCCGATCACGGCGTAGACCGCGCCGCAGGCGATGATTCCGCCAAGCGCGACCGCGATGTTCGGATTCGGCCCCGAGCCGGCATAGCCCGTCGCGGCGATGACGACGCCGATGAAGGCGAAGGAGGAGCCGAGATAGCTCGGCAATTGCCCCCGCGTGATCACGAAGAACAGCAGCGTCGCGATGCCCGAAAAGAAGATCGCGACGTTCGGATCGAAGCCCATCAGCACCGGCGCCAACACCGTCGAGCCGAACATGGCGACGACATGCTGCAGGCCGGCCACGACCGTCTGGCCGGTCGGCAGCCGCTCATCCGGCAGCACGACGCCGGAAGTCTTCAAGGTCCAGTTCGGAAAATAGCCCATCGGCATCGCTCCCCACGGGTCGCCGGGGGAGCGACCGCACCGGAAGCGCAGATGAGAGCAAAATGCGAGCCGGCGCCAGATCGCGCCGGCGTCATCCACCGGAATCGCGAGTATCGCGACCGCACTCCGCCGTCATGCTCGCCCTTGTGGCGAGCATCCATGTCTTGAACGCCACGCTGCATCGACGAAGACGTGGATGGTCGGGACAAGCCCGACCATGACGGAAAAGTCCGCTTCTTACTCCGCCGCCTGCGCGTGCAGGCGCCCACCCCGCGCGATCAGCTTGTTGAGCGCGGCGAGATAGGCCTTCGCCGATGCGACCAGCGTATCGGGATCCGCGCCGCGGCCGGTCACCGACGAGCCATCCCGCGACAGCCTGACGGAAACCTCTGCCTGCGCGTCGGTGCCCTCGGTCACGGCATGGACGTCGTAGAGCTCCATCGTCACCTCATGCGGGACGATCGTCTTGATCGCATTGAAGATCGCGTCGATCGGCCCGTTGCCCTCGACCTCCTCGGTGACGTGCTTGCCGTCGACGTCGAGCTTCATGGTGGCGCGCTGCGGGCCGCGCGTGCCGGCCATCACGGTCAGCGATATCAGCTTGATGCGATCATGGGCGGTCGCGATATTCTCATCGACCAGGGCCTCGATATCCTCGTCGTAGACATGCTTCTTGCGGTCGGCCAGGGCCTTGAAGCGGGTGAAGGCGTCCTCGAGCTGGTTGTCGCCCAGGTCGTAACCCATCTCCTTCAGCTTCGAGCGGAAGGCGGCGCGGCCGGAATGCTTGCCCATCACCAGCGAGGTCTTGGTCACGCCGACCGATTCCGGCGTCATGATCTCGTAGGTGGTGTTGTTCTTCAGCATGCCGTCCTGGTGGATGCCGCTCTCATGCGCGAAGGCGTTCCGGCCGACGATCGCCTTGTTGTATTGAACCGGGAAGGAGCACGCGTTCGAAACGGCCTTGGAGATGCGCATCAATTGCGTCGCGTCGATGCCGGTGTCGTAGGGCAGCACGTCGCCGCGCACGCGCAGCGCCATCACGATCTCTTCCAGCGCGGCGTTGCCGGCGCGCTCGCCGATGCCGTTGACCGTGCACTCGACCTGCCGCACGCCGCCTTCGATCGCAGCCAGCGAATTGGCCACGGCGAGGCCCAGGTCATTGTGGCAATGCGCCGAGAAGATCGCCTTGTCGGCATTCGGCACGCGCTCGCGCACCGCCTTGAACATGGCACGATACTCGTCCGGCGTGGCGTAGCCCACGGTGTCGGGCAGGTTGATCGTGGTCGCGCCGGCCTTGATCGCGACCTCGACCGTGCGGCAGAGATAGTCGATCGGCGTGCGGGTGGCGTCCATCGCCGACCACTCGATATCCTCGACCAGGTTGCGCGCCTGCGTCACCGTCGCGCTGATGATCTCCAGCACCTGCTCCTGCGTCTTGCGCATCTGGTGCTCCAGATGGATCGGCGAGGTCGAGACGAAGGTGTGGATCCGCGGCTTCGCTGCATGGCGCACCGCCTCCCCGGCCCGGGCGATATCGATGCTGATGGCACGGGCGAGGCCCGCGACGGTCGCGCGCTTCAGGCGGCGGGCGATCTCGGACACCGCCTCGAAATCACCATCGGAGGCGATCGGGAAGCCTGCTTCGATGATGTCGACGCCCATGGCGTCCAGCATCTCCGCGATCTCCAGCTTCTCCTCGAAGGTCATCGTGGCGCCGGGGCACTGCTCGCCGTCGCGCAAGGTGGTGTCGAAGATCAGGACGCGGTCTTTATCCGAAGGCTTCTGGGCGGAGCCGGACTGGGTCGGGTTGGTCATGGTTCTGCTTCCGGGTGTCGGCGCGCCGCGGAGTTTTTGCAATGCGGGCGCTAAGGTTTTCTGTCGGCGGTTCTCGTCACTCCCCTGAGCGCCCAGGCAGCATGCCCGGCCGGCCCTCAGGGGCAGCTAAGGAGAAGAAGGCCAAGAAGCGAGAACGGAGCGCGAGCGCGCATGCCGACGACCTGCGCAGCGGCGCAGTCCTTCGTCAGGTCATGGCGGGCGGTCGAAACCACGGGCGTTCCTCAAATCGACAGGACAGGATGTAACCGAAGCCGGGGGCTCCGCGCAAGCATATGTCGCATGCCGATTTGAAATAAGAACAGGCAACGCCTGTGAATTAAGATGGCGCTACGCGATTCGGCCGGTGGTCGCGCCAATCCGAGGACCGGCCTGAACCGCCGGAGCGCCGCGCCATGATGCGCTATGACCGCCCTGTGATCGGCCTCGCCTTCGGCCTGTCGGGCCTTGCCGGATTCGTCGACGCGCTCGGCTTCCTCAGCCTCGGCGGTTTCTTCGTCTCCTTCATGAGCGGCAACACCACCCGCTTGGCCATCGAGCTTGCCGGCCGCCATGCCGGTGGGGCCCTGCTCGCTGCGACGATCCTCGGGCTTTTCATCCTCGGCGTCGTCGGCGGCTCGCTCGCCGGCCATTTTGCCGGGCGCCAGCGCAAGGCTGCGGTGCTGGCCTTCCTCACGCTCGCCCTGCTGATCGCGGCAGGTCTCGATTCGATCGGTTTCGGCATGGCAGGGGCCGGCGTGCTGGCCATGGCGATGGGTGCGGAGAACAGCGTCTTCCAGCGCGACGGCGAGGTCACGATCGGTCTGACCTACATGACCGGCACCCTGGTGAAGATGGGTCAGCGCATCGCGGGCGCCCTGCTCGGCGGGCCTAAGCTCGCCTTCCTGCGCCATTTCGTGCTCTGGCTCGGGCTGCTCAGCGGCGCGATTGCCGGCGCCATCGCGCATGACCGCATCGGACTCGACGCGATCTGGCTGGCCGCCGGTGGGGCGGCGGTCTTCACCCTCGTCGCGCTGTTCATGCCCGAACGCGACTGACGAGCGACTTTGCCGCGCCGGAGGAATCGGTCATGCTCCCGCGCAAATCAGCCGGAGCTTTCCCGATGCGCGCCTCTACCCTCCTCGTCCCTGCCTTCGCCGCGCTCCTGCTCTCCGCCTGCCAGACGCCGTCGGGCGGTCCGCCCCTGGCTCCGGCGCCGTCGCAGGCTGCTCCAGGCGTGACGCCCAATACCTTCCGCATGCCATCGGGTTCAGGCTGCTCCGGCGAGGTCGAGCGCTTCCAGGCCGTGATCGACAACGACCTCGCCACCGGCCACACCACCAAGGGGGTGCATGACCGGGTCAGCGGCGAGATCTCTCGCGCGCGCTCGGCCTGCTCGGCCGGCAACGATGCCGGCGCAACCGGCCAGATCCGCGCCACCAAGGCGAAGTTCGGTTATCCGGGCTGAGCTAGGCTCGTCATGCTCGGGCTCGACCCGAGCATCTCAGAAACCAGTGTCCTCTCGTCATGAGATTCTCGGGTCGAAGCAAAGCTTCGCCCGAGAATGA
Organism: Hyphomicrobiales bacterium; assembly: GCA_004144595.1. Lineage (GTDB taxonomy): Bacteria > Pseudomonadota > Alphaproteobacteria > Rhizobiales > Beijerinckiaceae > Allobosea. The sequence continues at coordinate 6,783 of SEEM01000037.1, forward strand.
CGGCAGCGGTTCAGGCCGCCAGCCCCCGCTTCTCCAGCAGCGCGTCCGGCGTCGGCAGACGGCCGCGGAAGAGCGTGTAGGCTTCCGCCGCATCGCGCGTATCGCCGGCCGAATAGATGTAGCGCTTCAACTTCTCCGCGACCGCCGGCGAGAACACGTCGCCCGTCTCGGTGAAGGCGTTGAAGGCGTCGGCATCCATCACCTCCGACCAGAGATAGCTGTAATAGCCGGCCGAATAGCCGTCGCCTGAGAAGACATGGGTGAAATGCGGCGTCCTGTGCCGCATCGTGATCTCCGAGGGCATGCCGATGCGGGCAAGTTCCGCCGCCTCGAAGGCCAGCGGATCGACCTCGGCCGGCGCTTCCAGCGAGTGGAAGGCGAGATCGACCAGCGCCGACGAGGTATACTCCACGGTGGAGAAGCCTTGATTGAAGGTCAGAGCCTTCTCGATCTTTTCGATCAGGGCCTCGGGGATCGGCTCGCCCGTCTCGGCATGGCGGCAGTATTCCCGCATCACCGCGCGCGTCATGAACCAATGCTCGTAGAGCTGCGAGGGCAGTTCGACGAAATCGCGCGCGACCGACGTCCCCGCGAGCGAGCCGTAGGTCACGTCCGAAAGCAGTCCGTGCAGCGCATGGCCGAACTCGTGAAAGAGCGTGCGCGCATCGTCGAGCGAGAGCAGCGCCGGCTTGCCTTCCGCGGGCTTGGCGAAATTGCAGACATTGACGATGATGGGCCGGGTCTCGCCGTCGAAATTGCGCTGGCCGCGGAAGGCGCTCATCCAGGCGCCGGAGCGCTTCGAGGCGCGGGCAAAGTAGTCACCGACGAACAGGCCGATATGGCGCCCGCTGGCCGTCTCCGTCACCTCGAAGATGCGCACGTCGGGGTGGTAGCCCTTCAACTCCGGACGTTCCGCGAAGGACAGTCCGAACAGCTTGCCGGCGACGTCGAAAGCCGCCTGCATGATGCGATCGAGCTGGAGATACTGCTTCAGCACGGCCTCGTCGAGCGCATAGGTCCTCTGCCGGACCTTTTCGGCATAATGCCGCCAGTCCCAGGGCCGGATCGGGCTGTTCTCGCCCTCGCTCTGCGCCAAGGCTGCGAGATCGGCCGCCTCGCGAGCCGCGCGCGCCTTGGCCGGCTTCCAGACCAATTCGAGGAGGTCGCGCACATGCTCCGGCGTCTTCGCCATGGCGTCGTCGAGCTTGAAATGCGCGAAGGTCGGGTAGCCCAGCAGCTTCGCCTTCTCGGCCCGGAGCTTCACCATCTCGGCGACGATCGCGCGATTGTCGCTCTCCCCGCCATTCTCGCCGCGCTTGCTCCAGGCGATGAACGCCTGCTCGCGCAGGTCGCGACGCGTCGAGAAGGTCAGGAAAGGCTCGATGATCGAGCGCGACAGCGTCACCGCATGCTGGCCGGGCTTGGCCCGATCGGCCGCCGCACGCGCCATCGCCGCCTTCACGAAATCAGGCAGGCCGGCGAGCCCCGCCTCGTCTTCGATGAACAGCGCATAGGAGGATTCGTCCTTCAGCACGTTCTGGCTGAACTGTGTGCCCAGCCCCGCCAGCCGCTCGTTGATCGCAGCAAGGCGCTTTTTGTCATCCGGGTTCAGCTTCGCCCCCGAGCGAATGAACCCCTTGTAGCTGCGCTCCAGCAGGCGCGCCTGCTCCGGGTTCAGGCCGAGCGCGTCCCGCCTGGCATTGACTGCGTCGACCCGGGCGAACAACTGCTCGTCCATCATGACCGCAGACCAGTGCCGCGAGGTGATCGGCGACATCTCGCGCTCGATCGCCTGCAGGGCCTCGTTCGTATCGGCGCCGGTCAGGTTGTAGAACACGCCGCCGACGCGGCTGAGCGCTCGCCCTGCCCGCTCCAGCGCCTCGATCGTGTTGGAGAAATCGGGCTCCGCCTTCTCGGCGACGATCGCCGCGATCTCCGCCTTGTGCTTGGCGAGCGCCGCCTCGAAAGCCGGGCGGATATGCTCCGGCTTGATCGCGGCGAAAGGCGGCAGGCGGAACGGCGTCTCCCAGCGCGTCGCGAAGGGGTTGTCCGCCGGCAGAGCGAGAGCTTCGGGATGGGCGATCTCAGAAGAGGTCATCGGATCACTTTCGCAGGACAGGCAGGATCACTTGCCGTCAAAGATATGTGCGAGATAGCGGCGCATGAAGGGCGGCATGTCGTGCTTTTGCGTCTCAGAGAGATCACGCACGATGACGATGTCGGAAAGCTCTTCCTCTTCGAGGTGCTTCATCCGCTCCAGCATCACCGCGCGTGCCTCTTCGGCGGGCAGATCGATGCGGACCTCGCGCATGAAGGCGATGCGGCCCTGCTCGATCAGCGCGGTCCAGCCCTCCCCAACCTGAAGCTCGTCGACACGCAGGCCGGTTTCTTCGCCGAGTTCGCGCGTGACGCTGCCGGCGAGATCGAGCGTGCCGTCGGGGCGGGCATCCTCCCGGTCGGGCGTTCCGGCGGCGAAATAGACCTTGCCGGCATTCGCCGTGTGATCGCCCATCTTGCCGCAGAGAAAGGCGCCGTCATTGGCACGGAGCGCCGCCATGGCGAAGCCGTTGCGGATGACCGGGCCGGGATAGCCGACATCGCGCCAGGTCATGAAGGCAGCGTAATCCGTCTCGAAATAGCCGGCCTCGAACACGCCGTCCCGGATCGCGGCCCGGTGCTGGAGCATGACGCGGCCATTGAACATCGCCGGTTTGCCGGCGCTGATCTCCGCCCAATGCCTCGCGATCAGCGCTGCGTTCTCGCGTGCGAATGCCCAGTCATAGGATTCGACCCTGGCATCGACCCGCGACAGCCGGACGATCGAGCCGTTCTCGACGCCGTCTGTCACAGCAGCACGCCCTCGCTGACCACGATGGCAGAGCCGCCGATGCGGGCCGAGACCAGCGCGCCGTCCCGCACGCTCAACTCCAACGTGATCTGCGAGGGCCGGCCCATCTCGTAGCCCTGCTCGATGACGAGGCGGTGGTCGCCGTCGCCGGGCTTTTCATAGGCCATGATCGCGCCGGCGAAGGCGGCAGCGGCGCTGCCCGTCGCCGGGTCTTCACCGATGCCGGCCCCCGGCCAGAACATCCGAGCGTGAAAATCGTGGCCGGGCTCGGCGGTCTCACGGGTGTAGAGGAAGGCTCCGCCATTGCCGAACGCCGTGGACCAGTGCCCCCGTTCAAGCCGCGCACGGCTGATCGCCTCGCCGCTCGACATGGGAACGCAATGAAACGGCACGCCTCCGCTGAAAAGCGTCGGCACATGTGCTCCGAAGCCGATATCGCCGGCCTCTAGCCCCAGCGCCTCCGCAATCGCAGCCGGTGCCCCGGTCTCGCCCGCCCGCTCCGGCAGACGTGGCAAGGTGAAGGTGGCGTGGCCGGCGAGGCTTCCCTTGATCGAGACCGCGCAGGAGACCGGCCCGACCTTCTCCTCCAGCACCAGCATGTCGGCGGCCTTGCCCTCGGCCTCGTCGCTCAGAGCGAGCCAGACCGCCGTGCCGACCGTCGGATGACCGGCGAAGGGCAACTCCCCGCCCGGCGTGAAGATGCGAACGGAGGCGCGATGCTCCGGCTTCTCGGGCGGCGCGACGAAAACCGTCTCGGACAGGTTGAATTCCCGGGCGATGGCCTGCATCGCCTCGGTGTCGAGCCCTTCCGACTGGAGCACCACCGCCAGCGGATTGCCGGCATGGCGGCGGGTAGTGAAGACGTCGAGCGTGACGAAGCGGCGTTTCATCGGTTCAGCCTTCGGGGATGTCGAGATCGATGGTGAGCGGGCAATGGTCTGAGGCCTTGGGCCGATCCCAGCCGACGCGCGGATAGCGGTCGGCACAGGTCGCGAGCTTCGCCATCGAGCGGTCCGGCTCGCGCGGATCGAGCGGCACGCGATAGGGCAGGCCGCGGCGGATCATCTGCATGGCCGGCCGGGGGTTCGCCGCCGCCAGCGCCGGCGAGAGCAGGATGTGGTCGAGCGGCATATGGCTGTCGACCAGCCTCTCCCGGCTCTCCGACCAGTAGCGCCGGAAATGCGTCCAGCGCTCATGAACCGGCAGCGTGTCCATGGGATCGACCGCGAAATCGTCGATCAGCGGCTCGATGCCGCTGTCACCCTCGTCGACGACTTCGGCGCGTGGCCCAAGCCCATAGCGATAGCCGTTGAGATCGCCGAGCACGATCCAGTTGGTCTCGCGCCAGGCCCCGCCGAAACGCTGCTGGATCAGCCAGCGCACGGCGCGCGCCTCGGCGCGGCGCACAGGCAGCGTCGCGGTTCGCCCGTCTTCACGGCCGTTGTTCATCGACTTGAGATGGCAGCCGAACAGGCTGAGCCGCCGCCCGGCGACCGTTAGCTCGACCTCCAGACAATCGCGCGCGAAGACCTTGGCCTGCGGCCCGATGCCGAGCACGGCGAGCTCGCGGTCATGCACGCCGGCCTCGGCGAATGTCAGGTCCTTGTGCGAGCGCACGGTGACCTGCCCCTGCCCGATCAGGTCGCGCCGCGCGGCGAAGCCGATATCGATGCTGCGGCGGTCATTGCCGTCGAGCAGCGTGAAATGGCCGTAGCGGTGGTCGGCGATGCGATGGACGTAATTCGCGAAGAAGGCCTGCAGGCTGGCCAGCGAATCGACCTCCTGCAGCATCCAGAGATCCGCTTGCGCCTCGGCGATGGCGAGCGCCGTCATCTGGCGTTTGTCGTCCTCCAGCGCGACCGCGAGCGAGCGCTCCACCGCGTCGCGCTCGTCGGCACGCGGAAAATGAAACAGCGACATCGCCGCGGCAGTCTCGGTGCGCCCGCCCGGCTCGAAGCGGTGGCGGGTCAGCAGGTTCTCGACATTGAAGGTTCCGACGCGCAGCTTCATCGCGATAGGCTCAGATCGCCTGCGGCTCGAAGACCTGCGAGGGCGTGACGAACTCGTCCTGCGCCGCCACCGTCAAAATCTCGCGCGAGCCCGCCGCCTTCGTCCGCTTCAGCAGGCCGTAGATCGAGGACGCCGCCTTCGACAGCGCCGCCGCCGCCGATTGCTCGCGCAGGTAGTGCGTGAAGAACAGCGCCGCGATCGCATCACCCGCACCGTTGACGCTGACATCGAGCTTGGGCGTGCGCACCCGCCAACTGCCCTTGGTATCGGCCGCCATCATGTCGATCGAGTCGCCCGGCGTCTCCTCAGTGACGAGCGAGGTTACCATCACCACCTTCGGTCCGGCATCGCGCAAAGCCTCGACGGCGCGATGCGCATCGGCCACAGTCTTGATCTCGACATCGGTGAGCAATTCCAGCTCGAACTGGTTCGGCGTCACGATATCGGCGGCCGGCACCGCCTGCTCGCGCATGAATTCCGGAATGCCCGGCCGCACGAAGACGCCGCGGCCGACATCGCCGATCACCGGATCGCAGCAATAGAGAGCCTTGGGATTGGCCGCGCGCACCCGCTCCACCGCCGAGAGGATGGCATGGCCGATATCGGCCGAGCCCATGTAGCCGGAGATCACGCCGTCGCAGTTGGCAAGCACGCCGCGCTCGGCGATGCCCTCCATCACCTCGTCGATCATGCCGCCGTCGAAGACGCGACCCTTCCAGCTGCCATAGCCCGTATGGTTCGAGAACTGCACCGTATGGATCGGCCAGACATCGACACCGAGCCGCTGCATCGGAAAGGTCGCGGAGGCATTGCCCACATGGCCATAGGCGACATGGGACTGGATCGAGAGAATATTCATGGTCCGAAGCGATACCCCGTTCGCGCTGGGACCGCGAACCTAACGGCTCCGGTGCGGGGCGCAAATCGAAAGCGGTGATGGAGCGGATCACCAAGCGTGCTGCACTCGGGACCGGGCGCGAATGCAGCTCCCGATCAGTGCACGATAGCAGCGCTGCGAGATCGCTCAGCGTCGGGTGTCGTAAAATCCGCGCGCATCATGGCCGGCGCCAGCCTGACCAAGCTGTGCCGGGACGATGGGTGCGACGCCGCAGACAGGCGTCGCACCGGCGCTTCAGATCAGGAGCCGGAGGCGGCTTTCTTGGCGAAGCCGTCGATGAAGGTCTTGGTCAGGTCGACATTGGAGTTGGTCAACTCAGGGTCGAGCAGCTTGAGCGAATCGTACATGCTCTTCATCGCGTCGGCGGTCGGGATACCGGTGCGGGAATAGGCCTCCTGCGAGTTCTTGACCGCCTGCAGATAGAGCGGCTTGTCGCCGAGCAGGTATTCTTCCGGCACCAGAGCCGCGACATCCTCAGGCTTCGCCGTCTCCAACCATTTCAGCGACTTCATCAGCGCGTTGACCAGCTTCTGGGTCGTGACCGGGTTCTTCTCGGCGAAGTCGTTCTTGAGATAGAGCACCGCGGCCGGGTTTGATCCGCCGAACAGGGCCTTGGTGCCGGCCTCGGTGCGGGTGTCGATCAGCGAGACGATGTCGCCGTCGGCCTCGAGCTTCGAGGTGACGGGGTCGAGATGCGAGATCACGTCGACCTGCTTCTGCTTGATCGCCGCGACCGCGCTCGCACCGGCGCCGACACCGATGATCGCGGCGTCCGTCGCCTTCAGCCCGGCCTTGACCATAGCGTATTGCGCGGTCAGAGCCGTCGAGGAGCCCGGCGCGGTGACGCCGATCTTGAGGCCCTTGAAGTCGGCGGCCGACTTCACCTTGTCGGCGAGGTCCTTGCGCACCGCGATGGTGATGGCCGGGAAGCGCCCGAGCTCGATCACGGCGCGGATGTCCTGGCCCTTCGCCTGCATGCGGATCGTGTGCTCATAGGCGCCGGTCACGACATCGACCGAACCGCCGACCAGCGCCTGCAGCGACTTGGCGCCGCCGCCGAAATCGTTGATCTCGACGTCGAGCCCCTGGTCCTTGAAGTAGCCCTTCTTCTCCGCGACCGTCAGCGGGAGATAGTACAGGAGCTGCTTGCCGCCGACGCCGAGCGTGAGCTTCGGCTTCTCGGCGTTCTGGGCGAAGGCTGGTGCGGTCAAAGCCGCCAGCGCGAGGCCGGCCGCCAGCATCAGATGTCTACGGATCATCGGGGTTCCTTCCCTGCGGTGCTTTGCTTTGAAAGCGTTGTTACCCGCAGTTGTAGTGAGTTGCCTCAGGACAGCCAACCCCGCCTTGCGTATGGGCCGCCTGCGGACCGAGGGGCTTCTCAGGTCGTGGTGGTCGAGCTCTGCCCGGGTCGCCAGACCAGCAATCGCTTCTCGACCACGGTCACAGCTGAGTCGATCGCGATGACGAAGATCGCCAGGATCAGCATGCCCGCGAAGACGCCGGTGACGTCGAACACGCTTTCGGCCTCGTGGATCTTGTAGCCGAGCCCCGCCGAGGAGCCGAGATATTCGCCGACCACCGCGCCGACCAGCGCGAAGCCGACCGAGGTGTGCAGGCTGGAGAACATCCATGTCAGGGCGGACGGCCAATAGACATGCTTGAAGAGCTGGCGCTCGTTCATACCGAGCATGCGGGCATTGGCCAGGATCGTCGGCGAGACCTCGCGCACGCCCTGATAGACGTTGAAGAACACGATGAAGAAGACGAGCGTGAAGCCGAGCGCCACCTTCGACCAGATGCCGAGCCCGAACCAGAGGGCGAAGATCGGTGCCAGCACGACGCGCGGCAGCGCATTCGCCGCCTTGATATAGGGGTCGAACACCGCCGAAAGCAGTTCGCGGCGCGCGAAGGTGAAGCCGAACAGGATGCCAGCGAGCGAACCGATGACGAAGGCGAGCACCGTCTCGGTCAGCGTGATGCCGAGATGGTAGTAGATGTCGCCGCTGGTGAGCTGCTTGAAGGTGCGCGCCAGAACCGCACCCGGCGTCGAAAAGAAGAACTGCATTGTCTTGACGTCGCCGAACAGGCTTGTGGTCGTCACGATGTGCCAGACGCCGAGGAACACCAGCATCACCAGGATCTGGAGCGAGAGGAGCTTCATCCGCCTCATGATGCGTCTCTTCCCACGAGCTCGCGCCCCTCGCCCATCGCATAGGCCTTCTGCACCTCGACGCGCAGCGAGGTCCAGATGTCGCGATGGATCTCGTGGAACGCCTTCTCCAGCCTGATATCGGCGATGTCGCGCGGGCGCGGCAGGTCGACCTTGTAATCGGCGACGATCCCCGCCGCCGGCCCGGCCGACATCACCACGACCCGGTCGGAGAGCGCGATCGCCTCCTCGAGGTCATGGGTCACGAACATCAGCGCCTTGCGGTCGCGCGACCAGAGATCGAGCAGCAGGTTGCCCATGATCTGGCGGGTCTGCGCGTCGAGCGGCCCGAAAGGCTCGTCCATCAGCAGGATCTCGGGATTGCGGATCAGCATCTGGGCGAGGCTGACGCGCTTGCGCTGCCCGCCCGAGAGCATGTGCGGATAGCGGTCGACGAAGGTGCGCAGGCCCACGCGCGCGAGCCATTCGCGCGCGCGCTGATCGGCCTCGCGCTCGGGCACGCCCATCGGTTCCAGCGCGACCTTGACGTTCTCCAGCGCCGTCTTCCACGGCATCAGCGCATCCTGCTGGAAGAGATAGCCGGCCCGCCGGTTCAAGCCGGAAAGCGGCTTGCCGAAGATACCGACCGTACCGGTCGAGGGCGCGAGCAGACCGGCAGCCGCATTCAGCAGCGTGGACTTGCCGCAGCCGGTCGGCCCGACGATCGAGACGAACTCGCCGGGATGAACCTTGAGATCGATGCCCTTTACCGCCTGGTAGCGGCCGCCATCGGCGAGATGGAAGGTGATGTCGATGCTGCCGAGCGCCACGGCCGGAACATCTGCTGAAACCGCACCTGTGCCCGCATGCGCATGCGGGCGATCCTGCAACTCCATGAAATCCGTTTCCCCATCGGGCGCAGCGTTGGCGCCGAACCATCAGCTATTGCGCGTTGCCCGAATTAATAGGCGATCATCTGGGGAAGGCAACGATGCCCTGCGGCGGCCCGTCGCTTGCATCGTGCCGGTGACACGGCCATAGGACGGAACCGACCCGACCCCGCAGGAGCCGAGCCGAACGCCATGGCCGAACTTGAGCAAGCCATGAAGGCGCTCGTCGACTTCATGCAGGCCCACCAGCAATGGGCGATCCCGATCGTCTTCGCGGTCGCCTTTGCCGAATGCGTCGCGATTCTCTCCTGGTTGATCCCGGCAACGGTGTTCTTCACCACCTTCGGGGCCGTCGCCGGCGCCTCGGGCCTCAATCTCGTGCCGCTGGCGCTGGCAGCCTCGCTCGGCGCCGGCAGCGGCTTCTGGGTGTCCTATTGGGCCGGGCTTGTGCTCGGACCCCGCGTCCACGACTACTGGCCGTTCAAGAACAACCCGCAACTGCTCGATCGCGGCCATGCCTTCTTCGAGAAATGGGGCATCGCCAGCATCCTGATCGGCCATTTCTTCGGGCCGCTGCGGGCCGTCATCGCCATCGTCGCCGGCATCGTCGCGATGCCCTCCTGGCAGTTCCAGCTTGCCAACTGGCTGGCCTCCTTCGCCTGGGGCTTCGGGCTGCTCTACGGCGTCGGCCGCCTCAGCGAATTCCTCGCACGCTGAACGCGTCCGAAAACCGACTGCCCGGTGAACGCGGCATTCGGGGACCCTGCAAACCGGAAGGCGTTTAGCCCCGTCGTCGAAGGACAAAGTCACCTTCTAACTAACCGGCTTCTGATGCAAAAAGCCTCCGACGCAAAACGCGCCGGAGGCTTGGTTATGTCAGGCTGTCGGGACGGCGCGTCAGGCCAGGCCGAGGATCACCGCCAGCATCATCGCGAGCGACAGCGCCATCACGGCGCGTATCACCACAGGCGTTTCAAGAATGCGCAAAAGTTCCATCACTGCCTCCCCTGCATGGGCAAACACAAACGGCTTCGCAAAACTCAATAGACCAGCTTCTCCACGGCGATCCACGCGATCGTCACGAGAACGAGCCCGCCGATCAGCACCATCAGCACCGGCCGGCCGAGAAAGCCCTGTCGCGCCTCGATCGGTGTTTCCACGGCCGGATCGGTGTCGCTGTGATTGTCGGCCTGCATCGGCGGAATCGGATCCCCACCGCGCGCCTTGTCCAAATCCTCGACCGGCATTCTGGGTCGGGTATCGACCGTCATAACCGTCTCCTTGAGGTCTCACAGGCCTTGATGAGCCTGTACCGCAAGGTGAACGCCGCCGCCGTGCGACGGTTCCTGAATGACTGGTGAAAGAAAACGGGCGGCAGCATCTCAGCCGCCACCCGCAACAGAAAACCCGATTGATATCAATCGATTGCAAGGCGTTCCGGAATCAAACGCGGAACATCTTGAATCGATCTGAGAAGCCCGCACCTGCCATGGCCGGCGCCAGCTCAGTTCTTGGTCTTGTCGACCAGGGCCTTTGCCTTGATCCCAAAGGCCCGGCGCCAGCCGGGCCGTCGCAAAACAAGGACGTGGATCAGCTCAGTTTTTGGTCTTGTCGACCAGGGCCTTGGCCTTGATCCACGGCATCATGTCGCGGAGCTTGGCGCCGACTTCCTCGATCGGATGGGCGGCATAGCGGGCGCGGGTCGCCTTGAACGAGGTCTGGTTGACCTTGTTCTCGAGCATCCAGTCGCGGGTGAACTTGCCCGACTGGATGTCGGTGAGGACGCGCTTCATCTCGGCCTTGGTCTCCGCGGTGATGATCCGCGGGCCGGTGACGTACTCGCCGAACTCGGCGGTGTTCGAGATCGAGTAGTTCATGTTGGCGATGCCGCCCTCATAGATGAGGTCGACGATCAGCTTCACCTCGTGGAGGCACTCGAAATAGGCCATCTCCGGGGCGTAGCCGGCCTCGGTCAGGGTCTCGTAGCCAGCCTTGATCAGCTCGACCAGGCCGCCGCAGAGCACGACCTGCTCGCCGAAGAGATCGGTCTCGCACTCCTCCTTGAAGGTCGTCTCGATGATGCCGGCGCGGCCGCCGCCATTGGCCGAGGCGTAGGAGAGGCCGAGGTCATGGGCGTTGCCGGTCGCATCCTGGTGGATCGCGATCAGGGTCGGCACGCCGCCGCCGCGCTGATACTCGGAACGGACGGTGTGGCCGGGGCCCTTCGGGGCGACCATCAGCACGTCGAGGTCCTTGCGCGGCTCGATCAGGTTGAAATGCACGTTGAGGCCGTGCGCGAACAGGAGAGCGGCGCCCTCCTTCATGTTGCCATGCAGTTCGTCGCGATAGATGTCGCCCTGCAGCTCGTCCGGGGTCAGCATCATCATGATGTCCGAGACCTTGGCGGCCTCCGACGGGGTCATCACCTTGAAGCCGGCCTCTTCGGCCTTCTTGCGCGTGGCCGAGCCCGCCTTGAGCGCGATGATGACGTCCTTGACGCCGGAATCGCGCAGGTTGAGCGCATGGGCATGGCCCTGCGAGCCGTAGCCCACGATGCAGACCTTCTTGCCCTTGATCAGGTTGATGTCGGCATCACGATCGTAATAGACGCGCATGGGAATCTCCTTGGGTTACGCGTTGGTCTTGTCGCGGCCCGAGGCATGCCGCCCCGCACCGTAGAGGGTGAAAAATTGCTCGGCCGCGCGTTCGGCGTCAGCGGTGATCTCGGCCCGGCTCAGCGTCAGCGTATCGCCGAGCAGGAGCCGGATCTGGACGTCGCGGCCGGCCAGCCCGAAGAAGGTGCGGAAGGCCGTCTCGGTATCGTCGAAGGCGAGCAGACCCGCCTCGCGCCCCGCATCGAGCACGGGCTTCAGGCGCTCGCCGATGGCAAAGCGGCCATTGGCCAGCACGATCGAGCCGAGATTGCCGTCGCGGGAGGCAGCCTGGCTGATGCCGATGCGGTTGAGCGCGATCGAGGTCGGCGAGGTGATCACCTCCAGCCAGTTGGCGGCGAAGCCCTTCAGGCTTTCGCGGAGGGCACCGGCATCGAGATTCTGCCGGTCGAAATTGCCCGCCCTCACCTTCGAGGCCTGCCATTGCACGGTTGCCGTGAGCAGGCCGTCGCGATCGCCGAACCACTTGTAGAGCGTTTCCTTGGAGCAGCTCGCGCGCCGCGCCACGGCCGTCATGGTAAGACCGCTGCCTTTCTCGACCATCAGGCTCAGCACGGCATCGAGCACGGCCTGCTGGCGCGCTGTCAGCGCCTCGCCTTGCGTCTCTGCGGCAGCTCGCGTCATGGGGCAGGAACAATCCAGTACCGTACGTTACGGTTCAGGCATCTATCGCAGCGGCGGACGGCCCGCAAGCGTTATTCGCGACTGGCGCATGGCCGAAGAAGAATTATCTCCGGTCAAACGCAATCCGAGGAACGGAGCCTCCATGACCCTGCCCAGCGCCAATGCCGTCGTCACCTTCTGGCGCGAGGCCGGCCCCGAAAAATGGTTCCTCAAGGACGAGGCCTTCGACGCCGAGATCACCAGGCGCTTCCTGCCAGCCCATGAGGCCGCAGCGGCCGGACAGCTCGCGGCATGGGAGGAAACACCGGAGGGCGTCTATGCCCTGCTGATCCTGCTCGACCAGTTCCCGCGGAACATGTTCCGCGGCAGCCCGCGCGCCTTCGCCACCGATGCACTAGCCGTCGAAATTGCCGAGCGCGCGATCGCCAGGGGTTTCGACGAAGCCTACCAGCCGCCGGAGAAGCGCTTCTTCTACATGCCCTTCATGCACTCCGAAGGGCTGGCCGACCAGGAGCGCTGCATCGAACTCTGCGACGCCGCAGACGATGCCGACGGCGTGAAATATGCCGAGATCCACCGCGACATCATTCGCGACTTCGGCCGCTTCCCGCATCGCAATTCGGTGCTCGGCCGCGATACGACGCCGCAGGAGAAGGCCTTCCTGCAATCAGGCGGATTTGCGGGATGAAACTCCGTCATGCTCGGGCTTCAACCGAGCATATCAGGACACGAGGGCGCCCCATCCTGGACGAGATTGTCGGGCCTGTGCCTTGCTCCGCCCGAGAATGACGGCGCTCCCTACCCTGCCTGCTGGCTGGCGATGCGCTGTAGGAAGATCGCTGCGATGGTCAACAGGAAGCCCGCCCACCACAGAGGCGAGCGCAGGCTCTTGCCGCTGCCCGCTTCCTCGGCCGGCGCCTTGCCGGACAGGCGCATCACGATCGGCCAGGCGAAGCAGCCGAGGCCGACGATCCCCAGGAGAAGCGCGATCTGTTCGAGGCTCGGTGTCGTCATGCCCTTACGCTCGCAAGAGTGGAATTAGCCGGGAAAGCCGGCCCCAGCTTAAGGGTCCCTAGGGGATCGCCATACAGCCCCGCGACGAGCAGGGCCAGTTGCCTGTCGATCCCCGGCAGCCGCGCCAGGGGCGGCACGAGCCGATCCCGCAGCAGCGGCAGCAGGCGGCTGTCGGACTGGTAGAACGGCGTGAACAGGCGGCTCGCGATCTGATAGAGCCGGACATGGAAGCGCCGCAGCCGCGCATAGCGAGCCAGGGCCCCGGCGATATTCGCCGCCTCGTTCAACGCCACCGCGAGCGCGAAGGCATCGAGCAAACCCATATTGGCGCCCTGCCCGAGCTGCGGGCTGGTCGAATGCGCGGCATCGCCGATGAAGGCGAGCCCGCGCCCGGCCGGAACCGGCAAGGTGTGATGCCGATAGGTCGCCAGCAGCAATTGCTCGGGCGCCGTGATGGTCTCCAGCATCGGCCCCGTCTGCGGCCAGTGGCGGAGAACATCGGCCTTCCAGGCATCGAGACCGCGCGCCTGCCATTGCGCGTGATCGGCCGGCTTCAGGCTCCAGAAGAAGGAAGCGAGCGTCGTCTCGTCCTTGTCCCGCCGCCCGATCGGCAGCACGCCGACCATCACGCTCGCCCGGTGATAGCGCTGCTCCAGCGCATGCGGATCGAACCCCACCGCGAGTGGCGCATTGGCCCAGACCGCGCCATAGGCCAGCGGGCGCTGCCGCACAGGCCGCAAGGCCCGGCCGATCAAGGGGGAGCGCGCACCCAATGCATCGATGGCGAGGTCGAACGGCCCCAGCTTCCGGCCATTCTGCAGAACAAGCGAAACCCGCCCGCCGCTGTCAGTCTCGGCGTCGACAATCTCGCAGCCGGTCTCGACCGCGATTCCGCGTGTCGTCACAGCATCATACAAAGCTTCGAACAGGCTGCCGCGATGGATGCCGAGGCCGAAGGCGTCTGGACCCAGCGCGGCATAGCGCACATCCAGAACGACGGAGCCGGACGCCGCGCCCAGCCCGTAAAGCCGATCGAGACGGCTGCCGCGCGCGATCAGCGCATCGGCCAGACCGAGCTCGCGCAGCACGGCAAGCCCGGTCGGTTGGAGGATCAGGCCGGAGCCAAGCGGCTGCGGTGCCGCGAAGCGCTCGACCAGCGTCACCCGATACCCGGCGCGCTCCAGCAGCAGCGCCGCCGCCAAGCCCGCCGGCCCACAGCCGGCGACCGCGATCTCGTAGCGGCCTGTCACCGGCGAAGGCCGCTGATCACATCGAGTCCGGGCCGCGGCTCATCGCGGCGATGCCGGTGCGCGAGACCTCGGTCAGCCCTACCGCCGTCATTGTCTTGATGAAGCGCTCGATTTCCTCGGTCGCACCGGTGAGCTCGAAGACGAAGGAGGTCAGCGAGGCATCGAGCACGCGCGCGCCGAAGGCGGAGGCAAGGCGCATCGCCTCGACACGATGGTCACCCTTGCCGACGACCTTGACCAGCGCCAGCTCGCGTTCCAGCGCCTCGCCCTGCTCGGTCAGGTCGACGACGCGGTGTACCGGCACCAGCCGGTCGAGATGCGCCTTGATCTGGTCGATGACGTTGGCCGTGCCGGAGGTCACCACCGTGATACGCGAGAGATGCTTCTCATGCTCGGTCTCGGAGACGGTAAGGCTCTCGATATTGTAGCCACGGCCCGAGAACAGCCCGGCGATGCGGGCAAGAACGCCCGGTTCGTTGTCGACGATCACCGCCAGGGTGTGGCGCGCGACCGGCTGGGCCTTGGGAGCATTCGGGTAATGGCTGGCGGGCTTCGACATGGCGGACCTGTGAGGCGGGTTGGAGCGGGTGAAATCGAGGAGGGACGGGCTCAGCGGAGATTGACGAGGGCGGGTTCGTCGACCTCGTCATGCGCTACGATCCAGGGCTCTGCCAGCGCTGCAGTGAGCCACTCGCGATAGGCGGGCAGGGACAGCATCGCCTCGATGTAATCTTGCGAGACCGGATCGACGGCAATGCCATAGGTGTCGAGCCTTGTGACGACCGGCGCGAACATCGCATCCGCCGCCGAGAAGGCGCCGTAGAGGAACGAGCCGCTCGCGCCGAAGCGCTCGCGCGCCTGTCGCCACAGAGCGGTGACGCGCGCCACATCGCGGGCGACGCCAGGGCCGCGGTCGCGTACGGCGAAGCGTTTGCCGAGATTCATCGGGCAGGCGTTGCGCAGCGCCGTGAACCCCGCATGCATCTCGCTGGAGATGGCGCGCGCATGAGCGCGAGCCGCCTTGTCGCGCGGCCAGATTCCGGCCTGCGGCTGCGTGTCATGCAGATATTCGCAGATCGCCAGCGTCTCCCAGACCGCGATCTCGCCATCGACCAGCGTCGGCACGGTGCCGCCGCTGCCGGGCGCGGCCGCGAAGATCGCCTCCTTGAAGCCGGGCGCGTCCAGCGGCACGAGTTGCTCGGTGAAGGCGATGCCGGTTGCGCGCATCAGCAGCCACGGCCGCAGCGACCAGGACGAATAGCACTTGTTGCCGATCAGAAGCTTCATGCCGCGGCGACCTCCCGTTCTTCGACGAAATCGAGTGCCGCCGCGACATGCAGGGCGGTCGTGTCGAAGACCGGCACCGAGACATCGCCCTGTGACAGCAGGAGCCCGATCTCGGTACAGCCGAGGATGACGCCGTCGGCGCCCTCCTCCTTGACGGCGCGCGCGACGATGGCGCGGTAGCGCTCGCGCGAGGCCGGCTCGATCCGCCCCCGGCACAATTCCTCGTAGATGATGCGATGGACCTCCTCGCGCTCATCGGGCTCCGGCACCAGCGCCTCGACGCCGAAGGCCCGGAGCCGGTCGCGGTAGAAGCCCTGCTCCATGGTGAAGCGCGTCGCCAGCAGCAGCGGCCGGCGCGAGGGCGAGGCCAGCACCGCCCGCGCCGTGACGTCGGCCAGATGCAGGAAGGGCAGCTTGGTCGCAGAGATGATCTGGTCGGCGACCTTGTGCATGGTGTTGGTGCAGAGCACGAGGCAGGAGGCCCCGGCCTGTTCGAGCCGGCGCGCGCTCGCTGCCAGCGCCGCACCGGCCGCAGCCCAGTCGCCCTTCGCCTGCATTTCGGCAATGCCTGCGAAATCGACCGAATGCAGCATCACGTCGGCCGAGTGCAAACCGCCAGAGCGCGCGCGCACGCCCTCGTTGAGGAGCCGGTAATAGACCGCGGTCGACTCCCAGCTCATCCCGCCGATCAGACCGATGCTGGCCATGGTGTTTTCCTTCCGGACCGCTGCCGTCGTTCTCGGGCGAAGCAGAGCTTCGACCCGAGACTGTCTCGACGAGGAAACGCCTCCTGGCGCCTCGCTCCGCCTGAAAGGCTCGGGTCAAGCCCGAGCATGACGATGCTTCGTCAAACCAGCTGCTTGCCCTTGGCGTCGATGATCTCGCCGGTATCGCCTTCGAAATCGGGCAGGATCATCTCGTTATGGGCCTTGCCCGACGGGATCATCGGGAAGCAGTTCTCTTCCTTGGCGACGAGGCAGTCGAAGATCACCGGGCCGGGCGTCTCGATCATCTCCATGATCGCGGCGTCGAGCTTGGCCGGGTCGTCGCAGCGGATGCCGTGGCCGCCATAGGCTTCCGCCAGCTTCACGAAGTCCGGCAGCGACTGCGAATAACTCTCGGAATAGCGCCCGCCATGCAGCAGCTCCTGCCACTGGCGCACCATGCCCATGTACTCGTTGTTGAGGATAAAGATCTTCACCGGCAGCCGGTACTGCACCGCCGTCGACATCTCCTGCATGTTCATCAGGATCGAGGCTTCGCCGGCGACGTCGATGACGAGCGCCTTGGGATGCTTCATCTGGACGCCGATGGCGGCCGGCAGGCCGTAGCCCATCGTGCCGAGGCCGCCCGAAGTCATCCAGCGGTTCGGCTCCTGGAATTGCAGATATTGCGCCGCCCACATCTGATGCTGGCCGACCTCGGTCGTGATGTAGGTGTCGCGATCCTTGGTCAGAGCATGCAGGCGCTCCAGCGCATATTGCGGCTTGATGATCGTGTCCGAGTTCTTGTAGGCGAGGCTCTTGCGCCCGCGCCAGCCTTCGATCTGCGTCCACCAGGCGGCGAGCGCGGTCTTGTCGGTCTGTGCGCCCGTCTCGCGCCAGATCCGGACCATGTCCTCGAGCACATGGGCGCAGTCGCCGACGATGCCGATATCGACCTTGACCGTCTTGTTGATCGAGGACGGGTCGATGTCGATATGGATCTTCTTCGAGCGCGGCGAGAAGCCGTCGATGCGCCCGGTGATGCGGTCGTCGAAGCGCGCGCCGATATTGATCATGACGTCGCAGTCATGCATCGCGAGGTTGGCCTCGTAGGTGCCGTGCATGCCGAGCATGCCGAGCCACTGCTTGTCGGCCGCGGGATAAGCGCCCAGCCCCATCAGCGTCGAGGTGACCGGGAAGCCCGTCAGCCGCGCCAGTTCGCGCAGCAGCGCCGAGGCATGCGGGCCGGCATTGATCACGCCGCCGCCGGTGTAGAACACCGGCCGCTTGGCGCCGGCGATCAACTCGACCGCGGCCTTGATCTTGTTCAGGTCGCCCTTGACCACCGGGCGGTAGGTCTTGTGCTGGTTGTCGCGCGGGCGGCTATAGGCGCCGGTCGCGAACTGGATGTCCTTGGGGATGTCGATCACGACCGGGCCCGGGCGGCCGTTGGCGGCGACATAGAACGCCTCGTGCAGGATGCGCGGCAGGTCGTGGATGCTCTTCACCAGGTAGTTATGCTTGGTGCAGGAGCGGGTGATGCCGACCGTGTCGCATTCCTGGAAGGCGTCGGAGCCGATCAGATGCGTCGGGACCTGGCCGGTGATGACCACGAGCGGGATCGAGTCCAGCAACGCATCGGTCAGGCCGGTGACGGCATTGGTCGCGCCGGGACCGGAGGTGACGAGCACGCAGCCGACCTTGCCGGGACCGGAGCGGGCATAGCCCTCGGCGGCGTGGACCGCCCCCTGCTCGTGGCGGACGAGCACGTGCTTGACCTTATCCTGCTGGAAGATGGCGTCGTAGATCGGAAGTACGGCGCCGCCCGGATAACCGAACAGGTGCTCGACACCTTGATCCTGAAGCGCGCGGACGACCATCTCGGCGCCGGTCATCATCTCGCTCATTACGCTCTCCTGCGGCTGGTCTTCTGGTCTGTCTGGACTGCGGGCAATAAAAAAGGCCCTCTGAGGGGCCTGGGCGTGCGCTGGCGTCGGGGACGTCCGGTTCGAAAACCGGCCCCTACCAGCGCACCTCTACGAGAATAAGCTTGCGCATCGCGCACATGATCCTTGACGAAAGTTGCCGAACGCTAACGGAGGGCATGCAGCCGGTCAAGCGTTAACATGGCCAAGAACGAGGCGATCGCCCGGTGCGGAAAATGCCATGCCCCAAGGGAACACTTTCTCAATCCGTCCCGGCATAGCCTTCTGCGCGCTCGAACCGGGACTGATATGTACTACGAAGTGCACACGGAGAATATCGCGGCCCGCGGACACGCGCCGGAGATCGCACCGATCCTGCGCCGTTTCGCGCTCCATCGCCGCGACGGCCAACCCGTGGGCTATGAAGACCTCGCTGCAGCGCTGCTGCCCGATTTCGGCGAGGACCTGATGATCCTGGAGCCGACGGGCGACGGCGACTATCGCTGGCTGCATTTCGGGCGAGAGATCACCCGCTATTCCGGCGCCAGCCGCCTCGGTCAGCGCTTGTCCGGTATGCGCGAGCGCGTCGCCCGCTTCTCGATCGACAGCTTCGACCAGGCCCTGGCAGAGGATCGGCCGCTCTATACCGTCCATCGCTCGACCGCGACGGTGCGCGTCGCGCTGTGGGAGCGCCTCGTTCTGCCAACCATCACGCGGGACGGGCGCCGCTTCATCGTCGCCTTCAGCCGGCCCTTGCAGTTCCGCGAGGACCTGCTCAACGCCGTGCTCGAGAGTTCGCCCAGCGGCATCGTCGCCCTGCGCGCCATTCGCGACACAGCCGGCCAGATCGAGCAGGCCGTCGTCGTAACCGCCAACCGGCGCGCGGCCGAGTTGAGCGGACGCCCGGAGACCGAGCTCCTCGACACCGATGGCCGCGAGAGCCTGCCCTTCCTCTCCGATCCCTCGACATGGCGGCGCTGCCTCTACGCCATCGACCTGCAGCGCGCCGACAGCCTTGAGACCTCCTTCACGCGCGACGGCGCAACGACCTGGCTTAGGGTCGCGATCGCGCCGCTGGAAGACGGCCTCCTCCTGACTCTGACGGATATCACCGACCTGACGGTCGCCAACCAGACCTTGCAGATGCGCGCCGCCACACTCGCGCTGGAGATCGGCCGCGAACGCGCCACGCGCCGCGCGCTCTCCGAGGAGATCGACCAGCGGGAGGAGCGCGAGGAAGAGCTGCGCCGACTCGCCGAGACCGATCCGCTGACCGCGCTGCTCAACCGCCGCTCCTTCACCGACAAGGCCAACGCCGCCATCACTGCCAGCGACGCGGAAGGCACCGACGTCGCCCTCATCATCGTCGACCTCGATCACTTCAAGCAGGTCAACGACAGCTACGGCCATCCGGCGGGCGATGCGGTGATCCGCGCTTTCGCCGATCTGCTGCTCGGCCAGTTCCGCAACGAGCAGAATCTCGTCGGCCGCTTCGGCGGCGAGGAATTCGGGGTCCTGCTGCAGGGCTGCAACCTGGCTTCCGCCATAGCGAGCGCCCGCCAGATCCAGGACACCCTGCTGACCCGCTCGATGCCGGTCTCCGAAACCCTGGCGCTCAAGGTCACCGCGAGCCTTGGCATCGCCACGCTTCACCCCGGCGAGACTCTGGCATCCCTGACCGCTCGCGCCGACCAGGCGCTCTACTGCGCCAAGAACGAAGGCCGCAACCGCCTTGGGCTGGCCGAGCCCACCCCCATCGCCGAAGCCGCCTGAGGTTCAGCGCTCGCGTTGGCAGTGCAAGCCCTCATGCCGAGCAGCCGCGAAGCGGCGTCTCGAAGGATGAGGGCTCAGGATGTCAGACCGAGCAATCAGCAGCCGAGCCGCCGAACCGCAACGTCCAGCGCGGCCTCGGGCGCGACCGCCTCCCAGCCTGCCATCTGGTGCCGGAACCACGTCACCTGCCGCTTGGCATAGGCACGGGTATCGGCCTGGCCGCGCCGGATCGCCTCTTCCAGACTGACCTGGCCATCGAGATGGGCGATCAGACCGGGCACGCCATGGGCCCGCATGACCGGCAGAAGCGGATCGAGCCCGCGCTGCTTCAGCCGCACGACTTCGCCCAGCGCGCCCTCGTCCATCATCGCCTCGAAACGCCCATCGATCCGCGCCTTCACCGTCTCGCGATCGGGAAGCACGAAAAACCGCAGCATTGGCGCGCCGCCGAGCGGGCCGGGCTCGCGCTCCCCCTGAAAGCTCGCCAGGGAACGCCCCGTCGCCCGGAAGACCTCCAGCGCCCTCATGATCCGCATCCGGTCGCTCGGGAGCAGCCGCACCGCCATGACGGGATCGCAGGCCGCGAGCTCTTCGTGAAGCGCGGCTGTCTCGCGTCCTTCCGCATCCGCCCGGAACGCTGCCCGGACCGCCTCCGGCACCGGCGGCATCGCCGAGAACCCCTCGGTGACCGCCTTGAAATAGAGCCCGGTACCGCCGACCAGGATCGGCAGCGAGCCCTCCGCCCGCAACGCCTCGAGCAGTTCCGCCACATCGGCGGCATAGCGCATCGCCGAATAATTCACCGCGCCGTCGACATGCCCATAGAGCCGATGCGGCACCATCGCCTCCTCGGCCGCACTCGGCCGGGCGGAGAGGATCCGCAGATCGGCATAGACCTGCATGGAATCGGCGTTGACCACCGTCCCACCCGTGCGGCGCGCGATCTCGATCGCCAGCGCCGACTTGCCGCTCGCGGTCGGACCTGCGATGAGCACCGCGCCGAATTGCCCTGCCGCTTTCCCCACCGGGTTCCTCACATGCTCGTCGCCACGCTCGTATCCGCCCACGGCCAGGCGCTTGTCGGCGATGCCCTGCTTGCCAGCCTCGTCCGCTCCGTGCCCGGCATCACCGGCACGGCTGTGCTCGACGGCGCGATCTCCGCCGACCTCTTCGCGGAAGCGGCCGACGCGCGCAAGCTCGAAGCCGATATCCGCGCCGCTCTGGACGGCGCCACGATCGACATCATCGTCCAGCCGGCAGCGACCCGCCGCAAGGCGCTGTTCCTCGCCGACATGGATTCGACCATGATCGGCCAGGAATGCATCGACGAGCTCGCCGCCTTCGTGGGCCTGAAGGAGCATGTCGCCGCCATCACCGAGCGGGCGATGCGCGGCGAAATCGAGTTCGAGCCTGCTTTGCGCGAGCGAGTCGGCTTGCTGAAGGGTGTGCCGCTCTCCGTCGTCGGCGAGATCATCCGCGACCGCATCACGCTGACGCCGGGCGGGCGCGAACTTGTCCGGACGATGCGCGCGAATGGCGGCTACACCGCCCTGGTCTCGGGTGGCTTCACCGTCTTCACCGGGCCGATCGGCCAGACCATCGGCTTCGACGAGCACCGTTCCAACACCTTGCTCGCCAATGACGGCGTCCTGAACGGCGAGGTCGCCGACCCGATCCTCGGCAAGCAGGCCAAGCTCGACGCACTCGTCGAACTGCGCGCCCGCTTCGAGCTCACGCCCGCGCAGACCATGGCCGTCGGCGACGGTGCCAACGACCTCGCCATGCTGGGCGAAGCGGGACTGGGCGCAGCCTTCCGCGCCAAGCCTGCGGTCGCGGCTGCTGCCGACGCCCGGCTCGACCATGCCGATCTCACCGCGCTGCTCTATGCCCAGGGCTACACGGGCAGCGAGATCATCCGAGGCTGATCAGTCGACGATGAAGAGCTTCGCGCCGGTCTTGGTCGCGGAGCGATGCGCCTCGGCATTGTCGGCGACCTGATAGCTCATGCCGGCCCGCATCGGCAGCACGCGCCCGTCGGCGAGCGTGGTCTCCATCTCGCCTTCGAGGCACAGGATGATGTGCCCCTTCGAGCACCAGTGGTCGGCGACATAGCCCGGCGAATATTCGACCATCCGCACCCGGATGCGGTTCTCCTCCGGGCCGAAATACTGGACGCGCCAGGTCGCCTCGCCGCTGTCGCCGGCATGGTGCTCGACGGGAATTGTCGCCCAATCGGTGGTGACGAAGGGGATTTCGCTGAGCTTCATCTCGGTCTCTCCGGGCGCGCCCGATCCGCGGCGCCACGCTTCGTTTTTAGAGCATGCCCTTGCGGGTTAGAATTGTGTCGTCACGGACGAACGCGCCCTTCCCGTCATGGTCGGGGTTGTCCCGACCATCCACGTCTTCATTGGTCAAGCGCGGTGGTCAAGACGTGGATGCTCGCCACAAGGGCGAGCATGACGGGGCTCCGCCTGCCCGGCCAGTGACGAAAACAAAAAGGGCGGCCTGTCGGGCCGCCCTCTCGAATTCTGCTAATGCCGTCAGTCTCAGTTCATCGACACCGCGACGAAGCGGACCTCGCCCTGGCCGTTCGAGACGAGCAGGAGGGCCGACTTCTTGCCCTCCTTTTTCAGCGCGTCGATCCGCCTGGTCACGTCCTGCGGCGCATTGACCGGCTCCTGGCCGACCTCGACGATCAGCTCGCCGACGAGGATGCGCTTGTCGGCCGCGTTCGAGTTGGCGTCGACCTTGGTGATGACCACGCCCTTGAGGCCGTCCTTGATCGTATAGCGCTTCCGGAGCTCGTCCGTCTGCGGCGAGAACTCGAGGCCGAGCGCGCTGGTGACGGCCGGCTTAGCCGGCTCGGCGGTCGGCTTGTTCGCCGCAGCCGTCTGGACCTTCTCGCCGTCCTCCAGACGGCCGAGCTTGACCGTCTTGATCTCTTCCTTGCCCTTGCGGATCACCACGAGCGGCACGTCCTTGCCGACCGGGGTGGCCGCGACGATGCGCGGCAGGTCGCGCGAATCCTTCACGTCCTTGCCGTCGAACTTGACGATGACGTCGCCGGTTTCGAGCCCCGCCGGCTTGGCCGGGCCTTTCTCGTCGATGCCGGCGACCAGCGCGCCGCGCGCCGTGCCCAGGCCGAGCGCCTCGGCGGTGGCATCATCGACGGTCTGGATGCGCACGCCGAGCCAGCCGCGCCGGGTCTCGCCGAACTCCTTGAGCTGGTCGACGACATTGGTCGCCAGCGTCGAGGGCACGGCGAAGCCGATGCCGACCGAACCGCCCGTCGGCGACAGGATCGCCGTGTTGATGCCGATGACCTCGCCGGCCATGTTGAACAGCGGGCCACCGGAGTTGCCCTTGTTGATGGCCGCGTCGGTCTGGATATAGGTGTCGTAGGGGCCCTGGCTGATGTCGCGGTTGCGGGCCGAGACGATGCCCGAGGAGACCGAGCCGCCGAGGCCGAACGGGTTGCCGATCGCCATCACGGGGTCGCCGATCCGCATCTTGTCGGAATCGCCGAACTTGACCGCCGGCAACGGCTTGTCGTGCTTCACGCGGAGCACGGCGAGGTCGACCTTGCTGTCCTTGCCGATGACCTCGGCCTTGAGACGCAGGCCGTCGTTGAAGATCACGGTGATCTCATTGGCGTCGCCGATGACGTGGTTGTTGGTGACCACGATGCCGGAGGCGTCGACCACGAAGCCGGAGCCGGCCGATTGCGAGCGACGCTGCTGCGGCGCCTGGCGCTCGCCCTGCTGGTTGCGGCGGTTGAAGAATTCCTCGAACAGGTCGCCGAATGGCGTGTCCGGGCCGAGCTGCGGCAATTGCGGCAGGTTGCGGCCCTTTGTGTCGTTGGTGGTGACGGCCGCGATGTTGACCACCGCCGGCATGACCTTGTCGACGAGATCGGCAAGCGAGGTCTGCCCCTGGAGGAGCGGCGTATTGGCCTGCGCATGCCCCGGCGCCAGCACCGGCGAGGCCAGCAGCGCGAGCCCGGCGACGCCGGCTGCGAGAGCGATGCGGACAGGCCTGGCTGCGGAGAGGGTGTTCGATGCCATAGGGGTCCTCATGTTCGGAAGAATGCGTGCCGATCGAATCAGCCAGGCGCGCCCAGTGCCGCGAGGCAGGCGAGCGCGCCCGATGATTGAACTCCGAAATGCGGCGGAAGGGCGACGCACGATCATGTCATCGAACACGATCATGTGCCTGCGCCCGCGCCTACCAGACGCCTCGCGCGGCCCAGACCAGGATCACGCCCAGCACCGCCGAGCCGATGCCGATGAGCCGCATCCGGTCCGGCGGGGTTTCCGCCGCGCTGCGGAGGGCATCCTTCGCCAGATGCGGGATCGCGGCGAAGAGAATGCCCTCGATAGCGAAGACCAGGCCGAGCGCCGCGACGAAATCAAGCATTCGCGTCGCTAGCCATGATCAGGGCCGGGCAGGCGCAGGCTGGGCAGGCGTCGCCGGAGCGGTGGCCTGGCCGTCCTGACGCTGCGCGTTCGGGCCGTTGAAATACCGGAAGAACGGCGAATCCGGCGTCAGCACCATCCGCGTGTCCCCCGGCTTGATGCTGGCCTCATAGGCCTGCATCGAGCGGTAGAAGGAGAAGAACTCCGGATCCTTGCCGAAGACCTCGGCGAAGACCTTGTTGCGCTCAGCCTCGCCCGCGCCGCGAATCTCGTCGGAGTGCTGCTGCGCCTCCGCCACGATCACGGTCGAGTCCCTGTCGGCCCGCGCCTTGATCTCCTGCGACTGCTGGCCGCCGAGCGCGCGTGCTTCCGCCGCCTCGCGCTGACGCTCGGTCTGCATGCGCTGGAACACCGCCGCGGAGTTAGCCGCCGGCAGATCGACGCGCCGCAGCCGGACATCGACGACCGACATGCCGAAACGAGCGGCCTCGCGGTTCACGTCGTCGCGAATGCGGTTCATCAAGCGCGTGCGCTCGGTGCGCACCATCGCCGTGAAGCTGGCTTCCGCCAGTACGGAGCGGACATTGCCGTTCACGATCGAGGCAAGCTGCGAGTTGGCGCGCGGGATGTTGTTGACCGCCTGGTAGAAGCGCAGCGGATCGGAGATCCGATAGCGGGTGAAGGCATCGACGACGAGACGCTTCTGGTCCGAGGCAATGATTTCCTGGGCCGGGAGGTCGAGATCGAGGATGCGGTTATCGAGCAGGGTCACCTGCTCGAACGGAGCCGGAAGCTTGAAGTACAGGCCGGGCGCCGTGACGACGCTGCGGATAGCGCCGAGGCGCAGGACGAGGGCCGACTGCGTCTGCGAGACCACGAAGGTCGAAGCATAGAGCACGACGGCGACGATGATGAGGACGACGAGAAGCGCGCCGCGCAACACGGAAGAGTTCATCGCAGAGCCCCTCCCTGCTGCTGGCCCGGAGCCGGACGCCGCTGCTGGAGCTGGTCGAGCGGCAGGTAAGGCACCACGCCCTGCCCGTTGCCTGTCGAGTCGAGGATGATCTTGTCCGTCCCGCCCATCACGCGTTCCATCGTCTCCAGGAAGAGACGCTCGCGCGTCACAGCCGGAGCGTTCTTGTATTGCTCGTACACCGCATTGAAGCGGCTTGCCTGACCACGCGCTTCTGCGACGGTCTGCTCCTTGAAGGCTTCAGCCGCCTGAGTCAGCTGCGCGGCACGGCCGCGTGCCTCCGGCACGACGCGGTTCGCATAGGTCTGCGCCTCGTTGCGCAGGCGTTCCTGGTCGGCGCGAGCCGCCTGGACGTCGCGGAACGCGTCGATGACCTGTTGCGGCGGGTCGACCTTCTGGAGCTGGACGAGGCTGATGCGCACGCCGGCATTATAGCCGTTGAGCGTGTCCTGCATCAGCTGTCGCACCTCGGTCTCGATCGCGCCGCGATCGGTCGTCAGCACAGGCTGGATGTTGCGCCGGCCGATGATCTCGCGCATCGCGCTTTCGGCCACGGCCTTCACCGTGCCTGGCGGGTCCTGAATGTTGAAGACGTAGTTCTCGGGCGCGGCCGGGTCGATCTGCCACTGCACGATGAAATCGATATCGACGATGTTCTCGTCGCCGGTGAGCATCAGGCTCTCTTCGATGACGTCGGTCTGGCGCGAGGTCCTGACCGATTCGACCGTCCGGAAGCCGACCTCGGTGGTGATCACGTTGGTCACCTGCGGCTTGATCACGTTGCCGATCGGATAGGGCCAGTTCCAGTTCGGACCCTCGCCGGTCTTGCCGGCGAAGCGGCCGAACACGACGTTGAGGCCGACTTCGTTTGGCCGCACGAAATAGATGCCGGAGCCGAGCCAGATCAGGACCAGGAGCAACCCTCCCAGGATCAGCCCGCGCCCGCCGATATTGCCGCCGGGAACGAGGTTCTTCAGCCGGTCCTGGCCACGCCGCAGCATTTCCTCGAGATCGGGCGGGTTGCCGTTGCCCCCGCCGCCACCTGAACCGCCGCCGCCCCATGGACCGC
>SEEM01000306.1 GCA_004144595.1 Hyphomicrobiales bacterium
CTAGTCACGTCCGTGCCCGGATTGAATGGGCGGGCGCCCTCAATGGAAATCGCGGGATTTCGGCAGGATGCGGACATTGCGGGGATGGCGCCCTCGCGGGATCTGCGGATGCTGAAACTCGTCGGCACGAGTCAGCACGATCTCGGCGCGGTGGGTGTCGGACAGGCTGAGCAGCTCGGCCGAGCGATCGACGACGCGTTTGGCCATCAGATGGACCACGCCCTCCGGGCTCTTCTGCACCCTGCCCTCGACCAGGAGCAGCCGTGCCGCCATGACCTCGCGGCGGAAGCGCTCGAAATCGCGAGCCCAGAGCACGACATTGGTGATGCCTGTCTCGTCCTCCAGCGTGATGAAGATCGCATTGCCCTTGCCGGGACGCTGGCGCACCAGCACGACGCCGGCGACGCTGGCCCAGGTCCCGTCGCGCATCGCTGAAATCTGCTCGCAGCTGGCAATCCGCTCGCGGACGAAGCGGGGTCGCAGCAGGCCCATGGGATGGCCCTTCAGCGAGAGCCGCACCGTCTGGTAGTCGGCGACGACATGTTCGGCGAGCGGCATGGCAGGCAGTGCAGCGGCCTGCTCGGCGCCGAGTTCGCGCGCCTGTGCCACCTCGAACAGCGGCAGGGCCTCGTCATCCGGCAGGCGGCGCACCGCCCAGAGCGCCTCGCGCCGATCCAGCCCCATCGAGCGGAAAGCGTCGGCATCGGCGAGCAGGCGCATGGCGCGGGCTGGCAGGCGGGCGCGGCGGGCAAGTTCCTCGATATCGCGGTAGCCCTCGCCGCGCGCCTCGGCGAGACGCTCCGCCCAATCCTGCTTGAAGCCGTCGAGCTGACGCAGGCCGAGGCGCAGCGCCCAGGAGCTTTTCCAGCCCGGCCCTCCCGCCTCCAGCAAATTGTCCCAGGTGCTGGAATTGACGTCGATCGGCCGCGGCTCGACGCCGCCATTCTCCTGCGCTTCCCGGACGATCTGAGCCGGGGCGTAGAAGCCCATGGGCTGCGAGTTCAGCAGCGCCGCGGCAAAGATCGCCGGGTGGTGGCATTTCAGCCAGGAGGAGACATAGACCAGCTTGGCGAAGGAGGCCGCATGGCTTTCGGGGAAGCCGTAGCTGCCGAAGCCCTTGATCTGCTCGAAGCAGCGCTGGGCGAAATCGCGCTCATAGCCGCGCGCGACCATGCGCTCGACCATCATCGCCTCATACTGGCCGATGGTGCCGACATTGCGGAAGGTCGCCATGGCGCGGCGCAGGCCATTGGCCTCGGGGTCGGTGAACTTCGCCGCCGTCATGGCGAGCTGCATCGCCTGCTCCTGGAAGAGCGGCACGCCGAGGGTACGCTTGAGGACCTGGTAGAGCTCGTCCGCCTTTCCGTGATCCGGCGCCGGCGAGGGGTAACTGACCTTCTCGATCCCCGAGCGCCGCTTGAGATAGGGATGCACCATGTTGCCCTGGATCGGGCCGGGCCGAACGATCGCGACCTGGATGACGAGATCGTAGAACTCCTGCGGCTTCAGCCGCGGCAGCATGTTGATCTGCGCCCGGCTCTCGACCTGGAAGACGCCGATCGACTTGCCCTCGCAGAGCATGGCGTAGGTCGCCTCGTCCTTCTGCGGGACGTCGGCGAGTCCCAGGTCGATGCCTTCGTGTTCGCGCAGCAGGTCGAAAGCCTTGCGGATGCAGGTCAGCATGCCCAGCGCCAGCACGTCGACCTTCATCAGGCGCAGCGCGTCGATGTCGTCGCGATCCCATTCGATGAAGGTGCGATCGGCCATCGCGGCATTGCCGATCGGCA
>SEEM01000307.1 GCA_004144595.1 Hyphomicrobiales bacterium
CTTCAAGAAGCTCGACTATCCGATCGCGCCGCTGGTGCTCGCCATGGTCATCGGCGACAAGGCGGAGGACGCCTTCCGCCAGTCGATGATCTTCAGCCAGGGCTCGCTCTCGATCTTCTGGTCGAACCCGCTGGTCTCGACGCTGATGGCGATCGGTCTCACGCTCTTGGTCATGCCGGTGATCGGCTCGCTCGTCCGCCGCTTGCGCGGCACCAAGGCCACCAGCACTGTCTGAATCCCGCCCTGTCCGCCACCGACGAGATGACGCCATGACCGAACCCTACAAGGGCATCCTGCCGATCGCGCCGACCATCTTTCACGAGAACGGCGATCTCGATACCGAGGGCAACAAGCGCGTCATGGACCTGATGGTCGACCAGGGCGTCGACGGAATCTGCATCCTCGCGAATTTCTCGGAGCAGTTTCTGCTGACGGACGAGGAGCGCGATCAGGTCATGCGCCTGTCGCTGGAGCAGGTCGCCGGCCGCGTACCGGTGATCGTCACCACCTCGCATTTCTCGACCCGGATCGCTTCCCAGCGCGCCAAGGCCGCAGCGGACGCCGGCGCGAAGATGCTGATGATGATGCCGCCCTATCACGGCGCGCTGCTCAAGGCCGACGAGCAGGGCATGATCGAGCATTTCAAGGCGGTGACCGATGCCTGCGGCCTGCCCGTCATCCTGCAGGACGCGCCGCTCTCGGGCGTGACCATGACCGTGCCCTTCATGATCCGGCTGGCGAAGGAGGTTCCGCTCGTCCGCTATTTCAAGATCGAGGTGCCCGGCACGGCGGGCAAGCTGCGCGCGCTGATCGAAGCGGGCGGCGATGCCGTGGTCGGCCCCTTCGACGGCGAGGAGGCGATCACGCTGATGGCCGATCTCGACGCCGGCGCCACCGGTACCATGACCTCGGCGATGATCCCAGACCTTATCAAGCCGATCCTCGCCGCTCATGCGGCCGGCGATCGCAAGCAGGCGGCGGCGCTCTATGCCCGCGTCCTGCCGATCATCAATTACGAGAACCGCCAGTGCGGCCTGCGCTCGGCCAAGGCAGTGATGAAGGAGGGCGGCGTGATCAAATCAGAAGCTGTGCGCCATCCCTTGACGCCTCTGCATCCCAAGACCCGCGAGGGCCTGATCGAACTCGCCCGCGAACTCGATCCGCTGGCGCTGCGCTGGGGCAACTAAACGATATCCCGGCGGGCAGGAGCGGGTTGCGTTTTTCGCTGATCGTTCCGCCTTTACAAAGCGGGGCGGAACGCGGGAACCTCCACGTCGCCTGCCGCCCGGCGGGGAGCTATGGACGTCGGAAGGTGAACGCATGCCCGGTCTCAAGCAGGAAACCCGCGAGAAGCTGCGCAAGGTCTCCGTCGCCACGCTCTGCACGGCTCTGTTCAAGCGTGGCTTGCGCAACCAGTTCATCCAGGATGTCCGCCCGTTGAATCCCGGCGCCGGCACCATGGTCGGCGAGGCCTTTACGCTGCGCTACATCCCGGCGCGCGAGGATCTGAACCAGCTGTCCGTCTTCCAGGACCGCGCCCATCCGCAGCGCAAGGCGGTCGAGGAGTGCCCGCCCGGCGCCGTGATGGTGATCGACAGCCGCAAGGATCCGCGCGCGGCTTCCGCCGGCGGCATCCTCGTCTCGCGCCTGATGAAGCGCGGCGTTGCCGGCGTGGTGACCGACGGCGGCTTCCGCGATTCCTACGAGATCGCGGGCTTGCCGTTCCCGACCTATCACAACCGCCCGTCTTCCCCGACCAACCTGACCCTGCATCAGG
>SEEM01000308.1 GCA_004144595.1 Hyphomicrobiales bacterium
GCACGTCGAAGACGGTGCGGCGGCGAGTTTCCGTGGGGTGCGCAGTGATGACGGGCGCGACCAGGGCTGTCGCGAGGGCATCGCTGACGGTATCCGGGTGGAGGTCTGCGGAATCGAGTTTGGCGTAGGTCGCGGCGAGCGAGCTGTTCGGTGGCGGGTCCCCGGCGTGCACGTGCACTGAGCGTCGGCGTTCGCGGTGCAGATCCTCGGCGAGGTTGGCCAACAAAGCGAAATGGCTGAAGGCTCGGATGACCGGGGTCAGATCGTCGGTCGGGACCGAGGCGAGGCGGTTGGCGAGATCTGCGCGGTCGATTTCCGAGCGGCGGATGCGGAAGCTCTCGACGCGGGCGGTCTCGACGAGGTCGAAGATCTCGTCGCCGGCCTGGTCGCGGACGATGTTGCCGAGGATGTCGCCGAGGAGGCGGATATCCTGTCGCAGCGGCTCGCTATCTTCCGTAGCGGGATCGGTGATTGTGTTCAATCGGTCTACCATGGCGGTTCCTCGTCGAAAGAGTCGTTCAGACTGGGGGCCTATCGGTTGTTCGTCGTAGTTCGCAGCGGCTCCGCGGCACGGGGGATTCGGACGAGCCGGCATCGCCGGTGACGACGAAATCGGCTCGTTCGTCACGGAATTGGCGGTGCCAGCGCCGTTGGTGACGTTCCGCTCACCCGCTGCACATGATCGGTGTCCGGATGTCGCCCACCTGCTCGACCTCATCCAGGGCCGCGATTGTGTAATCGGGGCCGCAATTCAGGTGATGGCGCCCGGGCGCAGTGTGCACGGAGTAGTCGATGCACACCGCGACAGGATCGGCCCCACGGTCAGCGCGGCACAGCGGGGCCGGTCCGTGTCAACGGGCAGGCGCTGAGTACCAATGAGATTCGCGTGCAAGTTCACAATGCATCCATGCTTTCGCCTCACCCGGGCGGCCTCGCAGCCTGCGACCCGGCACATGCAATTCTGCCGAAACGATAGCACGCAGTGTGCTATCGATAGCAAATCGGCAATTGTGTGGTGCCGCCGTAGCGGGCTGGTTTGCGGTGCATTGAGAGTGCTCACGATGCACGAAGTCGACGACCCCTGCGGGTCGAATCAGCGCCCAGCTAGTGCAGTGGCGGCGAGTGACCACGTGATCAGCCGATACGGGCGACGACGTCACCGACGAGGCATGGGGGGCGGCGCGCTGCCGCCTCGACCGAGAGGATGCACAGAGGGCGAGGAGGCGACACGAGGGATGTTGGCGCGCGATGAGAAAGGCTATTGCGCTGACGAATTCATGCCCCCGAGATGACAGCCGCGGCGTACAACGCGATGGCGGTTTCGTCGAGATGCTCGAAGATCCGGTGAACGCATCCTCCGTCCCGAATTCGGGCACGGCCTCAGAAGTGGTGCCGCTGCTGCTCGGGATCGGGACCCTCAACTTCGTGGCGGATTGGCTATCCAAATATAACTATGAGTTGGTAAGTAGTATGATGGGGATCGTGGGAGATAATCAAGTTCGTCAACGCCGTGGGCGCGGCTCGAACGCGTCGAAGGAGGCCCCGGACGGCCAGTGGGCCGACTTCGCTGATCTTGTGCTCACCATTTCCCGGGAGATCAAGTTCGGTGATTACTCCAGCGAGGAGGCGGTGTCGCTCTCGCCGTCGGAAGGCGTTGTGATGCGCTACTTGCATCGCCACCCGGGATCGATACCGAGCCGGGTCGCGCATGCCTCGGGCTTGCAGCGCAGCAATCTCAGCACGGTGCTTCGCGGGCTGGAGGACCGGGGGCTCAT
>SEEM01000309.1 GCA_004144595.1 Hyphomicrobiales bacterium
CCGCATCCTCAACCCGATGGGCCCGCAGGACGCGATCGAGTTCCTCTTGGACAAGCTGCGCCAGACCAAACAGAACTCGGAATTTTTCGATTCGATGAATACCTGACCGTCACCACCATTGGTGAAGAGATTCGATTCGCCGCCGTATCGATTCCCCTCCGGGGATCGGTGCGGCGGCGAAGTCGTTCTGGAGGCAGGGCCGTGGACGCCGACGACCTCTTCTGTCGCGCTTCAGAAAGGAGCGATGCGCTCCCACTAGGCCTTAGCGGATGCGTGAGAATCTCTTCTGATTCGGGCAGATACTTACGTGTCCGGGTTATGGAAAGCCGATGACGGGCGCTGCGGGCCTTAGCAATCCTGTCGGGAGTAAACGAGCTTTCCGCAAGGGCCAGTCGCGCTGTCCCCGATCCTCACCGATTCGGCTGCGAAATGATGTCTTCCAGTCCGACACTCTCTTCAGCATCTCATCCAGTGTTCTGCCAAGTTGGGAAGGCCTGGATCGGCCCGGCCGTGGGATCGCGCGGTGAGGCTCTGTTCGCCATGGCCGCCCTATCCCGAAGGCTCGGCCATACCTTCAACGATAATAGTGATTTAAACGGCACTACCTCGATTGGTAGTACCGAGTAGTGCCAGTACAGTCGCGGAGCTGCGACCGCAGCCCCCTCCCTTCCCCTTGCGACGATTATGCAGGTTACGGCTTGCAGAGCTCCCTTGGGCAAGATGTGGGCTTCTTCTAGGCTACGCGGCCACGCGGTCGGGCTCTCCAGCGAGCTTGATGTTCAGGCAGGGCTCGTTCATGACGGCGGCGGTTACCGGCTGCAGCTTCGTGACTGATCCGACACGCAGGACTGTTTCGATAGCGTAGTTTATGCGGCCGCATTCCCGGGGATTCGACAGAGCATGACAGGCGCCGAAGCCTCCCCCACCATCGTCGCCCTGTCGTCTGGATCAGGCAAAGCCGGCGTCGCCGTAATTCGGGTGTCTGGTTCGCGCGTTCGATTCGTACTCGAAACAATATGCGGGGCGGTTCCCCGACCTCGCGTCGCAACACTGCGTAAGCTGCTCGATCGACAGGGCGAGACGATCGATCGTGCACTCGTCCTGTTCTTTGCCGGTCCCACCAGCTTCACGGGTGAGGACGTCGCCGAGTTCCATGTCCACGGGTCCCGAGCCGTCCTGGCGCGGCTCCTCGCCGTTCTCACAGCCTTGCCCGGTGTGCGACTCGCCGAAGCCGGTGAGTTCACACGGCGCGCGTTCGAGGCCGGAAAGCTCGATCTCGCTGCCGTTGAAGGGCTGGCGGACCTGATCGATTCGGAGACGGAATGGCAGAGGCAGCAGGCCCTCCGACAGATGGAGGGCGCGCTGAGTGGCCTTGTCGCGAGCTGGCGAACATCGTTGATCGACGCCATGAGCTTGTTGGCGGCCGAACTCGACTTTTCCGATGAGGGCGACGTTTCCGGGCCGCTGCAACAGCAGGCGCTGGGCCTGGCGGCGGAGGTGCTGGATTCGCTGCGCGAGGCGTTGGGCGGCTTCGGAATGGGCGAACGCGTTCGGGATGGATTCGTGGTCGTGCTGGCGGGTCCGCCCAACGCTGGCAAGTCCAGCCTTTTAAACGCGTTGGCGCGGCGCGATGTGGCGATCGTCTCGCCGATCGCCGGGACCACGCGCGATACACTGGAAGTGCGCCTCGATCTCGCCGGCCTTCCGGTCATCCTGATCGATACTGCGGGCTTGCGCGATAGCGCCGATCCCATCGAGGCCGAGGGCGTC
>SEEM01000310.1 GCA_004144595.1 Hyphomicrobiales bacterium
TGGATCTCGTCCTGCTGGCGCTTCTGCGCGATCGCCTGCGTCAGCGAGGGATCGACCTGGACGCCGTCGCGATTGAAGGCGTAGCGCCCGCCGGCCACCGAGACCGAAGGCTCGTCCTTGGCCACCTCGAAGAAATCGGAGCCTTCCTTCAGGTTCTTCCAGAAGGCGATGTTCGGATCGAGCCGGTGCTTGGCGAGGTTCTCCGCCGTCATCCGGAAGGGATAAGCCTGCATCTGAACTGCGCGCTGCCCGCCATTCTGAGCCTCGCGCACCAGCGCGTAGATCTCGCCGATCTGGTCGTCGGTCATCGAGTAGCAACCGGCGGAGGAACAGGCGCCATGCACCATCAGATGCGCGCCGGTGCGGCCATGCGCCCGGTCATAGGCGTTGGGATAGCCCATGTTGAACGAGACGTAGAACGACGAGTTCGGGTTCATCTGCGCCGGGCTGATGGCGTAGAAGCCCTCCGGCGCCATGCGGTCGCCCTCGCGCACCTTCGGGCCGAGCTGGCCGGACCAGCGGCACATCGGGTAGGTCTTGAGCAACGCGTACTTGCCGTCGGCGCGCTTCTTCCAGACCTCGAGCTCCGACTCCTTCTTATAGGAGCGAATCACGATGGGCTGGCTCTTGCTCATGCCCTTCTCGGACATCAGCGTGTAGGTTGCCGACGGAATCGGGATGTTGTGGCGCGCGGAGCCGCGATAGCGGTCTTCTTCGCAAGCTGCCAAACTGAGGCCTAGGAGCGCCGCCAGCGCGAAATGTCTCACAGCCACGTCGTCAATCCCATCTCGCGCGGACGCGTCAAAGCCGACAATGCCTCAGACAACGCGGCCAAATTATGCCCGTCGACTGGTTGCAGGATCGTTAGCCTTGACCGTTCCTTACCACAGGGGGCTCGCAGATGGCCATATGGTGAAGCCGCGGTAAAGCGCCAGCCGGGCCGAAGGCCCGCTTGCACACAATCGGATGGGCTACAGCGCCCGGCCGATCGCCAGGTATTTCTGTGCCCGCCGATCGACGATCTCCTCGGCGCCGAGCCCGGCGAACTCGGACAGCGCGGCCTCGATCGCCGCGCCGGCCCGCTCGATCGCGCCCTGGGGATCACGATGGGCGCCGCCGGTCGGCTCGGTGACGATCCTGTCGATCACGCCGAAGCGCAGCAGGTCCTGGGCGGTGATCTTCATGCCGGTCGCGGCATCCTGGGCACGGGCCGTGTCGCGCCAGAGGATCGAGGCCGCGCCTTCCGGCGAGATCACCGAATAGATCGCGTGCTCGAGCATCAGCACCCTGCTCGCGGCCGCGATCGCGATCGCCCCGCCCGAGCCGCCCTCGCCGATCACCAGCGCGACGCTCGGCGTGCGCAGGGCAAGGCAGGTCTCGGTCGAGCGCGCGATCGCCTCGGCCTGGCCGCGCTCCTCGGCCTCGATGCCGGGATAGGCGCCGGCGGTGTCGATGAAGCTCAGCACCGGCAGGCCGAAGCGATCGGCCAGCTCCATCAGGCGCACCGCCTTGCGGTAGCCTTCGGGCTTGGGCATGCCGAAATTGTGCCTGATGCGGGTCTCGGTCGAGTTGCCCTTCTCCTGGCCGATCACGCAGACCGGCTCGCCGCGGAAGCGGCCGAAGCCGCCGACGATCGCCTCGTCCTCGCCGAAGGCGCGGTCGCCCGCCATCGGCGTGAACTCGTCGATCAGGGCCGAGCAATAGTCGAGGAAATGCGGGCGCTGCGGATGGCGCGCCACCAGCGTCTTCTGCCAGGGCGTCAG
>SEEM01000311.1 GCA_004144595.1 Hyphomicrobiales bacterium
CTGCGTCATCCCTCGCGCAGCCTGAGTTCGATGGCATGATCCTGGTCTGCGGCGAGGCGCTGGTCGATCTCTTCCTCGATCCACCCGAGGGAGCCGAAATGGCCGGGCGCGCCGTCGCCGGTGGCTCACCCTTCAATGTCGCGATCGGGCTGGCACGGCTCGGTGTGCCCGTGGGCTATCTCGGCGCGATTTCGCGCGACGGTATCGGCGCGATGCTGGCGGAGAGGTTGCGGCAGGAGGGCGTCGATCCCCGCTTCATCGTCCGCAGCGACCGGCTCTCGACGATATCGGCCGTCGCGACGGGAGCGGACGGGCAGCCCAGCTATGGGTTCCATGGCGAAGGCGCGGCCGATCGCTTCCTGCTGCAGGCTGACCTGCCGGCTGCGCTCCCGCCGGAGGTGCGCGCCCTCAGCTTCGGCTCGTACAGCATGGCCGTCGGGCCGACCGGCGCGACGCTCGCCTCGCTGGCCGAGCGTGAGCATGGCCGGCTCGTGATCAGCGTCGATCCGAACCTGAGGCCGAGCGTGGTGCCGGACATGGCGCTGTGGGCACGCGCGGCCGAGCGCTTCTACCGCACTGCGACCATCGTCAAGGCGAGCGATGAGGATATCCGTATCGCCTGGGGCGGAAGGCTGTCGCTGCAGGAAGCGGCCGCCTATTGGCTTGGACTCGGCGCTAAGTTGGTGGTGATCACGCGCGGCGCGGATGGCGCGGTCGGCTTCTGCACCGGCGGACAGGTCGAGCTGCCGGGCAGGGCGGTCGATGTCCGCGACACTGTGGGCGCCGGCGACAGCTTCCATGCCGCTTTGCTGGCGCGGCTCTCGCAGATGGATAGGCTGAGCCTTGAAGGCATCGCTACGCTTGATCGGGCGACATTGGGTGAGGTGATGAGCTACGCCGCGACCGCCGCATCCATTACGGTCGGCAGGCGCGGGGCCGACCTGCCGAAAGCGGTAGAGGTGGAAGCGGAACTGGCCCGTTCGGGCTGACGATCCTCCCTCTGCATATCCTTCGTGTCCGACAGGCGCCGTGACCTTGCCGCTATCGATATGCTACCTCGGCTCGTCGCTGCGGCGGCCGATCGCAATCGCTACGGAGACTGATCGTGCTGGAGAAGGCCTGGGCGGATCTCGCCGCGCATCGTACCCGAACCGTCTCGCAGCATCTGCGCGAGCTCTTCGCCACAGACAACAAGCGCTTTTCCAGCTTCTCGGCCAGGCTCGGCGACCTGCTGCTCGACTATTCCAAGACGGCGGTGACGGGCGAGACCGTTGAGCTGCTGGTCGCGCTGGCCGAGGCGGCCGATGTCGAAGCCAAGCGCGATGCCATGTTCGCAGGCGAGCCGATCAACACGACGGAAGGGCGCGCCGTGCTGCACACGGCGCTGCGCAACCAGTCCGGCCGGCCGGTCAAGGTCGACGGCGTCGACGTGATGCCGGAGGTGAACGCGGTCCTGGAGCGGATGTCCGCCTTCGCGCAGGGCATCCGCAGCGGCACAATCGCGGCGGCCGATGGCGAGCGCTTCAGCGATGTCGTCAGTATCGGCATCGGCGGCTCCGATCTGGGGCCCGTGATGGCGACGCTGGCGCTGGCGCCCTATCAGGACGGGCCGCGGCTGCATTACGTCTCCAATGTCGACGGCGCCCATATCGCCGATACCTTGGCCAAGCTCGACCCGGCGCGGACGCTGGTGATCGTGGCGTCGAAGACCTTCACCACGATCGAGACCATGACCAATGCCGCAACCGCGCGGCG
>SEEM01000109.1 GCA_004144595.1 Hyphomicrobiales bacterium
GGAGGGAATGGCGCAGGGCGAATTCGTGGGCTTGAAGAACTTCGCCGACGTGCTGTTCGGCGATCACTTCGCGGCGGTGACCTGGCGCGCCTTCCGTCACAACCTCTTCGTCTTCTTCGCACTCTTCGTGGTGCAGAACAGCGTCGGCTTCCTGCTCGCCTGGTTCATCTATCGCGAGCCCTTCGGCTTCCGCTTCCACCGCATCGCGATCTTCATGCCCGTGATCCTGTCGACCGTGCTGGTCGGCTTCCTGTGGAAACTGTTCCTCGATCCGAATTTCGGACTGGTGAACCAGCTGCTCGACATGATCGGGCTGGGCGGGCTGCGCCAGCCCTGGCTCGGGCAGGAGATGACGGCGCTGCCGGCGCTGGTGCTGGCCAATGCCTGGCACTGGATCGGCTTTCCGGCGCTGGTCTATCTCGCCGGCATGCAACGCATCCCCCGCGAGATCCTCGAAGCCGCCAAGCTCGACGGCTGCAATGGCTGGCAGATGCTGACCCGCGTGGTCTGGCCGCTGGTGACGCCTTCGACCACGATCACGCTGACGCTGCTCTTCATCGGCGCCTTCAACTGGTTCGAACTGCCCTACATCATGGCCGGGCTCGACGGCTCGCCCTATGGCTCGACAGATGTGCTGGGCCTTTATTTCTACCGCACGGCCTTCGGCAACCAGACGGCGGGCATCCAGGATTTCGGCCACGGCAATGCGCTGGCCGTGCTGATGTTCCTGTTCATCGCGGCGGTGGCCACGGTCATCACACAGTATCTGCGCAAGCGGGAGATCGCGCTGTGACCTCTCACGCCGCAACCAACGACCCGCTCTTCCCGCGCAGCAGCACTGGGAGCCTGATCGCCGCCGCGCTGCTCATCGGCAACACAGTGCTGATGCTCTATCCGATCGTCATCATGGTGTTCTCGGCCTTCAAGACGACGCCGGAAATCTTCGATGCGCCCTTCGCCGTGCCGGATTTCACCTATGTCGAAAACTTCAAGCGCATCTGGGGCGAGACCAGCCTGCCCGGCTATTTCGTCAACTCGGTCATCATCACCGGCACCTCGATCCTGCTGACGCTGGTTCTCGGCACGATGGGCGCCTATGGGCTGGCGCGCTACTCATTCCCCGGCAATTCGGCGATCTTCATGTTCTTCCTCGCCGGGCTGATGCTGCCGCTGAAGCTCGCGGTGATCCCGCTCTTCCTGCAGATGCGCGACTTTGGTTTGCTCGATACCCGGGTCGGCCTGATCCTGATCTACACGGCGATGGGCCTGCCCTCGACGATCTTCATCATGACGGGCTTCCTGCGCACTTTGCCTGTCGAACTGGAGGAAGCCGCCCGCATCGACGGCGCCTCGGAACCGCGCATCATGTTCTCGATCATGCTGCCCCTCTCGATACCGCCGATGGTGATCGCCGCGATCCAGAACGCGGTGCCGACCTGGAACGATTTCTTCTTCCCGCTGGTCTTTATCCAGACTGACGCCCGCAAGACCTTGCCGCAGGGGCTCTCGGTGTTCATGGGCGAATACACCACCGACTGGGGCATGCTCTTCGCCGGCCTCACCATCGCCGCCCTGCCGCTGACCATCGTCTACATCCTGATGTCCAGACAGTTCATCCGTGGCATGACCGCCGGAGCGGTGAAGTGACGACTGCCGCCGAAGCGCGATCGAACAGCCAGGCGATTAGCAGCACGATACCCACCGTCTACTTCGTGACTCATCCCGAGGTCGTCGTCGATCCGGGAATCCCGGTGCCTGACTGGGGGCTGTCGCCCCTCGGCCGGGCGCGCATCGAGGCCTTCTGCCAGCGGCCGGAGCTGGCTGGCGTGACCGACGTGTTCACCAGTGACGAGCGCAAGGCGGTGGATTGCGCCGAGGCCTTTCAGCTCGCTCGCGGCCTGCCTTTCACGACACTTGGCGATTTGCGCGAGAACGACCGCTCGGCCACCGGCTATGTCGCGCCGCCGCGCTTCTGGGAGATCGTCGACCGGTTCTTCGGCGAGCCGGATACCAGCGTTCTCGGCTGGGAGACGGCGCGGGCTGCGCAGGCGCGGATCAAGGCCGGCGTCGCCGCCTGCATCGCGATGCGTCGGGGCAGCGGCGATCTCGTGATCTTCGCCCATGGCGGCGTCGGCACATTGCTGCTTTGCGATCTGCGCGGCGAGCCGATCTCGCGTCGGCATGGCCAGCCCATCGCGGGAGGCGGCTGCTACTTCGCATTCGATAGGGAGAGCCGAGCACTGCATCACGGCTGGCGCGACATCGTCCCGAACACGGCCGGGGCTGCGCCTTAGGCCCTCGGCCGGACCAGGGAGAGCGCTCCGGCGATCGCGTCGCTCTTCACATGCGAGAGCCGCCGCCGGACATCTGGCGCGAGCCAGGCTTCCATCGCCGTGGACAGGCCGCCGATCAATGCGACGCGAGGCACGCTGCGCTCGAACAGCGTGCGCACCATCGCGTCGATCATCGCGGCGGCGTTCTGCATGATCATGCGGGCATGGGAATCGCCGAGATCGGCATGGCGCAGCACCAGCGGCGCCAGCGTCGCGTAATCGGTGGCATGGGCCTTGTCCATCCAGGCGACAACCTCGAACGGATCGCCCTCGAAGCGAGCCAGCACATCGGCCGTGAAGCGCGTCGCCGGCTCGCGCCCGTCATGGGCGCGCAGCGAGACGCGGATGGCGGCGAGGCCGAGATCGGCGCCGCTGCCCTCGTCGCCGATCGGAAAGCCGTAGCCGCCGATGCGAAGCTCTTCGCCGTTGATCCGGGCGAGCCCGATCGAGCCCGTGCCGATGATGACGATGCCGCCATCCTCGCCGTCATGCGCGCCGAGGCAGGCGGCGAGGCCGTCGCTCTCGAAGACGGTTTTCGCGAAGGGCGTCTCCCAGGCGGCGAGCGCTTCCTGCATGCCCTTGCGCCCGATGCCCGCAAGGCAAATGCCGGCGCGGACCCGTGCAAAGTCGGCTTCGGCAAGTCCGGCTTCGGCGATCGCACCCCGCGCCGCCTGCATCACGGATGCGAGCGAAGTTTCGAGCCCGAGCCGGAGCGAAGCCGGGCCGGCAATGCCGGAGCCCAGGACCTCGCCAGCGGCCGTTTCGAGGCGGCAGCGGCAGCCGGTGCCACCGCCATCGACGCCGAGATAGAGATCGGACGAGGCGTTCATGCCGGGACCCGCTCGATATCGGCGCCGCAGCGCTTGAGCTTGCGGTCGAGCGCCTCGTAGCCGCGATCGAGATGGTAGATGCGGCTGACCACGGTCTCGCCCTCGGCGACGAGCCCCGCCAGCACGAGGCTGACCGAAGCGCGCAGGTCGGTCGCCATCACCGGTGCGGCCTTCAGCCGGGCGACGCCGCGCACGGTCGCGCTGGTGCCCTTCAAGGTGATGTCGGCGCCCAGCCGGACCAGTTCCGGCACATGCATGAAGCGGTTCTCGAACACCGTCTCGCGGATCAGCGAGGTGCCGTCCGCCACGCTCATCAGCGCCATGAACTGCGCCTGGAGATCGGTCGAAAAGCCGGGATAGGCCTGGGTCATGATGTCGATGCCGGTGAGCCGGCCGGGGCGCGTCACCATCAGGCCGCGATCGCTCGGCCAGAGCCGGACGCCGGCCGCCTCCAGGGCTTCGCCGACCGCCGCGAGATGTTCGAGCCGCGCGCCGACCAGCTCGAGCTCGCCGCCGGTGATCGCGGCGGCGACAGCATAGGTGCCGGCCTCGATCCGGTCCGCGACGATCTCATGGGTCGCTGGCGAGAGGCTTTGCGCGCCTTGCACGAGAAGGCGATGGCTGCCGATGCCTTCGATCGTCACGCCCATCGCAACGAGGCAGCGCGCGAGGTCGAGCACCTCCGGCTCCTTGGCGGCGTTGACGATCTCGGTCTCGCCCTTGGCGAGGCTCGACGCCAGAAGCGCTGTCTCGGTCGCGCCCACCGAGGAGAAAGGGAAGACGATCCGCGCTCCAGTCAGGCCTCGCGGTGCCTTGGCCTCGATATAGCCGCCGGCCACGTTGATCTCGGCGCCGAGCGCTTCCAAAGCCTTGATATGCAGGTCGACCGGCCGCGCCCCAATGGCGCAGCCGCCGGGCAGCGAGACGCGGGCCTCGCCGAAGCGTGCCACCAGAGGTCCGAGTACCAGAATGGTCGCGCGCATCTTGCGGACGGTGTCGTAGCTGGTCTCGCGTGGGCCCGCCTCGGCGGCATCGAGCGTCAGCGCGTCGGCAGCCCGGCCCGAGAACATCACGCCATAGCCTTCGAGCAGGGCCTGCATCGTCCTGACGTCGACGACATCCGGCAGATTGCGCAGGGTCAACGGCTTGTCCGAGAGCAGCGCCGCGGCGAAGGCCGGCAGCGCCGCATTCTTTGCGCCGCGGATATCGACCGTGCCGGACAGCCTCTGGCCGCCGCGGATCAGGAGTTTGTCCATCAGCCCTGTCTCCGTGCCGGACTCATCGGCTTCTCATAGCGCAGGAAGCGATGCTGCGCGCCGGCGAATTCCCGCTGGTAATCGCCCGAGATCTGCCAGCCGGCGCGCTCATAGAAACGCCGTGCGCCTGCATTGGCGGCAAAGACTTCGAGCGACCGGGCGCCATTCGCTTCGGCATAAGCGAGCAGCACGGCGCCATGGCCTTGGCCGGTCTCGGCGGCGAAGAGCATGGCGATGTGCCCGTCCTTGACCAGCAGCACGCCGCGTAACCCCTCCGCATCGAGGACCGTCAGCTCAGCCAGCTCGCGGGCGAAGCGCGCTTCGAAATGCGCCTGGTCGAAGTCGAGCGCGGCGTCGCCGATGATGGGGCGGAAATTAGTGGCATAGGCCTGTTCCATCAGCGCGGCAGCTGGTGCGATATCGACTGCCAACGCGCTGCGGATGATCGCGACTGGCCCCGTAGCCGCGGGTCAAGTTCGTCACGCAGGGCATCGCCGAGCAGGTTGAAGCCGAGGGAGAGCAGGAGAATGCCGAGCCCGGCGAAGATCGCGTTCCAGGGCGAGAGCAGCACGAAATTGCGCCCTTCCGCCAGCATCAGGCCGAGCGAAGGGGTTGGCGGCTGGGTGCCGAGCCCGAGGAAGGAGAGCGAGGCCTCAACCAGGATCGCGGCGGAGAGCAGGAGCGAGCTCTGCACCAGGATGACCGAGGCGAGATTGGGCAGGATGTGGCGCAGCATGATCCTGAGGTCGGTCGCCCCGATCGCGCGGGCGCCGGCGACGAAATCGCTCTCGACCAGCACCATGGCCGGCCCCCGGATCAGGCGCGCGAAGATCGGCACATACACCACCGCGATGGCGATCGCGGCGCTCTCGGTGCGCGGGCCGAGCATGGCGATGATCCCGATCGCCAGCAGCATCACCGGGAAGGCGAAGAGGATGTCCATCGCCCGCATGATGATGCGGTCCCACCAGCCGCGATAATAGGCGGCCAGCAGGCCCAGGCTGCCCCCGATCATGAGCGCGAGCCCGACCGCGATGCCGCAGGCGATCAGCGCCGTGCGGTAGCCGTAGAGGATGCGCGAGAGGATATCGCGGCCGAGATGGTCCGTGCCGAGCCAATGCGCGAGGCTAGGACCCCTCATGCGGGCGACGATATCCTGCGCCAGCGGATCATAGGGCGCGACCCAGGGCGCCCCGAGCGCGAACACGATCTGCAGGACGACGAATATGCCGGCAACGACGGCGATGCGGCGGCTCTGGCTCATGACGCAGTCCTGAGCCTCGGGTCGATCAATGCATAGGCGAAGTCGACGAGCGCGTTGACCAGAACGAAGCCGACGGTGACGACGAGGATCGTGGCCTGGACCAGCGGATAGTTGCGCTCGGCGATGGCGCCGAGGATCAGGCGGCCGAGGCCGGGGATCGAGAAGACCTGCTCGACCACGATCGCGCCGCCGAGCAGATAGCCCGTCATGATGCCGACGCTGGTGACGAAGGGGATCAGCGCGTTGCCCAGGGCATGGCGGTAGAGCACGGCCCGTTCCCCCAGTCCCTTGGCGCGGGCGGTGCGGATATAGTCCTGACCGAGCGCATCGAGCATCGCCGTGCGCACCAGCCGCGACAGGTTGGCGAGGATCGGCAGCGCCAGCGCGATCGCCGGCAGCAGCAAACGCTGGAGATTGCCGAGCGGGTCCTCGCTGAACGGCACATAGCCGAGCGAGGCGAAGCTCGGCGCCAGCGTCGCGACCGTGATTAGCATGACGATGCCGAGCCAGAAGGAGGGGATGGTGAGCCCGGCGATGGCGCCGACGCGGAGCACGAGATCGGCCCGCCCGCCGCGCCAATGCGCCATCAGGCAGCCGACGGGGATCGCGAGCCCGGCGCCGAGCACCAGCGCGAACAGGGTGAGCTGCAACGTCGGCCAGATCTGGGCGGCGATCTCCTGCATCACCGGGCGGCCGGTCCAGATCGAGGTGCCGAAATCGCCGCGCAGGGCATGGCTGAGCCAGACCCAGTACTGCTCCAGCAGCGGCCGGTCGAGCCCGAGCGTCCCGCGCATCGCGGCGATGCGCTCCGGCGTCACCTCGGTATTGGCACCGAGCATGATCGCGACCGCGTCGCCCGGGATCAGCCGGATCATCAGGAAGACGATCACGGAAATCCCGAACAGCACGATCACGAGGTCGAGGCTGCGCTGCAGCAGATGACGGAGCATGCCTCGACCTTTGCCTTGTCAGCGCAGGCTGGCGCGGCCGAGCGAGACCAGCGAGCGGTTGGCGTAGATGTCGTAGCCCTGCAGGTTGCTGCGCACCGCGCTGAACAGGGTGGGGTAGGCGATATGCGCCGCAGGCCCGGTGCAG
This sequence comes from Hyphomicrobiales bacterium, assembly GCA_004144595.1. GTDB lineage: Bacteria > Pseudomonadota > Alphaproteobacteria > Rhizobiales > Beijerinckiaceae > Allobosea. The sequence continues at coordinate 6,779 of SEEM01000109.1, forward strand.
CCCAGGATCTTCTGCGCATCGCGATAGGCGGCCTGACGCGCCGGCTTGTCCAGCGTCGCACGGCCCTTGTCGAGCAGCGTGTCGAGATCGGGGTTGCTGTACTTGAAGACGTTGGTCGAGCCGCCGGTGCGGAAGGCGCGGTAGAAATAATCGTCCGGCTCGATGCTGCCGGCATTGGTCGAGGCGAAGAGGTCGAAATTCGAGTTGCGCCAGTCCTGCACGAACTGGCCGAGCTCGGGGTTCTTCAACTCCACCTTGAAGCCGGCCTTGCCGAGCTGCTGCTGCACCACCTGCGCGATGTCGCGGATGTCCTGCCGCGGCAGCACGGTCATGCTGACCGTAACCGGCGTCGCGACGCCGGCCTCCTTGAGCAGAGCCTGGGCCTTGGCCGGGTCATAGGCGTAGCAGGGCAGGTCCTTCACATCGACGGCCCAGTCCTTCAGCACGGCCGGGAGCGGGGCCGCCGGGGTGCCGCTGCCGAACAGCGCCGCGTCGATGATCTCCTTGCGGTTCAGCGCATAGTTCAGGGCTTCGCGCACCTTCGCATTGTCGAAGGGCGGCTTCGATGTGTTCATGCCGATCAGCGTGTAGGCGAGCTCGGTGGTCTCCTGCATCGCGATATTCGGCTTGCCCTTGAGCTGGAGCGCGGTCGCCGCATCGATATGCGGCAGCAGCGCGAACTGGCCGTTGCCGATGCCGACCTGGCGGGTCGCCGCTTCCGGCACGAAGTTGAACTTCACGCCCGCGAGCTTGACCTCCGCGGCGTTCCAGTAGCCGGCATGCTTGGCAAGGCGGATGAAGCCGTTGGGCTGCCATTCCTCGAACTTGAACGGGCCGGTGCCGACAGGCGCGCGTTGCAGCGCGTCCTTGTTGGTCTCCAGCCCGCGCGGCACGATCGCGATGCCGGTGAGCGAGGCGAGCAGCGGCGCGGAGGGCTCCTTCAGCTTCAGCTCCAGCGTCGTCGCGTCCACGGCGGTCGCACTCTCCATGGCCGAAAGGCGGCTGGCGAGCGGCGAGCCGACATCCTTCGACAGCACGCGGCGCAGCGAGGAGGCGACGTCCTCCGCCTCCATCGGCTTGCCGTCATGGAAGGTGACGCCGGGGCGCAGCTTGAAGGTTACCGTCTTGCCGTCCGTCGAGGCGGTCCAGGACTGGGCGAGGCCCGGTATGATGTTGAGGTCCTTGTCGAGGGCGGTCAGGCCCTCGTAGATCGGGCCGAGCACGATCTGGGACGAGGCGAAGGCCGTGACGATATGCGGGTCGAGACCGGCGGGCGAAGCCTCGACGGCAACCTCCAGCACCTGAGCCGACGCCGTGCCCGCGAGCAGCGCGAAGCCGGCCGCAGCGACGCTGCAACGCAAGGCGCGGCGCAGCCCGGAACCCTGTTTCACGACATGAAGCATGATACCCCTCCTGTTTTGATGACGGCGCCTTGTCCGACGCTCGTGCGAGCCC